>JBPOJA010000018.1:0-16045 GCA_052034085.1 Bacillota bacterium | reverse complement strand
TCCCTCTCTCTTTTTCCTCAGGTGCCTTGTCTATCTGATCAAAGGCTACCATCTGACCCAGATTATACCTCTGATGCAGGGTCTTGGTTATGGCCGCTGTCAATGTGGTCTTTCCATGGTCTACGTGGCCTATGGTTCCGATATTGACGTGGGGCTTGGTACGTTCAAATTTTGATTTTGCCATCTTTCGCTTCCTCCTTTGGCCTATCTGGGTGGCCTATTTATTTATCTTATCCAGTAAATTCTCGGGCAGTATTTCGAAATGATCAAACTGCATCACATATATTCCCCTGCCCTGGGTTTTGGACCGCAGGTCTGTTGCGTATCCGAACATTTCAGACAGAGGAGCAAAACCTCTGATGTGGGATATGCCGTTTTTAATGTCGGTTCCCTCAATCTTGCCTCTTCTGGAGCTGAAATCACCTATTACATCACCCATATATTCTTCGGGGGCACTGACCTCCACTTTGAATATCGGTTCCAGCAATGCCTGTTTTGCCTTCTTGGCAGCTTCTCTGAATGCCATGGTTCCGGCGATTTTAAAAGCCATTTCCGAAGAGTCAACTTCATGATATGAGCCATCATAGAGTTCCACTCCCACATCCACCACCTGATAGCCGGCTAATGGTCCTGACATCATGGCTTCTCTTATGCCTTCTTCAACTTTGGGAATATACTCCTTGGGTATGGCTCCCCCGACTATGCTGTTTTTAAACTCAAATCCGGATCCGGATTCTCTCGGGTAAACTTTTATCTTGACATGACCATACTGGCCTCTGCCGCCGGTCTGCTTGGCATACTTGTAGTCAACATCCGCAGAGCTAAGCAGAGTCTCTTTGTAAGAAACCTGCGGCTTGCCGATATTGGCCTCCACTTTGAATTCCCTGAGCAGCCTGTCCACGATGATTTCAAGATGAAGTTCTCCCATGCCCGCAATTATCGTCTGGCCGGTTTCTGCATTGGTATAGGCCTTGAATGTGGGGTCTTCCTCAGCAAGCTTAACCAGGGCCACGCCCATTTTATCCTGTCCGGCTTTTGTCTTAGGCTCTATAGCTATTTCTATTACGGGATCCGGAAATTCCATAGATTCCAAAATAATGGGATGCTTTTCATCGCACAGAGTATCTCCGGTGGTGGTGTTTTTAAGCCCCACCGCAGCTGCAATATCCCCTGCATAAACAGTTTCAGTCTCCGCCCTGTGGTTGGCATGCATCATCAGTATGCGGCCCAGTCTTTCCTTTTTTTCTTTAATTGGGTTGTAAACATAAGAACCTGAATCCAGTGTTCCTGAATAAACCCTGAAAAAGGCAAGTTTCCCTACAAACGGATCCGCCATTATTTTGAAAGCCAGGGCTGAAAATGGTTCCTTGTCATCTGCAGCTCTCTCTGCTTCAGCACCTGTTTTTGGGGAAATTCCTTTGATAGGCGGAATATCCACAGGTGACGGCATATAATCGACTATGCCATCCAGCAAAGGCTGCACTCCCTTATTCTTATATGATGAACCGCACAAAACCGGAATTAATGTCCCTGCCAGGGTCATCTTACGAATAGAAGCTTTTATCTCCTCTTTGGTAAGCTCCTCCCCTTCCAGGTACTTTGTCATAACGTCCTCATCCGCTTCCGCAACAACTTCAACCAGGGCTGCCCTGTACTCCTCAGCTTTATCTTTAAGACCTGCGGGGATTTCAGTAATTTTCATTTCCTTACCCAGGTCATCTAAATAGATCTCCGCGTTCATTTCAACCAGATCTATTACTCCCTGAAAGTTGTCTTCACTGCCAATAGGCAGCTGTATGGCAACAGCATTGGCCTTTAGCCTGTCTCTCACCATATCTATTACGCCATGAAAATCAGCTCCCACAATATCCATCTTATTAATGAATATCATTCTGGGGACATGATACTTCTCCGCCTGTCTCCACACGGTTTCCGACTGGGGCTCAACTCCGCCTTTTGCACAGAGCACTGTAACGGCGCCATCCAGGACTCTTAGTGATCTTTCGACCTCTACCGTAAAGTCAACGTGCCCCGGCGTATCGATAATGTTTATGCGGGTATCCTTCCACTGGGCCGTTGTGGCAGCCGAAGTGATGGTAATACCCCTCTCCTGTTCCTGCTCCATCCAGTCCATGGTAGCAGCACCCTCATGCACCTCACCCAGTTTATGGGTTTTGCCGGTGTAAAAAAGGATACGCTCGGTAGTAGTGGTTTTACCCGCATCTATATGAGCCATTATTCCTATATTTCTTGTTTTCTCCAAAGGAAATTCCCTGGACATACTTACCACCTGTAATGGGCAAAGGCTTTGTTGGCCTCAGCCATCTTATGAGTGTCGTCCCTCTTCTTGACAGAAGCACCCACTCCGTTTGATGCATCCAATATTTCTTTTGCCAGCCTTTCTGCCATGGTGCGTTCACCCCTGGCCCTTGTGTATCTGGTAAGCCATCTCAAGCCCAGAGTCTGCCGTCTCTCCGGCCTGACCTCCACGGGAACCTGATAGTTGGCACCGCCCACACGTCTGGCTTTAACTTCAACCTGGGGCATAATATTGTTCAAAGCTTTCTGGAAAACTTCCAGCGGATCTTCTCCGGTTGCATTTTTTACTCTGTCGAAAGCTTCGTATACTATACCTTGGGCCACTCCCTTTTTCCCATCTAACATTACGCTGTTAATAAGCTTGGCTACAACAACGCTCCCGTAGACAGGATCGGGAAGTATCTCTCTTTTTGGTATGTTACCTTTTCTTGGCACTTCTCTTCCCTCCTATTTTGCACAGGGCAAAACTTTTTCGGTACTCGACTTTCTTCTTCAGAAGCCGCGGCGCTCTCAATCTATATAATCAAGGGCACTATGATTTACCTACTAAACATTATTGCCTATGTCCCTGTAAAACTTACTTTTTCTTAGCCTTTTTCGCTCCGTACTTGGAACGAGCCTGTGATCTTTCCGATACACCGGATGTATCCAGAGTCCCTCTTACAATGTGATATCTCACACCTGGTAAGTCCTTGACTCTGCCGCCTCTTATAAGCACCACACTGTGCTCCTGCAGGTTGTGCCCGATTCCCGGAATATATGCCGTGACTTCGATGCCGTTGCTGAGACGGACTCTTGCAACCTTGCGCAAAGCTGAATTTGGCTTCTTTGGAGTAACTGTTTTAACAGAAGTACATACTCCTCTTTTTTGAGGTGAATCCACATCAGTTGTTTTCCTTCTTAAGGAATTCAGTCCCTTCAACAAAGCCGGGGCCTGGGATTTTTTAACGGATCTGATCCTTCCTTCCCTGACCAGTTGGTTAATTGTAGGCATTCTCTCTCCTTTCCTGCCCCTCATCCATGGGCATATTCGTTTTGGTTATTGCAATCGTGAATTAACCGGCATATATTCTAACACCGTTAATTCACTGTTGTCAATGGAAATCTTCCTCCGGTTCGTAGTCGTTGTCTTCAGCAACGGCTGTCTCCATAAGCTCTGCGTTGATACCGTAATCCAGCCTGATGTCTCTGTATCTCTTCATTCCTGTCCCGGCAGGAATAAGTTTGCCTATGATGACATTTTCCTTCAAACCTATGAGACTGTCTTTTTTACCTTTGATGGCTGCATCCGTCAGGACTTTGGTGGTTTCCTGGAAGGAGGCTGCTGACAGGAAGGAGTTGGTTGCCAGAGATGCCTTGGTAATACCAAGTAACACCCTCTTGGCCTCGGCCGGTTCCAGGCCCTGGCTTATGGCTTTTTCATTTGCCTCATCCAGCTCCAGCTGGTTATACATTCCGCCTGACAGGAGATCCGTATCTCCCGCATTTTCCACCTTGTATTTGGACAGCATCTGGCTGAGAATTACTTCAACGTGCTTGTCGTTAATGTCAACGCCCTGGTTTTTGTATACTCTCTGAACTTCTTTAAGAAGATACTGGTACACTCCTTCGATGCCGTTGATTCTCAGAATATCATGAGGATTCAAGGGTCCCTGGGTAATGGCTTCTCCCGCAAGTATAAAATCGCCCTGAGAAACTTTTATCCTCGCACCATAAGGTACTATGTAAACCCTTTCTTCTTCTCCCCTGACCGTTACTTCGACTTTATTATCTTTCCTGGTCTCTATGGAAACGACGGTACCGTTGGCTTCACAGATTTCAGCAAGACCTTTTGGTTTTCTCGCTTCAAAAAGCTCCTCAACTCTGGGAAGACCCTGGGTAATGTCGCTGCCGGCTACACCCCCCGTATGGAAGGTACGCATGGTCAGCTGGGTGCCTGGTTCACCAATGGACTGAGCGGCGGTTATTCCTACAGCCTCCCCTATATTTACGAGTTCACCTGTTGCCAGATTTCTTCCGTAGCATGTTGCACAGATGCCATTTTTGCTCTTGCAGGTCATTACAGATCTTATGGCTACTGACTCAATGCCGGCCTTTTCAATTTCTTCCGCATGATGCTCAAGGATTTCTTCCCCGCCCTTAACTATTACCTTGCCGTTGGAATCAACAACATCCATGAGGGCCACACGTCCGATGATTCTCTGCTTCAGCGGCTCAATTACTTCCTTGCCCTCGGTAAAAGCCCTTACTTCTATTCCCTCATTGGTGCCGCAATCCAGTTCTTTAACAATGACATTATGGCTGACATCAACAAGTCTTCTGGTCAGATATCCGGAGTCTGCAGTACGCAGAGCTGTATCCGCCAGTCCTTTTCTAGCGCCGTTTGTTGAAATAAAGTAATCGACAACCGAAAGACCTTCCCTGAAATTTGAAGTAATAGGTATTTCTATTGTATATCCGGAGGCATTGGCCATGAGTCCTCTCATGCCCGCAATCTGCTGGATCTGTTTCT
The DNA here is from genome assembly GCA_052034085.1 of Bacillota bacterium. Classification (GTDB taxonomy): domain Bacteria; phylum Bacillota; class Clostridia; order Peptostreptococcales; family Anaerovoracaceae; genus UBA1426. Next base: position 11,214 of record JBPOJA010000018.1, on the reverse strand, counting down.
TGCTTCCTCTTGCGCCGGAATGAGCCATTACATAAAGGCTGTTAAGAGTATCCAGATTTTTCATAAGCTCATTGGCTACTTCATCTGTGGCCTTTTCCCAGATATTCAGAACCCTTTCGTATCTTTCACGGTCTGACATGAGTCCCTTTTTATATGCGCCCATGTATTCATCGACTTTTTTATTGGTTTCGTCTATTATCCTCTGCTTGGCCTCAGGTATCTTCATATCGGTTACGCTTATGGTAATGGCCGCCATGGTGGAATAATGGAATCCCGTGTCTTTAATGTGGTCTAAAATATTTGCCGTTACCGTATTTCCAAATTTTCTGAAGCAGCGGTCAATAACGTCGCCCAGTTTTTTCTTATCGCACAGAAAATCAACTTCCAGCGAGTACGGATCAGCTTTTCTGTCCACATAGCCAAGTTCCTGTGGAATGTTCTCGTTGAAAATAAATCTGCCTACTGTGGACTCAACCAGGCGTCCCCTGTCTTTATCATGAAGTTTTTTTCTGACCTTGACTCTGGCATGAATACCGACTATGCCGTTTCTGTACGCCATTAGCATTTCATCATAGTCCGCGAAAATTTTTCCGTCGCCCTTTTCCGCATCGGTAACTCTGTCCTCAGGTTTTTCAGCACCTGGATGAGTCAGATAGTATATGCCCAGAACCATGTCCTGGGTGGGCGTTGTAATCGGGCTGCCGTCTTTGGGCGCCAGTATATTGTTAACGGAAAGCATGAGGAATCTGGCTTCGGACTGAGCTTCCACGGATAATGGTACATGTACCGCCATCTGGTCTCCGTCAAAGTCAGCATTATATGCAGTACAAACAAGGGGGTGAAGCTTGATAGCTTTTCCCTCCACCAGTACTGGCTCAAAGGCCTGAATTCCCAGCCTGTGTAAGGTAGGTGCCCTGTTTAAAAGTACCGCATGCTCTTTTATTACCTGGTCCAGAACATCCCAGACTTCGGGTCTGAGTTTCTCCACCATTCTTTTAGCACTTTTAATATTATGTGCCTGGCCGTCTTCCACCAGCACCTTCATGATGAAAGGTTTAAACAGTTCAAGAGCCATTCTCTTGGGAAGTCCGCACTGATAGAATCTGAGTTCAGGTCCCACAACTATTACGGAACGACCGGAATAGTCAACTCTTTTGCCCAACAGGTTCTGACGGAACCTTCCCTGCTTGCCCTTTAACATATCTGAAAGAGATTTAAGAGGCCTGGATCCCGGGCCGGTAACCGGTCTGCCTCTCCTGCCGTTGTCAATCAGAGCGTCAACAGCTTCCTGCAGCATTCTCTTTTCATTTCTCACTATTATGTCGGGAGCACTCAGGTCAAGAAGCCTTTTAAGTCTGTTGTTTCTGTTGATTACTCTCCTGTATAAATCATTTAAATCAGATGTGGCGAAGCGGCCGCCGTCCAGCTGAACCATTGGCCTTAGGTCGGGCGGAATCACAGGAATTGCATCAAGTACCATCCATTCCGGCCTGTTTCCTGAAAGTCTCAACGCTTCCACTACTTCCAGACGTCTTGAAATGCGGACCCTTTTCTGACCTGTACTGTCTTTCAACTCATCTTTAAGCTCAGAGGAAAGCAGGTCAAGATCAATTCTGGTAAGAAGTTCCTTAATCGCCTCAGCTCCCATTGCCGCCCTGAAGCGGTTGCCGAAATCCTCCCTTGCCTGCTGATACTGCTGTTCAGAAAGTATTTCCTGGTCGCCAAGACCCGTATCGCCCGGATCCAAAACTATATATGCCGCAAAATACAGTACCTTCTCCAAATTCCTTGGTGAAATATTCAAAACCAGACCCATTCTGCTGGGTATACCCTTGAAATACCATATATGAGAAACCGGGGCCGCCAGTTCGATGTGTCCCATTCTTTCTCTTCTGACCTTGGCTTTAGTAACTTCAACGCCGCATCTGTCACATATAATGCCCTTAAATCTTACTCTTTTATATTTCCCGCAGTGACATTCCCAGTCCTTGGTGGGTCCAAAAATTCTTTCACAGAATAATCCGTCTTTTTCCGGCTTGAGGGTTCTGTAATTTATGGTTTCCGGTTTTTTGACTTCTCCTCTGGACCAGCTTCTAATCTTGTCAGAAGAGGCCAGACTTATCCTGAGAGATTCAAAATTGTTTAATTCCTGCATTTTCCCCTCCTAATTAAAGTTCTTCATCCAAATCGTCTTCAGAACTTTCAGCGCCCATATCGGCTTCATTGCTTATTTCATCCTCATCGATTTCAAGGTCGCCGTCTTCCAGGTCACCGTTTTCCCCCGGTTCTTCTCCTTCAACGGCAAAGCCTGCATCCCGTCCAAACAGCTCATCTTCAAGGATAAGTTCTTCCATCTCCTTAAAGGCTTCAAGCCCCATTACATCATCTATCTCCGAAGATTCCTGTATTTCTATAACCTCGTCTTCCTCAGACAGAACTTTTACATCCAGTGCAAGGCTCTGCAATTCCTTTATCAGGACTTTGAAGGATTCCGGAGTGCCCGGTTCGGGTATATTTTCGCCCTTTACTATAGCCTCGTAAGTTTTCACCCTGCCAACCACATCGTCAGATTTAACGGTAAGTATCTCCTGCAAAGTATAAGCTGCACCGTAGGCTTCCAGAGCCCAGACTTCCATTTCGCCGAACCTCTGGCCTCCAAACTGGGCTTTTCCACCCAGGGGCTGCTGGGTTACCAGTGAGTACGGACCCGTGCTTCTGGCATGGATTTTATCATCTACCAAATGGTGGAGTTTAAGCATATACATATATCCAACCGTAACAGGGTTATCAAATGGGTCTCCGGTTCTTCCGTCCCTGAGCACCAGTTTTCCGCTTTCGGGATAGCCACACTCCTTAAGCAGGTCCAGAATTTCGAGCTCGCTGGCGCCGTCAAATACCGGGGTGGCAATGAACCAGCCTTTATTTTTAGCCGCCAGGCCAAGGTGAGTCTCCAGAACCTGCCCAACATTCATTCTGGAAGGAACGCCTAAAGGATTGAGCATAACTTCAAGGGCTGTGCCATCTTCCATGAAAGGCATATCCTCCTGGGGCAGTATCATGGAAATAACACCCTTATTTCCATGCCGCCCTGCCATTTTGTCGCCTACGCTGATTTTGCGCTTAGTGGCAACATAAACTCTCACCAGTTTGTTAACTCCGGGAGACAGTTCATCTCCGTTCTCCCTGGAGAATATTTTCACGTCTACTACAATTCCGGTTTCTCCGTGAGGGACTCTTAAGGAAGTATCCCTTACCTCTCTGGCCTTTTCTCCGAAAATAGCTCTGAGAAGCCTCTCCTCTGCAGTGAGTTCTGTCTCACCTTTAGGCGTAACCTTGCCCACAAGAATATCAGAAGATGTAACTTCTGCACCAATGCGTATTATGCCCTCTTCATCCAGATCCTTAAGTGCATCCTCACCCACATTGGGAATATCTTTTGTTATTTCTTCAGGGCCAAGCTTGGTGTCCCTGGCCTCCGATTCGTATTCTTCTATGTGAAGGGAGGTCAGTGCATCTTCCATTATCAGTTTTTCATTTAAAATAATGGCGTCCTCATAGTTGTAGCCTTCCCATGCCATGAACCCTACCAGAAGATTTCTTCCAAGAGCGATTTCCCCTTTTTCTGTAGAGGGGCCGTCTGCTATTACCTCTCCCGCCTCCACCTTTTCTCCATGAAGAACTATGGGCTTCTGGTTGATACAGGTTCCCTGGTTGGAACGCTTGAATTTCAACAACTTATAGACATCGACCCCGTTATCCCTGTCTCTTCTGATTTTTATAAGGCTGGCATCCACGTATTCCACTGTGCCCGCCTCTTTGGCAAGCACTACTACCCCGGAGTCCCTGGCTGCAATGTATTCCATTCCTGTTCCCACTATCGGCGTGTCGGTAATCAGAAGAGGCACAGCCTGCCTTTGCATGTTGGATCCCATCAGCGCCCTGTTGGCATCGTCGTTTTCCAAAAACGGTATCATTGCCGTAGCCACAGAAACAACCTGCTTGGGGGAAACGTCCATAAAGTCCGCTTCTTCCTTCGAAACCAGGTCAACTTTTCCGCCTGACATACGTACAACAACTTTATCATTTATGAAATGGCCTTCTGAATCCAGGGGTTCATTGGCCTGGGCAATATATACCTGCTCTTCCTCATCGGCAGTCAGATACTGGATATTTTCCGTTACCAGTCCCTTGGACTTATCCACCACTCTGTAGGGAGTTTCAATAAATCCGTACTCGTTCACCCGCCCATAGGTGGTAAGTGAGCCAATCAGGCCAATGTTGGGACCTTCCGGTGTTTCAATGGGACACATCCTCCCGTAGTGGGAATGGTGAACGTCCCTGACTTCAAACCCCGCTCTTTCTCTTGAAAGACCACCAGGACCCAATGCTGATAATCTTCTCTTGTGAGTAAGTTCTGCCAGAGGGTTGGTCTGATCCATGAACTGGGACAGCTGGCTACTTCCGAAGAATTCCTTGATAGCAGCAGTAACCGGCCTGATATTCATCAATGCCTGGGGGGTTGTGACCTCCATATCCTGAATGGTCATTCTTTCCTTGACCACTCTTTCCATCCTGGCAAGACCTATCCGGAATTGATTTTGCAGCAATTCTCCCACAGTTTTCAGTCTTCTGTTGCCCAGATGGTCGATATCGTCAATTGAACCGATTCCGTCTGCCAGATTTAATATATAGCTGACAGAAGCAATGATATCGTCCAAAATTATATGTTTGGGGGAAAGTCTGTTTCTGGCTGTCTGTATCGCCTCTTCAAGTTCTTCTCCCTCCAGGTTCATTTCCATGATTTCCTTCAGTGCCGGATAGAATACTTTCCGGGGCAGTTTCAGTCGGCTGCAGTCCACATCAAGAAATTCACATATATCAACAAAGGAGTTTCCTATGACTTTTACTTCCTTGTGGTCCTGAATTTTACTCTGAATCATCACATAGCTGAGACCCGAATTTTCAATAGCTCTGGCCATATCTCTGGTTATAAGCTGGTCTTTTTCTGCAAGCAGCTCTCCCGTTTCAGGATGAGTAATATCTTCTGCCGCTTTGCAGTTGAAAATTCTGTTGGACAAACCTAATTTTTTATTGTATTTATAGCGTCCAACCTTGGCCAGATCATATCTTTTGCTGTCAAAAAACAGGGCCTCCACCAGGTCGTAAGCACTTTCAAAAGTTGCCGGTTCACCCGGTCTGAGTTTTCTGTAGATTTCCTTAAGGCCTTCTTCACTGTCCAGGCTTGTGTCCTTGGACAGGGTCTTTTCCAGCCTGTCATTCAGGCCGAATATCTCAATTATTTCATCATTGGTGCCCCTGTTTAAAATCGAGGCCACATCACTCAATGCTTCATCATATCTGCGAACTTTTTTTCTTAAATCATCCTCGGTAACATCGGGATTTTTTCTTTTTTCCAGAGCAACTTTTTCCTCCACGGTTGTGGAAGCAAGAGCCCTCAAAAATGTGGTGATAGGCTGTTTTCTCGTTCTGTCAACCCTTACCGAAATAATTTCATTGGAATCTGTCTCATATTCAAGCCAGGCGCCCCTGTTCGGAATAATCTGCGTTGAATACAATCTATTGTTGGATTTGTCTACGGTCTCATCATAATAAGGTCCCGGCGACCTGACCAGCTGGGTGACCACCACCCTTTCCGCACCGTTATAAATAAAAGTGCCCTTATCTGTCATGAGAGGGAAATCTCCCATGAATACTTCCTGTTCTTTAACTTCATGGGTTTCGTTATTGACTAGCCTTACTTTAACCTTTAAAGGGGCTGAATATGTTGCATCCCTGTCTTTGCACTCCTCCTGACTGAATTTTGGTTCATCCTCCAGAGAATGTTCGACAAAAATTAAGGCAAGTTTATCAGCGTAATCCCTAATGGGGGATATGTCCTGAAATACTTCCTTTAATCCTTCTTCTATGAACCAGTCGTATGAGTCTTTTTGAATTTTTGTCAGATTTGGAACCGGCGCTACTTCATGAATCTTGGAGTAGCTTTGCCTGGTTTTTTTACCGATTTTGACGGGTTGTGGCATGTTTTTCACTCCTTGTTTTGGCTACTTCAAACTTTACGTGGCAATAAATTATAATATCACAGCAGAATTATTAGGTCAATCTTTTTTTCACGCTTTAAAAGACCCGTTTTTTGCTTAATAACGGGTCTTTTTCTGCGTTATGTCCTGGAAACATCCTATTTGAGTTCTACAGTTGCTCCCACTTCTTCAAGCTGCTTTTTAATCTCTTCGGCTTCACCTTTTTCGATGCCTTCCTTGATGTTGGCGGGTGCGCCGTCAACCAGCTCTTTTGCTTCCTTCAGTCCAAGACCGGTAAGTTCTCTTACGACCTTGATAACCTTGATCTTTTCTGCACCGGCAGAGCTGAGGACCACAGTGAAGTCAGTCTGCTCCTCTGCAGCTTCCGCTACTGCACCTACTGCGCCTGCCACAGCTACGGGAGCTGCCGCTGATACGCCGAATTCTTCCTCACAAGCTTTTACGAGTTCATTGAGTTCCAAAACAGTCATGCCTTTAATGGCTTCTATAATTTGTTCGATATTCATTTTCTTTCTCCTTTAATATATGCTTCTATTATGCTTCTTTTGCATCCGCCACTGCCTGTAAAGTGCGGACAAATTTCGATACAGGTGATTGAATGCTTCCCATAAATTTGGCGATAAGCTCTTCTCTTGAAGGCAGACCTGCAATATCTTTCATCTGCTCACTGTCATAGAAGTCGCCTTCCACAATTCCGCCTTTAAATGCCATCTTTTTCAGGTCTTTCATAACGCCGTTCAACACTCTGGCAGGAGCAACAGCATCGTCATAGCCGAAAGCAAAGGCACTGGGCCCTTTGAGCACTGATGCCAGGGCTGCAAATTCAGTATCCCTGATAGCTATGTCGAAAAGTGTGTTTTTGTAAACCACATAATCAACATTGGCCTCTCTGAGCTTTTTCCTCATAGCATTGGCTTCAGCCACATTAATGCCCATATAATCTATGACTACGGCAGATTGGGCTTTAGTCAGTTTTTCTTTTATTTCTTCAACTACTGATTCTTTTAACTGTAAGTTTTCAACTGAAGGCATAGTTTGTCTCCTTTCTGCCCGAAGGCTTTTTCTTTAGGCAATGCATAAGCCTTTTCCATCTGCAGACAGAAAAGGCTTTTGATAATCTATATCGCTACCTCGGCAGGAAATTAAGCTTGCGCACCTGCTGTCTACAGTCTATATGCAGTTTTATAAAGGCTTATCTTGCCTCAGGGCCTAGTTTATTACCAGCTTAAGGGGATTGAGCCTGACCCCGGGGCCCATGGTGCTGGCAATGGTCACACTTCTCAGATACTGTCCTTTGGCTGCTGCCGGCTTAGCTTTGATGATTGCTTCTATTAAGGCATAGAAGTTTTCCGCAAGCTTTTCACTTCCAAAAGATACTTTTCCGATAGGAGTGTGAATTATATTAGTTTTGTCCAGCCTGTACTCAACTTTACCGGCTTTGATTTCTTCCAAAGCCTTGACAACGTCCACAGTTACAGTTCCTGATTTGGGGTTGGGCATAAGTCCCTTTGGTCCCAGTACTTTACCCAGTTTTCCCACAACTCCCATCATGTCGGGGGTTGCGACAACAACGTCAAAATCAAACCAGTTCTCGCTTTGAATTTTCTGAGCCAGATCGTCATCGCCCACATAATCTGCACCGGCATCCTGGGCTTCCTTTGCCTTATCGCCTTTTGCAAATACTAAAACTTTTTTGGTTTTTCCTGTCCCGTGGGGCAACACAATCGCTCCGCGAACCTGCTGATCCGCATGTCTTCCGTCCACGCCCAGCTTGACGTGCACTTCTACTGTTTCATCGAATTTGGCTTTTGCGGTTTTAAGGACTAAATCAAAAGCTTCGTCCACATCGTAAAGATGCATTCTGTCAATCAGTTTTGCTGATTCTTTGTAAATCTTACCTCTCTTAGGCATTTCTTACCTCCTTGTGGTCCCAGCGGCAAAGCCTCCCACTTCTATTCCTTCACAATAATTCCCATACTCCTTGCCGTGCCCTTAATCATTTCAGTTGCTGATTCAAGGCTGGCTGCATTCAAGTCAGGCATTTTCAGTTTTGCTATATCCTGAACCTGTTCAAGACTCAATGTGGCCACTTTTGTCTTGTTGGGCTGCCCTGATGCGGAATTCAGGTTAGCTGCTTTTTTCAGCAGAACTGCTGCGGGCGGTGTCTTGGTAATAAAGGTAAAGGACCTGTCCGTGTAAACTGTTATTACCACCGGGATAATCATGCCTGCCTGGTCTGCTGTTTTGGCGTTGAACTGCTTGCAAAAATCCATTATATTTACACCCTTCTGTCCCAGGGCAGGACCTACGGGGGGTGCAGGCGTTGCATTGCCTGCAGGAATCTGCAACTTTATGAAGCCATCAACTTTTTTTGCCATATCAGTTTGCTCCTTTCTCCCGGCAATAAACTTTTAGCCCGCTGCCGGGGTATTTGCGCCTGGCGCTATATCACATCAACCTGATCGAATTCCAGCTCTACCGGGGTTTCCCTGCCAAACATGGAAATTCTTACTCTCAGGGTCTGCTTATCGAAATTTACTTCTTCAACAACTCCCATAAAGCTTTCAAAAGGCCCGTTTATAACCTTTACACTGTCTCCCGGGGAAATGTCCAGTTTAATATATACTTTTTCTATACCCATTCTTCTGACTTCTTCTTTTGTCAGGGGAACGGGTTCTGAGCCATGGCCTACGAAACCGGTTACACCCTGGGTGTTTCTGACCAGATACCAGGATTCATTGGTTACAATCATTTTCACGATAACATAACCGGGAAACATCTTCCTGGTTTTAATCTTCCGCTGGCCTTCTTTAATCTCAATATGGTCTTCTGTCGGCACAATAACTTTAAGAATCAGGTCTTCCATCCCCCGACTCTCAACCAGCTTTTCTATATTGGCCTTCACTTTATTCTCATGGCCGGAGTAAGTGTGAATCACATACCATCTTGCTCCGGAATCTTCTTCTTCCTGAAGGATTTGTTCTTCGCTCAGGAGGTCTTCCGATTCTTTCATCATTTCCCTGTCCTTTATATGCTTATGTTAAGTATGGCTTTCAAAAGGGTAAGGAAGATGGTATCGAGGCCCCAAAACAGAATCGCAAAAGCAAAACAGGTCATAATTACTACACCTGTGTATGAAATCGCTTCTTTTCTGGTGGGCCAAATTACCTTTTTCAATTCAACTCTTACGCCTTTAAAATATTCTTTAATCCCAAGCTTTTTCTTGGGTTTGGCTTTAGGCGCAGGATTTTTGCTCATTTATTTCACTTCCTCCACTATTTGGTTTCTTTGTGCTGGGTGTGCTTTTTGCAAAACTTGCAATACTTGTTCATCTCAATCCTGTCGGGATCGTTCTTTTTGTTCTTCATGGTATTGTAATTTCTCTGTTTACATTCAGCACATGCCAGAGTCACTTTGACTCTCATATCTTTAGCCCTCCGTTTCATCAGAATTAAGGCCAACCACTGGTGGCCGTAAAGACGCTTGATTAGATTACCATAATTTTAGCTATGTGTCAACTAAGCAATTTCTCCACCGCCGCCAGCTTAACACATGTGCAAAACACATCCATTGCTTCTTTAAGCTCATCCAAAGGGATGAAAGTTGGTGCAATACGTAAATTTGAGTCATATGGATCCTTGCCATAGGGATAAGTCGCCCCGGCATTTGTCATAACAACCCCTGCATTTTTCATCAGTTCAAATATCCTTTTTGCAGTTCCCGGCATTGCATAGTAGCTTACAAAGTAGCCGCCTGAAGGTGGGTTAAACCGGCCTATGCCAAGTGGAGCCAACTCTTCCAGTTTTGATATTACAGCATCGAATCTTGGTTTTACAATTTCTGCGTGTTTTTTCATTAGTTTTAAAACATTTTCCTTATCTTTAAGAAAAAGCACATGCCTGAGCTGATTCATTTTATCAAAGCATATAACTTGAGCGGAAATCAGCTTGGTCAGATACTCTATATTGTTTTCGCTTGAAGCAAAACAGGCAATACCTGAACCGGTGAATGTTATCTTTGAAGTTGATGCGAACTCAAATATCATATCTTCATTGCCCGCATCCTTAGCCTTTCTGAGGATGTCAGGAAAATCTACAAAATCCCCCTCGAATTCATGAACAATATAGGCATTGTCCCACATGACAACAAAATCTTTGGCGGCCGGTTTTAACGAAGCAATGCGATCAATGACTTCTTCGCTATAAATTATACCATCCGGATTGCTGTATTTGGGTACACACCACATACCTTTGACCTGAGGGTCTTTGACCAACTCTTCTACCTGATTCATATCCGGCCCCTGTTTGGTCATATCAACCACAACCATTTCCATGCCGAAATTTTCGCTTACGGTAAAATGTCTGTCATATCCAGGTGCCGGGCAGAGAAATTTAACCTTTTCCTCTTTGCCCCAGGGACGCTCCGAATGCAATAGCCCCATAATGTAAGCCTTCGCAACAAGATCATACATCAAAGCCAGACTTGAGCTTCCTCCCACGAAAACTTGTTCAGGTTTTACATCCAGAATACTGGCAAACAACTCCCTGCAACGGGGAAGTCCTGTAATAAAGCCATAATTGCTGGCATCCCCTCCGCCTGCCATACGCTCCTCCCAAAGGGGCAGGTTAAGCATTTCACGGGAAAGAGCCAGTTGCTCCTCTCCCGGTTTGCCTCTTGACATATCCAGCTTCAACTTTTTCCCGCACGCAATATTATATTCATTCAACAGCTCTTCGTATAAAGCTTTCAGTTCTGTTTCCGTGAAATCTTTGAAAGGCTTATCGCTTTGCTTTTTCATGTTGTCTTAAATACCTCCGAATGACTTTGAAATTATTTTAATTTATCCTAACGATTTTTATTCCATTTGTCCAATACTTTTTTTAAAATAAAGCGGTGAGGCTATCTGCTTTGCCTCACCGCCTGTTTTTAGTTTGTAAAGGTGTCAAAAGGGCTGTCCCCCTGTCACAAATGTCCCCTGTCACCTAGCCTTTGATGGATGCTACTACGCCTGCTCCCACTGTCCTGCCGCCTTCCCTGATGGCAAAGCGCAGTCCTTCTTCTATTGCTATGGGGGTTATGAGGCTGATCTCCATCTGGATGTTATCTCCAGGCATGCACATCTCTACTCCCTCAGGGAGTTTGATGTCTCCGGTTA
>JBPOJA010000005.1:0-99044 GCA_052034085.1 Bacillota bacterium | reverse complement strand
TAACCGGAGACATCAAACTCCCTGAGGGAGTAGAGATGTGCATGCCTGGAGATAACATCCAGATGGAGATCAGCCTCATAACCCCCATAGCAATAGAAGAAGGACTGCGCTTTGCCATCAGGGAAGGTGGCAGGACAGTGGGAGCAGGCGTAGTAGCATCCATCAAAGGCTAGGTGACAGGGGACATTTGTGACAGGGGGACAGCCCTTTTGACACCTTAACAAACTAAAAAAAACAGGCGGTGAGGCATAGCAGATAGCCTCACCGCTTTTCCGTCCGGCTCTCTTGTACATTCCAAAATAACTTGCTATCAAGTCTTATAAAATGGTATTATTCTCATTGGGAGTATATATTAAGGAGAAGAGATGACCATCACAATTCAGAGCTTTTTGGAGCAGGTTGTAAGCAATCCGCCTCTGGCCGTAATAACGGTTTTAACCTTAGGTGTAATTATGGTTAACGGATGGACGGATGCGCCAAATGCCATAGCAACCTGTGTTTCCACAAGATCCATGGATCCGGGCGCGGCTATACTAATGGCAGCGATTTTTAATTTTTTGGGCGTTTTGATTATGACCATTTTAAACGCTGCGGTGGCACAAACAATATACCAGATTGTTGATTTTGGCGGAGATACAAAACTGGCTCTCATCGCCCTCTGTGCGGCTTTAATTTCGATAATAGTATGGTCGGTCAGCGCCTGGTGGTTTGGTATTCCCAACAGCGAAAGCCACTCATTAATAGCAGGCCTGACAGGTGCTGCGGTGGCTGTGCAGGGTGTTTATGGAATAAACGGTTCAGAGTGGATGAAAGTGATTTACGGCCTTATTCTGTCAACGGGTCTGGGTTTTGTATCAGGATGGCTTGTTTGCAAAGGGGTCGGAATAGCTTTTTCAAATGCAGACAGAAGAAAAACCTATGGCTTTTTCAAAAATGCTCAGATAACCAGTGCAGCCGGTATGGCATTTATGCACGGGGCTCAGGACGGACAGAAATTTATGGGCGTTTTTATCCTGGGTATTATGCTTGCCCGGGGCGGAGCCGGCGAAGCCGACTTCATAATTCCCATCTGGCTTATGATAGTCTGCTCACTGGTGATGGGTATAGGCACTTCAATAGGTGGTTACAGGATAATTAAATCAGTCGGCATGGACATGGTTAAGCTGGAAAAATCCCAGGGTTTTTCCGCAGATATGGCGGCGGTCCTCTGCCTATTTTTGTCTTCCACATTTGGAATCCCCGTCAGCACGACTCATACGAAAACCACTGCCATTATGGGGGTGGGGGCGGCAAAAAGGCTGTCAGCTGTCAATTGGGGGGTAGTAAGAAATATGGTTATGACATGGGTAATGACTTTCCCGGGTTGCGGACTGATAGGTTTTGTGCTGGCATCAATTTTTGTGAGAATCTTTTAAACGGAAAGGGATTATGATGGCTAAGAAAAATAATGACTATTTTGCAATGTTTGTGGAATTAATAGAATTTTCCTGCCTGGCTGCACAAATGCTGATCAGAGTCATGGAAGATTATCACCCTGAAAATCTGGTGGGGCTGATGCAGGAAATGCATGATATAGAGCACAGCGCAGATCTTAAAAAACATGATCTCATAGAAAAATTGGCACGGGAATTCATCACTCCCATCGAGAGGGAAGATATTATGGAAATGGCCAATCAGATTGATAATGTTACTGATGCCATCGAAGATGTGCTCATGAGGCTGTATATGTTTAATATAACGGTGATTAGGGACGATGCCCTGGAGGTGGCACGTCTGATTGAACAGAGTTGCCAGGAACTGAAAAAGGCACTCATTGAGTTTGGGAATTTCAGAAAATCAAAAACCCTTCACCAGCATGTGGTTGAAGTTAACAGATTGGAGGAAGTGGGAGACAGAATTTACACGGAGGCAACCAGGAAGCTGTATATCAGCGATGAGAATCCCGTGGGGATATCCGCCTGGACCCACGTATTTCATATACTGGAAAAAGCATGCGACTCTTGCGAAGATGTATCTGACGTCATCGAGCAGGTGCTTATGTCAAACTCCTAGCATTAATCCGAAATGAGCAAAAAGACAAGTAAAGTTTTTATTTTAATATTGACCGTCGTATTAGCGGCAACATTAACTGCCTGCAGTAAACCGGAAAAGAAACGCTTCGAAGGGGAATTCCTTCAACTTTTCGATACAGCCACCAGAATAATCGGCTACACAGAAACAAAAGAAGAATTTGCTGATTACGTAGACGAAATATACAAGGAACTGGAAACCTATCATCAGCTGTATGACATTTACGATGACTATGATGGAATAAATAATATAAAAACCATCAACGACAATGCAGGAGTAAAGCCGGTAAAGGTGGATCAGAAAATAATAGATCTGCTTAAGTTTTCCGTGGACGTTGAAGCCATGTCACAGGGAAAAGTCAATGTAGCCTTAGGATCTGTCCTTCGCATATGGCATGATTACCGGGAGGCGGGAATAAGCATTCCTGGCATGGAGGAGCTCAAAAAAGCTTCTGAGCATACGGATATAAGCAAAATGATTATTGACGAAAAAAATTCCACGGTTTTTCTTGAAGATCCTCTTATGAGACTTGATGTGGGGAGTGTGGCAAAGGGCTATGCCGTTGAAAGAGTAAGCCAGCATATTATTAAAAAGGGCTTTACTGACGGAATAATCAGTGTGGGCGGAAACGTCAGAAGTTTCGGCCACAGGGGAGACAGCAGCAGTCTGTGGAAGGTAGGTGTTCAGAACCCCGATAAAAGCAGCGACAGCCTGCTAATGGTAGAAATTACAGACAAATCCCTGGTTACCAGCGGAGACTATATAAGATATTATGAGGTTGACGGAAAAAGATATCATCATATTATAGACCCTGCAACTCTCATGCCGGCAGACTACTTTACGGCGGTGACGATATTATGCAAGGATTCAGGCATGGCTGACGGATTATCTACTTATCTGTATCTGATACCCTACGAGCAGGGACTTGCCTATGTGGAAAGCCTCGAAGATACAGAGGCTTTATGGGTGTTTAAAGACGGAAGCCAGGCCTTCAGTTCAGGATTCCAGGCATACATGCAATAAAGGAGGAAAAAAGTTTGAAGTGTCCATATTGTGAAAACAGTGATACCAAAGTTGTGGATTCCAGACCGACGGAAGAGGGTTACGCCATCAGGAGGCGCAGAGAATGCGACAAATGCAATAAAAGATTTACAACTTATGAGAAGGTGGAGGAAGTCTTCTTAATGGTAGTAAAAAAAGATGGCAGCAGAGAGGCTTTTGACAGGAATAAGGTTCTCAACGGCATATTGAAAGCCTGCGAAAAACGCCCTGTTCCCATGGCCGATATTGAGGCAATTGTTAACTCAATAGAGCGTGGGCTTAACAATATGATGGAAAAAGAGGTCGAAAGCAAATTCATTGGTGAAATTATTATGGAGCACCTCAAGGACCTGGATGAGGTGGCATATGTGAGATTTGCTTCAGTTTACAGGCAGTTTACCGATGTAAACACTTTTGTGGCTGAAATAGAAAAGCTGCTAACTTCAGGCAAAAGCAAGTAGGGAATAAATATGGAAAACATATATCAGATTGCCGTAGACGGTCCCTCGGGGGCCGGGAAAAGCACGGTGGCCAAAGCGCTGGCAGATATTCTGAATATCGATTATGTAGATACGGGAGCCATGTACAGGGCCGTGGCGCTGAAAATCCTGAATACTGGAACTAACCCGGAAAATCCGGATGATTTGTTGCGTCTGCTGAGATCGACAACTGTTGATTTTAGCGGCGGAAAAACAATTCTGGACGGGACGGATGTAAGCGACCTTATTCGCACACCCCAGGTTTCCAAGATGGCATCAGATGCATCAGCCATAGCGGCTGTCAGGGAAAAACTGGTGAGACTCCAGCAGGAGATGGGCAGGAAGAGGTCAGTTATCTTAGATGGCAGGGATATTGGCACCAATGTATTTCCTGAAGCAAAATATAAGTTCTTTATTAATGCAAGCCTGGATGAAAGAACCAGGCGCAGGTGGTCGGAACTTAAGGAAAAAGGTCAGGATATTGAATTTCTCACGGTCAGGAGTCAGATAGCGGAAAGAGATTACAATGACAGCCACAGGGAAATCAACCCTCTGATGAAGGCGCCGGATGCAGTGGAGATAGATACTACAGATATGACCGTGAAGCAGGTGGTCAATACAATATTAGAATTCATGGACAAATAAGCCGCTCCCAAGCTTTGGCTCAAACCAGGTGGATTTGGGGGGCATGGTTAACCCTTTTTGTGCAATTCTCATAAGATCATCCATAGATGGTGGATATAGGGCAAAGGCTGCGGCCATCCCTGCATCCACTCTTTTTTTCAGATCAGCAAGGCCCCTGATACCCCCGGAGAACTCTATGCGGCTGTCAGTTCTGGGGTCTTTAATACCCAGAACAGGGTCCAGCACCAGGTTCTGCAAAATTGACACATCAAGGCCATTTACAGGGTTGACCGGACAAAATCCCCTCTCTCTGAGTTTCAAAGAATACCATTTGCCTTCCAGATACATGGAAAACTCGCGGGGAACATCCGGAGCAAGACCTTCCTTTCCGATTTCTGTTATAAAAAAATCAGAAGACAATCTAAGCATAAATTCATCAGGTGTGAGACCATTAAGGTCGCTTACCAGACGATTGTAATCATATATTTTCAGCTCATCGCATGGAAAAATGACACCTGGGAAGAAATTAAACTCCTCACTGCCGGTGTAGGTTCCTGCCGCTTCACGGCGGTTCAATCCCACCCTGACTGATGAAGCGGTCCTGTGGTGACCATCAGCTATGTATAGCCGGGAAATACCGGAAAAGGCTGTTTCCAATGCAGCGATAACATCCGGATCATCTACAGTCCAGAAACAGTGTTTCACCTCATCATCGGAATTAAAGTCATATACCGCTTCATGCTCTTTTGTCCAGTTGTGGATAATTTTCTGTACTTTTTCGTCCCTCTCGTATGTGAGAAAAACGGGTTCGGTATGGGCGCTGCAGACGTTAAAATGCTCTGTTCTGTCATTTTCCTTTTCAGGCAGTGTCAGCTCATGTTTTTTAATAATGTTGTTCTGGTAATCATCTATGGAGAATGCAGCTACAAGACCGGTTTGTGTACGTCCCCCAAAGCCGAGCTGATAGATGTAGTAACAGCATTTTTTTTCTCTGATAAAAATGCCCCTGTCTAAGTATGCCTTTAGATTTTCCCTGGCTTTCAGGTATACCTCGGGATTATAGGGGTCAATGTTCCGGGGCAGGTCGATTTCCGCTCTCGTAACATGGAGAAAACTCAGAGGCCTGTCTTTTGCAAGGTTTTCCGCCTCTTCCCTGCTTAATACATCATAGGGAGGGGCAATAACTGATTTTGCGTATTCGCTTTTTGGCCTTATTGCGGCAAAGGGTTTTACTGATGCCATATTTTTATCCTTTCTTTGTCCAAAAAGCATTATAACACGGGCGATTAAAGCTTACAAAAGAACTATGCAATTTTTTATATATTATGTTAAAATGGTTGACAGGGTAAGAGGTAATATGGTCGGAAAGCCTTTCGAAAGAAAGGATAAAAAATGAGCAGAAATCATGTTACCATCAAAGAGTTGCCGGAAGATGAAAGGCCGCGTGAAAAGCTTCTGAAATACGGAAAAGAATTCCTTTCCAACGGAGAGCTGCTTGCCATTCTGATAGGAACGGGAACCCGTGAAAAGTCGGCCCTTAGCCTTGCAGGCAGTTTGCTGGCTAAAGATGGGAATGGGATTACCTTCCTGTCCGATTGCACACCCGAAGAACTGTACTCGGTGGAAGGAATCGGACAGGCCAAGGCCTGCAAACTGATAGCCGCCATTGAACTGGGAAGAAGAATCGCAGGCAAGGAAGGGGAAAAAAGATACAAAGCAGGCAGCCCCGGCGAAGTTGCAGACCTGCTGATGGAAGAGATGCGTTATCATAAAAAAGAACACTTTAAAGTTCTTTTTCTGAATACAAAAAACGAAATAATTTCCAGAGAAGATGTATCAGTAGGTAATCTTAACAGCTCTATAGTTCACCCCAGAGAGGTTTTCAGAAATGCTATCAGAAGAGGCGCGGCCTCAATTATTGTGGTGCATAATCACCCAAGCGGCAATCCGCTGCCCAGTCAGAATGATCTGGATGTAACCCGGAGACTGAAGGAATCGGGAGAGCTGGTTGGAATTCCTTTATTGGATCACATAATCATAGGTGACGGCAAATATGTCAGCCTTAAAGAAAAAATGCTAATTTAACTAAACGGAAAGGAAAGCAAATATGTTTTTTGGTTTGTTTACACAGGATATAGGAGTAGATCTGGGTACCGCCAATACGCTGATCTACAAAAAGCCCAAGGGGATTGTTCTGAATGAACCTTCGGTAATAGCCATGGATGAAAGGACTTCCAAAGTTATTGCCGTCGGTCACGAAGCTAAAGAAATGATCGGCAGGGCGCCACAGCACATAAAGGTTGTCAGACCCTTGCAGGATGGTGTAATTTCCGATTTTATGATGACTCAGGAAATGCTTAAGGCTTTTATGGAAAAGGGCCTGCAGGGGAAAAGTCTGTTTACCAGAACAAGAATAGTCGTGGGCGTGCCCTCGGGTGTTACGGGCGTGGAAAAAAGAGCCGTTGAAGAAGTTCTGAGACAGATGGGCGCCAGAGAAGTTTATGTGCTTAATGAGCCCATGGCATCCGCCATCGGCGTGGGCATACCCGTCGACAAGTCAGAAGGGTACATGGTGGCAGATATAGGCGGAGGAACATCCGATATAGCTATCATTGCCTTAGGCGGGATTGTAAACAGCATTTCCTTAAGGGTTGCGGGTGATGAAATGGACGAAGCCATAACATCTTATATGAGGCGGAATTATAACCTCCTAATAGGTGATCAGACTGCGGAAGACCTTAAAATTGGCATAGGATGCGCATCACCGTCAGCAGATGGTGAAAAAGCAACTATGGAAGCCAAAGGCAGAGATGTGATGACAGGTTTGCCCAAATCTGTAATAGTGTCCTCAGGAGACATGTTAAAGGCCCTGGAAGAAGTAGTAAGTGTAATAGAAGAGGGCATAAGAAATACACTGGAGAACAGCCCCCCGGAACTGGCGGCAGATATAGTCAGAAATGGCATTACGATTGCCGGCGGAGGAGGTCTGCTGAAAGGCCTGGATACGCTTATTGAGCAGCACACTGGAATTAAGGTGCATGTTGCGGAAAATGCGCTTGAGGCTGTTGCCCAGGGGACAGGTATGAGCCTGGAAAATGTTCAGAGGCTCAAAGGATATACTATGGGACCGATTGAGTACAGGAGCAGTCAATGAACTGGTACAGGCAGCATTTTCGAATCGTTGTTGTGGGAGTCATTGTGCTGGCAATAATGTCGATGACGGTTGCCTCCTATATTCATGACGGCAGTCATTCATGGATAGGTAGAGGGCTTGCAAGGATCAGTTCATTTATTCAGGAACCTGTCTCCAAGGGAGAAAAAAGTCTGGCTACCGCATTTAAAGGAATCTTCCGATACAGAGAGTTGATAAGAGACAATGAAGCCCTGGAAGAAGAAAATCAGAAGCTCAGACAGGAGCTTATGCAAAATGCCAGGGTGGAGTTCCAGCTTGAGGAACTGCGGGCATTACATGATGCGCTGAATTATCTTGACCCGTCAGAAAATTTCACTTATGTTGCCGGAGCCGTTATAGCCATGGATGGTTCCGGCTGGTACAGAATCTTTACTGTCAATGCCGGTAAGGAAAAAGGAGTTAAGAAAAACTCCATAGTTATAAACGGTGATGGTCTTGTGGGCAGAGTAATTGATACAGGCACAGGCTGGTCGAAAGTAATATCTATAATTGATGAAAATAACAGCGTTAGCTTTCAGGTTTTTCGCGACATGAGCCTTCTGGGTATTTTAAAGGGTGCGGGAAATGGCAGGATCGAAGGTTATATGCTGGACGAAACCGCCGGAGTGGTGGAAGGAGATCTGGTAATCACCTCAGGAATAGGAATCTATCCCCAAGGGATCCCTATTGGAAAGATCGGCAGTATTACCAGAGGTTCGGGAGGTTTGCTGTATAAAGTAGAAATAGAGCCGGCGGTGGACTTCAACAGCATACAGAATCTCGGTATTGTAATTACGGAAGCACTAGAGGAACTGTAAATGAAAACCCGCTACATTTTTCTATGGTTTTTGGCTGCCTTCATTTTGCAGTCTGTATTCGTACTGAGCTTCGGCATCGGAGGCCATGCCCCGAATTTTATACTTTGTGTCAGCATTGCGTTCGCTTTTTATTATGAGCTTGGTCCGGCTCTGGTTTTTGCATCTGTATTTGGCCTGCTTCTGGATGTGAATTTTTCCGTTTTAACCGGCCCTTCGGCGTTAATCCTGCCTGTTGTAGTCCTGGCAATGGAGCCCCTGAAAGATTTCTTCTATAAGGAAAGGCTGATAAACGTACTTATGATAAGCCTTGTAGGGACAGTTTTGTATTACGGTATGCAATGGGCAGTCATTAAACTTTTTAAAGGTGCATATTCGTTTATGTACATGGCCGGCCACATTCCCATGCTGCTGCTCATGAACACGGCGGTAATGCTGGTATTGTACTTTGTGCTGGCCAGAAGGCTGATAGCCATAGACAGAGATAAATTTATATGATCAAATCCAACACGAGAAAAAAGCAGATACTGGCAGTGATGCTGATCCTGATGTCTGTACTGATATTCAGGCTTTTTGTGCTTACCGTGGTGGAGGGAACAGACTGGCAGCAAAAAGCTGAATCCGTAAGTATAAAAAGAGTTTACACTTCCGCCCCCAGAGGGGAAATTTTCGACCGCTATGGCCGGCTGCTGGCAGGAAATCATTCCAGCTTCACTGTGTTTTTCACAGGATCCAACTACACAAGCCAGGAGATTAACAGTCAGGCCTATACGCTTGTTAACTTGCTTAAGGAAAACGGGGAAAATATCAATGATAATCTTCCACTTTTGTATGATGCGGAAGGAAGGCTGTACTTTTCCTACGACAGAGAAATAGAAAACTGGCTTGCTTCAATGGAAATGCCGCTAAATTATTCGGCACAACAGGCTTTTGACGAGCTGAGACTTCGATATGGAGTTGAAGAGGATCTGGACAGATTTGAGGCACAGGAGCAGCTTCAATCTGTCTTCAGCATATATCCCCCCATCTCCGTCAGGAATATGAAATTCCTTCAGGAGCTTGAAAAAGAGGGCTTTTTAGGCAGGTATTATCTGGATTTCAACCTTTCCCCCGAGGATACATTCGCGGCTCTTCGAAAGTATTTCGGTATTGATGAGGCCCTGACGGAAGAAGAGGCCAGAAATATCATGATAGTCAGAAATGAGCTATCTGCACAGGGTTACTTGGGCTATCTGCCCGCTATCGTGGCAACAGGTATATCGCAGGATACTATAGTAACGCTCAGTGAAAGGAGCACAGAATTTCCATCTGTAGACGTAGTCGCGGAGTCAGTGCGCTATTATCCCAATGAAAAAATTGCAGCCCATGCCATAGGCTACCTGGGAAAAATCTCTGAAAGAGAAAAAGAGGCTTATATTGAAAAAGGTTACAGCACCAGCGATCTGGTGGGCAAAGAGGGGGCGGAAAAAGCCTTTGAGGAAATTCTGAGAGGCAAAGACGGAGTAAAGCATGTGGAAGTCAATGCCTACGGTGACCCGGTCAGGGTTTTAAACGAAGTGGAAGCTGAAAAGGGGCATAGCATACATCTTACAATTGACCTGGATCTGCAGGTTACTGCAGAAGAGGCGCTGCGACAGGCTATGGAGAAGATCAGAGTTGCCGGAACTTTTGAAAGCCCCTATGGTAACTACAAATATTCAAAAGCTTACAAAAATGCAAATGTGGGGGCTGCAGTGGCCATAGATGTGGAGACGGGAGAAGTATTGGCCATGGCTTCAGAGCCTTCCTTCGATCTCAATCTCTTTGCCACCGGCATCAGCAAGGAAGATTGGGATTCACTGCAATCTAAAAATCCGAGAGATCCGCTTTCACCACTGCCACTGTTCAATGTGGCGGCAAGAACAGCGGTGCAGCCGGGCTCGACTTTTAAAATGGTAACTGCAACAGCGGCCCTGGACAGCGGTCTGGATCCCAAACTCAGACTACGCGACGGCGGAGCCGTTAAGGTGGGAAACAGAACCTATGGTTGTATTTTATGGAATATGAGCAGAAGCACCCATGGCTATCTAAATCTTTATGAGGCAATTGAGGTGTCGTGCAACTACTATTTCTTTGACATATCCACGGGCAAAGACTACTATAGGGGAAAGTCACTTAATTATACTGAAAAAATGAATATAGACCGTCTCACTTCCTATGCCGAGCAGTATGGCCTGGGTCAGCCAACCGGTATTGAAATTGCAGAGACAGTAGTACCTGTGCCCAGTGAAAAGAGAAAAATGTCAGCCATGAAAGCCTATCTCAGAAATGTGCTGATAGGCAGGGCCGAGATGTATTTTAAGGATGATGTTGTCAAAAATAAAGAAATGCTGATGAAACAGATAGACACAATAGTAGGCTGGATGGAGGAGAATCCGAGCAGGAATGAACTGCTGGCAAGGCTTGGGAAACTGGGCATCAGGGATGATATGGTTGAAACGGTGGGAGATTTATGCAAGTTTTCCTATTTTAATCAGGCCGCATGGACTCTGGGTGATGAATTCAATATTTCAATAGGGCAGGGGGAAAACGCCTATACACCTGTACAGATGGCCAACTACATAGCCACCATAGGCAACAAAGGCATCCGCAACAAGGTGAGTATTTTGCGGGCTGTTGAGGGCCAGGGACCTGTAAAAAGAGAACCGGGCATTCCCATGGATGTCAGGGATGAAAAAATATTTTCCGATATTATAGAAGGGATGAGGCGGGTTGCCCATGGCAGCAGAGGAAGCGGCCGGGCCTTTTTTGCCCATTTCCCGGTAACCGTGGCGGCAAAAACGGGTACTGCCGAAAGAGCCGGCAAAATACATCCGCCTGATGAGGTTGAATACCTGAAACAATATCTGCCCAGAATCAATTCTGCCTTAAAATGGGAACAGGTTGAGGAGGAAATGTACAGGCTTTTGGATGAATATCCCGATATTTACACATCAGAAAATTCCGCATCCAGGCAGGCAGTGCTGAACCTCTCAAGAGGAAAACTTACCCTGGCCGGCATAGACAGGTTCAAGGATGATTACGATAACTTCTCATGGTTTGTGGCCATGGCACCGGTTGAAAAGCCAAAAATTGCAGTGGCAGTTCTGCTCTTCCAGGGTGGGACGGGAGGTTATGCGGGACCTGTTGCAAGAGAAATTATAGGCAAATATCTTGAGCTTGATAAGGATTATATTGAATATAATCTGGAGACATCTATTACCGAATAGCAGGAGGGAAAAATGAGCGAAGTTTTAGTGTTTGCATCCGCGAAAGACGGGGTTGGCAAAACGGTACTTGCCACCAATATGGCCGCAATATTAGCGAATTGGGGCTATAAAACCCTGCTGATTGATACAAATATAGGCTCCAGAAACTCCGATATGCGTCTTGGTGTGGAAAATGAAATAGTATATGACCTGGCTGATATTGTCTTTGGAACCTGTCGAATCATTCAGGCTATTATTAAGCATAAGGAAATACCCAATCTTTATTTTATCCCCTCTCCCCAGGTTGAAGGGAAGGCACCTGTAAGTCCGACGGCTTTCGCAGAACTTCTGGATGAGCTTAAGAAAGTTTTTGATTATATTCTTATAGATTCACCTTCGGCGAACAGCAAAGGATTTTTGCTGTCTGAAAATATCGGAAACAGATACCTTCTGATAATGAATCCCGAATTTGGAGGAATCAGGGATTTGGAAGCAGTGAAGCAACGGTTGCTAAAAAATGATAAAAAACAGATTTTTATACTGCTGAACAAAGATTTTCCTGATTTTTATGCAGAAGGATTAACTCCGGGCAGGGTGGAAACAGAAGATCTGCTGGGCTTGCCGGTGCTTGGTTCAATTTCATTCAGTAAGGAAATGCATAAATGGGCAAACAGAGGCCTTCCGATTTCCGCCGGAATAGGCCTGGATGCTTCTGAACTCAGCATGAAAAAGAATCTTGAAACAATCACCCATCGGTTTATTTCAAAAGTTGATGACCTTGCTCCTGATCCCCACATTTAGTACCAGGCCCACCGCCGTCATGTTGGTTATGATGGAGCTGCCGCCGGCACTGATAAAGGGAAGTGTGATGCCTGTAACAGGCATTATGCCCATGGTCATTCCTATATTTTCAAAAATCTGAAAGAAGAACATGGCCAGTATGCCCGTAACTATCAGCGAGCCAAAAAGATCTTTTGCCTTGCTGGCTATAAGAAAGATTCTGATCAGGAAAAAAGCATAAATCAGTATCAGCAGTGCGCCGCCCAAAAAGCCCCATTCTTCAACAATTACAGAATAAATAAAATCCGAATCCCTTACAGGGAGGAATTTTAGTTCTTTCTGGGTTCCCTGGAAAAGTCCTTTTCCGAAAAGGCCACCGGAGCCGATTGCAATTTTTGAATGCCATACCTGATAAAAGCCCGGCAGTAAAGGATCATTTGGGTTAAGGAAAGCATCTATGCGTTTTTTCTGATGATCAGCCATCAAAAAATATGACAAGGGCATGAGCAGTACGCCGACGCCGGCCAGCTTCGCATAGAGTTTGCCATCTGCTCCTGCCACAAAGAACATTACCGCGGCCATAATAAAAATTACTATTGAATTCCCCAGGTCATTCTGAAGTCCGGCGATGATTGCCATGAAGGGAAGCACCAGGAGGCCGCTGATGATGAAGCCTTTTAGGTTCAGCAGATTCTCACGATGGCCGGAGAGATAGTCGGCAAAGAGAATAACAAAGCTGATTTTAACAATTTCAGCCGGTTGAAGGTGTACCGGGCCCAGATTAAGCCAGGCTCTTGAGCCGAACTGTTCCAGCCCTATTACAGGCAGGTAAACACTGAGGAGAAAAAGCACGGATAAAATGTATAAAGGTATGGTCATGCCTTCCAGCACTTTATAGTCGAAGGACATCATCAGAAAGAGAATAATAAAGCCGATTCCATAGGCGGCAAGCTGCACCTTCAGCCCTCTGCTGGCAGAAAATCCGCCATCATAGGCTGTGCTGGAAATGGCTAAAATGCTTACGCCGGCAAAAATCAGCAATAAAAAAAG
Source organism: Bacillota bacterium (assembly GCA_052034085.1). GTDB lineage: Bacteria > Bacillota > Clostridia > Peptostreptococcales > Anaerovoracaceae > UBA1426. The sequence continues at coordinate 85,786 of JBPOJA010000005.1, read as the reverse complement.
CAGATATATATCTATATTTTTAAGTAAATCCCGCAAATAGGCCATCTTACTCCCACCTGTTTTTTCTTGACATAATGTTGTCAGCTAAATTATAATATAATGTACGTGATTATATCAATATCTAAATAAAATCGGATAAATTTTGCTGAAACCACTGGGAAGGAGGTGTTTACTATAGATGAAATGTTAACCCGAATAATTATCGCAATAGCAGTCCTTTTGATAGGATTTCTTGTTGGATATATATTCAGAAAAACCATTGGCGAGAAAGCCATAGGAAGTGCAGAACAAAAGGCTAAAAATCTGATACTGGATGCGGAAAATAAATCCGCGACAATTAAAAAGGAAATAACCATAGAAGCCAAGGAAGAAGCTCACAGGATAAGAAATGATGTGGAGCGGGAGGTAAGGGAAAGAAGAGCAGAAATATCCAAATCGGAAAAAAGGCTGATCCAAAAAGAAGAAGCAATAGACAGAAAAACGGAAAATCTAGAAAGAAGGGAAGAGAATCTCTCTAAAAAAGAACTGAAGCTGCAAGAAAAATCTCAGGAACTGGATGGATTTATTGCAAAACAGATTGAGGAACTTGAAAGGATTTCAGGCTATTCCGTAGAAGAAGCAAAGCAGCTGCTACTGTCAAATGTGGAAAAAGAAATCAGAATGGAAGCATCCATTATGATTAAGGATATAGAAAGCAAAGCCAAAGAGGAAGCGGATAAAAAAGCAAAAGAAATCATAACCAATGCCATACAAAGATGTGCCGCTGATCATGTGGCAGAAAGCACCGTATCGGTTGTCAACCTGCCCAATGATGACATGAAGGGCAGAATTATCGGCAGAGAGGGCAGAAACATAAGGGCGATAGAAACTCTGACGGGAGTAGACCTTATTATTGATGATACACCTGAAGCAGTAATACTTTCAGGTTTTGACCCGGTAAGGAGGGAAATTGCACGATTAGCTCTGGAAAAGCTCATAGTGGACGGGAGAATTCACCCTGCCAGAATTGAAGAGATGGTGGAAAAGGCTGAAAAAGAAGTCAATACCATCATCAAGGAAGAGGGAGAACAGGCAACCTTTGAAGTTGGAATTCACAATCTGCATCCCGAACTTATCAAGCTTCTTGGTAGACTGAAGTACAGAACAAGTTACGGGCAAAATGTCCTTAAGCACTCCATTGAAGTTGCCCATCTTGCCGGACTCATGGCCGGAGAGCTGGGACTGGACATTAAGGTGGCTAAGCGGGCAGGTCTGCTTCACGATATAGGAAAGGCACTGGATCACGAAGTTGAGGGAACCCATGTGGATATCGGCATAGATGTCCTGAGAAAGTACAAGGAGTCCCAGGCGGTAATAAACGGTATGTCCGCCCATCATGGAGATTACGAGGCAAAAAGTTTTGAAGCAGTGCTGGTAACTGCGGCGGATGCTCTTTCGGCAGCAAGACCGGGCGCAAGAAGAGAGACGCTGGAATCCTATATCAAGAGGCTGGAAACTCTTGAAGAAATAGCCAATACAACTGCCGGTGTCGAAAAATCCTTCGCAATTCAGGCCGGGAGAGAAATAAGAATTTTGGCCAAGCCCGAAGAGATGAATGATGAGGAAATCGTATTCCTCGCAAGAGAAATCAGCAAAAAGATAGAAAGTGAACTGGAGTATCCGGGCCAGATTAAAGTGAATGTCATAAGAGAAACCAGGGCCATAGAGTATGCCAAATAGATATTGATATGAATAGCTGCAGGCGGCTCCGTAGAGCCGCCTCTTTTTTCGAAAAAAACTGAGGTTGAAAATGTTTGTATATCTGGATAATGCAGCCACTACAAGGCTTCTGCCTGAAATAGGGCTGAGGATGCAGAAAATAAATGATGAAATTTACGGCAACCCCTCGTCCCTGCACAAAATGGGATTTGAGGCGGAGCAGCTTATTAAAAATGCCAGGGCTGAACTGGCCTCATCCTTGCATTTTTTGCCGGAAGAGATATTTTTTACCGGAGGAGGCACTGAAGCCGACAATCTTGCAATAGCAGGTTACTTTGAAGCAAATAAAAGAAAGGGCAATAAAATCATCACATCCACGGGAGAGCATTCAGGAGTAATTGAACCATGCAAAAGGCTGGAAAGCTCTGGAGCGGATGTGGTTTATCTCAGGATTGACGAATATGGAAATATAGATTTGGAACAGCTGGAGGCAGAGCTGGACAGTCAGACTGTTATGATAAGCCTGATGCTTGTGAACAATGAGCTTGGAACGATTGCCCCTTTGCAGGAAGTGAAAAAAATAATCAGAAAGAAAAACTCGAAGGCAGTTTTGCACACTGACGGGGTCCAGGCGTTTGGTAAAATGGAATTTCCTGAAGGTGAAGACAGGCCGGATATGGTGTCGGTAAGCAGCCACAAAATTCACGGTCCAAAAGGTGTGGGAGCCCTGGCCGTTAAAGGGAATCTTCGGATTAAGCCATTGATTCTGGGCGGAGGTCAGGAGAAGGGGCTGCGTTCAGGAACTGAAAATGTACCGGGTATATACGGATTTGGCCATGCAGCCAGAATAGCAGGGGATGAAGCATCTGATTATAAACAGGAATTAGAAAAGATGAGGGATTTTCTTGCTTCCGTCATCATGGATGAAATTCCGGATATCCGCATTAATACACCCTTGGAAAACGCCAGCCCGGCAATATTAAATGTGAGCTTCCTAGGATGTCCGGGGGAAGTATTGCTGCATTATCTGGAGGAAAAAGATATATATGTATCTACAGGCGCCGCCTGTTCTTCCAAAAAAGGAGTCAGCAGGATTCTTAAAGCAGCGGGGCTTTCCGAAGAGATTGCAGGCACTGCCATCAGGTTCAGTTTTGGCAGGTTTAACAGGATGGAAGAAATTGATTATGTAGTAGAACAGCTGAAAAAAGCAGTATCTTCCATTCGAAAAATAACCAGGAGATAATGTTTTATATTGATAATTAAACAGAATTTGAAAGTAATGGGAGCAAACACAAAGAGAAAAGTATACATAATCAGATACGGTGAAGTAGCCCTGAAAGGTATGAACCGTCCCTATTTTGAAAAAGTGCTTATGGACCGGATAAGGCACAAATTCCATGCTGAAAAAGGCATACGTATAAACAGGGAAGAAGGCCTGCTGGTCGTCAGAACGGATGACGATATTCCCGAAAAATATATAGTTGATACCGTATTAAAAATTTTTGGCGTTGATTCCATCAGCCCGGTTCTGGAGGTGGAAAGCCGGCTTGAAGCTATAGAAGAAGGAGTCTTGGAGTTTGCCGGAAGGATCAGGGAGAGCCGTGAAAAGGATGCTGATTTTTCCACTTTTAAAGTCGAGGTGAAAAGGGGAGACAAATCATTTCCCATGGAATCCCCGGAACTGGCACGGCATCTTGGCTCATGCATCCTGAAATCCACAGATGATTTGAAAGTTGATGTTCACAACCCGGATTTCAGAATCAACGTGCATGTGAAAAGAGTCAACACCTTCATTTATGAAAAAAGAGTTTCAGGTTATGGCGGTTTGCCCCTTGGCACCAATGGCAAAGGCCTGGTGCTTTTGTCCGGCGGAATAGACAGCCCGGTTGCGGCATTCCTGATGGCTAAAAGAGGTATGTACATCGAGGCGGTGCATTTTCACTCTTACCCCTTTACCAGTCAGAGAGCCCATGAAAAGGTCAGGGAATTGGCAGGGATATTAAGTGATTACTGTGGCGAAATCACTTTACACAGCATCAACCTTTTGGAGATTCAGGAGGAGATTGCACAAAAATGCCCTGAGGAAGAGCTGACTCTACATACCCGGCGCTTCATGATGAAAATCGCAGAAAAAATAGCGGAGAAAACAGGGGCGCTTATGCTCATCACGGGAGAAAATCTCGGTCAGGTGGCCAGTCAGACTGCCCAGGCTCTGGTGGTAACAGATGAAGCTGTTTCCATGCCGGTAATGAGGCCTCTTATAGGGATGGATAAAAAAGAAATAATAGAACTGGCCAGAGAAATAGGGACCTATGATACTTCCATCCGGCCTTTCGAAGATTGCTGTACCGTATTTTTGCCTGCTCACCCTAAAACAAAACCTAAATTGGATGAAATTATTAAGTCGGAGGGTCTTCTGGACATAGAAGGCTTAATTGAGAGGGCAATGGCAGGAAAAGAAACTGAAACCATAAAAAACCTTTTCGCAATGGGGAATTGATTCAGTTCACACCCAACACATACTAAAATCTTCAAGAAAACACCCCGCCTGCCGACAGAAGCTGGGCAGGGGGGTGTTTTTTACTTTTTCAAAGTGTTACATGCGATATATTTAGTAGTCTACTTCCATTCCGTTCCATACATCGGAATCTCTGTTCCACTCAGGGAAGTCCAGAATTTCAGGTGCAGGGTAGTCGATTCCTAAAATACCCACAACATTTCCATCGCTGTTATATATTGGGGCGAATGCTGACCATACCGGATCATCCACATCATCATCCCAGGCCGAAAGTGCAGCACAGGGCTCTCCGTTCTGTGCAACGAAGAACTGGCCTTCCACTTCATACTGATACATGAAATCATCGGGGTCTTCAGAGCCGTCTACCGTTATTTCAAAGAAATCATCGTGGGGATCCATGTCTGTTAAAACATAAACATAATATGCGCCGGATTCAATGCGGAATTGGTCCAAAGTTGCTTTTAGATTGTCAAATTCAGCAAAGTCAGGGCCTTCTCCCGATATAAGCATTTCATCGTATAAATCGGCCCATTCTCCGTTCAGCAAGAGAGCATAATCTGCGGCCAGGGCGGTAACTTTGTCAATGACAGCTTCGACTTCAGGGGGCATTTCTACTGCATCACTGCCTCCGCCGTTGTCTTCGACACCGTCTCCGTTATCAGCTCCGCCACATCCAACAAACGCAAACAAAACCAATACTAACATCAAAACCAACCACTTTTTCATAAGCATCCTCCTTCATACAATTAATAAACCCCAATCAACTATCATAATACCAGAATAATCCGATAATTACAAGAAAAGCAAATTCTAATAATACGGTATTTACTGCAATTTGCTATTGCTTTTTGGTTCGCAGTAGTGTTTAATGTTGCTGTAAGTGTGTTAATTAAATAACAAACGGAGGGCAAAATAATATGAACTTTCAATTGACTAAAGAGCAGGAGTTTGTAAGAAAGATGGTCAGAAAGTTTGCAGAAGCTGAAGTTGAACCGATTGCTGCAGACATCGATAAAGAGCATAGGTTCCCCCTTGAGACAGTAGAAAAAATGGGACGCTACGGAATGATGGGTGTACCTATACCAAAAGAATACGGGGGAGCCGGCGGAGATAATATTTCTTACGCCATTACAGTGGAAGAGTTGTCAAGAGTATGCGGCTCAACCGGTGTAATATGTTCAGCTCACACCTCCCTGTGCGCCTGGCCTTTGCTGGCATACGGAACAGAGGAGCAAAAACAAAAATATCTGATTCCTGTTGCAAAAGGAGAAAAGCTGGGGGCCTTCGGCCTTACAGAGCCCAATGCGGGAACTGATGCAGGCAGTCAGCAGACAAGAGCTGTTGACAGGGGAGATTACTGGGAGTTAAACGGGTCAAAAGTATTCATAACAAACGGTGGCTATGCAGATGTTTATATCATTATGGCTATGACTGACAAGGCCAAAGGAACCCGTGGAGGGATTAGCTCTTTTATAGTAGAAAAAGGGTATCCGGGATTTTCCATAGGGAAAACCGAAGATAAGATGGGCATCTGCGCCTCGTCGACTACTGAACTTATTTTTCAAAACTGCATGGTGCCGAAAGAAAACCTCCTTGGACATGTGGGGGAAGGCTTTAAGGTGGCCATGTCCACTCTGGACGGAGGACGGATAGGAATTGCCGCCCAGGCTCTGGGGATAGCACAGGGAGCTTTTGATGTAACTGTGAATTATATGAAGGCCAGAAAGCAGTTCGGCAGGAGCATCAGTCAGTTTCAGGCCCTGCAATTTGAAATGGCCGACATGAGAACCAGAATAGATGCGGCGAGGTTGCTCATCTACAATGCCGCAGATATGAAGGACAGGCATTTAAAATACGGTACCCAGTCTGCAATGGCCAAGCTTTATGCCGCAGAAACTGCCATGTATGTAACTACAAAAGCCGTCCAGTTTCACGGAGGTTACGGTTTTATCAAGGATTATCCAGTTGAAAGAATGATGCGGGATGCAAAAATAACTGAAATATATGAAGGTACTTCGGAAGTCCAGAAAATGGTCATAGCGGCCGAGATTTTCGCAAGATAGGTGTAAGGAGGAGAAAAATGTCACTTAAAATAATTGTATGTGCAAAGCAGGTCCCGGACACCAATGAGGTGAAAATCGACCCTGTTAAGAACACCCTGATACGTGAAGGTATCCCCAGCATACTTAACCATGACGATGCCAATGCTCTGGAAGAAGCTTTAAAAATCAAGGATGCGAATCCGGATACACATATTACCGTGGTAACCATGGGCCCCCCTCAGGCAAAAGATCTGCTGATAGAATGCCTGGCTATGGGGGCGGATGAAGGCATCCTGGTATCAGACAGGGCTTTAGGCGGTTCAGATACCTGGGCAACCTCCAACGCCCTGGCAGCTGCAGTTAAAAAAATCGGTGAATTCGATATTATTTTCGCCGGCCGTCAGGCCATAGACGGTGATACTGCCCAGGTTGGTCCCCAGCTGGCAGAAAAGCTGGGCATACCGCAAGTTACATATGTTAAGGATTTTAAACTGGAGGGCAGGGACATAGTTGTTAAAAGAGCTCTTGAAGATGGCTATGAACTGATAAAAATAGGTATGCCCTGTGTGTTGACTACAATCAAAGAACTGAACAATCCCAGATATATGTCCATAGGCGGCATTTACAGTGCTGTCAGTGCTGAAATACCCGTCTGGGGGGTGGCAGAGCTTGACATCGACCTGGATACGGTGGGGCTGGATGCCTCGCCCACGAATGTTTTCAGATCTTTTACACCGGCTCCCAAAGGTAAGGGCATAATGATAGAAAAAGATACGGTAGAAGAAAATGCCAAAGCTCTTTTGGATATGCTGAAAGAAAAATATATCATCGCTTAGGAGGATAAAAAATGGCTGTAATAGTAATTGAAGATAAATGCAGAGGTTGTAAACTTTGTCTGAAAGCTTGTCCCTTCGATGCCATTGATATGATAGGCAGGCTGGCATTCATAAACGACAAATGCACTGCCTGTACTCAATGCATTGCTGCCTGCCCCTTTGATGCCATAATTCAGACTGAAAGCGAAAAAGAGGCAGCTGACCTTTCAGCATATAAGGACGTCTGGGTCTTTGCGGAACAAAGAGACGGGAAACTCATGACAGTTTCTCTGGAACTTCTTGGAGAAGGCAGTAAGCTGGCGGCGGAGATAGGGGACAGAAAAGTCTGTGCTCTGCTCATTGGTCACGAAACCGATCACCTTGTACCGGAGCTTTATGCTTATGGGGCAGATATTGTTTATCAGGTTGACGATTTGCTGCTCAAGGATTACACCACAGACGGCTATGCAAAGGTAATGACGGATGCAATAAATGAGTACAAGCCGGAAATTGTACTTTTCGGAGCCACTCATATAGGAAGGGATCTGGCACCCAGAGTTGCCGCAAGGCTGGATACAGGGCTGACGGCAGACTGCACCAGACTTGATGTATCCACAGGTCGATACATTGAGTATTTAAACAAATACACCACTCTGGACACCAAAGGCATGGATGCCGACTCCGACGATAAAAACCTGAAACAGACACGTCCTGCTTTTGGAGGCAATATAATGGCTACTATCCTGTGCCCCAGGACAAGGCCTCAGATGGCAACCGTGAGACCCGGTGTGATGAATAAGCTGGAAAAAGACGAAAGCAGAACCGGACAGCTGATTAAAGTCGCTCATAACCTGAAAGCGGAGGATATAAGGGTCGAGATAATTGAAGTTGTGAAGGAAGCAAAGGAACGGGTCTCTCTGACTGACGCGGAAATAATCTGCTCAGGCGGAAGGGGTCTGGGAGATGCTTCCGGCTTTAAATTAATTGAAGAACTGGCAAAAACAGTAGGTGGAGTCGTAGGCTCATCCAGAGCGGCTGTGGATGCGGGCTGGATAGACCATTCCCACCAGGTGGGTCAGACGGGAACAACGGTAAAACCCAAGATTTATTTTGCATGCGGCATATCTGGTGCTATACAGCATCTTGCCGGTATGCAGACTTCTGACCTGATAGTGGCAATAAACAAAGATCCGGACGCTCCTATCTTCGAAGTGGCCGACTATGGCATAGTAGGAGATTTATATAAGGTGATACCGGAAATAATAAAAGAATGGAACAGAGTGAGGGATGAGCATAATTTATAGTTCTGCCAATTGAAAAATCGAAAGAAATGGAGCAGTTAAAGCTGCTCCATTTCTTTTTTTATCCTTGCCCAGGGGAATCCCACAACGTTGTCATAATCTCCTTCAATATGATCGATATAGGGCGCAAAGCCTCCCTGAATGGCATATGCCCCTGCCTTGTCATAGGGTTCTTTGGTGCTAATATATCTTTCAATATCTTCATCAGTGAAATACTTGAAAAATACTTTTGTGATTTCGTGAAATACTTTAATGATTTCAGCACCTGTGGAATTACCGGCATGGCGGGGTTGAATCAAAGCAACACCGGTGGCCACATAGTGAGCCCTGCCCCGGAGGCTGCTCAGTATATTGAATGCATCGTTTCTATTCTTCGGCTTGCCTATGACGTGGTCAGAATAGACAATGGTATCGGCCCCGATAATTACATAGTTTTCATGTCCAAAGCTCTGCTCAGCCTTGTTTTGAACGGATGATGCCTTCTGTCTTGCCAGTTTCATTACTGCATCTTCAGGCTTCAGCCAGTCCGGAAATATTTCTTCACCGACAGGAGGAATGACAACATGTTTTATTGAGTTTGCCCTGAGAATTTCCTGGCGCCTGGGTGAGGAAGACGCCAGGATTATCAAAGGCATCGCTTTATCGGCATGCTTAACCATCATCATCTTCGGACAGCACGGAGCCCTCGTCTTCTTCGTCGTCATCGGGGACAATGAGCCACGGCGGCAACTGGTCGTTATCATTTTCTTCGGGAGGTATGAAAGGATGCAATGTTTTTTCAGGATCTATTGGATAACTATATATGTCAGGATTATGGTGGTTGCAATAATATATTGGCGCCTCATAGGCTATATCACCTACCGTTATATTCTTATAGGTATAAACCCAGTCTTCGGGTCGTTTGATCATGACTTTTTCCACCGCATTGGGACAGTATGGAGTAGCAAGGTAATTGGTATCAGCGCAGATGCTGACAAGAACGTGCATATCATCTTCTTCAGTTGGCACCGTTCCCGCCGAAAAGTATTCACTTTTCACAGTGCCTCTGGGGTCCAGGGCTGATAATGCTGATGGAAGTTTTCCCGATTTCGTATCTATGGTAGCCGAAACCACATTTTCACCTTTGGGAAAACTTCCCTGCGGCAAGCCGGCATGCACCTGTTTCATTATCTTGCTCCAGAGCCTTGCTGCAGAAACGCTGCCCTGCGAAAGTTCCAGATTGATGTCATTCCCTATCCAGAGTGCTGCCGCATAATAGGGCGTCATGCCTACAAACCAAGCATCGTAGTTATCAGTTGTAGTTCCGGTTTTTCCTGCTACGGGATGGCTGCCTATGGCTGCCGAACCTGCAATTCCGCTGGTTACCGTGGTTCTCAGTATATCGTTCATTATGAAAGCTACGCTTTTATCCATGACAGGTTCTTTGCGGTTCTGATTTTCAAGCAGGGGATCTCCTCTTTTGTTTGTTACAAGTGTATATGCGACCGGCCTTACATAATAGCCTTCATTGGCGAAAGCACCATATGCGGCCGCCATCTGAAGCGGTGGAATGCCGTTGGTCATTCCACCCAGGGCCATGGCGGCCGGATTCATATCGTTTATATTTCCGGACTCCACCACAGTAGTAACACCAAGCTTTTTGAGGAATTTCAAAGAAGTTTCGGGGCCAAGATCATTTTGAACTTTCACAGCATTGACATTTATGGATTGCTCTACTGATTGTCTGAGGGTATGAAGGCCTCTGTACCCGGAGTACCAGTTTTTGGGCCAGAGCTTGTTGTTGACAACCAGCGGTGCATCGTCAATTACCGATGCCGCAGTCCACATTGTGGGACCGCCTTCTGTGGGTTCACCTTTTGCCATGTCTGCCGACCGTTGCAGGGCAGGCCCATAAACGGCAATAGGCTTTATGGAAGATCCGGGCTGTCTTGGTGAAATGGCCCGGTTGAAAAGTTGTTTGCCGGTCAGTCCCCTCCCTCCGGCCATGGCTTTTATTTCTCCTGTTTTATAGTCTAGAATTACCATGGCAGACTGTGGCTGCATAACTTTTTCCTTTAGTTGATAGTATCCTTTTGGTATGACCATGCCTTTGTCCGTAAGTGCGAAGGGGCAATCTTCTCCGAAGAAGTCTTTTTTTATAATCAGGTTTCCGTCTCCGTCTCGGCTTTTATATTGGGCAGGTATCAGAACATATCCGGCGGAAATAGTATAAAATTTACCGTCATCTATCTTGTACATGGGTTTAAATTCAACACTATAGTCAACTTTTTTGTTGACCTCGGTTTTGTAGAAATTCAGCCGGTTGTTTTTAAAAACCAGCATGCTGCCATCTTCCTTAAGCTCGTATTCATCAGGCCTGAGTGTGAAGTTTTCATCTTCATCTATCATATTGCTATACAGATAAAGCAATATTTTGCCTTTTGAATCTCTGGCATCACCGGCTTTGTTTTTATTAAGACCGACTACTGCCGGAAAGTTCTTGTCATTTGTGTATTCATCCTCTATGATTTTCTGCATATCTACATTGAGGGTGCTGTGAATTCTCAGCCCCCCGTTGTAGACCATATCCTTTGCCCTGGATTCGTCCACATCCAGTTCCGTCATCAGATCGTTTATTACCTGGCTGATAACAAAATCGGCAAAATATGACGATATTTCATTCTCTCCGCTCAAATCCGGATTTATGGCGGCTCTGATGTCTTCGTTAATTGCGGCTTCATATTGTGCGTCATCAATGAGCCCCTGCTCAAGCATGAACGCAAGGGTAAGTTTTTGCCTTCCTTCGAAATGATTCTGGTAAAGCAGGCTGTAGTTTTCGCCCCTGTAAATGAAATCCATGGAGTCGGGGTCATCTATGTCCGTATTGTTCAGTCTTCTCATGGGTGAATTCTGCATGGGATGTTTGGGGATGGAGGCCAACACGGCGCATTCCCCCAGGGTGAGTTCATTTACATTTTTTGAAAAATACGTTTTGGCAGCGGCGGAAACACCATTGCTGTTACTACCCAGATAAATTGTATTTAAGTAGGCCTCTATTATTTGCTCTTTGGACAGTTGTCTTTCCAGTACTCTGGCATAGTACGCTTCCTGAATCTTCCTGGTCATTGTCCGGACTTCCTTCTTCTCTGGCAAATACAAGTTTCGGGCCAGCTGCTGCGTTATGGTACTGGTACCTTTGATGGAATCCCCGGATTTCAGGCTGTCCACAATAGCACCGATAATTCTTACGATATTGAAGCCTTTATGCTCCCAGAAAGTTTTGTCCTCTATGGCAATGAAAGCATTGATCAGATCTTTGGGAAGTTCAGTATAACTGAGATTGGTTCGCAGACCTTGTCCGCTGTAATAGAGATTTTCCAGCTCATGTCCCTCGTCATCGTATAGGACCGAGTTTTCCGCCAGGAGGCTGTACATGTTGTCCGCATCTATTTCCGGTGTTTCCTGTATGATTGTACGGACCCACAGGCCTACTGCACCAAGAACAATCAGCCCCAGCACCATCAGGGCTGCCAGAAGTCTGAATATATGTATCTTATAGCGCTTTGTCTTTTTGCTTTTGTTCCTTTTTTTGCGTTTGTTTTTATTCATAATGCCTCTGCGCTGCTCCTCTTTTTTTTCAGGGAACACTAATTCTTCGTTCTCAGACGGCTTTTCGTCCATGCCTATATTGAACATCTCTTTTATTTTATCGAATTTATCAAGAAACTTATCTGTTTCATTTTCACTGTATTTTTCCGTCAAAGGAAACACCTGCTTTCACTGAAATTAAGCCAGAGAAATTATACCATAAATTGCTCTTGTATGCTATCATATATCTGGGATTGGGAGCATTGGGGGAAGATGATCAGGCGTCCTCTGATGTTTATATGTTCATTTTTCATCGCAGGGATAATCGCAGGCCATTATTTCAGACCTGTTCTGTGGATTTCGGCATATCTTGCGATTTTTATTTTCCTTGCACTGATTTCTGTGAAACACAAAAAAATAATAATTTCAATGGTAGTCATAGGTCTGCTTGGATCTGTCCATATTACCTTTGCCTCAGGTAAACTCGACATGTCACAGGGGAAAGACAATGATCTGATTAGCATCAAAGGCAGAGTGACAGCTCAGGATACCAGAAGGGATACTGCTGTTCTGACTGTTAAAACCGGGGAGGGACGGAGTTTTATTGTCTATGTTAAAGGCGGACAAAATGCAGAATATCTTGGAGACATGGTAAATATAAAGGGAAAACTTCAACTTCCCTCAAAGCGTCGCAACCCCGGCCTTTTCGATTATAACCTGTACCTGAAAACAAAAGGAATTGCGGCCGGAATAAGTGCATTTGAAACGAATGTGAAGCAGGAAAACAGATTCAATCCCCTGATAAGAATTCCAGGGAAAGTGAAAGATAAAATAATTCGCACCCAGGAAAAGTATATGGCTCATGACAAATCGGCACTTTTAAACGGAGTTTTGTTTGGCGACAAGAGGCACATGGAAGAAGATATTTATGATACTTTCCGGAAAAATGGCACGGCACATATTTTAGCCGTTTCAGGCATCCATGTGAGTATAATTTATGCTTATGTTTCCGGTTTGTTCAGGGGTCGAAGAAATATAAAAGGCTCGGTTCTTACAGTCATATTTCTGATTTTTTACTGCGCACTGGCTGAATTTTCACCATCTGTAATCAGGGCAGTTTCCATAATTGTAATTCATATTGGGGGAAAATTTTTGCACAGGCGTTTTGATTTGTCCTGTGCTGTTGCCTGTTCCGCGCTGCTTATGCTCCTCTGCAATCCTTACTGCATTTTCAATGCAGGTTTTCAGATGTCTTATGTGGCAGTTTTATCTTTGTCCTTTGTTATGCCTCATTTCAGAGAGAGAAAAAATTATTTGACTTCTTCTGTGATTCCCCTGATAAGTGTGCAGATCGCATTGGCTCCCATGACAGCTTATCATTTTATGCTTTTCTCATTTTCTGCATTTATTATCAATATCCCTGTAATTTTTCTGGCGGGGATGGTTGTTCCGCTGGGCGTCAGTCTTGCCGCCCTGGGCCTCCTGCCGGACTCTTTTTTTCTGGACCTGCTTTTAAATATAGGATACGGCGGACTCCAGAAAGCCCTTGACCTGATTGTCTGGCTCAACAGAGTTCCAACTGATAATGGGATTTCACATATGAATGTAGTGGCTCCATCGATGACTTTCATAGTTCTTTTTTACGGGTTTTTCTTTTTTCTGCTTTCTGAAAGCTTCCTCATATTGATTCAGCAGAAAAGAAAAGGCGCAGTTGAAGTAATTGGCCTGATTCTGCTGTCAATGGCTGTTTTACTGCCATTGGCAATCGATGACGGTCCAGGGAAAGCGGATCTTGTATTTTTGGATGTGGGTCAGGGCGATTGTCTGCATATCAGAACGACTGAAGGTAAAAATATACTGATAGATGGCGGGGGACAAAGGGATTTTGATGTGGGGGAAAAAATTTTAAGGCCGTATCTGTTAAAAAACGGGGTAAAGAAAATTGACCTGGCACTGGTCACCCATTTGCATCATGACCATTACGGGGGAATTGCAAGCCTTTGCAGGGAGCTTCCCGTTCTTAAGCTTGGGGTATATGAGGGAAACATGCTTAAGCTGGAGGGACTTAAAACCGATACTGGTTTGAATGATGATCAATTTCTCTTTCTGGGGGCAGGTGATACTATTTGCCTGGATGACAACACAAGTGTGGAGGTGTTATATCCTGACCGGCATTCTATGGCTGAATATGAAAAACTAATGGGCTGGGATGAGGATGAAAATTTGAACAGTCTGGTTTTCATGGTCACCCATAAAAATATGAAAATCTTAATAACAGGGGATATGACTGAATCCGGAGAGCGTCAGGTCATGGGTATGTGCAGCAACCTAAAAACAGACATATTGAAAATAGGGCACCATGGGTCCCGATTCTCTACGGGAAATGATTTTCTGGCGGCGGCCAGTCCTCTGATGGCAGTCATTCAGGTAGGCAGCAATAACTATGGTCATCCCCATTCTGAAATCATTGAAAAACTGGAGAAAAAGAGTATAATAGTTTACAGGAATGATTTACACGGGGCCGTACTTGTGAACATAAAAAATGAAAGGCTCAAAGTGCGGACCATGCTTTGAGGGCTTAATGGGCGAAAAAGGTTACAAAGAAATCCTGCAGGAATTAGAGGTTGGGATTTTGGCCAACCCTCTAATTTTTTATGGTGAGGAAGATTTTCTGATCAGATGGGCCATAGATAAGATAATTGAACGCTTTGTAGGTAAAGATCTGGCCAGTCTGAATCTGACGGCTCTTGAATGGCAGGATGCGGATATCGACGAGCTTTGCTCCCTGCTGGAAACTCTGCCTATGATGGCAGAAAAAAGATTGCTTGTTCTTGAGAACTTCAGCTTCGACTCCAAAGATCCCAGGCTGGAGCACCTGATGACGGAAATTGATAAGATTCCCGGACACAGCCTCATGATTATTTGCAGTTCAGCGGTGGATAAACGAACCAGGCTATACAAAAAACAGGCTGCAAAAGGAGGCATCTACTGCTTTGACAGGCTGAATGAAGCAGAGTTGCGGAGCTTTATATTTAAGCGTTTAAAACAGGCCGGAAAATCCGCCCACAGTTCCGTCATAAGAAATATGATAGAAGAGTCAGGCTATCTGGACAGGCAAAGCAACTACAGCTTATATAATTTCGAAAATGATATAAAAAAACTTATAGCTTTAAGCGAGGACAATATTATTACGGCTGAGCTGGTTGAGGCCGGTTTGACAAAAAACACCGAGGCTTATGTTTTCGATATGATAGATGCCATATCTTCCGGAGAAAAAGGAGAAGCCATCCACCTTCTGCACAGCCTTTTGAAAGGTGGCAGCGCCTGGCAGCAATTGCTTTCTCTTATAGTATCGACCTATGAACTCATACTTATATGCAAGGAAATGGCTGAAGACGGTTACCGGCAGGCAGGTATAGTGAAAGACACCGGTATTCACGAATACAGAGTTAAAAAAGCCCTTGCATTGTCTCGCAGATACACGAAAAAGCAGTTGCGCAATAATCTGTCGTTATGTATTAATGTTGACAGAGAAATCAAAACAGGTCTGCTGGACAGCGAGCTGGCAATGGAATTACTTATAGCAAACATTTAATTAAGGAGAAATATGGACAAACTGGAGAAAAAAAGAATACGGGCAGATTTAATGTTGTTGCTGGTTACCCTGTTCTGGGGAACTTCATATTTGCTTATAGATTACTCGCTGGAAGAACTGAGCCCTTTCAACATAAATATACTTCGCTTTTTTATTGCGTTTCTGACAATTTTTCTTTTTTTCAGGAAACAGCTTATTCCTGTCAGCCGGACAACTTTGAAATACGGGGCAGTTATCGGGTTGATGGTTATGATTACTTACCTGTCATCAACCCTGGGTGTTAAATATACCAGCCTTTCCAATGCGGGGTTTCTGTGTGCCCTGACTGTGGTTTTCACGCCTGTTTTGGGCTATTTCTTTAAAAAACAGAAGGCAGGAATCAAACTGATTGTTGCCGTTGCCTTTGCTGTAGCCGGGATAGGATTCATGACTTTGAACGGCGGCGCCTCATCTGCATTTGGCGATTTCATGAGCGTAATGTGTGCTGTTTCTTATGCCGTTGTGCTCCTTATAACTGAATCCGCCGTCTGTAAGGCCGAAGTCAACCCTTTTCAGCTGGGTGTCTATCAGATAGGCTTTGCGGGTATCTTTCAGCTGGCTGTCGCTTTGCCCGTTGAAAGTCTGCATCTTCCACAGAGCCCAAAAGTATGGATATCAATAGTAGTTTTGTCATTTTTCTGTACCGGGCTGGCATTTGTAGTGCAATCTGTTGCGCTCCAGCATACAACCGCATCCAGGGCGGGAATCATTTTTTCTCTGGAACCGGTTTTTGCTGCAATAATTGCTTTCACGATAGCAGGAGAGAAACTGAGCCCCCAGGGCTATTTCGGAGCAGCCTTGCTGATGATAAGCCTTCTTACTATGGAGCTGGATCTGAGCTTTTTTAAGTGCAAGTCACTCCCCAAAAATACGGATGCCTGAACAGCAACCAAAGGTTATAATAATATCTATGATATTAACAAATACAATTTATAAATATAACGTTTACTAGAAAAGTGGGAGGAATCATTATGGAAACAGTTAAAAATGGATGCTGCCCTGATTGTAATTGTGAAAAGCAGGATTTCAGTCAGCTGGCTCCGATACTGGAGACATACGGCAGTATACCGGGCAGTCTTATAACAATTTTGCAGAAGGCTCAGGAGATTTACGGCTTTCTGTCTATGGATGCCATCGATTATATTGCAGAGAAAACCGGCCTGAAACCAGCCCAGATATATGGAGTGGCCACATTTTATACTCAGTTCAGATTATCGCCTATAGGAAAAAATCTGATTATGCTTTGCAAGGGAACAGCCTGCCATGTCAACGGGGCAGATGGAATTGAAGAAGCAATTACTGAGGAGCTTGCCATAAGTGACGGAGAAACCACGGAAGACGGCATATTTACCTTGAATAATGTTGCCTGCCTGGGCTGCTGCAGCCTGGCGCCGGTTATGATGGTTAAAAGTCAGGCGGGCGATGAAACATACGGCAATTTGACCAAGGATTCGGTTAAAAAGATTTTGAAGGAAATCAGGACCAGAGATCAGGAGGTTGCGCAATGAGAATTTTAGTTGGACAAGGCAGCTGTGGTGTTGCCAGCGGTGCAAGAAAAACCGCCGATGAAATCGAAAGGCAGGTAGAAAATCTGGGGCTGGAAAACATCCATGTCGACAAGACCGGCTGCATAGGAAGCTGTTTTCTGGAACCCATAGTTGATGTTTATGACGATGAGGGAAATCTGGAAATCCGCTACATCAAAATTTCACCCGATAAAGTTTCAGATATTGTAAACAGACATATAGCGGGCGGAGAACCCGTATGGGAGTACGGTATCCCGGATGTTGATCAGGATTATCTTTCCAAGCAGAAAAAGATAGTTCTCAGAAACTGCGGCATAATAAATCCTGAAGTGATAGAGGAATACATTATGGTGGGGGGCTATCAGGCCACCAAGAAAGCCTTAACTACGATGACTCCCGAAGAAGTTATTGAAGAGATGAAGGTATCCGGACTGAGAGGCAGAGGGGGCGCTGGCTTCCCAACCTGGTTCAAGTGGGATGCGGCCAGGAATAATGATGCTCCCCAAAAATATATGGTATGCAATGCCGACGAAGGAGACCCGGGTGCTTTCATGGACAGGAGCATTCTTGAGGGAGACCCCCATGCACTTCTGGAAGGCATGATTATTGGAGCTTATGCCATAGGAGCCACCGAAGGGGCAATTTATGTAAGGGCGGAATATCCTCTTGCCATTTCACGACTGGAGATAGCTATTGCTCAGGCGAGAGAAAAAGGCTTTCTGGGAAAAGACATCCTTGGTAGCGGCTTTGATTTCGATATCAGGATAAAAGCCGGTGCCGGTGCTTTTGTTTGCGGCGAAGAGACAGCTTTAATAGCTTCACTGGAAGGCGAAAGAGGCATGCCAAGGCTGAAGCCTCCCTTCCCTGCTCAAAAAGGTCTCTGGCAGCAGCCGACAAACATTAACAATGTGGAGACTTTTGCCAATGTGCCCTACATCATCAGCAAAGGTGGTGAGCTTTTCGGCTCGCTGGGGACAGAAAAGAGCAAGGGTACCAAAGTTTTTGCCCTGGCCGGCAAAATTAAAAAAGGCGGCCTGGTGGAAGTGCCAATGGGCCTGCCCATAAAAGATGTAATATTTGAAATAGGCGGCGGCATTAAAAACGACAAAAAATTTAAAGCAGTTCAGATGGGAGGGCCATCAGGCGGATGCATACCTGCAGAACTGGCAGATACTCCCGTAGATTATGAATCCATCACAGGAACAGGAGCCATAGTCGGATCCGGCGGAATGATAGTCATGGATGAAAGCACCTGCATGGTGGACATGGCCAGATATTTCCTGGATTTCACCAAGAAGGAATCCTGCGGCAAATGTAACTACTGTCGTCTTGGAACTATGAGAATGCTGGAAATTTTAGAACGCATCACAAGGGGCGAAGGCAAAGACGGGGATATTGAACTCCTGGAAGAACTGGCCTTGAAAGTCAAAGACGGCTCCATGTGCGGACTTGGCCAGACAGCTCCAAATCCCGTACTTACAACCATAAAATATTTCAGAAATGAATACGAAGATCATATTTATCGAAAAAAATGCACAGCTCACTCCTGTACGGAGCTTTTGACTTTCACTATTAAAGATAACTGTACAGGCTGTACTCTGTGTGCCAGAAAATGCCCGGTAAATGCCATAACCGGCAAGGTGAGAGAGATGCATTACATAGATCAGGACCTTTGCATCAAGTGCGGCAAATGCGAGGAAGTCTGCAAATTCGATGCGGTCCTGAGAGATTAGGGAGGGGATGAAATGGATATTATAAGAATCATTATCGACGGGAAAGAATGCTACGGCTCATCCGGAGACACAATACTGGATGTGGCAAAAAGAAATGATATAGATATTCCCACCCTATGCTATGATGACAGGGTTGATATTTACGGTGCCTGCGGAATCTGTGTGGTTGAGATTGTGGGAAGTCCCAAAATGGTTAAAGCATGCGCCACGATGATTGCTCCCGATATGGAAGTTCTGACAAGGACGGACAGGGTAATTGAATCCAGAAAAACCAATCTGGAGCTTCTCCTTTCAAACCATGTGGGCGACTGCAGACCGCCTTGTGTCCTCAACTGCCCTGCCGGGACAGATTGCCAGGGTTATGTGGGCCTTATTGCCAAAGGTGAATATGCTGAGTCTGCAAAACTCATAAAAAGAAACATACCTTTTCCAGCCAGTATCGGCCGGGTCTGTCCCCATCCATGCGAAGATGCATGCAGAAGGCAGTTGGTTGATGAGCCGGTTTCCATAGCCTGGCTCAAGCGTTTCGCCGGTGACATGGAAAGAGATAACCCATATATACCACCCGTGGCTCCGGAAACAGGGAAAAAAGTTGCCGTAATCGGAGGCGGCATGTTCGGACTTTCCCTGGCCTATTATCTTCGCCAGAAGGGACACGCCATCACTGTTTTTGAATCTATGCCCCATTTTGGCGGCATGCTCCGCTATGGTATCCCCCAGTACAGGCTGCCCAAGGAAGTGGTGGACTTTGAAGTTGACCAGCTTCGCCGGATGGGCATCGATCTCAGGGCAAATGTCCATGTGGGAAAAGATATTTCTTTCGACCAGATCAGAAAAGACTATGATGCGGTAGCTCTTGGGATAGGTGCCTGGGTTTCAACGGGAACAGGCTGTCCCGGGGAAGATGCCGAAGGAGTTTATGGCGGAATAGATTTTCTGCGTAAAGTAATTAAGGGCGAAGAGGTTGAGCTGGGTGACAGGGTGGCCGTGGTGGGAGGTGGCAACACTGCCATGGATGCCTGCCGTACAGCCATCAGGCTGGGCAAAACTGTTTACAACATTTACAGGCGTACCAAGGATGAAATGCCTGCGGACTTGATAGAAATTGAAGAGGCCGAAGAGGAGGGCGTAATCTTCAGAAACCTGACTAATCCTCTGGAAATCATTAAAGATGAAAAGGGCCATGTGAAGCAGATTAAACTTCAGATTATGGAGCTGGGCGAGCCCGATGAAAGCGGAAGGCGGGCACCTGTGCCGGTAGAAGGGAAAACAGAAATCCTGGATGTGGACAATGTAATATTGGCCATAGGGCAGGCCGTGGAATTCAAAGGTTTTGACGGATTTGACATGACCAGGAAAAAAGGCTTTTCCTATGATCCCGATACTTTTATGACCAGTATGGAGGGTGTTTTTGCAGGCGGCGACTGTGGCAACGATAAGATATCCATAGCAGTTGAGGCCATTGCCGATGCGGTAAAGGCTACTGAGGTGGTTCATGCCTATCTTTCAGGCCAAAAAATTAAATACAAAAAGCCCTATGTTGTGGAACGCCATGATATCGACGAAAAAACCTTTGAAGACAGGGAAAGAATGTGCCGTCCTGTAATGGGTATGCTCACCCCTGAAGACAGGAGGGATAATTTCAAAGAAATTGTAGATGGCTATTCGCCAAAAGATGCCGAATATGAAGGAAACAGATGTCTTGAATGCGGCTGCGGCAAATACTATGAATGCAAGCTTTACGAATACTCAAATCAGTACGATGTGAAGCCGGCAAGACTTTCGGGAGCTATTAACCATTTGGACTTTGACGATAATCACCCATATATCATCAGGGATCCCGATAAATGCATACTGTGTGGTCTTTGCGTGCGTGTCTGTCATGAGGTCATGGGAATTACGGCTCTGGGCTTCGTGAAGAGAGGCTTCGAAACCACGGTCCAGCCTTCACTGGGGAATCCTTTGGAGGAGTCGGGATGCATAAACTGCGGAAATTGCGTAAGCCTCTGCCCGGTGGGAGCTCTTCTGCCCAAGATAGAACATACCAAACCTATTCCTCTTCAGGTTCACCTGCAAAGAACCACCTGTGTGGAATGTGGCCTGGGCTGTCAGATGGATTTGAAAATCAACGGTCTCAGTGTTGTAGGTGTAGAGCCGGCTTTCGGTGAATCCAACAAAGGCCTCCTGTGTGTGAGAGGCAAATATGGCTATAGGGATATGTATGCTGAGAACAGGTTGAGCTTTCCCCTGATTCGAAAGAATGGAGAACTGGTGGAATCAACCTGGGCCGAAGCTTTGGAACTGGTGGCCGGCAAATTGAAAGAAGCAGGAAGTGAATTTGCAGCCTTTGCCGGGTTGAATACGACAAACGAATCCCGCTTTATGATGAATAAGCTGGTTGAAGCGGTGTCAGGCAAAACCCCCCGGTGGGAAAATGTCTTTCTTATGCCGGATAGCGATACGGACCAGGGAAAAGGTTTTGCCGCAATTGTAAAGGCTTCAGGAGCAAAGAAGGCAGATCATATGAAGGCCGTTCCCGTGAAGGATGACAGGCTTCTGAAAATGCTCAGGACCGGAAATGCAGGAAGTCTCCTGCTGATGAGCGAAAATCCTTTAAGGCCCGACAAGTATGTTGAAGGTATCAGGGAGGAGCTTGAAAAGCTGGATTTTCTTGTGGTCGTAGATACAGTACTCCATGAAACCGCCGCTATGGCCGATGTTGTTCTGCCTACAGATACATTTGCCGAAGCGGGTGGAACCTTTACCAATATGGAGGGCCGGGTAGAGAAGCTGACTAAAGCCGTCCAGGGCCCCGGTGTTGCCCTTGCTTCCAGCAAAATCATGGGCCTGCTGCTGGAGAAACTTGGCCAGGGAGTGAAATATCAGTCAGCCGAGGATATTTATGAAGATATGAAAAAAGAAATCCCGGGCTTTTAGGGTTTAGAATCCGATAAAGATGATGGTATTAAATACGGCAGGTACATTCCCGCCGTATTTCTTATTTTACAGTTAAACTGACTTCGTCTCAGTTACGTGCTTCCCCCTGAAGCCGCATAAAAACCTGATTTACCGGCGGCAGCAGCAGAACTGCCCCGGTCAGAAGTGATTCAACACCTATGTACATGATGTTGTAATATAATGACCAGGTGAAAGGATTGAAACCTTCCGGCGCATATTGACCGAAGAAAATCATGCCCGACAGGAAAGTACATACAAAGCGGCAGAAGGCGCCGAAGAAAAAGCCTCCTATCAGTCCTTTTTTACCTTCTGTAAACAGCCCGGCGAAGCCAAGGGCCCCAACAGCAAGGGGGTAATCCAAAAGCAGCTGAAGAGGGTGTATGACATAAGGGTTGAAAATCAGGCTTATCAGTCCGGCGCACATCCCGGCCATTACGGCTCTCCTGAGACCAAGAATATATCCTGCCAAAGTGATAGCTAACATGCTGAAAGCAGTAACAGAGCCTCCCTGGGGCATTCTGAAAATTATTATCTGATTGAGGGTCAGATACAAAGCTACAAATACAGCTGCCAGGGCAAGGCCTTTTGTATCAGTTTTTTTGTCCTTCCCTGAAACCAGAATCACTAGAAACAGAATAGCAATGGCGAAAATAGTGAGAGCCTGTCCTCTCGTGGATTCAAAAAAGGCCTGCAAATCCATTAATTCCATAAGAAAAACCTCCTTCGATTTCGATAGGAGGGGAGTGTGGTACGTGCTTCCCTACGCCGGCATTATCCGGTTCAGGTATTGAGGGTGCGGGTGTCAGACAACCCGCTCTCAGCATATGCTCCCCTAGCAAAATATTGTGTTCTTTTTATTTTTTTGTGTTATAATACCTTGGGTACAGAATATACTAATTTAAGGTAAAACACAAGAATTAAAGCGAGAGAAAGTTTGGAAAAAAAGATACAACAGGTTATTGAGGAAAAAGTTAATCCTTTGTTGGCGAGCCATTTTGGGGGAGCAGTTCTGACCGAACTTGAAAATAGTGTGGCAAAGATCAAAATGACAGGTGCCTGTGGTTCATGCCCGTCAGCCCAATATACATTGGAAGATGTGATAAAAAATATTTTGATGGAGGCCATCCCTGAATTGGAAGATGTAGTCTTGGACACTTCAGTAAGCGATGATTTGATTGATATGGCCAAAAAAATTTTAAACAAGGAAATCTGATATTTATGTGCGCGGTTCAAGCTAAATACGTTTTAAATAACCCTAATATACATTAAAAAAGGAAAAGGAGAGATTATCTATGTTGATGACAGGAGAGCAGTATATCGAAAGCTTAAGGAAACTAAAAACCAGGGTTTATATGTTTGGAGAAAAGGTTGACAACTGGGTGGATCATCCCATCATCAGGCCTTCAATTAATTCAGTTAAAATGACATATGACCTTGCTCACGATCCGGAGTGTGCAGATTTAATGACAGCCAGATCAGGGCTGACAGGGGAAATCACAAACCGTTTCAACCATCTGCATTTAGATACCGATGACCTGCGCAAGAAAGTCAAGATGCAGAGGCTTTTGGGCCAGAGAACCGCATCATGCTTCCAAAGATGTGTAGGAATGGATGCGTTTAACGCGGAGTATTCAACGACTTTCGAAATTGATAAAAAATATGGCACCAATTATCACGAAAGATTTAAGGCCTATCTGAAACTGGTTCAGGACAATGACTGGACAGTTGACGGTGCCATGACCGACCCTAAAGGCGACAGAGGCAAATCTCCAAGCCAGCAGGCAGATCCCGACCTATATCTGAGAATAGTGGAAAAAAGAGAAGACGGCATAGTAGTAAGGGGAGCAAAAGCCCACCAGACCGGTTCCATCAACTCCCACGAACATCTGGTGATGCCCACCATTTCCATGAGGGAAGAGGATAAGGCTTACGCCGTATCTTTTGCAGTTCCTTCTGATGTGGAAGGTCTTTATATGATTTACGGCAGGCAGTCCTGCGATACCAGAAAACTTGAGGAGGGTGCAGATGTGGACCTGGGTAATGCCAAGTTTGGCGGCCAGGAAGCCCTGGTTGTTTTCGATGACGTGTTCGTGCCCTGGGATAGAGTCTTCATGTGTGAAGAATACGAATTCGCCAACATGCTGGTTGAGAGATTTGCAGGTTATCACAGGCAGAGCTACGGCGGATGCAAGGTCGGCGTGGGCGATGTACTCATCGGGGCGGCAGCCCTGGCAGCCGACTACAACGGAGCGGCCAAGGCATCCCACATCAAGGACAAGCTCATCGAAATGACTCACCTGAATGAAACTCTCTACTGCTGCGGCATAGCCTGCTCGGCAGAAGGCTATCCTACAGAGGCCGGCAACTATCAGATAGACATGCTGTTAGCCAATGTATGTAAGCAAAACGTCACCAGATTCCCCTATGAAATCGTAAGGCTGGCAGAAGATATTGCAGGAGGGCTCATGGTTACCATGCCTTCTGAAAAAGACTTCAAGTCCGACCTTAAAGTAGGTAAAAATGGTGAAACCATAGGCGAAATCTGCAACAAATATTTTGCAGGTGTCCCCGATGTGCCCACAGAAAACCGTATGAGGATACTTCGTTTCATCGAAAATATGGCTCTGGGAACTGCAGCCGTAGGCTACAGAACAGAATCCCTGCATGGAGCGGGCTCACCCCAGGCACAAAGAATCATGATAGCAAGGCAGGGCAACATAGAAGCCAAGAAGGAACTGGCGAAAGTTATTGCAGGTATTAAAGAGTAATATAATTTCTACTGCAAAAAGGACGGTTCCTTTGGAGCCGTCCTTTAAATAATCGGAGATAGAAATTTGATGGTATGTGGTGTAAAGTATTGCGGCGGTTGTAATTCCAGATATGACAGAGGAGGGGCTTTCAGAAAGATAAAAGATCATTTTCAGGGGCGGATAGAATTTCATCATGCCCATGAAGGAAATGACTATGACGTTTTGCTGGTAATTTCGGGTTGCACAAACAACTGCGCATCTGTTGAGCAATACAGTACCAAAAGAGGCATCATAGGCATTGTCGATGAAAGTCAGATAGACCGCGCAATAGAAGAACTGGAAGGCCTATTTAAAGAGTAAAGGAATTGTTGTCAGGAGGTAGAACTTTGAGCTGGAAAGATGATTATAAGAGGAAACTGTGCACTGCTGAAGAAGCGGTTAAGCACATAAAAGACGGTGATGCTGTCGTTTTGGCCCATTGCATCAGTGAGCCAACTGCATTGGTAGAAGCAATGGTGGCCAATGCTAAACAGTATAAAAATGTGGAAATTAAGCACATGGTAAGCCTTGGGAGCGGTGGTTATGCAACGGAGGGTATGGAAGCTCATTTCACCTGCAATCCACTTTTTTTAAGCGGGAACGTCAGGAAAGCTGTTGAAGAGGGCAGAGGAGACTACACGCCGGCTTTCTTTCATGAGATACCGAAGCTCATAAGGGAAGGAAAAGTTAGATGTGATGTAACCATGGCCCAGGTTACTCCTCCGGACGAAGATGGTTTCTGCAGCCTGGGTACTTCTGTGGATTATACCTACCAGGCTATTAAAACAGCAAGAACGGTAATGGCCCAGATAAATGAGAACATGCCCTGGACATTTGGTGAGAAAGTTCATATAGACGATTTTGACTATATTGTGGAAGCAAATACCCCTCTGTTTGAATCTCTGCCCGGGGAAATTACCGAGGTGGAAGAAAAAATCGGGAGTTACTGTGCCTCACTGATAGAAGACGGCTCTACCCTGCAATTGGGAATAGGCGGTATCCCTGATGCTGTCATGCTTTTCCTGGATGATAAAAAGGATCTGGGCATACATTCTGAAATGATTTCCGATGGGACAATGAGCCTTTTTGAAAAAGGTGTTATCACCGGGAAATATAAAAATTTCGATAAGGAAAAAATGACAGTTACATTCCTAATGGGGAGCAGAAAACTGTATGATTTCGTTCACAAGAATCCTGCGGTCGAAGTGAAAACTGTGGACTACACCAACCATCCGGCCATAATAATGAAACAGCACAAGATGGTATCAATAAACTCAGCTATTCAAGTGGATCTTCAGGGTCAGGTGGTTTCTGATTCCATAGGTTTGCGCCAGTTTTCGGGAGTAGGCGGACAGGTGGACTTCGTCAGAGGTGCATCTATGACCGAAGACGGCAAAGCTATCATAGCCATGCCTTCAATTACCAGAAAGAGAGACGGCAGCATAATATCGAAAATTGTTGCGTTCATAGATCATGGAGCGGCAGTAACAACCTCCAGAAACGATGTTGACTATGTGATAACAGAATACGGTATAGCTCCTCTTAAAGGAAAATCCCTGAGAGAACGGGCCAGAAATCTGATTAATATAGCACATCCTGATGCCAGGGCAGAGTTGGCTGAGGAATTTGAACGCAGATTTAAAGAAAAATATTAATATATTATCGTAGGAGGATTCGAATATGCAAGCACTTAGACTTGTACCAAAAATATTTTATGAGGATACTTTCAAAGCATTTCACGAGGAATTCAAAATTGGGAAAAATGATCTAGTATTAACCAATGAGTGGCTTTATACACCGTATATGGAACCTCTGGGCATCGAAACCAATGTGATTTTTCAGGAAAAATTCGGCACCGGAGAACCTTCAGATGAAATGATAGACAATATTTCTGCCGAGATGAAGAAATACGACTTTGATCGGATTATAGCCTTTGGTGGCGGAACCATAGTGGATATTTGCAAAGTCCTGGCCCTGGAAGTGCCTGAAAGGTCAGAGGACCTGTTTATGGGGAAAGTTGCTCCGGTTAAGAAAAAGGAACTCATAGCAGTGCCTACCACCTGTGGTACCGGCAGCGAAGTAACAAATGTAGCCATAGCGGGGCTGAAATCACTCAAGATTAAAAAGGGAATTGCTGTAGATGAAACTTTTGCAGATATAGCAGTTTTAATACCTGAAACATTAAAAGGCCTGCCATACAAGTTCTTTGTAACCAGCTCTGTGGATGCCCTGATACATGCAATCGAAGCCTATCTGTCTCCAAAGGCATCTACCTTTACAGACATGTATGCTTTGGCAGCCATAGAAATGATAATGAAAGGTTACAAAGAAATAGTTTCCAATGGGGAAGACGAACGTTTCAAACATCTCAAAGACTTTCTTCTGGCTTCAAATTATGCCGGCATAGCTTTCGGTAATGCGGGGGTTGGCGCAGTCCATGCCTTGTCCTACTCAATAGGAGGAGCCTTCCATGTTCCCCATGGTGAAGCAAATTACCAGTTTTTCACAGAAGTCTTCAAGATATATATGCGAAAGAATCCTGACGGCAAGATAGCAAAGGCCACAAAGATTATTGCAGATGCCTTGGGATGCGAGCCCTGCGGTGATGTATATGATGCACTTGATGCTTTCTTAAATAAGCTGATTGTCAAAGTGCCTTTAAGGGAATACGGCATGGTGGAGTCGCAGATTGATGAGTTTACAGACAGCACCATAGAAAATCAGCAGCGTCTCCTGGTAAACAACTATGTGCCCCTTGACAGGGATGAGATAAGGGAAATCTTTGCAAACTTGTTTTAAGGTATGACAGGGGGACAGCCCTTTTGACATATGACAGGGGGACAGCCCTTATATGACAGGGGGACAGCCCTTTTGACATAAAACAATCTTGTGGGATATCAAGTTAAAAAGCGACTTATATGAGCTCTAAACGAAAGTCGCTTTTTTGTGCGTAACCTTAACTTCTTTATTCAAATAATTCTCCAAACTTGGTAAGCATGGTAATCTTGACATCCCGATAAGTAATTTGTATAATTGTATACAAATAAATATGGAGGTGGACAAGTTGAAAGGAACACTCACATACAAGATTTTAAAAGATCATCTGCTGAAGGGCAATTTGGAACCAGGCGAGGAGATTACTATAAAAATGGATCAGACCCTCACTCAGGACTCTACAGGAACCATGGTATATCTCCAGTTGGAAGCCATGGATGTTGACAAGGTAAAAACTGAATTATCAGTTGCATATATAGATCACAACACCCTGCAGACAGGATTTGAAAATGCAGACGATCATGCTTTTATAGAAAGTGTGGCTAAACGCCATGGCATACTTTTCTCAAAAGCAGGCAATGGAATATGCCATCAGCTGCATTTAGAGAATTATGGAAAGCCGGGCAAAACTTTGTTGGGCTCAGACAGCCACACTCCCACGGGTGGGGGCCTTGGCATGATTGCTATAGGTGCGGGAGGTCTGGATGTGGCCCTTGCCATGGCTCAGGGAACGTATACTTTGCAGGTGCCCAAAGTCATAGGAGTGGAATTAACTGGTGCTCTTAAGCCCTGGGTATCGGCCAAGGATGTGATATTAAAGGTGCTCAAGGAACTGACTGTTAAAGGCGGAGTAGGTTATATAATCGAATATTTTGGCGAAGGTGTAAAAACACTTTCGGTAACGGACAGGGCGACCATTACCAATATGGGAGCAGAACTTGGTGCTACAACTTCAATATTTCCAAGCGATGACAATACAAGAAAATATCTGGCCTCTTATGGGAGAGAGGCTGACTTTAAACCTCTTGCCGCAGATACAGACGCAGTTTATGACAAAATCCTGAAAATTGATCTTGGCAGTCTGGTACCCCTGGCAGCTATGCCACATAGTCCGGACAATGTGGAAACTGTGGAAAATATAGGCGAAATAAAGATTGATCAGGTAGCTATAGGCAGCTGCACCAATTCTTCTTATGCTGATTTGATGAAAGTGGCAAATATTCTGAAAGGCCACAAGGTTCACCCTGATGTGAGTCTGGTAATATCTCCGGGTTCAAGCAAAATTCTTTCCAAACTTGCCGAAAACGGTAGCCTGGCTCACATGATAAATGCAGGCGCAAGAGTGATTGAATGCGCCTGCGGCCCCTGCATAGGCATGGGGCAATCGCCAAAATCCGGTGGCGTATCGTTGAGAACATTCAACAGGAACTTCAAAGGCAGAAGCGGCACCAAAGATGCATATGTCTACCTGGTAAGCCCGGAAACTGCGGCAATTTCAGCAATAAAAGGCGTGCTGACTGACGGCAGAAAAACATCTATAGTGCTTCCGGAAATTGAAGATACGACTTTTACTCCGAATGACAATTTAATAGTATATCCTGATGGATTCAACAAAGAAAATACACCGGTGGTAATGGGGCCAAATATCAAACCTTTCCCTCTGAATGAACCTATGGGGGATATTATGGAAGGCACGGTTGTACTGGTTGGCCAGGACAACATCACCACGGATGATATCATGCCATCAGATTCAAGGCTTCTTCCCTACAGGTCCAATATACCCCATCTGGCAAACTACTGTTTTTCCACCATGGACGAAGGTTTTGCCGCCCGTTGCAAAATCGCCAAAAACGGAGTCATAATCGCCGGCTCCAACTATGGCCAGGGCAGCAGCCGGGAACATGCAGCACTGGCACCTCTCTATCTGGGAATAAAGTTCGTTATCGCAAAATCCTATGCCAGAATTCACAGGTCCAATCTCATTAACAGTGGGATTCTGCCATTGGTGTTTGAAAACCCCAACGATTATGATGACTTTACCATGGGCCAGAATTTGGTCATAAAGAACCCGTCTGAAGAAATTGAAAAAGAGGAAATCGCCGTGCTTAATGTCGAAACGGGCAAGGCGTACAAAACCACTGGCAATTTCACAGAAGAAGAAAAGGCCATTTTAAAGGCTGGCGGAAAGATTAACTATATAAAAGCGAACCGCGCATAGGAGGAAGCCATGGATTATCTGAAAGAATTTGAAAACATAATAAATGAACAGCTGGCCAGGGTGGAAAGGCTGAAAAAAAGCGAGAAAGCCATAGATTACTCGGGTCTTGACAAAATAATTATCGGAATTATCGGTGGTGATGGCATCGGGCCGGCCATAACGGCTCAGGCCGGCCGGGTTTTAAAGCATCTGCTCAAAGAAGAGGAGACTGCCGGCAAGGTGGAATTCAGAACCATAGACGGCCTGACTATAGAAAACAGGGCAGCCGCAGGAGAAGCCATACCCAAAGATGTCCTCGAAAAAATTAAAGCCTGCCATGTACTTTTAAAAGGTCCCACCACCACACCCAGAAAAGGTGATAAATGGGGCAATATAGAAAGCGCAAATGTAGCCATGAGAAAAGCACTGGATCTTTTTGCCAATGTCAGGCCTGTTAAAGTGCCCGAAGCAGGCATAGACTGGACTTTTTTCAGAGAAAACACAGAATGCCTTTATGCTATGGGCAGTAAGGGCATGAACATTACAGAGGATCTCGCTGTGGATTTTCGGGTCATTACCACTCAGGGCACAGAAAGAATTGCCCGGATGGCTTACGAATTCGCCAGGAAAAACGGTAAAAAAAGGGTGACAATAGTGACAAAGGCCAACATCGTCAAGGCTACTGACGGCAAGTTTCTGGAAATCTGCAACAGGGTGGCAAAGGAATATCCAGAGATTGAAACTGATGACTGGTACATAGATATAATGACGGCCAAGCTTCTTGATGAGAAGCGAAGAACGCAGTTTGAAGTAATGGTGCTTCCCAACATTTACGGCGATATTTTGACCGATGAGGCAGCTGAGCTTCAGGGAGGAGTGGGTACCGCCGGCAGCGCCAACCTGGGCAACCGCTATGCCATGTTTGAGGCCATACACGGTTCCGCACCCAGGATGGTGGAAGAAGGCAGGGAAATGTACGCAGATCCCTCCAGCGTAATTAAAGCCGGAGCCATTCTTCTTTCTCACATAGGATTTCAGGAAAAAGCCGACAAGCTAAATCAAGCCCTGGAAAATATGGCAGAAAATAACATTGGAGAAACAGGAAACATAAAGATAACAGGCAGATCGGATGGGGCCACAGGAGCCATGCTTGTGGACAGGCTTTTGGAGGTGCTTAATTAAAATGGCCACAGAATTTATGAGCATGAAGCCTGCGGGTCTACCTTTGTCACAGGACTTATTTTTAAAACTGCAGAGCGATATATTGAAAGGCATATTCAAAAATGGAGAAAAAATTTCCGAGCAGAAAGTATGCGATATTTACGGGATTTCCAGAACGCCTGTCAGGGAAGCCTTCAGACTTCTGGAAAGCGCAGGCCTGATTGAAACCATTCCCAACAGAGGGGCTTTTGTAGTCGGCCTTTCAGACAGGGACATTGAAGATCTTTTTGAAATGAGAAAGGCATATGAGATACTGGCCATAAAGTGGGCCATAGAAAGGGCAACCAAAAAGGACAGGGAAAAAATAGAGGAAGCCTATGAGTTTATGGAGTTCTATACACTAAAAAAAGACCGTGAAAAAGTGCTTAACATAAACAGGCAGTTTCACAGTCTGATTTACTCTATCGCCGGGAACCGCATGCTGGAAAGCATCCTTATCACATTCCAGCAATACCTGAAGGAGGCGGATAAAAATAACAGCTATAGCAAACAGTATTTAAACCAGGTGCTGGTTGAGCATAAAAAAATATGGGAAGCTTTCATGAATAAAGATCCCGTAGCAGGAGTTTTGGCAGTAACAGAACATCTCGACAATGCCAAAAAAAGATCTTTGGAAAAATAGCGGCTTTTCCTTGAAAACAACTACATAGTGTGGTATACTCCTAAAAAACACCCATATATTGAGGTTTGTAAAAAAGTTACAGGAGGAAAGGCGCATGTTGACAGTTGTTAAAAGGGACGGGACGGAAGTAGCATTCAAGAGTGACAAGATTAAGAATGCAATCATGAATGCCATGCTGGAAACCAAGGGAGGAGCCGATGATACACTTGCCCAGGATATTGCTTCTGCCATAGAAAAGCAGGTGGCTCAGTCTGCAACCAGAGTTCATGTTGAAGATATTCAGGACCTGGTGGAAGATTTTCTAATGGCCAGCCAGCGCAAGGATGCTGCGAAGAAATATATCATATACAGATATGAAAGGGATAAAACCCGCGACGCCAGAAAGCGCAGAGACGGCAGAATTATTTCCGAGGATTTCATCAGTCAGTACAAGCATAAGCCAAGTCCTATGAATCAGCTGGGCAGCTTCGTCTACTACAGAACTTACTCAAGATGGCTGCCTGAGGAAATGCGCAGAGAATACTGGTGGGAGGCAGCCAGAAGGGCTGTCGAGTACAACTGCAGCCTGGTACCCACGTCCAGGGAAGAGGCAGAGAGATTATATAAGAACGTATTTGAACTTAAGCAGTTCCTGTCCGGAAGAACACTGTGGGTGGGTAGCACCGATGTATCAAAGTATTATCCCATGGCTAATTTCAACTGTTCCTTCCAGGTGGTTGACAGCTTTTCCTCATTTAAGGATATTTTTTATCTGCTGATGGTCGGTTCCGGCGTGGGAGTGAGAATCCTTAAAGAAGACATAGAAAAACTCCCCATGATCAGAACAGATATTGAAGTTATTCATGAATTTTATACACCCCTTCTTAAAAACCTGAGACAGGATAATACCACTCTGGAATTTTCTCATAATGACACTGCAAAGATTACCATAGGCGACAGCAAAGAAGGCTGGGTGCAGGCTCTGGATTACTTTATTAAAATCCATTACAGCACGGAATTCAGAAAGATAAAAACCCTCATTCTCAACTATGACCAGGTCAGATGCAAGGGGGAAAAACTAAGGACTTTCGGCGGAACCGCCAGCGGCCATTCCAGCATGAAAAACATGTTCCTGAAAATCAGCAAAGTTATTGAGAAAGCATCCATAAGATCTTCTTCAGGCAGGGTTAAGCTTTTGCCTATAGATTGCCTGGATATAGCCAATATTATCGGTGAAAACGTAGTGGTGGGCGGTGTACGGAGAACGGCTGAAATTGCTCTCATTGATGCCAATGACAAAGCCTGTATTCAGGCAAAGAGCGAACTCTACAAGAAAGTTGATGAAAAATGGGTTATAGACAATGAAATAGCTCACAGGCAGATGAGCAATAATTCAATATATTACAGGGAAAAACCCACCAGGGAGCAGCTGCACTGGCACCTCGAACAGATGAGATATTCCGGAGAGCCCGGTTGGGTCAACGAGCAGGCAGGAAAAAAGCGCAGACCAAACTTCAACGGAGTAAACCCCTGCGCAGAGGTACTGCTGGATTCTAAAGGAATGTGCAACCTGACCAGTGTAAATGTAATGGGCTTTGTCAAAGACGGTGTGCTTGACAAAGAAGGTCTGATGGAGGCGCAGAAACTTTCAGCCCGTGCGGGTTACAGGATGACCTGTACGGAACTGGAGATACCCGAATGGAACCAGGTGCAGCAAAGAGATAAACTTCTGGGATGCTCGCTTACAGGCTGGCAGGACATGGTCAATGCGCTATCACTTACCCAGGAGGACCAGAAGCAGTTGCTGGCAGAGCTCAGGGAAACTGCTAAAACTGCAGCAAATGAATATGCCAGGGAGCTGGGGCAAAGAGAACCCCTGCTGGTCACTACAGTAAAACCGGAAGGAACTGTGAGCCTGCTTCCAGTTGTTTCCAGCGGTGTTCATTTTTCGCATGCCCCATACTATGTAAGAAGGATCAGAATCAGCAGTGACGATCCTCTGGTTAAAGTTTGCGAAGAGCTGGGTTATCCTGTGTTTCCAGAGGTGGGGCAGGATAAGGACAACTGCACCACAAAAGTGGTTGAATTCCCCGTCAAGGCTCCTGCAGGCCGCCAGAAAGGTGATGTAAGCGCCCTGGAGCAGCTTGAAATCTATAAGATGTTTATGGAACATTATGTAGACCATAACTGTTCTATAACGGTCCATGTAAGGGATAACGAGTGGGGCGATGTGGAACAATGGGTATGGGATAACTGGGATGATACAGTAGCACTTTCCTTCCTTTCCTATGAAGATAATTTTTATGACCTTTTACCCTTTGAAGAAATCACAGAAGAGGAGTATAATGAAAGAGCAGAGAACATGCGTCAATTTATCCCCTCTCTGATTTCAAAGTATGAAAAGGAAGAGACGGAACTGGATATTGGCGATGAAGGATGTGAAGCAGGAGTATGTCCGGTCAGATAATCGTAACAATCAGCACCCAGCCCGGTTGTGGCGGGGCAGAAATAGGCCAGAGGCTTTCAGGACGCCTGGCTACCAATTATGTGGATAAGCAGTCTGTAGCCAATGCAGCCAGGGGTCTTGATATAGCTATGAATGGAAGCGAAGATCATATGATGAAAAGGGATTTCTGGGAAATCCTGCGGATGACACCCATTCTGACCTATGTGGATTCCTACATTCCACCCATTAAAAGTGTTGTCAGCGATGCTCCCGTTCATGAAAAGGAAGAGGAAATCCTGTTGGAACTGGTGGGAAGCCAGTCAGCTGTGGTAGTAGGGAGGGCAGGCTTTCACAGATTCAGAAACTATCCCAACCTGGTAAAGGTTTTTATTTCAGCAGACTGGGTTTACCGCCTGGAAAACTATATGAATTTCTACAGCCTTTCGAAAGAGGACGCAGAAGAACTGCTCAGGACAACAGATCAGGCTACAGAGCGCTACATCAGAAAGGTTACGGGCAAAGACATGTTCGATGTACGCAACTATGATTTGATGCTTAATGTGAGCCGAATCGACTTTGATGTGGTTATCGATATGATTGAAGATTTTATAAAGAAAGGACACAGGTTGTAGCATTAGTCAGGCCGTCATACTCAGGAAAATTATCATAGAAGAACCCGGTTCAGATACCGGGTTCTTTGTATAATGGAAATGTGTTTTTCTGCTTCCAGCCTATGGGTTTATAACAGAGGTGTCTTATGACGGACAGGCTTGCATTTCACAAATTTGCCGTAACCTTTTTCACCAACGAACTCCCCGTCTTTATAAACCAGCCTGCCCCTGCTGTAGGTGGCTACGGGATAACCTTTCATCCTGGCGCCTTCCCAGATGGTGTGGTCGTAGTCTGAGTGCATATTCTTTACGCTGACCGTGAATTCTTTTTTTGGATCATAGAGAACTATGTCTGCATCAGCTCCGGGAACCAGGTGGCCTTTTTGAGGTGCCAGGCCGAAGAGTTTAGCAGGATTGCTTGAGCATAGTTCCACCGCCTTATTGAAGGTAATGCGGCCCTTGTTAGCTTCGGAAAGCATATAGGGATACATATTTTCCACGCCTGCACAGCCATTTGGAATCTTAGTGAAGTCGTCCTTGCCCCATTCTTTCTCATAGGACTGGAACGGACAGTGGTCAGTTGCCACGGTTGCAATATCGCCTCTCTTGATGCCTTCCCAGAGAGCATCCTGACTTTCTTTCCCCTTCATTGGCGGAGAACAGACGAAGTTGATGGCGTCGGGCCTTTTGTATACTTCTTTGGTGAAATGCAGATACTGAGGGCAGGTTTCCGCGAAAATTGGATAGCCTTCTTGTCTTGCTTTGGATACTTCCTCCATGCCCTGCTTGTTGGCCAGGTGAACTATATACATTGGAGCATTTAAGCTCTTGGCCCACTGGATAGCACGAAAATCAGCTTCACCTTCAACAAATTCCGGCCTGCTGGCATAATGGTACCAGGCAGAAGTCTTGCCTGCTGCCTTGAATTCTGCAATAAGGGTATCGATTATTTCCTTGTTTTCCGCATGAACACCGATGAGGGCTCCCACTTCCTTGGCTTTTCGTAAAACCTGATAGAACAGGCCGTCAGTTACGCCAAAATCATATACCATGAAAACCTTGAAGCTGGATACGCCGAATTTAACCGATTCTTCCATGCTGTCAATGAGGCCGTTGGAAAGGTCTTTGACACCGGTATGGAAGGCGTAGTCAACACAGGCCTGAGGTGCGCAAAGAGCATCTCTTCTTTTTACTGCATCAACCAGATTTTCGCCAAAATCCTGGAGGACAAAATCGAAAACCGTTGTGGTCCCTCCGCAGGCTGCAGCCCTGGTACCTGCTTCGTAACTGTCGGCAGAAATGGTTCCGCCGAAAGGCATTTCCAGGTGGGTGTGGCCGTCAATAGCGCCGGGGAGTACCAAAAGGCCTTTGGCGTCCACTACTTCTGCTCCCGGATAGTTGGGAAGCTTGCTGCTGATGGCTTGAATTTTACCATTTTTAACTGCGATTTCGCCTTTGAAGGTGGAATCGGCTGTTACAATAGTACCGTTTTTAATGACTAGATCCATTTTGATTTACCTCCTATCATCTCGTACGGTGGTTAAAATTTATGTCTTAAGCAAAATAGAAGCTTTTGGCCCGCCAAAAGCTTCTACTTATAAGTGACCAAAATTGATCCGCTCATTTTATGGGCGATTTATTTTCAATTTATCTTTCTGTAAGTGCTTCACACTCTTCATCACTGATGAAGGATTTGTCCGTACCTTTCATGAGAAGTACATATACAACAAAACCTAAAGCAAATCCGACGAAATATCCGTTAGCTGCAATCCAGCCCAAACCTGCTACACCGAAGTTGCCAAGCGTAGGCAGGATCCAGCCGGCTACCCAGGCTATAATCGCCTTGACGTTCCAGCCACCCTGATACCAGTATCTTCCTTCGGGGCCCTGGAAGAGAGCCATTACATCAATATTTCTCTTTTTAACTACATAGTAGTCGGCGATGAAAATGGCAGCTATAGGAGCCAGGATTCCGCCATATGTATCCAGCCATCCGAAAATATATGCGCCGGCTCCGCCGAAGATCCACCAGGGTCGATAGAGCACTGACAGAATAACCGTCATCAGGATGCCTGTCCGGTAGGAAATTCTCTTGGGCGAAATGTTGGAAAATCCGTTGGCAGGAGCTACTACATTGGCAGCTATGTTTGTAGTCAGAGTAGCAACGATTACAAAAAGTGATGAAACCAGAGCGATTATCTTGCTGTCGAGCAGCATCAATACTGCAGTTGGGTCAAACATTGCCTCGCCGAATACCAGCTTGGTCGACTGTGCAAAATATGCACCTATGAAAGCACATATGGCCATCATGAGGGGCATGCCGTACAGCTGGCCTCTGAACTGGGCTTTCTGGGATTTGGCATACCTTGAGAAGTCTGGAATATTGAGGGCCATGGTCGCCCAGAAAGCGATGTTGGCTGTCAGTCCGCTTAAAAATACCATCCAGAATCCGCCGTGGGCTGCCAGTGAGCTATAGTCTGTTTTTGCCTGAATGGTTTCGCCGATAGAAAAGCCGGCGTCGGTATGAAGCATGAAGGCCCATACCAGAAGTCCCAAAGTTAAAGCTATCAGAATCGGTGCGCCGATAGCTTCAAGGAATTTGATACCTTCTGCGCCGTATGCGGCTATCCACCAGACGATAAGCAAAAAGATTCCGAAACCGATAAACTGTGCCGCGGCCATTTCACCGAAGCTTGGAGCGAAAACTGCAATTGTTGATACTACTGCCGCACCGCCTATCCAGGACTGAATTGCGCACCAGCCGCAGGCCGTCAGGGCTCTGGATAATGAAGGAATGTGGGCGCCAATGCTGCCGAAGGTCATGCGGGCAAATACCGGGAAAGGAATGCCATACTTTGTACCTGCGTGGGAGTTAAGCTGGATGGGGATCAGTATTATCAGATTGCCCAGGGCAACGTTGAATACTGCCAACCAGGGAGATAGTCCCAATGCAACCAGTGAAGAAGCCATAGTGAACGAGGGTATACAAATAGACATCCCTACCCAGAGGGATGCTATGTTGTAAGTTGTCCAGGTTCTCTGTGACACGGATGTGGGAGCCAGGTCTTCATTGTAGTACTTGGAATCAGCCAGCATTGCACGGGCTGTATCTGTTAGTTCGTACAATCCGCCTGTCTCTTTTTGTGTGTACTGTGACATTTTGCACCTCCATAAAAATTAAGGAATTATTACAAGGTCATTATAATACACAGGCAATAAAAAAGATAGCAATATTAAAACAAATTCAAATTATTGTGACTTTTCAGCCTTCCATTGCTCTTCCAGCAACCGGATTTCTTCGCGTCTGATCCGCTTTCTTTCCAGCCTTCTTTTTTTGCCGTCATCCATAAGTGAATAGAGGACAGGAACCAGAATTAGCGTAACCAAGGTCGATCCCAAAAGGCCTCCTATTATGGAAACCCCCAGAGGCGAAAGAATTTCCCCGCCATCTCCAAGTCCCAGGGACAGAGGAATCATCCCAACCACTGTGGTAATTGTTGTCATGAGTATGGGCCTGAGCCTGTGAAGCCCGGCTTTGACCAATGCTTCTTCAAGAGGCATATGTTCTTCTTCCAGCTTAATAAATTCGATGAGAAGGATGGAATTGTTGACTACAATGCCTACCAGCATGATTAAGCCCAGAAAGGATGTAATGGATAAAGTTTTTCCTGTCAGGAACAGGGCTATAAAAGTGCCGGTTATGGCGAATGGCACTGCAATCATTATTATAAAAGGTTGAGCAAGTGACTCAAACTGCGAAGCCAGAACCATGAAAACCAGAAGTATTGCCACCACCAGGGCCAGAAACAAATCGCCGAAGGCTTCTATCATCTGCTCATAAAGACCTCCGTCATCAAAAGAATAGCCGTCGGGGAAGGGATACTGGTTAACGAATTTCATTACTTCTGCAGATACTTTAGCCAGGTCAGCATCATCAATTGAAACATTGACTGTGATATAGCGCTCCTGGTTGATACGGTCAATCTTGGTAGGGGCATTGCCGAATTCTATTCTTGCAATCTGGCCTACCGGCACAGTGTCACCTGTGGGGGTGGGAATCAAAATCTGCTGCATATTATCTATTGATGCGGCAAGGCTTTTAGACAAAGATAAATTGACTTCAATCTCCTTGCCATCCATTTTTAGATTTGTTGTTGTGGTTCCGGAAAGAGAAGAGGACAAAGCATCTGCCAGCTGGAAAGCAGTTATACCGTAAAAAGCGGCTGTGTTCCTGTCAATGATTACCCTGGCCTCAGGATTTCCGTCCTCTATACTTATAGTTGTATCCGATATCCCCGGCATTGACCTTATTCTGTCTGCCAGATCATCCCCCAGCGTTCTTAGAACATCCAGTTCTTTTCCTTTAACAGAAATGGAAAGATCGCTGGATCCCAGCATAGATGTGATGGAAGCAGCTTCAATTACGGATATTTCAGCTCCAGGTAAATCAGAAAATTCTTCCCTGATATCGTCAATTACCTCCCATACGGTGCGGTTTCTCTGTTGCTTGGGGATCAGCATTACATTCAGTGTAGAGCTTTGTGCCCCGAAAAACATGGAAGTAAGGCCGATATCCACGGCACAAAGCTCCAGTTCGGGAATCTGCATAACGTACTGCTCCAGTTTTCTTATCATTTTATCTTTCTCTTCCAAAGAAGTGCCATAAGGAGTTTTCAGGTTTATGGCGAAAGCTCCCTCGTCTGATGCCGGCATGAATTCCATACCCACTATGGCAACAAGAATTCCGGATACAACAAATACAATGAGGCAGATTGCAAGCGTTTTCTTCCTGTGCCTCAGAGCCTTCCTAATAGTCTGACCGTAGAAGTCAGTAAGCTCGCTTATGAATCTGGTGAAATGAGGAACCAATCTGTAGTTGTAATGGTGCTTTCCTATGCGCAGATAATCTTCAGAAGCATGACTGTCCAGCAGCTTGGAAGAGAGCATGGGAACTACGGTTATGGCAACCAGAAGCGACACCATAAGGGCAATGATAAATGTCCAGCAGAAATCTGCAAATAGAAGTGAGGCTATGCCGCTGCTCATGGCTATGGGCAGATAGACCACCACGCTGGTCAGAGTGGAAGCTGAAATTGCCAGAGCAATCTGCCTGCTGCCTATCAGGGCGGCTTCTTTTGAGGACTCCACCCCTTCGTGGCGGCTGACACGGAAAATATTTTCCAGCGCTACAACAGAGTTGTCTACCAGCATGCCTACTGCCAGGGTCAAAGCAGTTAAGGTTATCAGATTCAATGTCATACCTGTCAGCTTCATCAGGGCAAATGTCGCAAAGAAGGATGTGGGAATGGATATAGCGATAACCAGGGTTGCACTTATGTTTCTTAAGAAAAGAAATATGACAAGTATGGCAAGGGCGGCTCCTGCCAGGGCTGATTTTCCAACAGAATAAATCGAGCTCCTTATATAGTCCGACTGGTCCATAACGATGGTAAAATCCATATCGGGAAAATCGTTTCCAAGCCTTTTGAGGGTTTTTTCAACGCCTTTGGATACTTCAATCGTGTTGGCGGTTGATTGTTTTGATATGGAAAGGCCCACCGAAGCAACTCCGTTCAGCCTGCTGATTGAAGTCTGCTCTTTATAGCCTTTCTCTATATGGGCCACGTCGGACAGCCGGATGACACTTCTGTCCATAAGCGTTAATGGCAGCTGTCTGATATCTTCCACATCGGAGAATTCTCCCATGGTTCTGACAATGATTTTTTCCTGACCCTTGGTAACCTCGCCTCCGGGAAGATTTATATTTTCGGCGGCCAGTATATGGCTTATTGTTGCAAGGGTAAGTCCGTAGCCTGCCAGCCTTTCCTGATCAAATTCAATAGCTACTTCTTCTGTGATACCTCCAAAGACATCTACGGAGGCCACTCCCTTTGATCTTTCAAGATATGCTTTCACATTGTCCTCAATTTCCCGGTTGATTTCATGCAGAGGTTTGTCTGCCGAAACGTAGATTTGCATAACAGGAGTGAAATCCATACTCATTTTAAGAACCATGGGGTCTGAGGCTTTTGAGGGGAGGAAGCTTTGCACTAAAGCCACTTTTTCCCTCATATTGAGGGTCGCAAAATCCATGTCCGTTTTCATGGCAAACTGAACCATGACTATGGAGGTATTTTCCATAGTCATTGAAATCAATGTTTCCAGGTTTTCCACGGAGGCAAGGGTCTGTTCAATGGGTCTGGTAATCATTGATTCCACTTCTTCCGGGCCGGCATCAGGGTAATTTACATAAACTATTGCTACGGGGAATTCTATATCAGGCATAAGATCCATGGGTATGCCTATCAGGGAGACGGTTCCAACCAAAAGAATAACCATGACCATCATGGCTGTGGTAACAGGTCTTTCTATTGATATTTTGGAAACATTCATCCGCCCACCTGATTGACTTTCAGTTTATTGGTCTACAATATTGACAACTTCGCCATCTATTACATAATGCTGCCCGGAAACCACAATGATGTCCCCTTCATCCAAGCCTTCGACAATTTCAACCTGACTGCCGTTGTCAAGCCCCGTTACTACATTGACAATTGAAGGGACATTTCCGTCAAGCACAGCTACTTTGGTTTCTCCAGATTTTATGAACACCGCATCTGAAGGGATGCAAAGAACATTTTCTTTCATTTGTGAAACAACCCTGATTTCCGCAAACATGCCTGCCTTGATTTGATCGGACTCCCGGTCTACGGCGATGCTTATGGGATAAGTGAGGGTTCCCAGCGCCGGAGCAGGTGAAATTGCTGTTATTGTTCCTTTATAGGGCTCATCCCGCAATGATTTTATTACTATGTCAACCCGGTCGCCCGGCTTAATTTTCCCCACTAAATATTCAGATACACTGGTGTTGATCTTCAGGCTGGTCACATCGGCAATCGTTACTGCAGGGCTGGCCTGCGAAGCCAGTCCTCCCTCATAAATATTTACCGAGGTTACATAACCTGAAATAGGGGCAGAAACTGTAGTGTAGCTTAGTCCGTCGGCAGCTGCGGAAAGATTCTGTTTCGCCAGGTCATATTGGGTTTTCACACCCTGGTATTGCTGTTGTGAAACAGCTCCTTCCCGGTAGAGTGATTCCATCCTGTTCAGCTCTTCCTTTGCACTGTCAAAAGAAAGCCGGGCGGCATTGTAGGAAATCTGCGCCTGTGTTCTGTCCAGTGTAAAAAGAGTATCACCTTTGTTTACAAAATCGCCCAGGCTCACATAAACTTTAGTAACTTCGCCTGGGGTCAAGGGTAAGACAGTCGCCGATTCTTCCGGGTCAATGCGTCCGGTAAGGGGGGAAGTGGCATAGATATCGCCCCGTTCAACTTTGGACGTTACAACATTAACCGGTATCTTCTCAGCTACTTCAGGGGGTTTTAAAGCACCGGCAATTCGATAAATCCCTATTGCCAGAAACAGTGCAATGAGTAAAAAAAGAAATATTTTCTTTCCGGTAAGTTTAAATTTTTTCAATGAGAACCTCCATTCAAGGGCTGGTATAATTCTACTTTTATAAGCCGCCATTGTCAAATCTCGGTGCAACTGCGTCAAACAGGATTCAGCCATTGCGATTTCGCACAATAGATGTAAAATATAAATATGATTGAGATTGAAAGAGCTGAAGAAATGCTGGAAAAGATAGCCGCCGAATTCCCCCGGGAATTTTTCAAAGAATTAAATGGCGGCATTTTGTTGTTGCCTGAAGCAAAGCTGAACCCCCTTGGCAGAAAAAATGACCTGTATATAATGGGAGAATACCATCGCAGCGGAAGCATGGGCAGATATATTGTAATATACTATGGCTCTTTTAACCGCTTGTACGGACACCTGGACGAAAGTGCTTTTGAGAAAAAGCTCAGGGCAACTTTGAAACATGAATTCACCCACCATCTGGAGTCACTGGCCGGTGAAAGAGCACTGGAAAAGGAAGATGAGAAGTTTTTAAGAGAATATCTGCAAAGGAAGTAGCAGGAAGGAATGGCAAAAGTAAATAAAAAAGTAAAAGAAGAAATAATCAGGATTCTGGAGAAAATGTATCCGTCTGCTGAAACCGAACTGACCTTCGGAGACAGTTTTCAACTGCTGGTGGCCGTAGTTTTATCAGCTCAGACCACTGATGTGGGTGTTAACAGAGTTACCCCGGGCCTTTTTTCCAGATATCCCGATGCATTTGCCATGGCGGAAGCAGATATCTCCTGGGTGGAAGATATGCTGAAAACCATAGGAATGTATCGAACTAAAGCCCGGAATATTGTCAGCCTTTCCAAAATTCTCGTAAGGGACCATGGCGGCAAAGTGCCCGGAGATTATGATGAACTGCTGAAACTTCCCGGGGTGGGAAGGAAAACAGCCAACGTAGTGCTTGCTGTGGGCTTCGGTGTGCCCAAAATAGCAGTGGACACGCACGTGTTCAGGCTGGCTAACAGAATAGGCCTTACACAGGAAAAGGATGTGCTGCATACGGAGCTGGCTTTAATGGAAACTCTGCCTGAGGAGAAGTGGATAGATATGCATCATGCTCTCATTCTGCATGGCAGAAGGATATGCACAGCAAGAAATCCCAAATGCGATCAATGCGGTATCCGCCACCTCTGCAAAAGAAACGGGCTGGAATAATCCCGGCCTGCTGATATAATAAATATGTTCTTTGTGTTAGATACTAATGAATTGGCCATATTATAAATACTATAGGATATGTAGGAGGATAAAAATGAAAGAAGTTATCAGCACAAAAAATGCTCCGGCAGCGCTGGGAGCTTATTCACAGGGCATTGGTTTTAAAGATCTGGTTTACACTTCGGGACAGACCCCTATCAATCCGGCCACCGGGAAACTTGTTGAGGGGGACATTCAGGATCAGGCCAGACAGTGCATGGAAAATATCAAGGCTATCCTGGAAGAAGCGGGCCTGACCATGGACAACATCATCAAAGCAACCATTTTCATGACCGATATCAACGACTTTAAAGCCATAAACGAGGTGTATGCAAGTTATTACCCCGGTGATTATCCCGCAAGATCCGCCATTGCTGTAAAAGCTCTTCCTGCAAACGCCCAGGTTGAAATTGAGGCAATAGCCGGAAGGTAAGTATCTGTTTTAATATGAAAACTTATCTGGAGCCGCCTGCCACCACCAGGTCGTAGGCGGCATTTTTCATTATTGCCGTGCCTATTTCTATTATATCCCCGACCACGGCACTGCCTGTTGGAAGAGGTCCTGCGCCTTTACCGTAAAACATCAGTTCCCCCACGGCATTGCCTTTTACAAAGATGGCATTGAATTCGTTATTGACTCCGGCCAGAGGATGGTCTGCCGCAACAAGAGTGGGTCTGACGCTATAGGTCAGATTGCCGTTTTCATTTTTTGCAGTTGCAATAAGCTTAATCTTCTTCCCTGATCTGGCAGCCCGCTTGATATCCTGCCTGGTGATTTCAGTTATACCTTCCGTCGGGATATTTTCCGGAGCTACCCTCAGACCGTATACGAGAGCAATCAATATAGATAATTTATTTGCAGCATCAATTCCTTCCACGTCTGCGGTCGGGTCGGCTTCTGCAAAGCCTTTTTCCTGGGCGATTTTCAGAACATCCTCATATTCCATCCCGTTGTCTGTCATCTGGGTCAATATGTAGTTTGTTGTGCCGTTCAGTATGCCCTGCACCTCTGTGAAATTATTAGATCTTAAGGTAGTATTCAGGGATGTCAGAATGGGAATACCGGCTCCCACGCTGGCCTCATACCTTAGCATAACCCTGTTGTTCGATGCTGCTTCCCTTAACGTTTCATAGTTAGCGGCTATTGCAGCCTTGTTGGCTGAGACCACATGCTTGCCTCTGCTCATGGCCTTTAACATGTACTCTGTGGCAGGTTCTACGCCACCCAACAGCTCAACAACTATATCTATCTCCGGATCAGAAAAAATATCTTCGGGATCATGGGTAAACAATTCTTTTGGAATAATTACATCCCTGTCCTTATGCATATC
Organism: Bacillota bacterium; assembly: GCA_052034085.1. GTDB lineage: Bacteria > Bacillota > Clostridia > Peptostreptococcales > Anaerovoracaceae > UBA1426. The sequence goes on along the minus strand of JBPOJA010000005.1, from coordinate 41,362 downwards.
CCTTACAAGTATTTTTTTAATCTGGAAATCTATACCGGATTGTTTTTTTATAGAAGATCTGTTCATCTCCAGTGTCATATAAGTTCCTGTGCCCACATTGCCGAAGCCCAGCAGGCCGATATTTATTGATTTTGCATTACTGTTCACGATTTTTCCTCCAGACAACTAATGTTATTCATGTTTGATTATGCTATTATAATACATTATTTGAAAATATGAAAGCTGAGGGAATTAAGCTGAAACATCATGAACTGGCAATTGTGCTGGTGGAACCTGAAATTCCACCAAACACCGGAAATATAGCAAGGACCTGTGCTGCTACGGGAACAAGACTTCATCTTGTAAAACCGTTGGGTTTTTCCATTGATGACAGACAACTGAAAAGAGCGGGGCTTGATTACTGGCCGTATCTTGAACTGGAAGTTCATGAAAGCCTTAATGATTTTTTAAACAAGTACGGTGACAGACCGCTTTATTTTGCTTCCACAAAAGCAGAAAAAAATTATGCGGAAGTGCGCTATGAATCAAATGCCATGCTTGTCTTCGGAAAGGAGACCAAAGGATTGCCCAAAGAATTGATTAGCGATAACTTACACAGGGCAGTAAGAATACCCATGGGGAATGAGGCCAGGCTGCGATCACTGAACCTGGGCAATTCTGCCGCAATAGTGCTTTATGAAGCTTTAAGACAACTTTCATTTCCGGGTTTATTGTGATATAATATCTTGGCACGCAAGTTGCTAGGAGATTAAACAATGAAACTGGGCTATGAACTCACAATTGAACAGACTCAAAAACTTGTAATGACGCCCGATCTTATTCAGGCAATTCAGCTGCTGCAGTTCAACACTCAGGAGCTGGAGGTCTATGTTCAGGAAGAACTCCTGACCAATCCCGTTCTGGAAAGAGCTGAAAAATCCGAGGAGGAAAAGGAAACAAAAGAAATCTCGAAAGATGAAATAGATTGGGAAGAATATTATAAAGATAAAGAATATGATGATATCAGCTACAGGCATCACAGCAGGGTCATCGAAAGGGATGAATATACATATGAGCAGTTTGTGGCATCAGAAACGAGCCTGAGCGATCATCTGAAAATGCAGCTGGACTTTGTAAAACTCAGAACTCCATGCAGGATGGTGGCAAGATACATAATTGAAGATTTGGATGAAAACGGATATCTGAGGTCTTCAACTAAAGAAATAAGTCAGATTCTGGGAGTCAGGGAGGCAAAAATTGAAGAAGCCCTGGGTGTGATTCAGAGTCTTGAGCCGGCCGGAGTTGGTGCAAGGACATTGAAGGAATGCCTGCTCATACAGCTGAAGAGTAAAAATGAAGCCGATTACAACATCTGTAAAGTAATTGAGGAACATCTGGAGGATATTGCAGAAAATCGACTGGTAAATATAGCAAAAGCCCTGTCAATTGGCATTGAAGAAGCTCAGACAATCTGTGACAGGATAAAATTGTTAGAACCAAAGCCCGGCAGACAGTTTGGCGGCATGGGAGAAAACAGGTACATAAGCCCCGATGTAACCGTTGAAAAAATAGGGGACGAATATATTGTTATTGTCAATGATTCCACAGCCCCAAGGCTCAACATAAGTCCCGTCTATCAGAAAATGCTCAAAGATGCTGAAAAAGAATCCAACACTCAAAAATTCCTTACGGACAAGCTTAATGCTGCCATGTGGCTCATAAGAAGCATAGAACAAAGAAGGCAGACCATATACAACGTGGTGAAAGCTGTTGTGGATTATCAGTATGATTTTTTCGAAGAAGGGCAAAGACAGATGAAAACCCTTACATTAAAGCAGATAGCTGACCGGATAGGTGTGCATGAATCGACGGTCAGCAGGTCTATTAACGGTAAATATATGCAGACTCCCCGGGGGCTGTTTGAAATAAAATATTTCTTTACCAGCGGAGTTACAGGAAACGACGGAAAGGGTATAGCATCAGAGGGTATCAAGTCTATAATAAAAGAGATGATAAGTGAAGAAGACCCCAAAAACCCCATATCGGATCAGGCTATGGCAGATTCCATGGTTGAATGCGGAATTGATATTTCCCGCCGAACCGTGGCAAAATACAGGACTGAAATGAACATAGCTTCATCCAGCAGGCGCAGACGTTATTAACAAAATTTTATATATTGGAGGGTAGAAATGAAAGTCAAAGTAGGTATTAACGGATTTGGAAGAATCGGAAGAAATGCATTTAAAATTGCGATGGAGAATGAAGATGTATTCGAAATTGTAGCTATTAACGACATTACGGATCCTAAGACATTGGCACATCTTCTAAAATATGACAGCTGTTTTGGCATGTTTGACGGCAGTGTTGAAGCCAAGGAAGATGCCATAGTGGTTAATGGAAGGGAAATAAGGATTCTTGCAGAAAGAAACCCTGAAGATCTGCCCTGGAAGGACATGGGGGTGGAAGTGGTTCTGGAGTCCACCGGCCTGTTTACAAAGAAAGAAGATGCAGAAAAGCATATCAAGGCCGGAGCGAAGAAAGTCATAATATCCGCTCCTGCAACTGATGAGGATATCACCATCGTAATGGGCGTGAATGACAATAAATATGACCCTGAAATTCACCATGTAATATCCAATGCATCCTGTACCACAAACTGCCTGGCTCCTTTGGCAAAGGTAATAGATGAGGAATTCGGAGTTGAAAGAGGCCTTATGACAACCATCCACTCATACACAAACGATCAGAAGATACTGGATCTGCCCCACAAGGACCTGAGAAGAGCCAGAGCAGCAGCAGTTTCCATGATTCCCACCACAACGGGTGCGGCAAAGGCTGTGTCCCTTGTGCTGCCTCAGCTTAAAGGAAAATTGAATGGAATGGCCATAAGGGTTCCGACTCCTGCAGTATCCGTTGTTGATATTGTGTTTGAACTAAAACAGGAAACCAGCAAAGAAGAGGTCAATGAGGCATTCCGGAGGGCCGCCGAGGGAGAACTGAAGGGCATTCTGCAGTACTGTGAAGAACCCCTCGTTTCCGTTGACTTCAAACAGAACAACCATTCATCAATTATCGATGCCCTGTCCACTATGGTAGTGGAGGGTAAAATGCTGAAAGTACTTTCATGGTATGACAATGAATGGGGGTACTCCACCAGAGTTGTAGATCTTATGAGAATGGTTATAAATAAAGGCCTGTAAGCCACACCAGGCAATGGAGAAATGAAATGAAAAAAACAATCAGAGATGTGGAACTTAAAGGCAGAAAAGCCCTGGTTCGTTGTGATTTTAATGTGCCCAGAAATGATCAGGGTGACATTACCGACGAAAGCAGGATTTTAGCCTCTGTTCCGACCATAGAATATCTACTGGATCATGGAGCATCTGTCATACTCATGTCTCATTTCGGCAGGCCGAAGGGAGAAGCGGACATGAATTTCAGCCTTGGTTTTGTTGCCAGGCGATTGTCTGAAATACTCGGAAAGGAAGTTATGTTCCACAGTTCGCCTGTTGTGGTGGATGGCAGGGTGAGGGAAATGGCGTCTGCACTGCAGCCGGGACAGATTATGATGCTGGAAAATGTCAGATTCAGAAAAGAAGAGACGGAAAACGGCGTGACTTTTTCAAAAGAACTGGCGGAGCTCGGAGATCTTTTTGTCAACGATGCATTTGGTTCTGCCCACAGGGCCCATTGTTCCACCACCGGTGTCGGACAATTTTTACCTGCGGTTTCAGGCTTTCTCATGGAGAAGGAGCTGAAGTTTCTGGGGGACAGTCTTGAAAATCCCAAAAGGCCTTTCCTTGCCATTATGGGCGGTGCAAAAGTAAGCGATAAAATTCCGGTAATAAGAAATCTTCTGGATAAGGTAGACTCCCTGATAATCGGAGGAGGGATGGCTTATACCTTTGTAAAAGCCCAAGGTTACAATGTGGGCAAATCCCTGCTGGAGGAAGACATGATAGATACTGCTGTCTCGCTTATGGCGGAAGCAGAACAAAAAGGCGTGAAAATGCTGATACCCACAGACACACTGGCGGCAGAAAGTTTTTCAAACGATGCAGATTTTGTGGAATGCAGGATGGACAGTATCCCTGACAACACCATAGGACTTGATATAGGGAAGGAAAGCATTGAATTATTCACAGGGGAAATAAAGAAAGCAAACACAATAGTATGGAATGGCCCTATGGGAGTTTTTGAAATGCCCAATTTCGCCCTCGGAACCAAGGCAGTTGCGAAAGCCATGGCAGAGAATCCGGGGACAACAATAATAGGTGGAGGTGATTCGGCAGCAGCCGTAAGACTTTTCGGACTTGAGGATAAGATGACCCACATATCCACGGGTGGAGGCGCTTCTTTGGAATTTCTGGAGGGCAAGGAGCTGCCGGGAGTTAAAGTATTGGAGGATAAAAAGAGTTAACGTATTGGAGGATAAAAAATGAGGATGCCTTTTATTGCGGGAAACTGGAAGATGTATAAAACCAGTAAAGAAGTAAAAGATTTTGCCGATGAATTTAAAAAAATATATAGAAAATCGGATGTAAAAGTTGCGGTTTGTGCGCCTTATGTGCATCTGCCCTATCTGGTCGAAGCATTTAGAGGCACAGGAATAATGGTCGGTGCACAGAACATGCATTTTGAAAAAGAAGGAGCTTTTACCGGGGAAGTATCGGGGGCTATGTTGAAAGATCTGGGAGTCGATTTTTGTATAATAGGACACTCCGAGAGAAGACAGTACTTTGCAGAAACAGACGAAACCGTCAATAAGAAACTTCACAGTGCCTACGAAAACGGGCTGCTTCCGATTCTTTGCGTTGGAGAAATCCTGGAGGAAAGGGATGCCGGCAGGGAGTTCGACGTAGTGGAAGGCCAGGTGAAGGCTGCTCTGGAAGGGCTGTCCGCAGAACAAGTTGAAAAGCTGACCCTTGCTTATGAGCCGGTCTGGGCTATTGGAACGGGCCGCACTGCCAGCCCCGAACAGGCAGATGAAATGTGTGGATTCATCAGGAAAATCATTGCCGGCCTGTATGATGAGTCTCTAGCAGACAAAGTTGTCATTCAATACGGTGGAAGTGTAAAACCTGAAAATGCTACTGAGCTTATGAACATGCCGGAAATAGATGGTGCTCTGGTTGGCGGCGCCAGCCTGAAACCTGACAGTTTTCTGGAAATCGTAAACTTCTAACAGTCAGTTTTGAGAATTGAGAGGTGTAAAATGAGCTATATAGAAGATATTTATGCCAGGGAAGTCCTGGATTCCAGGGGAAATCCGACGGTGGAAGTGGAAGTTTTACTTGAAGATGGCTCTCTGGGCAGGGCTATTGTACCTTCCGGCGCATCAACAGGCGCATATGAAGCCATCGAATTGAGGGACGGGGACAAGGGCAGGTTTTTAGGCAAAGGCGTGCAGAAAGCCGTTGATAATGTTAACGAGATTATAGCACCCGAACTTATAGGCTGGGACGGATATGACCAGACCGGTATTGACAAAATGATGCTGGACCTGGACGGCACACTAAACAAAGAAAAACTGGGAGCCAACGCAATCCTGGCGGTATCCCTGGCTGTAGCCAAAGCCGCTTCTGCCAGCGTCGGCCTCCCCCTGTACAGATACATCGGCGGGGTAAATGCCAAGGTTTTACCTGTACCCATGATGAATATTCTAAATGGTGGTCAGCATGCGGATAATAATGTAGACATTCAGGAATTCATGGTTATGCCCACAGGAGCCGGGAGTTTCGCAGAAGGCCTCAGGATGGGAGCAGAGGTTTTCCATAACCTCAAGGCAGTTTTGAAGGAAAGGAACTTATCCACGGCGGTTGGCGATGAAGGTGGTTTTGCCCCGGATTTGCAGAACAACGAAGAAGCTATTCAGGTAATTATTACGGCAATAGAGAGGGCGGGATATAAACCGGGAGAAGATGTGAAAATTGCCCTGGATGTAGCCGCTTCAGAAATGTATGAATCGGACAGCGTGCTGTACAACCTGGCCGGCGAGGGTGTGAAGAAAACTGCAGAGGAGATGGTTGCATATTATGAAATGCTGGCAGAAAAATATCCACTCTTTTCTATAGAGGACGGTCTGGCTGAAGATGACTGGGATGGGTGGAAACACATGACTGAAAAACTTGGCCATAAGCTCCAGCTGGTTGGTGATGACCTTTTTGTTACAAATACAGAAAAACTTGAAAAAGGCATTGAAATGGGAGTAGCTAATTCAATTCTCATAAAAGTCAATCAGATAGGGACTCTTACGGAAACCCTGGATGCCATAGAGATGGCTAAATTTGCAGGCTATACAACCGTTATCTCTCACAGGTCGGGCGAAAGTGAAGATGTGACAATAGCAGACCTGGCTGTGGCAGTAAATGCCGGCCAGATTAAAACGGGAGCCCCCTCCAGAACTGACAGAGTTGCCAAGTACAACCAACTGCTCAGAATCGAAGAAGAATTGTATGAAAGTGCACAATATTCCTTGATTTAGATATGGTGCTGTGGTACTCTATATTGGTCTTAATTACTAGGAGGTGTATTTTTTGAGAATAGCATTAATGATTATATTGGCCCTGGCCAGCCTTGTGCTTATTGCCAGCATCCTGCTTCAGTCAGGAAAAAGTGCCGGTCTTTCCGGTTCCATCGGAGGCGGTGCAGAACAACTTTTTGGCAAGAAAAAAGGCAGAGGTTATGAGGCTCTTTTAAGCAAAATCAGCGTGGCGGGTGCAATTTGCTTCATCCTGTGCTCGTTGATTCTGGTGGCCATCGAATAATTTCTTATACTTTCTTGAAAAGGGGGATTTATCCATGGATGTTTTTGCAGTGTTAGTGCCTGTTGTTGCGGTAATAGCCCTGATTGTAGCCTACGCATTGGCTTCATGGGTCAGAAGTCTGGATGCAGGAACTGACAGAATGAAAGAAATATCAGGTTATATTAGCCTTGGAGCCATGGCATTTCTAAAGAGAGAATACAGGTACATGGCTGCGGTAATCATTGTAATATTCCTGGTTTTGGGCCTGGCGGTTAATTGGATAACTGCAGGGCTCTATGTTTTTGGAGCCATATTTTCTGTTTTGGCGGGGTATTTTGGAATGACTGTCGCCACAAAAGGAAACGTGCGTACAGCAAATGCGGCAAGAAGCGGCAGCATGCCCAAAGCTTTGAAAGTGGCTTTCAGGAGCGGGGCGGTTATGGGATTGTCAGTAGCCGGTCTGGGCATTTTGGGACTGGGAATAATATTTGTTGCCATGGGTATTGATTCTGCAGATGTTATTACAGGATTTGGCCTGGGCGCCTCCTCAATGGCACTGTTCGGGAGAGTGGGCGGAGGCATATATACAAAGGCAGCTGACGTTGGTGCTGACCTTGTAGGTAAGGTTGAGGCGGGCATACCTGAGGACGATCCCAGAAATCCGGCTGTAATAGCGGACAATGTGGGTGACAATGTAGGTGACGTGGCCGGCATGGGCTCTGACCTGTTTGAGTCCTATGTGGGATCAATAATCTCAGCAATAACATTGGCCGTTTTTATCCCCGTGGTTAATCCCATGATAGGAGAATCCTTTGATCTTCCCCCTTATATAGGTTCTCTGTTTCCCCTGCTGCTGGCGGCTGTAGGAGTTGTGGCTTCAATCCTGGGCATTATAATGGTCAGGGGTAAAGAAGGCGGCAATCCTGCTTCTGCACTCAATGCGGGCACATATATCAGCGGAGTTATTGTTGTTATTGCATCCATAATCATGAGCAAACTCATGTTTAACAGCTTTAATCCTGCAATCGCTATAATTTCCGGCCTTATTGTCGGTATGGCCATAGGAAAAATTACCGAAATTTATACTTCGGGAGATTTTAGCCATGTAAAGAGAATAGCTCATCAGAGCCAGACCGGATCAGCAACGACAATAATAAGCGGATATGCCGTGGGCATGCTTTCCACAGTATGGCCGATATTGTTTATTGCAGTGGGAATCCTTGTGGCAAATGCTTTTGCGGGTCTCTATGGAATCGCCCTGGCAGCAGTCGGTATGCTTTCCACCACCGGCATGGTTGTGGCGGTAGATGCCTACGGTCCGGTTTCCGACAATGCAGGCGGTATTGCTGAAATGTCAGAACTGCCTAAAGATGTCAGAGCCATCACGGATAAACTGGATGCTGTAGGAAATACAACTGCGGCCATAGGAAAAGGATTTGCAATAGGCTCTGCAGCATTGACGGCCCTTGCACTGTTTGCTTCATATTCACAGGTGGCGGGTCTTTCAGAAATAAGTCTGCTCAATCCCATGGTTATTGCAGGCCTGTTCATAGGCTCCATGCTGCCTTTCCTTTTCTCTGCCATGACCATGAATTCTGTGGGCAAAGCTGCCAATCAAATGATAGAGGAAGTCAGAAGACAGTTCAGGGAAGATTCAGGCATTATGGCGGGAACATCCAATCCGGATTATGAAAGATGTGTTGATATAAGCACCAAAGCAGCGCTGAGAGAAATGATGGCACCGGGACTTTTGGCAATTGTTGCTCCCCTGGCGGTAGGCTTCATTATGGGAGCGGATGCCCTGGGTGGCATGCTCGCCGGGTCTTTGGCCTCCGGAGTGCTCCTGGCTATCATGATGGCAAACGCAGGCGGTGCATGGGATAATGCCAAGAAATATATAGAAGAGGGCCACTATGGCGGCAAAGGCAGCGATGCGCATAAAGCTGCGGTTGTCGGGGATACTGTGGGTGACCCCTTCAAAGATACATCCGGACCATCAATCAATATTCTTATTAAGCTAATGACTATTGTGGCCCTGGTATTTGCACCACTATTTATAAGTGTGGGCGGTTTGTTCTAAAATCAAGTTAAAATAATGCAACACAAGGACGGCTATAAGCCGTCCTTGCTGATTATGGAAAGAGGCGTAAATTGGGCAGAACAAGAAAAGCAAAAAAGCGAAGTCCCAAGCTGATAAAAGGTGTGCTGTCAAAGCGCAGGCAAAATTACGGTTTTGTCAGACGCACAGAGGGCGGGGATATTTTTATTCCGTCACGGGATATGGCAGGTGCCATGGACGGAGACCAGGTTTTAATAAGCCTTTCCGAAGACAGGGGGAAGGTGGAGAAAATTTTATCGAGGGCAAGCAGGGAAATCATAGGCAGTCTGGTGATAGAAAGGAATCAGGCCTATGTGATTCCGCTGACAGGCAGAAGTTCGGAAGTAATCCATGTTGAAAAGAAAAGTTTGATTGGAGCCTCTTCCGGAGACCGGGTTGCCGTTGGCATAATAAAATGGCCTGACCGGAAAAACCCGGCAAAAGGGATAATCAAGGAAATAATAAGCAGAAAGGAAGAATTGGCGGGTGAATCAAAAGCCTTGTTGCGCGCATACGGCTTCATGGAAGAATTTCCGTCAAAAACGGCAAAAGAGGCTGCAGCGATGCCGGCCAGGGTTGGTGAAGAAGAAATTGCAGGCCGCAGGGATTTTCGGGACTGGGAAATAATAACCCTGGACGGGCCATATGCAAAGGACCTGGATGATGCCATTTCTGCCGGAGTGCTTGAAAATGGCAATTACCTCCTGGGGGTTCACATCGCAGATGTGGGTCATTATGTGAAAGAAGGAAGTTTGATAGATAAAGAAGCCCTGAAAAGAGGAACCAGCATTTATCTTTCTGATATTACTGTGCCAATGCTTCCTCATGAACTGTCATCCGGAATATGCAGCCTGCACCCGGGTGTGGACAGGCTGACCCTTTCTTTGGTAATGGAAGTGGATAAATCAGGCAAGGTAGTAAACTACAACCTTGATAAATCAGTCATAAACTCCAAAGCCCGCCTGATTTACGGCGAGGAGTTTCATAAAAAGAACGAAGCCTTTCATCCTATGCTGAAAATTATGGAAGAAATTGCGGACATCCTGAAGAAGAGACGGTCCCGGCGTGGCAGTCTTGATTTAGACCTGGATGAAAGCGAAATAATTATTGATGAGGCAGGAAATGTGACGGAAGTCAGGGTAAAAGAGCGGGGCATGGGTGACAGGATGATAGAGGAGTTCATGATTTTAGCCAATGAAACTGTGGCAACCCGGTTTTTCCACATGGAGATGCCTGCAATATACAGGATCCATGAAAAACCGGATCCGGACAAGATTGAGGAATACAATCATTTCTATGAAATAATCGGCCGCTTCCTTCCTGAGGACAGCAGGGTTGCGCACAATTTTCTGCTGCGGTCCATGAAAAAGGCCAGATATTCCGAAGATGACCTGGGGCACTTCGGCCTGAGACTGGAACATTATTGTCATTTCACTGCCCCTATAAGGAGATATCCGGATCTTTTCATTCACAGAATAATCAGAGATAATATGGAAAGGGATTTGAAGCTGCTGGCAGACGTGGCAGAAAGCTCATCCAATGCAGAAAGAAAAGCGGAAGAAGTTTCGCGGGCAGAGGAAAGACTGAAAAAAGCCAGATATATGGAAAATCATATTGGTAAGCATTATACAGGTACTATCAGCGGGATTGCATCCTATGGTTTTTTTGTGGAACTGACCAACACAGTAGAAGGTTTGGTGCGGATAGACAGCATAACGGATGATTATTACCTGTATGATGAGGAAAACTACAGGTTTGTTGGTGAAAGATATAAAAAGAGATACACCTTGGGTGATGTGGTATTTGTAACTGTGGATTCAGTCGATGTGCTCAGGGGAGAAGTTAATTTCGTATTAGCGGTCGGGATTCCAAAATGAGGGGGTAAACAACAATATAATAGTAAAAAGCTCCAGCCTGCCGACCAACATAAGAAAACAGAGATAAAGTTTTGAAAAACCCGAGAAAATCGCAAAAGAGCCGGCAGGCGCCACTAGCCCCATACCTGTCCCAACATTGTTCATAGCTGCCGCAACTGCAGAAACGGTTGTAAGTAAATCAAAATTTTCAAGAGAAAGCACCAGCAGGCTCGATGTAAAAATGAAACTATACAAAAATAAAAATGCCGCCACCCCGGAAACCAGGTGATTGTCCAATGGTTTTCCATGGAGTTTAATTGCGGTCACGGCGTTTGGATGCAGTCGCAGAAAAAGTCCGCGCCTTATCATTTTAAAAAGAAGCACAATCCTGATAATTTTAATGCCGCCGCCTGTGGAAGAACTCGAAGCACCAACAATCATAAGAATAAGCAGCAGAGTTTTACTGAATCCGGGCCAGAGATCAAAGTTTCCGCTGAAATGGCCTGTTGTGGTAAGAAAGGCTGAAGATTGAAACAATCCGTATCGCAGAGCCTCGCCCATGGTATGCACAAGGACATCGTCAGAAGGTCTTCCAAACCTCAGATTGAACGATATGAGTATGCCTGCTCCAATTAGCAGAGAAAGGAAGACTCTAAGCTCTGTGTTTTCTAAAACTTCTTTTATGTGACCTTTTATAAGGCTGTAATACAAGGTAATGTTTATGCATGTAAGCACGCTGAAAAAGGCTGCGAAAAATTCCACATACAGGCTATCAAAATGAGTAATTCCGCCGCTGTAGTTTGACAGGCCGCCTGAGGCCACACTGCCCATGGAAACAATAAGGGAATCAAATAATCCAAGACCCCCCAGTTTAAAGATCAATATTGCAGACACCGTAAAAACGCCATATATCATGTAGAGGATTTTGGCTGTGTCGCTGATTTTCGGCGCAATTTTACTCAGGCTTATGCCTGGGGTTTCCGCTTTTGCCATGAATTGTCCGCTGATTCCCAGAGCTGGCAATACACTGATTGCAAAGACCAGTATCCCCATACCCCCGAGCCACTGGCTGAAAGAGCGCCAAAAAATAATTCCCATAGGCAGATCTTCCACTTTATTGACAACTGAAGCCCCGGTGGTGGTGAAACTGGAAACCGACTCAAATAAACAGTCGACAAAATTTGTCATACTTCCGCTTAAAATATAGGGCAAAGTGCCCAGAAGGGATGCAAAAAGCCAGGATAAAGCCACAGCCAAATAGGCCTCCCTGTGCTTTAATTTGGATATTTTTGTTTTAAAGACCTGCCTGCCTCCCAGCCCAATCAGGAAGAGCAGGACAATAATACCCAGAAAAACCAGGGACACGGAATATTCCCTGTAATACAAAGAAACCGCCGCGGACGGGATCATGGCTCCCCCCACCAGCATGGTTATGAAACTCAGTATTCTTGCAATGGCTGAATAGTTTATAGCCATGAGCCTGCTCTTTCCCTGGTTTTGATATATTCCTCCAGCACGTGGCGTTGTGAAATCAGTGAGAAAAACAGCACTTTGTCAGCCTCGTTGATTATGGTGTTACCATCCGGAACCAGTGCGGTTTCACCCCTGTGAACGGCTGCCACAATTATTCCTTCCGGCAGCTTAAGCTCACAAAGAGGAATTCCAATAATTTTCATATGCTTCGATGCTACTATTTCAATAAATTCAGCCTGTCCCTGTATCATCTGCGAAAACAGAATGTGCTTTGAACCCTGAATAAATCTCAGGATTTCAGTGGCTGACATATCCAGTGGATTTATTACCATGGATACGCCCAGAGATTCAACCAGGTCAACATAGCTGTTGCGGCTTATTTTCGTTACTACATCTTCAATTTTTCTCTGATTTGCAAGCAGGGACAACAGGAGATTCTCCTCATCGTAACCTGTTACGGCTACGAAAGCATCCATTTCATCTATATTTTCCTCTTCAAGCAGGTTTAAATCCGTAGCATCCCCATTAAGCACCATAACACCTTCCAGGTGTTGCGCAAGATACAGACACCTTTCCCTGTCGATTTCGATAAGCTTGACAGCCACGTCAAATTTGGCCAGAGCCTTGGCCAGGTAGAAGCCGCTTTTGCCGCCCCCTGCAATCATGACTTTTTCCAGGTCAGTATATTTTACCTTATCATGAACCATGTCTTTAAGTTCCAGAATTGCCGGTGTTTCACCTATAACATAAAGATAGTCCTCATCCATTATTTCAGTGTCACCTTTGGGAATGATTATTCTCCCGTTTCGTGATATGGCGACTACAAGCATATTGCCCAGTATTGCCTTGACCTGAGATATGGTTTTGCCCAGCAAATCAGGATGTCCGTCTTCAATGAATTCAATTATTGACAGTTTGCCCATGGGGATATAGCCGTTGGTCAGGGTGTATTTTTCTACCAGATATTTATAAATCTCCTCTGCTATGGACAAGTCCGGGTTTACAATGTAATCGATATTTAGAATCTTTTTCAGAAAATCAAAATGATTAACATATTCCGGGTCTCGAATCCTGGCAACAACTTTATGACACCCCAGCCTTTTCGCCATAGAGCTTATAATCATATTTTTCTCATCGTTCCCCGTAAGAACTATGGCAAAATCATATTCGCCTATGGAACAATCGTGGAGAAAATCAAGATCCTTTGCATTGCCGGACATTGTAAGAATATCAAACTGGCCGCTGAATTTTTCCAGCAGATCCGGGTCTTTGTCTATTAGGCATATGTGGTAGCCGGTATCAATAAGCGCTTCTGTTACTTTCATGCCCAGTTTTCCGGCGCCAATAATTGCGATTTTCATTATATCAACTCCCTGACATCAGCCTTGGAGGCTTTGGACTAAATTATAGGTTACTCCTGTTCAGAGTTGAAATCAATAGCTTTATTGAAATCCATCAGCCTTTCGTATAAGATAAAATGACGGAAGGAAGTGCGGAAAATGAGGATTGAAAGATTTGTCCGCGGGGAATTAAGTGCCAACGGATATATAGCAATTGATGAGAAAACCGGAATTGCATATATAATAGACCCCGGCTATGACGGAGCATCATATGCGGAAAAGCTTGAGAAGTTACAGCTTAGGCCCGAAGGCATACTGCTTACACATCATCACTATGATCATGTGGGAGCGGTCGCCGAATTTAAAAGGATCTGGAAAGAAAAGCATGGAATAAAGCTGCCGGTGGCTATACATGAAGAGGATGCAGACAAGCTGAAATTTAAAGCCGACAGACTTCTGAAGGATGGCGATGCCATCAGATTCGGAGAATCGTATCTTCTTGCTTTAAATACACCCGGACATACCATGGGGAGTGTGTGTTTTGTTAATCCGGACGAAAGGGTGGCTTTTACAGGAGACACCATTTTCAATGTAGATCTGGGCCGGACTGATTTAGAGGATGGTTCAGAAGGGCAGATGATTGATAGTGTAAAGAACATAATCTCCCTTTGGGAAGACGGGCTTATAATTTATCCCGGCCACGGGGATCCGGCGAGCATGGAATATATCAGGAAATACAACCAGGAATATCTGGAAATTATGGCAATACAGGCGCATTATAATGAATCGGGAAAATAAAGAATTTGATCTTAAGGAAAACTTAAAAGCCCTGCCTGATAAACCCGGAGTCTATATACACAAGGATAAAGCCGGGGAAATTATTTATGTGGGCAAGGCAATTTCCCTGAAAAACAGAATCAGGCAGTATTTCCAGTCTCAAAAGGCGATGGACCCTAAAGTCAGGGCGATGATTTCCCACATCAGTGAGTTTGAATATATTATTACAGGCAATGAGATGGAGGCTCTGCTTCTTGAAGCTGCCCTGATAAAAAAATATATGCCAAAATACAATGTGCTGCTTAGAGACGATAAATCCTTCCCATATATAAAGCTGACAGTGGCGGAAGAGTGGCCCACACTCGTAAAAACCAGGCGGCTGATTGATGATGGCAGCCTTTATTTCGGGCCCTACACAGACGGGGCGGCCCTGAACAGGCTTATTGATCTTTTGTCGGATATTTACGGCCTCAAAAGGTGCAATGCCAAGAGTTTTCCTCCGGGTTTTAAACCATGCCTCAATTTTCATATTGAAAAATGCAGAGGTTTATGTGCAGGCCTTGTAGATAATAGTGAGTACAGGGAGTCAATAGACAAAGTGATTGAATTCCTGTCGGGAAATACAAAAGGAATTTTACAGGAACTTGAGAACAAAATGCGTGAGGCATCAGAGAAGCTGGAGTTTGAGCTGGCTGCCGATTACAGGGATAAAATCGCTGCCGTCAGGGCTGTGCCTGACCAGGAAAAACTGGATGATTTCATAGAAAAAATCAGTAAAAATCGGGTTAAAGTTGTCAGGCGTAAGGCAGAAGAGATTAAAGAGAAAGAAGCGGCCAGAATAAAAGCCATTAACGAAGATTGGGAAAAACTGGGCTTTGCGACTTCGGGCAGTTCAGTTCAACGCATTGAAAGCTATGATATTTCACACATAGCAGGTGAAGATGCAGTTGGGGCCATGGTTGTTTTTGAGAGTGGCAGGAAAATCAGGAAAGATTACAGACGTTTCAGAATAAGAATGTCAGAGGGCCGGGGCGACACGGACAGTCTGAAAGAAGTTATTGGCAGACGTATGAAGAAAGCTCTAGAACAGGCTCCCGGATTTGCCGTTATGCCTGATTTGATCCTGGTTGACGGAGGCACTAACCAGATCAACGCAGTTTCGGAAGTGCTTGCCCTTATGATGATAAATATACCGGTGGCAGGTATGGTTAAGAATGAAAAACATAAAACCAGAGGGCTTATTTATAAAGGCAGGGAATATGAGCTAAAGGAGTTGCCCGGGCTCAGGCCTTACATAGGAGAAATCCAGGAGGAAGTCCACCGTTTCGCCGTGGAATATCACAGGGGCCTTAGAACCCATGGCTTGAAAAAGTCAGAGCTGGATGAAATTCCCGCAATCGGCGAGAAGCGAAAAGCAGCCCTCCTCAGGGAATTTAAAAGCATCGGATCTATCAGAAATGCTACAGTGGATGAACTGAGAAAAGTGGACGGAATGAACCTGAAAGCTGCGGAAAATGTTTATACCCATTTTAATAATGATGTTGTTAAACCCGTTGGGAAGTGATATAGTTACTTTAGAAAAATTTTAGGAGGATGCTTTGATGGTAGACAACAAACATGATCATGAAGGCGACGATTACTTTGAAATAATGACTCTTGAATTCGAGGACGGCAATGAGGTCGAATGCGAGGTCCTGGGAATTTTTGATGTTGATGGCAGGGACTACATTGCTCTTCTTGCTCTGGATGATTCAGATGAGATATATCTTTACAGATATAATGAACTGGACGACGATGAAGACGACTGCGAACTTCTTGATATAGAAGATGATGAAGAGTATGAGAAAGTTGCAGCGGAGTTTGACAGACTGGCTGAAGCCTTTGATGAAGAAGAGGACGAAGAGTAATAACTTATTTGAGAACATATTGATAAAGGACGATTCTTCACCGGCAGATGTGCCGGCGGGAGAGCGTCCTTTCAATTTGAACAGCTAATCTTTTGAAAATATGGAGTTCTTTAAAAACAGAGCGGCCACTATGGCAAAGAGCACTATGAAAGAAATAGTCCTGCTCCCTTTTTCCCCCTTGAAAAAGACCACAACAGACATTATGGTAAGGGCAGAAAAGAAAAGGCCGATAAGCAGGTAACGTGTTTTTTTAGGCATATTTTAACCTCCGGATGTTGCTTTCAACAATATGATAGCACAAGGGGAGGGCGGAGGCAATTATGAAGGAGTACGATATTATAATAGTTGGAGCCGGCGCCAGCGGAGTTTTTCTCAGCTACGAGCTGACAAAGCTGGATGTGAACGCCAAAGTTCTCATGATCGATAAGGGCAAAGATCTGTCTCACAGAATCTGCCCAATTTCAGCCGGGAGAATGCCTACATGCATCAAATGCAATCCCTGTCAGATAATGAACGGCTACGGCGGAGCAGGCACGCTTTCGGATGGGAAATATAATTTGACAACCCAGTTTGGCGGGGATCTTCATGCCTATGTAGGCGTGGATAAGGCCATGGAGCTTATGGAGTACGTTGACGGGGTTCTTATGGAGATGGGTGGTTCTGAAGCCAAGCTTTATTCCACCGGGAACTCGGATTTGAAAAGAATTGCCCTGCAAAATAATCTCCATATGCTGGATGCCAAAGTCAGGCATCTGGGTACTGACAGGAATATGAAAATCCTGGGGAATATTTATGATTACACTAAGGACAAAATAGATATTTCCCTGGGAGAGGAAGCATTGGAAATATCCAAAAGCAGGGAAGGTTTTTTACTGACGACAACCAGGGGAGAAGAGTATTCTTGCCGTCATCTGGTAATGGCCACGGGTAGATCGGGATCCAAATGGATATCAAAAGTTTGCGATCAGATGGGCATACACCTGAACAGAAATAGGGTGGATATCGGCGTGAGGGTTGAACTTCCCGCAGTGATTTTCAAACACATCACAGACGAAGTTTATGAGAGTAAATTGGTATACAAAACTGACAAGTATAACGATATGGTCAGGACTTTCTGCATGAATCCATATGGGGAAGTAGTAGCTGAGAACACCAACGGCATAGTAACGGTAAACGGTCACAGCTATTCGGATCCGGCACTTCATACGGAAAACACCAATTTTGCTTTATTGGTGTCCAATACTTTTACCGAACCTTTTAAGGACAGCAACGAATACGGAGAGTCCATAGCCAGACTTTCCAACATGCTGGGAGGGGGCGTGCTTCTGCAGAGGTTCGGAGACCTGGTCAAGGGCAGGAGAAGCAGTGAAAGAAGGATGGAGAAATGCTTTACAAGGCCTACTTTAAATGCCACTCCGGGGGATCTTTCTCTGGTAATACCGAAAAGACAACTGGATAATATAATTGAAATGATTTATGCATTGGATAGAATCGCTCCGGGGACCGCTAATGAGGATACCCTGCTTTATGGCGTGGAAGTGAAGTTCTATAATTCTAAAGTTGAAGTTGATAAGAATATGGAAACAAAGGTCAGTGGCCTGTATGCCATGGGTGACGGTTCGGGTGTAACCCACTCCCTGTCTCAGGCTTCGGCCAGCGGTGTGTTATTGGCAAGAGTCCTGGCGGAAAAGTATTAGGAGGTAAGAATGAAGCAGTTTAAATTTGATATCGATTATGTAAGAGAACAGTTTCCGGCGCTTTCCAAAACAGTAAATGGTCACCCGGCAGCTTTTCTGGATGGGCCGGGAGGCACTCAGGTGCCCAGATGTGTCGTTGAGGAAATCAATGAATATCTTTATTATTATAATGCCAATGCAGGAGGAGCTTTTAAGACATCTGTGGAAAGCGATGCCTCTTATCTGGAAGCGAAAGAGGCTCTGGCGGACTTTCTGGGATGCGAGGCCCACGAGGTTGCTTTTGGCGGCAGCTCTTCAACCAACAACTTCCTGCTTGCATTCGGTCTTTTGAGAAGTATTTTAAAGCCCGGAGATGAAATCCTGATTACGGAAATAGACCATGAATGCAACCGCTCCCCATGGAGAACTCTGGAAGAATTCGGTATGGTGGTCAAAAATATTAAGGTAAATCCCGGGACCTATGTTTTAGATATGGAAGACTACAGGACCAAGCTATCGGACAAGACAAAAGTGGTGGCACTTAACTGGGCTTCCAATGCTACAGGTACAATCACAGATGTGAAGACCATGATTAAAATGGCCCATGATGTGGGTGCCCTTACTGTAATAGACGCAGTGCATTACGCTTTGCACAGATTTATTGATGTGAAGGATATTGACACGGATTTTTTATTGTGTTCCGCATATAAATTTTTCGGGCCTCATCTGGGAGTTCTGTATGTCAAGGAATCCGTAGGTGAAAAGATAAAAACCGTAAGAGTCATGGCAGATGACAATGAGGATATGCCATGGAAGTTTGAAACCGGGACTCCGGCTATGGAACTTGCCAGAGGAGCTGCGGCGGCGGTGGAATTCATCGCGGGGATAGGCTCCAGGCATGAAGAATATTTTTCTGAGGTTCTGAACGGCTTAACCGGCAGAAGAAGGGCTGTTGTTGCAGGTATTAATGCCATAGAAATGTATGAGGAGCCTATGGCGGAAAGGCTGAGAAATGGCCTGGCAGCCATAAAAGGGGTAAAAGTTTACAGCCCGCCGAAAGAAGTGCCAAAAACATCTACAGTTTCGTTTACAGTGGAAGGTGCCGATGCCAATGATGTGGCCAGATTTATGGCTGAACGGGGATTGTTCGTCTGGGATGGCCATTTCTATGCCATTGAAATCATCAACAACGTGCTGGGGCTCGGAGACCGTGGCGGAGTGGTGCGGATAGGCCTTGCTCCTTACAATACCGCAGAAGAAGTCGAACGTACCATTAAAGCGGTGGAGGATTTCGTCGCCGGACAATAGAGCATCGTAGAAGTGTTTATTCGGGTCTAAATAAAATCATAAAACCGACACCATTAAGTGTCGGTTTTTTTGGTGCAGGCAAGAGGACTTGAACCTCCATGAGTTGCCTCACACGGACCTGAACCGTGCGCGTCTGCCAATTCCGCCATGCCTGCACGACGAAATAAATTGTAGCATGCCGGGAAACAAAAAGCAATCTATGTTCTTATTTTAACAAAAAATATCAGAAATAACCGCTTCAAACCGCTTTAGTCTCAAAGATGAGTAATTATTGTCAAAAATGAAAACGAAATAAGTCATAATTGACAAAGTTACATAGTGCATTTTACATTAAGTATCAAAAATGAGAAATTTCTAGCTGTTTATTTGTTAACAATGAAAATAAATTATCAGAAATGAAGGTTGAAACCGGCGAAATTACGAGTTTTGAGAATTATCTGATAATATTTTTCTCAATTATGACAATTGGCACGCATTATGCATAACTATGATTCATTGCTGTAATATTATTCGGCAGCAGAAAAAATCAGGATAAGGAGAGGAAGGTGTTAATGTAATGAATGAAAAATTCGGTGATTACAAAAAGATCATCACTACCTATGCAATTCTGGCAGTGTTCTTTGCCTTAGTTGTATTCTTTACGCCGGATGAAGTTGAAGACATTGGTGTAATGTCCGTCATACCGGCTGCATTTCTTTTAATTTATATCTTCTACACTAAGCGTATTTTGGAATCCCTTATGTTGGGTGGACTGCTGGGATTTCTGATGGGGCTTAAAGGAGATTTCTTTGAGCCCATGAGTGATTCAATTTTAGAGATTGTTATGGATGAAGATATAGCCTGGCTTTTCATAGTATGCGGACTAATGGGAAGCATTATCGCACTTATTGAAAAGGCCGGCGGAGCCTACGCTTTTGGCGAGTGGGTATCCAAGAGGGCTAAAACCAAGAAAAGCACACTTATGTGGACCTGGGTTCTTGGTGTAATCATTTTTATTGATGACTATCTGAACTGCCTGACAGTGGGAGCCAGTATGTCGCCCCTTACCGACAAGCACAAGGTCCCCAGGGAATTCTTGGCTTACATAGTTGACTCCACTGCGGCTCCCGTTTGTGTACTGGTGCCCATATCAACCTGGTCCATCTTCATAGGCAGCCTTATGGAATCCAACGGTCTTGCTCCGGCCGGCAGAGGTGTGGCTTACTTCATTAAAACCATACCGTTTAACTTCTATGGCTGGTTTGCAGCTTTGCTGGTTCCACTTATAATATTAGGTATCGTGCCTGTATTCGGGCCAATGAAAAAAGCCTTTATCCGTGCTGAAACCACAGGACTTATGGCCCCTCCGGGATCTGAAAAAATCGACATGAAGGCCGGTGAGGTAGTGGAAATACCGCCGAATGCGAAATTAGCTTCCTTCTTCCTGCCTATCTTGATATTGGTAGTAGCAACTATTGCCTTTGATACGGACATGCAAAGAGGGGTTATAGCTACCACTGCATTTATGTTCGTCTACTATGTAGGAACGGGTATTATGGGACCTGAAGAGTTTATGGACCTTCTCATAAAAGGTCTGAAAAACATGCTCTTCCCCTTGTTCATGGTTATCTTGGCTTACTTCTTCGCAGCTGCCTGCGAACAGATCGGTTTCATGGAATATGCCATCAGCCTTGGTCTGCGCTATACCACAGCACACACCATGCCTTTGGTAGTATTCATAACTTTCGGTATCACGGAATTTATCATGGGCATCAGCTGGGGCATGTATATAATTGCTCTTCCAATAGTTATCCCCTTGGCTGCTCAATTGGGAGCAAATCCCTTTATTGCAGTAGGTGCTGTATGTTCAGCCGGTGTATGGGGCAGCCATATCTGCTTCTACTCCGATGCAACCATACTGACATCTGCCGCCTGCGGCTGTGACAACTTCCGCCATGCTATTACCCAGCTGCCGTTTGGTATGGTAGCTATGGCTTTCTCACTGATTGCATTCTTCACGGTAGGAATGCTGGGGATAGGTATCTAAATAAGATACTTAAGCAATCTGGGAGGTGAGCCGGCTATGACAGAGTTGATGGGAATCAAGGACAAAGCTCAGGCGGTTGCGGAAGCAATCAAAGCAGCTCTTGGGGTGGAAACAGAAATAGTTGACCAGAAATTGACCATTGTAGCCGGAACAGGCCGTTATTTTGAAAAAGTAGGATTAAAAGAAGAACAGGGAGATCTGGGGTCGGGTTATCTTTACAGTGAGGCTTTACGTACCGGGAAAACCTACATCATTGAAAGAGGTGAAAATCACCCGACCTACGCTCCCGAGGAAAATGAGCTGGCGGAAATATGCTGCCCCATATATTCAGAAGGCAAAGTCATAGGTCTCATGGGGCTGGTGGCATTTGACGAAATTCAGCGCACTTTTCTCCTTGAAAGAAAGGATGGTCTGCTTCAGCTTTTAAAAGAGATAGCGGAGCATCTTTCCTGCCGTGTCAAGGAAATAAATATGACACCACGGATCAACGGAACTCATGGCCCGAATTTTTTGTCCCGGGACCTGAAAGACCGGATAGAAAAGATTGCCGATTCTGTATCCAATGTGCTTATAACCGGAGAAAGCGGCACGGGGAAAGGACTTCTGGCACGGGAAATCCACAGGATGAGCCCTATGAAGTTTGGCCCTTTTGTGCCGGTTAATTGCGGGGCAATCCCGGAAAATCTTCTGGAGTCTGAACTTTTCGGCTATGAGGAAGGCGCCTTTACCGGCGCAAAAGCAGGCGGAAAGACAGGCTGGTTTGAAATCGCCAACAACGGAACTATATTCTTGGATGAAATAGGAGATATGCCACTTCAGCTTCAGGTTAAGCTTCTGCATGTTTTACAGCATCGTGAGATCCAGAAGGTGGGGGACACTGAATTTATTCCCGTCAATGTCCGTGTTATCGCAGCCACAAACAGAGACCTGGAAAAATTAATTGAAGAAAAGAAGTTTCGGGAGGATTTGTTTTATCGCCTGAGTGTTATTCCCATTCATATTAGACCTTTGCGGGCACGAAAACATGAGCTGGAGGCAATAATTGAGCATATACTGGAAAATTTAAATCAGACCCGGGGAAAAGAAGTGAAAGGTCTTGCAGGTGAAGCCAGGCAGGTCATGCTGAATTACAGCTGGCCCGGAAATATCCGGGAACTGGAAAACGCTTTAGAGTATAGCTTTACCATGGCAAGAGGTAATATGATCAGCAGGGAAGATCTCCCACCCTACCTTGTTAAAGAGAGACAGGATTTCAGCTCTATTCGTCCCTTGAAGGAACAATGGGAGGAGGCGGAAAAACATATCATAGAGGAATGTCTGAATCAGACAGGCCGTTCTCTGGAGGGGAAGATTAAGGCTGCAGAACTGCTGGGCATCAGCGAATCCACTCTCTACAGGCGGCTGAAAGCTTTAGACATTCAGTAATTTCTGAAAAAATCTGAGTTTACGTGAGTCAACCTATCTTGGAGGGAAAAATGGAAACAAGCCTATTGAAAGGGAAGACTGCCTTCATTACAGGAGTGGCAAGTCCCAACGGCATGGGTTTTGCTACGGCCAGGGTTTTGGCGGAATGGGGTGCATCCCTTGGAATCATTGATATTTCAGACAGAGTTTTTGAAAGAGAGAAAGACCTGAAGGACATTGGAGTTCAGGTCAAAGCATACAAGGCAGATCTTCAGGACAGACCGGCTGTGAAAGCCGCCGCCAAGGATATGCTGGATGTTTTCGGCAAAGTGGATATCCTTGCCAATGTTGCAGGAATGGCATATTTCGGCACAGAGGAAATCTTCAAAGACGTGGCTGTGTTAAGCGAAGAGGAATGGGATTTCAGCATCGGCATCAATTTGAAATCCACCTTCAACACCATACAGGCTTTCCTGCCGGACATGATAAAAAGAGAATACGGAAAAATAGTTAATGTATCTTCAGTTACCGGGCCCCTGGTTGCAAACCCGGGAGAATCTCCCTATTGTGCTGCAAAGGCGGCAATAGTCGGCCTGACCAGGGCCCTGGCTCTGGAAGTGGGTCGCAAAAATATTACCGTTAATGCCGTGGCACCGGGATGGATAAAAACCGGGGCAAGCACCGAGGGAGAACTGGCGGGGGCCGAGAACACAGGTATGGGCAGGGCAGGGACACCTGAAGAGGTCGCAAAGCTGATTCGCTTTCTGGCATCCGATGATTCCAGTTATATTACTGGCCAGCTCATAGTTATTGACGGCGGAAATATTATTCAGGAATATAAAGGGCCGTCTGAACTATATTATTAATACAGGACAATCAGCTTTAGCCGATTATTCTATGCCCAATTCCTTTATTCTACGATACAGTGTTGATTCACTTATTTGTAAGATTTTTGCGGCTGCTCTTTTTCCTTCGACAGAGTGACCAGTTCGATCCAAACATGATTCAATGATACTTTTCTGGAATAAGTCAACACTTGTTTTAAGAGGCAAAGACTTATTCCAGAAAATAGGGTCCAAATTATCTGATTCTCTGATAGTATCGGGGACTGTATTTTTTATTTTCTGGGGAAGGCTATCAATTCCTATCACCAGTTCAGTTTCAAGATTAACACAGTATTCAACAACATTTTCCAATTCTCTCACATTGCCGGGCCAAGAATAATTTACAAGTAAATTATATGCATTAGGTGAAAACCCTGTAATGTTCTTGCCTACAATTTTATTAAACTTATTCAACGCAGATTTTAGCAAAAGAGGAATATCTTCACCCCGATCGCGCAAAGGTGGTATGTGTAAAGGTATAACATTGAGCCGAAAAAAAAGATCCTCACGAAACTCTTTCAATGAAATCATTTTCTCAAGGTTCTTATTTGTTGCAGCAATAAAACGAACATCCACAGGGACAGTCTTATTACTCCCTACTCTTTCTATTATTTTATTTTGGAGGACATGTAATATCTTGACTTGCATATGAAGCGGGAAATCGCCAATTTCATCCAAAAATAGCGTGCCTTTGTTCGCCAGTTCAATCTTACCAACTTTCCCTGATTTACCAGCTCCTGTAAAGGCTCCCGCCTCATAACCGAAAAGCTCACTCTCCATTAAATTATCCGGTATAGCACCACAATTAATAGTAATAAACGGTTCGTTACTTCTGGAGCTAGATGCATGAATCGCACGCGCAAAAAGCTCCTTGCCTGTACCACTTTCACCAGTAATAAGTATTGTTGAGTCACTCGATGCAAATCGCAAAGCATGTTTTTTTGATTGAATAATTGATTCGCTTTGACCAATAATTTGATTAAAACTAGTAGGACTCTGAGCTTGTGTCATATTATAAATACGTGTGCGCACAGAAATAATATCTTGGAAAAAAATAACTGCGCCCAGGACTGAATTGGCAAAATCATGGATTCGAATAGGTGTAACATTTATTAAAAATCTATTTGTCATATTTGGTGGATATAGGAAAACATCATCAATATCCGCGAGACTTTCTCCATTTTTCATCACATTATCATACGGGAAATCTGGCCAAAGGGAATAAATCGATTTATTTAGAAGATCTTCAGGAAATTTTTGTAACATCTGGGCGCCATGGGGGTTACAAGAAGTAATAATACATTTGTGGTCAATAGAGATTATTCCATCGTTTATGGAATCCAGTACAGCCTTAAGTTTTACATTGTTTTGCGTTTCTGCTAACTTGCTTGCGATTAAGGCTGCCATTTTTTCCAGGAACTGTAGCAAGTGTTTATTGTTGGAACAAATGATGTTTTTTTGTATATTGTCGCATGCAATCAAACCAATTAGGCCTATTACTTCACCATTTAGGATAATTGGACAACAAATTTCTGCCAATTCTCCTTCTTTTGGATTGTAATTCGGGTAACTTTCAGTATCCATAATTATTAAACTTCGTCCAGTCAGTAGTACACTGCCATATACTTCATCTTGATGTAGAATGCCGCCTTCTTCAAAGGTTCCAACTTTATTTTTGAATCTTCCGGTTCCTGCAATAATTTCAAGTGTACTATCTACTATTTCAGTTTCGATTTTCAAAACATAAGTAATTGCTTCAGCAACTTGGACTGCAGTATCTTGAATTGTTTTAAGCATAATTTTTGTCCCCCATTAAACTATGTTTAATTTCCTCAAATTCATTGTATTTTAGACAGTCTGATTTGTCAATTTTCATAATTGAATTGTCAATTATGAAAATATTCACTTTGCTTTTTCTTAATCCATCATAAGTGAGCATGAAAAGAGTTCAATTATGGTGATTATCTTTTATAAATTAAATTGGCATGGTAGTTGCGTTTTGGAGAAGTAGATACGACAATTCAAATATTTTTTACTTGCGCTAATCATTAAGGAGGGGATTGTCAAGATAGAATGAGGTTTACTGTATCTATTATTGAATTCACATTGTAAGGGAGGGTGAAATATGGAAGTTACGAATTATGGAATCATAACCTTATTGCCTGCTGTATTTGTTGTCGTTTTTGCCATATGGACGAGAAAAACATGGGAAATGCTTTTGTTGGGTGGTTTGATTAGTTATGTCATTGCTTATGGATTTGGATTTGTGACGCCATTTATTGATTTAATTTGTGAAGCAGTATCTGATGAAGATACTATGTGGGTTGTTCTGATATCGTTACTATTTGGAAGCATGATCAGGTTGTTGCGAGAATCAAAAGCAACTCAAGCCTTTTCGAAAATTGCCGGGAGATATGCCACATCTGCAAAAAAATCATTATTCATTGCCTGGATAATTGGGTTGATAATTTTTATCGATGATTATCTCAGCATTATGACTACTGCAAATGCGATGATTGATACAACTGATAAAAATAGAGCACCAAGAGAAATGTTGGCTTATGTTTTGGATAGCACTTCAGCACCTGTTTGTGTAATTATCCCCATTTCTGCATGGGTAGTATATTTTTCAGGAGTTTTTGCAAGACAACCGGAAGCAGAATACCTAGGTGATGGCATGGCTGCATATTATTCGGCTATACCCTGGGCCTTTTATGCGTGGATTTGTGTAATAATTGTGCCACTTGTAATTTTTGGAATAATCCCCAGAATTGGGCCAATGAAAAAAGCCTGGGAAAGAACTGAAACAACGGGTCAACCATATTCAGATAATAGCAAAAAGCATAATGAGCTCATTGTTTCGGATGAGCAAAAGGATGTTGGAGTTCAATATTTTCTCGTACCATTAGCTGTAATCGTTGCAGTTACTGTGGTTTTTGATGATATTCTTTATGGTGTAATATTTGGGATTGTAACTTGTATAGTAATGTATATACCTGGTAAAGTTATGACTTTTGATAAAATATCCGAATGTATAGTTGAGGGTATGGAAGACATGGTTTGGATGGCCGTAATTATCGTCTGTGGCTATATACTTAGAGTAGGAGTTTTAACAATAGGAATGCCAGACTATGTGGTGTCAACTGTAGCTCCATATATGAGCCCTGCTCTTTTACCGGCATTGTCTTTCATTGTTGTATCCACACTAGCATTCGTCACTAGTAGCATTTGGTCTATTCCGGCTGTTATAACCCCTATTGTAGTACCACTCGCTGCAGCGGTGGGAGTAAGTATACCTTTGGTATTTGGAACGATATTATCAGGTGCTATTTTTGGCGCTCACGCATGTTTTTATGCTGATGTTACCGTATTGTCTTCCGCTGCAGTAAGGATTGATAACATGGATCATTGCCTTACGCAGTTACCATATGCACTGATAGGTGCAGGATTTGCATGTATCGGGTATTTAATTGTTGGATTCGCATTTTAATTGTTTATAATTAAAGTAATTGGAGGTAAAGAATGAATATTTTACTCTTAGGAGCAGGAGGACAAGGGGGTCCATGTGCCTCGATAATGGCAAGAGATAGAGAAATAAATAATGTTTTGCTCGCCGATGCAGATATAAAGGTAGCGCAAAGGGTGGCAGAAAAGGTGAATAGCCCTAAAATTTCTGTTCTACAATTGGATTGCAGAAACATTGAAGAAATAAAGAAAGCCGCTGAAGGTATGGACTGTATCATTGATATGACACCTGTATGGCTTGGCCCCACTGTTATCAAAGCAGCATTAGAAGTAGGGATAAATTATGTCAGCACATCTTTTGATGAGCCTTATTTAGATCAATTCGCATTAGGACAAGAGATTTATCTCGATAAAGAATTGAGAGAAAAGAGTGTGAAGGTTCTGCTTGGTTGTGGCTTGTCACCAGGTTTCCTGAATGTCGTTGTCAGGTATTATTGTGACAAGTTGGATACAGTAAAGAGTGTAAAATATAGGCTTGGTAAAAAGAAATTGAATCTTGGGGAGTTTGGTGATGTTACAGATCCATGGAATCCTGGTTGGTCACCCAAACAAGCACTGATTGACTTTTCAAATCCATGTTATGTCTTTCGTGATGGTAAATTTGAAGTGCAACCACCTTTTTCTGAAATCGAAGATTTTCCTTTCCCACAGCCAACTGGAAATATGCTTGTGTCTCATCATACTCATGAAGAAGTTGTTAGCACACCTATAATAATTAAAAAGGGCATAGAATACTGTGATTTCAAGTATTATGTTGCCAGACCCGCTGCTGCTTTTATAGCTTTAGGATTAGCCTCCCAAAAAGAGATTGAATATGGCGGCGGTAAGTTTAAACCGATAGACTATTTAGTAAGCCATGTACCTAATCCAGGGAATGCGTATTTTGACGAAAATCCAGAAAAACTTGATGAATTAGATAAGTCAGTGGCGATACCTGGGGTGCTTATTATAGAAGGTACAAAGGATGGTGAAAGAGTTGAATACAAAGTACATTGTCCGAAACTGACAGGAAATGCCAAAGAATTATATAAACTGTTCGGTACTTCGTTAATCAGCATCGCTTTGCCCGCAATAATTGGAGCAAAAATGATAATTGAAGGCGGGAACGGTTTGCATGAAGGAATAAACCTTCCGGAAGAGCTTGATCCTGAAAGATTCTTCGAACTATTCTTTAATACTGGAATTCCTTATAAATGGGAAGAGTTATAGCAGATTGCAAAAAAAGGAGAAAAGATGAAGCATTTTTCTCTGTCAGATAAAGTCGCAATAGTGACAGGCGGAGGTTCCGGACTTGGTCTGGCCACCGTAAAAAGATTTATTGAAGCAGGGGCCCTTGTTACAATTGCCGACATTGACCCCGGAGCAGCGGGGATTGCAACAAATTTAGGCTGCGATTTCATTCAAACGGACGTAACCAGAGAGGCTCAGGTTGAATTTCTGGTAAAATCCGTTCACGAAAAATATGGCAGGCTGGATATCATGGTAAATAATGCCGGTATTATTTTACCGGAGCAACTGTTGGCTGATGCTGACGAGGAATATTTTCAGAAGATGTTCGCAGTCAATGTTTTCGGAGTGGTATACGGGTTGAAATATGCATCAAAATATGTGGCCGATGGCGGCGTAATTCTCAATACTGCGTCAAATTCAGCCAACGGAGATTATGCCGGCTACGGAGCCTACATAGCATCAAAATGTGCAGTGGTGGGGCTTACCAAAGCAGCTGCCATTGAACTGGCTCATCGTAGGGTGAGAGTCAACTGCATCTGCCCAAATACCATAGATACACCCATGGCCTATGCCGAGGGCTGTGAAACTGAACTGATGGTTATGAAAATCACAACACCCCTGGGTAGGATGTGCAAACCCGAGGAAGCGGCGGCCTTATACCACTTTCTGGCATCTGATGACTGCGCCTACATTACCGGAGAAGACATTTATATTGATGGAGGCCTTAAGGCAGGCCCCAGCACTCAAATGATAGAGGCTTTATTAAAGAAATAAACTGTTTATTTAGGAGGATTGAGCATGAGCGAAAAGAACTTTGTCCATCCTTATATTCCCAACTCCGCGCCCGAAGTTAAGGCGGAAATGATGGAGGCACTGGGAATTAAGGATATAGAGGAATTATACAGTGAAATTCCTGACCACCTTCGCTTCAAGGGAGAGATGAATCTGCCGGATCCCATACCTTCCGAGTGGGAATTGCGCCGGCATCTGGATGAAATACTGGAAAAGAACGTCAGCACCAAGGATTATTTGAGCTTTTTAGGCGGTGGCTGCTGGCCCCATTATGTTCCTGCTGTGGTGGATGAAATAGTCAACAGGGCAGAATTCGTCACGGCTTATTGCGGCAATACCTACGCAGACCTGGGAAAATTCCAGGCCAGATTTGAATTTTATAGCATGATGGGGGAAATGCTGGATGTGGATGCCGTCAGCGAGCCAATCTATGATTGGGGAGCTGCGGCGGGGCTGTCACTCCGCATGGCCTCAAGGCTTACAGGTCGCAATAAAGTATTGGTTCCGGCATCAGTCAGCCCTGAGAGACTGGCTCAGATGAGGACCCTGTGCCAGCCCGAAATCATGGCTAACAGCATTAAAATTGAACTGATTGATATGGATTTGGACACCGGGCTGATAGATATGAAGGATCTGGAAAGCAAGCTCAGCGATGAAGTTGCGGCCGTATATTTCGAAGTGCCGGGCTATTTTGGAACTATGGAAAAATCACCTGAGAACATTTCCACCCTGGCTAAAAAATTCGGAGCAGAAGTGGTTGTAGGTGTCGATCCTGTTTCCCTGGGCGTGCTGGCGCCGCCAGCCTCTTATGGTGCCGACATCATATGCGGAGATCTTCAATCCATCGGTGTGCACATGCTTTGCGGCGGCGGACAGTCGGGATTTATAGCCTTCAGGGATGAGGCAAAATATCTGGCAGAATGCCCACTTGCAATATATACAATCGCAGAGACCCAGGTGGAGGGTCAATACGCCTATGCTGAAGTTCTGCCTGAAAGGACATCCTACGAAGCCAGGGACAAAGCCAAGGACTGGGTGGGAACAGCATCGGGATTGTGGACCATCGCAGCCGCAGTTTACATGGCGCTTATGGGACCACAGGGCATGGAAGAAATCGGCGAGACCATTCTTTACAACTCCAATTATGCAAAACAGATCCTGGGGCAGATTCCCGGGTTAAAGACCCTGTTTGATACCACCTTCAAAGAGTTTGTGGTAAATTTTGACGGAACAGATAAAACTGTTGCGGAAATCAATAAGGCTTTGGCAGCTAAAAAGATTTTCGGCGGCATAGACTTAAGCGACAGTTTCCCTGCCCTGGGCAAAAGTGCCCTGTTCTGTGTAACCGAAATGCATAACAAAGCAGATATTGACAAACTGGCAGAAGCCCTTAAGGAGGTGGTGGCAAAATGACAAAGGAACTCAATAAGAAAGACGTTAAACTGAGAAGATATCATTCTGCCGCATGGGATGAACCCCTCATAATGGATATGGGCAGAAAAGGCGAAAGAGGCATAATTCCTCCTTCGGCATCTAAAGAAATTACCGATAAACTGGGCCCGGCGGCAAAACTGGTTCCGGATGGACTCAGAAGAAAGGCTCCGGTTAATTTGCCCGAAGTTTCCCAGTACCACGTCCTGCAGCATTATCTGAGGCTTTCTCAAATGACTCTGGGAATGGATCTGGGCTCTGATATTGGGGAAGGCACCTGTACAATGAAATACAGTCCCAAGATGCACGAGAGAGTGGTGAGCTCCAGCAAATTTGCTGATCTTCATCCTTTGCAGCCTGAAGATACCCTGCAGGGCATCTTGAAAATCGTTCACGGGCTTGAAGGGTTTTTGAAGGAAGTTTCCGGCATGCACAAATTCACCTTCCAGCCGGGGGGCGGATCCCATGCCACCTACACCAATGCCTGCCTTCTGAGAAAGTATCATGAAGAAAGAGGCAAACTGGGGCAGAGAGACGAGGTTATTACGACAATATTCTCCCATCCCTGCGACGGGGCGACACCGGCCACTGCAGGCTTCAAAGTAATCACACTTATGCCGGACGAGAATGGTTATCCGGACCTGGAGGCATTAAAAGCTATTGTTTCTGATCGGACTGCCGGCATTATGTTTACCAATCCCGAGGATACAGGTATATTCAATCCCAGGGTGGCAGAATATGTGAAAGTGGTTCATGAAGCAGGAGGCCTGTGCTTCTACGATCAGGCCAACGCCAACGGAATCATGGGCATGGCAAGGGCTTTTGATGCAGGCTTTGATGCGTGCCATTTCAATTTGCACAAAACCTTTTCATCCCCGCATGGTTGTGAAGGCCCGGCAGCGGGGGCTTACGGTGTTAGGGAAGAACTGGCAAAATATCTGCCCGTTCCCACCGTGGAGTTCGATGGTTCGAAATACTTCCTGGATTATGACAGGCCCCACAGCATCGGGAAGGTCAGAAGCTTTA
Source organism: Bacillota bacterium (assembly GCA_052034085.1). Lineage (GTDB taxonomy): Bacteria > Bacillota > Clostridia > Peptostreptococcales > Anaerovoracaceae > UBA1426. The sequence goes on along the minus strand of JBPOJA010000005.1, from coordinate 9,884 downwards.
TGGGCAACCTGGAATGCGTTATAAAAGCATATGCCTGGATTATGAGCATGGGTGCAGTGGGCTTGAAGACCGCAGCCCATATCTCAGTGTTGAACAACAACTACCTTGATAAACTGCTGCTTGAAATCCCTGGTGTCAGCAGGCCTTACGCTGAGGGTAAGAGGAGACTTGAGCAGGCAAGGTACAGCCTGGAAGGAGTTAAGGAAGAAACCGGAATGGGCACCATGGAAATTAAAAACAGACTCAGCGATTTCGGTATTCAGGGTTACTGGACCAGCCATCATCCCTGGATAGTTCCCGAACCTTTCACACCTGAACCCTGTGAAACTTACTCAAAGGAGGATCTGGAGTATTGGGCGGCCGCCCTTGCACAGTGCGTAAAAGAGGCCCATGAGAATCCTGAATTCCTCATGAATGCACCTCACGCAAAGGGAACGGCTAAAATTCTGGACGATTCCCTGGTGGAGGATCCGGACAGATGGGCCTGTACCTACAGGGCATACAAGAAGAAGCACAGGAAATAGAAGTCTTAATATAGCGGGGGCTTAGTTGAAAAAAATTGGTTTAATAATTAATCCACTGGCAGGAATAGGAGGAAGAGTTGGGCTTAAAGGCAGCGACGGTGGAGACATCGTCGCTAAAGCCTTTTCTTTGGGTGCAGTAGCAGAAGCACCGGCCAAGGCTTCCCGAGCCCTGGAGAAGCTTGTGCCGGTCAAAGATGATTTTAAACTGCTGACATATCCCGGCCCGATGGGTGAAGACGTGGCAGTTTCTCTGGGGTTCGAACCGGAAGTTGTGGGCAGCTTGCCGGGCATGGATTTAAGTGCGGATTCCGTCTCAGGACGAGATGATTTCATTCTCACAACCGGAAAGGATACAGAGAGAGCTGCCATTGATTTGCATAATGCCGGCGCTGACTTAATTGTATTTGCAGGCGGTGACGGAACTGCCAGAAATGTGTATAATTCGATAAACACAAAATTACCAGTAGTCGGGATTCCCGCTGGTGTAAAAATCCATTCTGCGGTATATGCCGACACGCCGGGTCATGCCGGCGATGCGGTTATATATTATCTTTCCGCGGGAAACAATATAAAACTCCGGGAAGCGGAAGTGATGGACATAGATGAAGAGGCATTTCGTGCAGACAGGGTTTCTGCCAGGCTTTACGGCTATATGCTGGTTCCAAATATAAGGACTTTAATGCAAAGTGCCAAAGCCGGCAGCCAGGCCACAGAGCGGGAGACCATGATTTCCATAGGTTCACACATAGCCACGTCAATGGAGGATAATGTATGCTACCTGATAGGCCCGGGGACAACCATGCGCTCAATAATGGATGTTTTAGGCCTGAAGAAAACTTTGCTTGGTGTGGATGCTGTTCTCAATAAAAAACTTATTGCTTCAGATTTGAATGAGGCCGGGATTCTGGCCCTGCTGGACGATATGGAAAAGCAAAAACTGAAAGCGAAAGTTGTGGTTACAGTTATAGGCGGCCAGGGCTATGTTTTTGGCCGGGGCAATCAGCAGCTTAGTTACAAAGTATTGGAGAAAGTGGGGAAAGATAATATAATTATCGCTGCCACAGAGAGCAAAATGATAGCCTTGGGTGGTAAGCCGCTGCTGGTGGACACAGGCTCTGCAGAATTTGACGAAAAACTGGCCGGATATGTCAAGGTTATCACATCCATGAATCGTCAAATGGCCTACAGAATAGCTACTTAAAACAAGCATTTTTGTCGGAATTGCGACAAGTTCGGACGAATAATATATTTTGTGTTGCATCCCGATTTCGATTGTGATAAAATGTTAACGAATTTAATAGAACCGGATGACAGATACGGGAGAGGATGAAAGCAAGGCTTTCATCACCGAAGGTGTAAGTCATGAGGAAGCCATCCTCAGACGATAATCTCAGGTAAAAGGACCGTATCCCGACGGGACTCTGGAAAGCATATTTATATGCACCGAAGGGGCAATTTGTCTAAGCACTGCAAAAATTGGCAGAAGGCGGCAAGGAAAACTCTCAGGTTATCAACAGAGCAAAAGGCGAGCGCTTTTTGCTTTTTTTATTATTCAAAATGTGACAAGGTGACAAGGTGTGACAAGGGGACAGCCCTTTTGTCACGAAAATTATGACAAAGGGACAGCCCTTTTGTCACTTGAGATAACAAACGGTAAATATATGTTTCTTATAACTAACAATCCCAAAGTTCAATATGACGAAAGCATTCCGGCGGAGAAAATTTACGTTGCGGGAAGCTACGAAGAGGTGTTAACAAAAGTCAGGGATATGGTGCATAAGGGCTACAGACTTTTGAGCCATCCGCTTTCGGGCAGCATTAAACCCAACGAAACACCGTATAAATCCGTGCTCGTAAGCGGACAGCCGGGGGAGCTGGATTTAGACAGCCTGAATATAATTGAACACAGCATGGAAACATACAGGAAATTTGCCGTTATATCAGTCGATAATCAGCAAAAAATACCAAAGGACATACTTTCGGATTTTAGCGAAATTGATCATAGTTTAATAGTATCTGCCTTAAAAAATGTTGTGTCAGGGGGACAGCCCTTTTGACACTCTAAAAAGAATTGTTCAATAAGTAAAAGCTGTCAAAAGGGCTGTCCCCCTGACAACTTGTAAAGGAGTGAGAGAATGAAGCTGGAACTAGGAAATATCTTTATCAAAGATATTAAGCTCGAAGCGCCTTCGAGAGTGGAAAACGGCGTGATTTATGTGGATGCAGATGAACTCAGAAGGCTGATTCTTGAGGATGAACATCTTAAATCAGTTGAGTTTGATGTGGCAAGACCGGGTGAAAGCACCAGGATAATGCCGGTAAAAGATGTAATTGAGCCAAGGGTAAAAGTGGATTTGCCGGCAGGCAGTAAAGCGGGAATTTTCCCCGGAGTGATATCCCATGTGGAAACAGTGGGCAGCGGAAGGACCCATGTGCTAAAAGGCGCAGCTGTGGTGACTACAGGAAAAATTGTGGGCTTCCAGGAAGGTATAATTGATATGACCGGACCGGGAGCAAAATATACGCCTTTTTCTGAGCTGTTTAACCTTGTAATGATATGTGAGCCGGCAGATGGCCTCAACCAGCACGGCCATGAAAAAGCACTCAGGCTGGCCGGTTTGAAAGCAGCAAATTATCTTGGCAAGCTGGGCGAAAATGTTGAGCCCGATGAAGTGGAAGTCTTCGAAACACCGTCATTAAAAGAGGGGCTTGCAAAATACCCTGATTTGCCGAGAGTTGCCTATGTTCAGATGCTTCAGACTCAGGGGTTACTTCACGATACCTATGTTTATGGCGTAGATATGAAGCAGTCAATAACCACCATGCTTTTCCCGACTGAAACCATGGACGGAGCCATTGTCAGCGGCAACTGCGTTTCTGCATGCGATAAGAACACGACCTACCATCAAATGAATAATCCTGTGGTAAGAGACCTGTTTGCTAAACATGGAACGGAATTGAACTTTGTGGGCATGATAATAACCAACGAAAATGTATATCTTGCAGACAAAGAGCGTTCTTCGGACTGGACCGCAAAGCTGACTGAATTCCTGGGCGTTGACGGTGTGATCATTTCTCAGGAAGGCTTTGGCAATCCTGACACTGACCTGATTATGAACTGCAAAAAAATAGAGGAAAAAGGCATTAAAACCGTAATAATCACCGATGAATATGCCGGAAGGGATGGGGCATCCCAGTCCCTGGCAGACGCTAATCCTGCGGCCAATGCGGTAGTGACAGGCGGCAATGCAAATATGCTTATTAAATTGCCTCCCATGGAAAAAGTCATCGGTATTCTGGAGAGTGCAAACACAATTGCGGGGGGATTCAAAGGCAGCCTTGGCAGTGACGGATCCATAGAAATTGAGCTTCAGGCTATAGTCGGTGCTACCAACGAACTGGGCTTCAACAGGCTTTCGGCCAGATAGGAGGAAATCATATGGGAAAAATAAGAGTAGTTCATTACATAAATCAGTTCTTCGCCCAGATAGGCGGTGAGGAAAAAGCAGACTATCCTCCGGAAGCAAGGGAGGGTTTTGTAGGGCCGGGTATGGCTTTTAATGCTGCTTTCGGAGAAGAAGCAGAAATAGTGGGAACCGTCATTTGCGGAGACTCCTATTTTAACGAGAATCCTGAAAGCGCCACAAATGAAGTTTTGCAGCTGATAGAGGGATTCAAACCCGATGTTGTCATTGCAGGTCCTGCCTTTAATGCGGGAAGATACGGTATGGCATGCGGAACTGTGGCATCTGCCGTGCAAAAAGAGTTTAATATCCCGGCCATTACGGGTATGTATGTAGAAAATCCCGGAGTAGAGAGCTTTAAATCCAGCTTATATATAGTTCCCACAAGGGACACGGCAGCAGGGATGAGGGATGCCGTAAAAGCTATGGCACCTCTGGCCTTAAAGCTGGCGAAAGGTGAGACTATAGGTTCTTCAAAAGAGGACGGATATATTCCGAGAGGTTTCAGGGTTAACTTTTTTGAAGATAAGCGCGGTTCGGAAAGAGCGGTTGATATGCTTCTTGCCAAACTCAGGGGTGAAGACTTTACTACGGAATTTCCTATGCCGGATTTTGACAGAGTAGAACCCATGTGGGCCGTAAAGGATATCAGCAAAGCCACCATAGCTTTGGTGACATCCGGAGGCATAGTTCCCAAGGGAAATCCCGACAAAATCGAATCTTCAAGTGCATCAAAATATGGCAAATACGACCTGGAAGGTGTAATGGACCTGACGGAAGACACTTACGAAACAGCACACGGAGGCTATGACCCGGTTTATGCAAATAAGGACGCGGACAGAGTACTCCCGGTGGATGTTTTAAGAGAATTTGAAAAAGAAGGGAAAATCGGGAAGCTTCACAGATATTTTTATTCCACCACAGGGAACGGAACAGCAGTAGCCAGCGCCAAAGTATTTGCAGCTGAAATTGCCAAAGAACTTATGGCCGATGGAGTGGATGCGGTAATTCTGACTTCCACCTGAGGAACCTGCACACGTTGCGGCGCAACGATGGTAAAAGAAATTGAAAGAGCAGGCCTGCCGGTGGTGCACCTCTGCACCATAGTGCCTATTTCCCTGACAGTGGGGGCCAACAGAATTGTTCCCACGGTAGCTATTCCCCATCCTTTGGGAAATCCTGCCCTGACTCTTGAGGAAGAGAAGCAGATAAGAAGAAATCTGCTGGAAAAAGCTCTATATGCCCTGTCAACCGAGGTAGAGGACCAGACAGTATTTTAATATGAGGAACTGAAATATTCCGGATTACAGGAGGAGAACATGAGCAAGATTTATGACGTAATTATCATTGGCGGAGGACCAGCCGGCCTTTCTGCCGGACTTTATGCGGGCAGGGCCAGACTGGATACCCTTATTATTGAAAAGGCCAGAGAAGGCGGTCAGATAGTCAACACCGCAGAAATTGTCAACTATCCCGGCTCCCTGGTAGAGGGAGAGAGCGGACAGACCCTGATAAACAGAATGACTGAGCAGGCAAAGCTGTTCGGAGCTGAAATTGTTTATGACACAGTGGAAGAAGTCAAGCTTGAAGGCGATGTGAAGGAAATCAAGGGTCATGCTGATACATATCAAGCAAAGGCTGTGATATTGGCCAATGGGGCTCAGCCGGCTCTATTAGGCTGCCCCGGTGAGACAGAATTTACGGGCAGGGGCGTGTCTTACTGTGCAACCTGTGACGGAGCTTTCTTTGAGGGCCTTGAGATATTTGTAGTAGGTGGTGGGGATGCTGCTGTGGAAGAGGCCATTTTTCTCACAAAGTTTGGCCGGAAGGTAACCATCATCCATAGAAGAGACCAGCTCAGGGCCACCAAGTCCATCCAGGAAAAGGCTATGGCAAATCCAAAAATCGAATTCATGTGGGACACCATAGTCAGGGAAATGAAGGGCGAAGAAGTCTTGGACACCCTGGTGGTGGAAAACGTAAAAACCGGCCAGATTACTGAAATCAAGGCAGATCCCGAAGACGGCATTTTCGGAGTGTTCATGTTTGTAGGTTTCAGGCCTCAGACCGAGCTTTACGAAGGCAAAATAACCATGGAAAATGGTTACATAGTAACCGATGATGCCATGAAAACAAATATAGACGGTGTCTTTGCAGCAGGGGATATCAGGAAAAAGCCCCTTCGCCAGGTGGTAACAGCTACTGCCGACGGAGCCATAGCGGCAACCCAGGTAGAGAAGATGCTAATGGAGTAGTATGTATGGATGACTGGCGCAAATGCAAAAAAGAAAGGAAAATAATAAATGATAGAACTGGACAAAGATAATTTTCAGACAGAAGTATTGGAAGCGGAAGGTTATGTTTTCGTAGATTTCTTTGGTGACGGCTGTGCGCCCTGCGCAGCTTTAATGCCGGCAATTGAAGAATTCAGCAGTGAATTTGGCGACAAACTGAAGTTCACCAAACTTAACACAAGCAAAGCAAGAAGACTGGCAATCAGCCAGAGGGTGTTGGGACTTCCTGTAATAGCTATTTACAAAGACGGAGAGAAAATCGACGAACTGGTTAAGGACGATGCCACAAAGCCTAACATTGAGGCAATGATTAAAAAATATGTATAGGCATTAATCAAAAATATGTTTCGAAAGGAGATCGGTGATGGCAATTTTAGAAGGCAAAAAAGTCATCGTAATCGGCGACAGAGACGGAATTCCCGGACCGGCAATTTCTGACTGTGCCGTAAGCGCCGGAGCAGACGTGATATTCTCCTCAACGGAGTGCTTTGTCTGAACCGCCGCAGGAGCCATGGATCTGGAAAACCAGAAGAGGGTAAAAGAGTATGCCGAAGAGCACGGAGCAGAGAACATAGTGGTTCTCTTGGGTGCGGCAGAAGGTGAAGCTGCAGGTCTTGCTGCAGAAACCGTAACGGCAGGCGACCCGACTTACGCAGGTCCTTTGGCGGGAGTCTCGTTGGGACTCAGGGTATATCACATTTGCGAGCCGGAAATCAAAGAAGAAGTCGATGCAGATGTTTACGATGAGCAGGTCAGCATGATGGAAATGGTACTTGATGTTGACGACATAGTAAACGAGATGACTTCCATCAGGGAGCAGTTCACAAAGTATTGATTTCAGGAAAAAGGCGGCTACAAGTCGCCTTTTTGATTTTGCACAGGGTCGGCGGGGCAGGCGGCCGGCCTGGAAACGGCCGCCAGAAACAAAAGCCGGCCGCCGGAAACGAAGGCTTGCCGCCAGAATCGAAAGGAGAAAGAATGAAAAACGCTGTTATTAAGGGCACAGGCTATATTCTGGTTCATGGACCGGATTTTGTAATACATAACGGAACCACTCAAACTACAGAAAGAGTGGTTAACCCCGATTCGGAATATTTAAAAGTTTTGCCCGACCATCTGCGGGCATATGAAGATGTTGTTGTTTACCCGCCCAATCAGGTTTACATAGGCAATATGAGACCTGAAGATCTTTTAAACTTTGAAATGCCATGGGCAGACAAAAAGGTTGCTGGTGCCGCAGGCGGAGCAGGCCGCTTTGGAAAATACGGGGAAATCATGCCCCAGGATGAGTTTTTGGGTCTGATGCAGATCTGCGATGTTTTTGACCTGGTATTTCTGGAAAAAACTTTCGTTGACACTATAAGGGGCAAACTGGCAGTTCACCCTCTACTGGATGAAGAAATGCTGGCCAGACTTAAGGAGGGAGTATCTGCGGAAGATGTTGACAGACACCTGAACGATGGCCATTCTGAGCCACTCTATCACAATGGAAAAGCAGTGGGCTATGTGAAACAGGGCCATGATGTGGATGTGTCACTCACGTCTCATATTCTCCTGGAAAACATCGCTTACAAGGCTTCAGGTGTTTTGGCCATGCTTCATCTTATAAAGAGCAGCGGCATATCAAAAGCTGAAATTGATTATGTTATAGATGCCAGCGAGGAGGCCTGCGGAGATATGAACCAGAGGGGCGGAGGCAACTTTGCCAAGGCAGTGGCGGAAATCGCAGGCCTGACCAATGCTACAGGAGCCGACACGAGAGGTTTCTGTGCCGCACCGGTTCATGCTCTGATTCAGGGCGCATCACTCGTCAAGGCCGGCACCTATAGGAACGTGGTGGTATTTGCGGGCGGATCCACGGCAAAACTCGGAATGAACGGCAAAGACCATGTGAAAAAGGATCTGCCGATTCTTGAAGATGTAATTGGGGGCTTTTCTGTACTATTAAGTGAACATGACGGGGTTAATCCCGAAGTCAACACGGATATAGTCGGCTGGCACAAAGTAGGAACCGGTTCCTCTCCCCAGGCTGTTATGACTTCTCTGGTGGCTGAACCCCTTAAGAATGCAGGTATATCCATAAAGGATATTGATAAATATGCAGCAGAAATGCAAAACCCGGATATAACAAAACCCGCCGGGGCAGGAGACGTCCCTGAGGCAAACTTTAAAATGATAGCAGCTTTGGGTGTTAAGGAAGGAGACCTGGAGAGGACAGATATCACCGATTTCGTTAAGGACAGGGGGATGCCGGGCTGGGCACCGACTCAGGGCCATATTCCCTCGGGTGTCCCCTATCTGGGATTTTTAAGGGAGTATATTCTGTCCGGCAAAGTTGAAAAGGCCATGATAATCGGAAAAGGAAGCCTTTTCCTTGGCCGGATGACCAATCTCTTTGACGGAGTATCAGTTGTGGTACAAAAGGCTCGGCAGTTAGTCGCAAATGAAGGTGCAGAATCCGGAGCAGGTACTGGCGCCGGCATGAGAACGGGAACTTCTGCGGCAAGCCGTCCAGTAATAGGTGTTGCAGCCGAGGGTAGCGAACTGGGCATGGAAGCAGTATATGAAGGTGTTGAGCTGGCCAGAAGGAAAGGGTTTGAAGCTGTGGTTATCGAGGGTGATATATCAGGAGGGGAAACTGCCCACAAGAAGATGGAGACCATGCTTGCCTCGGGCGAGATACAGGGTGCCGTTACCATGCACTACAACTTTCCTATAGGTGTAGCTACAGTAGGCAGAGTTGTCACTCCGGCCAGGGGCAGGGAACTTTTCATTGCTACAACTACAGGCACTGCTGCTGCAGACAGGGTTGAGGCAATGGTAAAAAATGCTGTATCAGGTATTGCTGCCGCCAAAGCCTGCGGCATAGATAAGCCCACTCTGGGGATAGCGAATATCGAAGGGGCAAGGCAGGTGGAGATGGCCTTAAAAGCAATGAAAGAAAAAGGCTATGATATTGAGTTTGCACGGTCAGGAAGGTCTGACGGAGGAGTTTTCATGCGTGGCAACGATATTCTGAATCCCACTGCCGATGTTTTGGTGATGGATTCTCTCACCGGCAATCTTATGATGAAAATGCTTACAGCTTTTTCCACCGGAGGAAATTACGAATCTTCAGGCTATGGCTACGGGCCGGGCATTGGGGAAGGCTATGACAAACTCATTATGATAGTATCCAGAGCTTCCGGAGCGCCTGTAATAGCAGGGGCCATCGAATATGCGAGTGATTTGTTAAATGGCAACTGGGCTTCTGTGGCAAAGGAGGAATACAGGAAAGCCAGGGCATCTGGAATGGATCAGGCCGTGGCTGCGAAGGCTGGTTTGGCCGAAAGTGATGCGAAAGCGGCAGGAGAAGCTGTGGCACCGCCAAAAGAAATAGTAACCGGCGAGATTCCAGGCATTGAAGTTATGGATATAGAAGATGCTGCCAAGTGTCTTTGGAAGGAAGGCATCTATGCCGAAACCGGAATGGGATGCACCGGGCCAGTGGTTCTTGTAAACGAAGCAAAAGTTGAAAAGGCCACAGAGATCCTCAAAGCAGCGAAATATATTTAAGATGGCAGAGATGACAGGAGATGACAGGGGGACAGCCCTTTTGACAT
>JBPOJA010000002.1:0-58710 GCA_052034085.1 Bacillota bacterium | reverse complement strand
TGACAGGGGGACAGCCCTTTTGACATATGTCAAAAGGGCTGTCCCCCTGTCATCCCCTGTCCCCCTGTCATCCCCCTGTCATCACATCCCCCTGTCACCTTTTTTAATCTGTACAAATTTCTTGTTTTGCAATAAAATAGAAACAGGAAAAGGAGGATGTGCCATGTCAGTACTTATAAAAAACGGAACGATTGTTACAGCTGAAGGAGAATTTCCCGGAGATGTATATGTGGAAGGGGAAAGTATCAAGGCCATAGGTGAAAATCTGGACTACAAAGCTGATGAAATTCTTGATGCCACAGGCAAATATGTTCTGCCCGGCGGGGTGGACCAGCACGTACACTTTTCATTCACTTATAAAGGGAGCAAGGTAAGAGGCTTTGAAACTTCCAATGCCGCTGCCGTTGGCGGGACCACCACCCTTATAGAATTCGTTAATCAGGTTCAGGGAAAAGGCCTGGTTGAATCCATAGACCAGTACAGAAAAACCGATGCCGACGGCATAGCCATGGTGGACTACGCTTTTCACAGTGTAATGACAGACCCAAGAGACGAAGTAATTGAAGAAATTCCAAAACTGGCAGAAGCGGGTTATCCCACAATGAAGCTTTTCATGGCTTACAAAGGGATGTTTTTCCATGCAGATGACGATGCTATTCTGAAAGCCTTGTACAAAGGAAAGGAAGCCGGCATTACCGTTATGGTTCATGCGGAAAATGCTGAAATGATAGATGTTCTAACCAAACAACTTATTGCGGAAGGCAAAACCGCCCCTTATTATCATGCGGTTTCCAGGCCGCCTGTGGTTGAGGCTGAAGCCACCAGAAGGGCAATCTATCTGGCAGAACTTGCCGATGCGCCTCTATATGTGGTTCATGTTTCTGCCAAAGAAGCGTTGGAAGAAATCAAACAGGCTTATTGCAGAGGCCAGAGGGTTTTTGGCGAGACCTGTACTCACTATCTGGTGCTGGATACCCAGGATCTAGCCAGACCGGGCTTTGAAGGAGCAAAATATGTCTGTTCACCGGCCTTGAGAACTGAAGAACACAGGGAAGCTCTCTGGGAAGCCATAGAGAGGAAATGGCTTAACGCAGTAAGCTCCGACCACTGCGGCTTTGATTACGAACATCAAAAGCACATGGGGGCGGGAGAAGGCAATTCATTTGCCGATATACCCAACGGAGCGCCCAGCCTGCAAAACAGGCTGAATATCCTGTGGACCTACGGTGTATGCGAAGGTAAAATTTCCAGAAGCCAGTTTGTGGATCTGGCGGCAACCACACCGGCCAAAGTCAATGGCCTGACAAAAAAAGGAAAGATTGAGCTTGGGTATGATGCAGACATAGTTATATTTGATCCGGATTACCGGGGAACGATTACTTATAAAAACAACCTGGAAGGTGTGGACTATTGTCCCTTTGAGGGTTTTGTGCAAAAAGGCAGAGCAGAAACAGTTTACCTGAGAGGTAATAAAATAGTTGACAGCGGAGCGTATGTGGGCACAAAAGGCCAGGGTAAATTTATACCCGGAGAGCCTTATGGCCTGGCATACAAAGAATAATGTGGCAGGAGGAGAGTCCTCCTGTCACACCCTATCATTTCATTTGGAGACGGATATGAAAATAAACGGAAGCAGGATGCTGACAGAACTCAAAGAATTAAGAGAAATGACGGATACTCCGGGTGAAGGTGTAACCAGATTTTCTTACAGCGCAATGGACATGAAAGCCAGAGCCTATTTTCAGACAAAGGCGGAAGAGGCAGACTTGGATTACAGAACTGACGCTGTCGGAAATGTTTATATATGGGACAGAACTCATGAAGACGATTCCGCTAATGCTAAAGATGCCCGTAAGCAGAAAATAATGATAGGCTCCCATATGGATACGGTTCAAAACGGCGGATGGCTGGATGGTGCTTATGGAACTGTTGCGGCATTTGAAGTTCTCAGGACCTTGAAAGAAAACGATATTCTGAAAGATAACATTCAGTTGGTCATTTTTGCAGAAGAGGAAGGTTCTAACTTTACTTCCACAACCACGGGCAGCAAATTTGTTACGGGAGTTTACAATGCCGAAGATCTTGAAAATCTGAAAACACCAAAAGGAATGTCTATGGCTGAGATGCTTGAGGATTGTGATTTTCCACCTTATGAAGAGAATGAAGTGATTTGGGATTATAATACCATTAGAGCTATGCTGGAGCTTCATATTGAACAGGGCCCCGTATTGGATGAAGAGGGAAGAAACATAGGCATAGTGGAAAAAGTCAACGGCATGGAAGTTCTGGAATTCACTTTTGAGGGCCTGGGAAATCATGCCGGTGCCAGTCCGATGCCTTACAGAAGGGATGCGCTAGCTGCTGCTGCCATATGCATAAGCAGGATAGAGGAAATTGCCAAAAATGAAAAATCGGGACAGGCCGTTGCAACGGTCGGCCGGATAAATGTGGAGCCAAATGCCTCAAATGTAATTCCCGGAAGAGTTGTATTTACCGTTGAAGTGAGACATACAGATAAAGCAGTGATTGACGGCATTATTGGAAAAATAAGTGCCCTTGTAATGGAAACAGCCAGGGCCAGGAATATTTCCTGTGACTGCAAAAAGTTGGCGGAGTCCTTGCCGGTCAGCTTTGACGATAGTCTGATTGCGAGTATAGAAAGAGCGGCTCAGAAGTCAGGTCTCGATTATAAAAGAATGAACAGCGGTGCCGTACACGATGCATCGATGGTAGGGCTTCATGTGCCAGCCGCCATGATATTTGTGCCCAGTATAGACGGGAGAAGCCATGTGGCATCAGAGAACACGAGAGAAGAGGATTTGCTGACAGGGACCCAGCTTCTGCTTGATACCCTGCTGGAGCTGCAAGCTTAGAAAATTTTATGAAAAAAGTTATCCTGTACATATTTCTTGCGGCTTTCTTCTTCAGTACTATGGAAGTGTCATTGAAGCTTGCAGGGAGCAGACTTGATCAGTTACAGCTGACGTTTTTAAGATTTTTTTTCGGAGGAATAATTCTTTTGCCCTTTGCCATCAGGGAAATCAGGGTAAAAGGAATTAGGATAAATGTAGGAGACTGGGTTTATATGCTGCTACTGGGGACGGTTTGTATCCCTTTCAGCATGGCCTTGTTTCAAGTGGGTGTTGTCAGATCAAATGCATCCACGGCTGCGGTAATAATGAGCGTAAATCCTATGTTTACCATGTTTTTCGCTCACTTCTTTACAGAAGAGAAAATGAGGAGGAAAAATGTTATCGCACTGGTACTGAGCATTAGCGGCATTCTGATAATGGCAAATCCCCTTAAGCTACAAGCCGGGAATACAGCCGAAGGTCTGCTTATGTTATTTGCCGGAGCAATGCTCTTTGGGCTTTACAGTGTGATGGGAAAGGTAAGTGTGGCCAAAATGGACACCATTCCTCAAACCAGTATTAGTTTTATTTTAGGATCTTTGGTATTGCTTATGGTATTGCTTTTAAGCGGCAGGCCGGTATTCGCAGGAGTCTGGCCGGAAAATTTTGCAGTAGTCATTTATTTAAGCGTATTTGTAACGGGACTGGCTTACTATTTCTTTTTCCAGGCCATAAAATCTTCCGGCGCAATAACAGCCTCAGCAACATTTCTTCTGAAGGCCGCCATAGGCCCGCTTCTTGCGGTGGTCATACTTGATGAATCCTTAGGGATGAATTCAATTATAGGAATAGCTCTTGTACTTTTAGGAGCAGGCAGCAATATCATGAACGGAGGTGAAACAAGTGAGTACAGTCAGTAAATTTCAAGTAGGCCAACAGGCGGAGGAAAGTATGATAATTACGGAACAGCTGATTTATGATGCCGCCGACTTCAGCGGAAATTATAGCCCCGTGCATATATCCAAGGCCTATGCCGAAAACACCAGATTCAAAGTTCCCATTGCCCACAGCCTTCTGAGTGAAGCTCTGGTTTCAAGGGTAATAGGTATGAAACTTCCGGGAACAGGAGCGGTCTTCATTAAGACCAAGTACACGTATTTGAAGCCGGTGGTGGCCAATGACCACCTGAAGGCAGTCGCAACTATAAATGCCATTGATGAGGAAAGAAACGTCCTGGACATGAATGTTAAGTGCATCAATCAAAATGGCGATACAGTTGTGGATTGCGATGCCAAAGTGCTTTACATGGGCCCGGGAGAGACAGAAGAAGAAATATAAAACTGAAAAGAGGGTTAAATCATGAGTTGGAAATTTGTAGTATCTTTGGTGGTTGCCCTGATTGTGGCAGTGTTTGCATTGCTGAATTCGGAGCCGGTGACCATAAATTTGTTGTTTAAAAAAGCAGTAATCTCCCAGGCTCTGGTGATTCTGATTTCAGTCATCGTGGGGGCTCTGGTTGTTGCCTTGCTGGGATCCATAAGCAGGTTTAAGCTGTCTGCCGCCCTGAAAGATGAAAAACAGAAAGTGGAGGAGCTGGAGAAGGAACTGGAAAAGTTTTCGCAGCAGACCACTGCAAACACGGCAGAACACACGGTTGTGCCGGATTATATGACACCAGCTGAACCTGTGACAATGCCTGAACAGACGTACAATTACGAAACGGATAATGAAAAAGTACTATAAACTTTCTATGCTCATATTTGCCGATGTGGCCATAATAAATTTCTCTGCATTATTTGCACTTTTGCTGAGATTTGATTTTGAAGTGCGATCGACCATGTTCATAGACTATTTCGATGTCTTTGTTAAATGGGCGGTGGTTATTACTGTTGTCAAACTGTTGTCAAATTTTCTGCTGGGGCTCTATAGCAGTCTCTGGAGGTTCGCAAGCATTGATGAGCTGACAAGAATCGTCATAACTGCTCTGTTCAGTAATGTGGCATTATTTCTAATAATGTCCAGCTTCCACAATCCTCTTCCAAGAGCTTGCTATGTCATTATGATGGGTGCTGACATGCTTTTATTGGGAGGGCTGAGAGTTGGATACAGACTGCTTAGCCACCTTAAAAACAGCGGCAGATTAAGAGTATGGTCTGGCGGGAACGGAGATGAAAAAAACTTCTCCAGAGTACTTCTTGTGGGAGCCGGTAATGCAGGAGCCGGTATGATAAAGGAGATTCTGGCTACTCCCGCATCGGGGAAAGTGGTTGTGGTCATCGTTGACGATAATCCGGAAAAGAAAGGCCATCGCATAGCAGGTATTAAAATTGCGGGAAATCGTTACAACATACCTAAGCTTGTTAATAAGCATGACATAGACGAAATAATTATTGCCATTCCTTCAGGCCTGAGGAAGGACATTAAGGAAATAGCAACCATATGCGGAACTACGGGTAAAAAGACCAGCATACTCCCTGCACATATGGACGTTATCGAAGGCAGGGTCAGCATCAGCAACCTGCGTAGAGTGGATATCAACGATCTTTTGGGAAGAGATCCTGTTATTCTGGAAAATGAAGCCGAAGATTATATAGGCGGCAGAACCATTATGGTCACAGGAGCAGGCGGATCCATAGGTTCGGAGCTTTGCAGGCAGATTTCCAGAAAGGCACCGAAAAAAATTATCGCCATAGACATGTATGAAAACAACCTTTATGAGCTTTGTCTGGAACTGCAGAATGAGCATAGTGTACTAGATATTGAAACATATATACTGTCGATTCAGAATTTTGCTCTTATGGAGGAAATTTTTGAAAGATACAGGCCCGATGTTGTTTTCCATGCGGCTGCTCACAAGCACGTGCCTCTCATGGAGGTAAATGCCAAAGAAGCAGTGCTGAACAACATATGGGGTACAAAAGTGGTTGCAGACCTGGCTGACAAATACAAAGCCGGAAGATTCATCCTAATTTCCACGGATAAAGCTGTAAATCCAACCAATATCATGGGAGCCACCAAGCGGGTGGCAGAGATGATAATTCAGCATAAAAACAACACATCTTCGACTGTTTTTTCCGCCGTCAGATTTGGCAATGTTCTTGACAGCAATGGCAGTGTAATACCTATTTTTAAAAGACAGATTGAGCAGGGAGGGCCTGTAACTGTAACTCACGAAGAGGTTACAAGGTATTTCATGACCATACCGGAGGCTGTGGAACTGGTCATTCAGACAGGTGCTATGGCATCCGGAGGTGAAATCTTCATCCTTGATATGGGGGAACCGGTGAAAATAAAAGATTTGGCTGAGAATCTAATCCGGCTCAGCGGGTTAATTCCACATCAGGATATTGAAATCGTCTATACGGGGCTGAGGCCGGGAGAAAAACTCTATGAGGAATTGCTGCTGGACGAAGAAGGAATAAAAAGCACTGCCAACGGACGGATTTTCGTAGGCAGCGGCAAGAATCTCCCAGATGCTTTGCTTACTCTGCTGGATGGCAATGAAGGAAAAGCTTTCGAATACACCATAAAAGCGCTTTTCGAAGGGGAAGATGACGGAATCAGAAGATGGCTGAAAACCATGATACCGGGATACAGGGGAGGAGGATACTTATGACTTTGAAACTGAACCTTAAGAACAGCAGAGTTGATGAAGACGAAATCAAAGCTATGCACTCAAGCCTGACTAAGGCCGTCGGGAGACTTCATTCAGGCAAGGAGGATTTCACTGGCTGGGTAAATTTACCTTTGGATTATGACAGAGAAGAAGCAGATGAAATAAAAAGCACGGCAAAAGAGATAAGAAATAAATGTGACGCATTTGTTGTCATAGGCATAGGAGGATCTTATCTTGGTGCAAGAGCCGCAATAGAAATGCTAAAATCATATAGTTCGGGACCTCAGATTTATTATGCGGGGCAGAATATCAGCGCAACATATCATGCACGGCTGCTGGAGGAGCTTGCAGACCGGGAAGTATGCCTTTGCATTATTTCCAAATCCGGTACTACGACTGAACCGGCTATTGCATTTTCTCTTCTTAAGGATATGATGCTTAAAAAATATGGCCGGGAAGAAACCGCAAGACGGATAGTTGCAATTACCGACAAAAAGACTGGAATAATTCGTGAAGAAGCAGACAGAGAAGGTTATAAGAGCTTTGTGGTGCCGGATGATGTAGGGGGCAGATACTCAGTCCTGACTCCAGTTGGTCTTTTGCCCATAGCGGTCGCAGGAATAGACATAGAAGAAATGCTCAGAGGTGCCGGGGATATTATGTCCATGGGGAAAATGGCTGAAGAATACGCTGCCACAAGGGTTATCCTCTCGCAGAAAGGTAAAATCATTGAGGTTTTTGAAAGTTATGAACCTGACCTCTTTTATTTCAGCGAATGGCTGAAGCAACTTTTCGGAGAAAGTGAAGGCAAGGACGGAAAGGGAATCTTTCCGGGATCCCTCCAGTTCAGTACCGACCTTCACTCCATGGGGCAATTTTTGCAGGATGGGAACCAGATCTTCTTTGAAACCGTCTTAAATGTGGAAAAACCTCCTGCAGACCTGGTTGTGCCGGAAAGCGCCGGAGGAAATCTTGCGGGAATAAGCATGAACAAAGTAAATAATGCTGCCCTTGCCGGGGTAATGGAGGCTCACAGGAAGGCACAGATTCCCATGATAAAAATTGACATACCGTCTCTCACTCCCTATTATTTCGGTCAGATGGTGTACTTTTTTGAAAAAAGCTGCGCATTGTCAGGTTATTTGATTGATGTAAATCCCTTTGACCAGCCGGGAGTTGAAGCATATAAATCGGAAATGCGCAAAGAGCTCCAGAAAACCGATAATTCGCTATAGCATTGGTTATGAAAGGATGATAAAATGGCTCTGGTAAATTTTGAAGTGAAAGACGCAGCGGGTATTATCACCATAAACAGACCCGATGCCATGAATTCATTGAATGAAGAAGTTTTAAACGAACTGTCAGAGGCGGTAGACAAGGCGCAGGCTGATGAAACTGTGAAATGCGTCATTATTACCGGTGCCGGCAGAGCATTCGTGGCAGGTGCGGATATTGCAGGCATGCAGCCCCTTAACCGGGAACAGGGTTATGAGTGGGGACGTTTAGGTCAGCAGGTTTTCCGAAAAATTGAAACCTTAAAAAAACCGGTCATTGCAGCAGTCAACGGCTTTGCCCTTGGCGGAGGCTGTGAGCTGGCTATGGCATGCGATATCAGAATTGCGGGGGAAAAGGCAAAATTCGGCCAGCCTGAAGTAGGGCTTGGCATCACCCCCGGATATTCAGGGACTCAGCGGCTTCCAAGGCTGGTGGGCAAAGGCAAGGCCATGGAATTAATCCTTACAGGTGAAATAATAAACGCAGAGGAAGCATGCAGAATAGGTCTGGTTAATAAAGTTGTGCCCCAGGAAGAACTGATGGATAATGCACTTTCCATGGCGGAAAAGATAGGCAGAAACGCACCGATTGCGGTGAGCTATTCAAAGAAAGCCATCAATAAAGGTATGGAAGCATCAGATATGGAAAATGCCATACTGGTAGAGGCAGAACTCTTTGGCAGCTGTTTTGCCACCGAAGACCAGAAAGAGGGCATGAAGGCTTTCCTGGAGAAAAGACCAGCAGAATATAAAGGAAAATAGCAATAGTACTTTAAACATATACTCAACAAGGAGGATGAAAATGAAGAAGATCGGTGTATTGGGAACAGGCACCATGGGTGCGGGAATTATTCAGATATTGGCGCAAAGCGGCTTTGATGTGGTGCTGAGAGCCAGAAGGCAGACTTCAGTGGATAAAGGCATTGCCACAGTAGAGAAGAATCTCGACAGACTTATCGCAAAGGAAAAACTGACAGAAGATCAAAAAACTGAAATAATGAGCAGGATTAAAGGATCCACAGATATAGAAATTATCAAGGATGCCGACCTTATCATTGAAGCTGCCACAGAAGATATGGAAGCAAAGAAAGCATTGTTCAGGGAACTGGATGAACTGTGCAAACCGGATGCTATTATAGCTACGAATACATCCTCCCTTTCCATAACAGAAATTGCCGCAGAGACCGGACGCGCAGACAAAATAATCGGAATGCACTTTTTCAACCCCGTCCCCATGATGAAGCTGGTCGAGATCATAAAAGGATTGGCCACATCAGATGAAACAGAAAAAACCATAGTGGAGCTGGCAGAAACCCTTGGCAAAGTACCGGTAAAAGTTGAAGAGGCACCGGGATTTGTAGTAAACCGCATACTCATACCTATGATTAACGAAGCTGTCGGCATACTGGCTGACGGAGTGGCTTCCGCGGAAGATATAGATGAAGCCATGAAGCTGGGTGCAAATCATCCCATGGGACCTCTTGCATTGGGCGACCTGGTGGGGCTGGATGTGTGCCTCGCAATAATGGAGGTTCTCTATACTGAATTTGGCGATAGTAAATACAGGCCTCATCCACTTCTGAAAAAGATGGTAAGGGGTGGAAAATTAGGACGCAAAACCGGAGTGGGCTTCTTTGATTACAGCAAATAAACAACTTTTTAAGAATTTTACCAAAGAACTAGTAATCTGGCTGACTGTTTTTACGATAGCTTTCGTCCCTCTGACCATGGCTATTGAAAAGCTGGGGAATACAAGAGTATTTCAGGGCAACGAAAACCTGATGGACGAGATGGATAAAATAGTAGATGAGGACAATCCGTTTTTTCAGGCCTTCGGTGACATGCAACGGGTAAATGTTCTGCTTTTGGGAATAAACCAGGGGCTTTCAGATACAATAATGCTGGGCAGTTATGACATAAAAAACAATCATGTGGACGTTATTTCCATACCGAGAGACACCTACTATGACAGGAAGGAAGCTACCACGGCCGCCACATACAAAATCAATGCCATTTACATAAAAGGAACGGCAGTCGGAACAGCCAAAGCCGTAAGCGACATACTGATGGGCATGCCCATTCACTATTATGCGGTAGTAGACTACAAGGGAATCGGCAAAATAGTTGATTCCGTAGGCGGAGTGCCTATGGACATCCCCTTTCACATGCACTATGTGGACCGGACAGATAAACCTCCTCTGTACATAGATATCCCAAAAGGCCCTACAGTATTGAACAGCGCCAATGTGGTGCAATTCCTCAGATTCAGACAGGGTAGCCCGGGTTATCCGGGCTACCCCAATGGTGATATTGGAAGAATAGAAGCCCAGCAGAAATTTATTAAATCAGCTTTCCGGGAGTCAATAGGGATAGGACTGCCCAAGGTGGTAAGAACCACTCTCAGGAATGTTGATTCTGACCTGACACTGGCAATGGCCGTGAAACTGGCAGGAAAGGCCATAGGTCTGAAAAGCGAAGATTTGGAAACATGGCTACTGCCGGGCAGAGCCGGAATGAAGAATCAGGCTTCATACTGGTGGCCGAATGAAAAAGAAATCGAAACCATGCTGGAAGAAATTCTCTCAGGTTCCGGTGACAGCGAAAATACAGAAAATCAAGAGGAGCAAACTCAATGAAGCCTTCTCAAAAAACATTTGCCATATATTTTATCATAAGTCTGTTGACTGCAACTCTGGCCATGACTTTTTTAGGTTTGCTGGCAAAAGAAGTCGCTGAAAGCAAACCTTTCGGGGAAACTGAAACAGAACTACTGGAGGATATGCCCACCCTAGTTGATGAGGACAGCATATTTTTCAAGCCTTTCAGGGACAGCAAGAGAATCAATGTGCTGCTTCTCGGGTTCAATCAGAACCTTTCGGATACCATGATGCTGGTTAGTTTTGATTATGAGGCGAAGCACGTAGACATTATTTCCGTACCAAGAGACACTTATTATTACAGAAAAGGTTACCACAATCCCGGGTCGCTTAAGATAAATGCAATCTACCAGAGAACCTGGCAACCGCTGGAAACGGCAATAGCGGTAAGCGATGTGCTTCTGGGCATCCCTATACATTACTATGCCATCATAGACTATGAGGGCATAAAAGAAGTTGTCGATACCATGGGAGGAGTCCCAATGCATATTCCCTTTCATATGAAGTACAGAGATCCCACGGATAAGCCGCCTCTGGTGATAGACATTCCGGCCGGAGACCAGATTCTTGACGGGGAGCATGCGGTTCAGTTCCTTCGTTACAGAAAGGGCTACAGGGAGGGAGATATCGGACGGGTTAAGGCACAGCAGGAATTTATGAAGTCGGCTTTCAAACAGGCCTTGGGTTTTGACTTGCCTAAGATTGCCAAGGTAGTCATGAAAAATGTGGAATCTGACCTTGATCTGGGTACTGTGCTTACTTTGCTGACGAAAAGCGCAGGAATCAAAGGTGAGGACATTGCCACTTATGTAATGCCTCATACTTTGCAGGGAGTTGCCCCATATTTCGTATACCCGGACAGCGAAGGGATAGCAGAAGTGATAAAAGAAATATATTCAATTGAACCAGAACCGGAAGAAACAGGAGAAACGGAAGAACCGGAAGTTGCAGAGGAGAATTAAAATGTCAGATGTCAACCAACTGGATTCGGCTATTTTAAAAACAAAAAAAGTAGCCGAACTTAGGGAAATCGCCAAAGCCTTTGGCATCGAGGGCTATCAGAAACTGAAGAAGGCAGAGTTGATTCAGGCACTGGAAGGAGGTTCTGAAGAGGAACCTGCAAGAGAACCTGAACATGTACAGGAAGATGTAAAAGAAACGAAACCCTTCAAACGAGAATACCAGCCCGACGAGGAAAGGCCCGAAGTTGAAGGGATTCTGGAAATAGCTGAAGGCGGATTTGGATTTTTAAGATTCCACAACTTCTTAACAAGCGATCAGGATGTCTATGTATCGCCCTCTC
Source organism: Bacillota bacterium (assembly GCA_052034085.1). GTDB lineage: Bacteria > Bacillota > Clostridia > Peptostreptococcales > Anaerovoracaceae > UBA1426. The sequence continues at coordinate 47,008 of JBPOJA010000002.1, read as the reverse complement.
AGATCAGAAGATTTAACTTAAAAACAGGCGACAAAATTAAAGGCATTTCGAGAAAGCCCAATGAAGGTGAAAAATTCGGAGCAATACTTTTTGTTAAGGAAGTAAACGGAGACGAACCCGGAGTGGCTATGCGGCGCCCTGATTTTGACGACCTTACCCCGGTGTTTCCTTTTGAACGCATCTCCTTAGAGGGAGGGTCCACAGAGCTTTCGATGAGGCTGATAGATCTTGTGGCACCTATTGGAAAAGGTCAGAGAGGACTTATTGTGGCGCCACCCAAAGCCGGTAAAACAGTTCTTCTAAAAAAAGTTGCAGCAAGCATTGAGCGGAGCTATCCGGAAATCGAACTCATAGTCCTTCTTGTAGACGAAAGACCGGAAGAAGTGACGGATATGCAAAGATCCATAAACGGAGAAGTTATTTATTCCACTTTTGATGAAATGCCTTCAAACCATGTAAAAGTGGCGGAAATGGTCCTGGCCAGAGCTCAGCGTCTGGTTGAACACGGCAAAGATGTGGTAATATTGCTGGACAGCATAACAAGACTTGCCAGAGCGTATAATCTGGTAATACCACCCACCGGCAGGACCCTTTCGGGTGGTCTTGATCCCGGCGCCCTGCACAAGCCCAAGAAATTTTTCGGAGCTGCAAGAAAGATGGAAGAGGGCGGCAGCATTACGATTTTAGCCACGGCCCTCATAGAAACCGGCAGCCGCATGGACGATGTGATTTTTGAAGAATTCAAGGGCACCGGCAATATGGAGCTACATCTGGACAGGAAGCTGTCAGAAAAGCGGATCTTCCCGGCCATTAATTTAAACAAGTCAGGCACCAGGAGAGAAGACCTGCTTATGAACCAGGATGAGATGGAGGCTATCTGGTATATGAGAAGGGCCTTGGGAAATGCCGATACCCAGTTGGTGACGGAGACTATTATAGACTATCTGGCCCATACCAGAAACAATGCTGACTTCATTCAGATAATAAAGAAAACGAGACTTGAATAATGGATTTGGATAAAATTTTTATAAAAAACGCAAAACCTACAAAAATCGGCGGCCAGGCAGTAATGGAAGGCATAATGATGAAAGGTTCTGACAGGACCGCCGTTGTTATCAGAAAGCCGGGGAATAAACTTCACATAAAAATCACACCCCTGCCCAAACCGTCAAAATGGCGGAAATATCCTGTGTTAAGGGGCATATTCGTTTTTGGAGAAGCTCTGATTACGGGGACAAAAACTCTGCTTTATTCAGCCGAGGTTTTGGAAGAAGTGATGGAGGATGAGTGGGAACCTGACAGGCTTTCCCTCTGGCTGGAAAAGAAGTACGGCAAAAAGCAGGCATTTAATATCATGCTTTACCTTTCTGTTGTGGTTGCCGTTCTTTTTACTGTGGGCGTATTTATTATATTGCCCACATGGCTGACCAATCTCTTCGGCATGCTTACACAAAATAAGGTGGCCTTAAATCTGTTTGAAGGCCTTTTGAGAATAGTAATGTTTGTAGGCTACATTGCTGCCATTTCCAGAATGAAAGACATACGCACCGTATTTCAGTTTCACGGCGCTGAACACAGCTGCATCCACTGCTATGAAAATGATCTGGAGCTGACTGTGGAGAACTGCAGCCGGTTCGGCACAATACATCCTCGTTGCGGTACCAGCTTTTTAATGTTCGTAATGGTAATCAGCTTGCTTCTGTTTTCCCTGTTAGGCTGGCCCAATCTATTAGTAAGAATTGCCTCCAGACTGCTTTTAATTCCCCTCATAGCGGGATTGTCCTATGAGCTGCTCAGGCTTGCGGGAAAGGGAGATTCAAAACTGATAAGAATCATCAGTATTCCCGGACTCATGCTTCAGAAACTCACCACTTTGAAGCCTGATGAAAAGCAGCTGGAAGTTGCCATTGCCGCTTTAAAAGCAGTTCTTAACACAGACGGACCCGACAGTTTTGTAGGTCTTACAGATATAGACGGCAATTTATTCAGCGAAGATCCGGTACAGGAACCGTCTCAAGAGGAGCAGGAAATTGAGCCTACTGCTTAAAGATGTTTTAGCCATGGCAGAAGCCAGATTTACAGAAGAAAATGTTTTAACTCCGGCTCTGGATGCGGAGCTCCTTTTCTCCTTTATTTCGCACAAAGACAAGACCTGGCAGTTTTTAAATTACGGTAAAATGGTGGATGAAGACCTTTGTGAAAGATACTTTCGTCTTGTGGATGAGAGGAGCAGCGGCAGGCCCCTACAGTATATTACCGGCAGTCAGGAATTTATGGGCCTGGATTTTGCGGTAAATGAAAATGTACTTATCCCGAGGCAGGATACGGAGCTTCTGGTGGAAACCGCTCTCAAGTATCTGAAAGGAGCGAAAAGACCGAGAACTTTGAGGATTCTTGAGCTGGGATGCGGCAGCGGAGCCGTTTCTGTAAGCCTGGCTCATTTTCTTAAGGAAGCTGACAGGAGAGCAGCTTTTGTTGCCACAGACATAAGTGAAGGGGCTTTAAAAGTTGCCAAGGATAATGCTGCAGCAAATCTGGTAAAAAAACAAATTGATTTTCTGAAAAGCGATTTGTTTGAAAGTTTCCCCCTTAACAGAAAAGGAAGAGGCAAAAAACTTTTCAATATGATTGTAAGCAATCCCCCCTATATTCCAACCGGGGAACTGAATGGTCTGATGCGGGAAGTAAGGGATCATGAACCCTCTATAGCTTTGGACGGCGGTTCTGACGGCCTGGAATTCTACAGGAAAATAGTAAGCCAGGCTCCCGCCCATCTGGCAGACAGAGGCCTGCTGATTCTCGAAATCGGCTATGATCAGGGGCAGGCGGTGCTGAATATGGCCAGGGAATCAGAGCAATATCGGCTGGGACAAATTGTTCAGGATTATTCAGATCGGGACAGAGTTGTTGTTTTGCCCTTGAAAAGCAGGCGGCGATGATGGACAGAAAGATTATATACAAAGTAAAACTTGATATATTTGAGGGACCCTTCGATCTTCTGGTTTACCTGATTGAAAGCGCAAAGATGAGCATATATGACATTCAGGTGGCGGAGATTACCAGGCAGTACATAGAATATGTGGAGCAGATGCGCCATATTGATGCAGCTTTGGCAGGGGAGTTCATGGTACTTGCGGCATCTCTGATAGAGATAAAATCAAGAATGCTTCTGCCCAGAAGAGTTGACAGTGAAAGCGGTGAATTTGAGGAAGATCCGAGAAGCGAACTGGTTCAGAGGATTTTGGAGTATAAGAAATATAAAGCGGCTGCCGAAATGCTGGAAGAGGCTGAAGAAGAAATGCAGCGTATTCACTTCAAGCCCAAAGAGGATATCAGTGTTTATACGGATGCGCCGGACATATATCTGAATCTGGAGCTCATGGCATTTATCAGGGCCTTTCATGTTTTTCTCCGGCGCAAGAAAAATCTGGAAGAAGTCCATAAAAAATACGGCATGGAAAGACGCCAGCGAATGAGCGTGGAAAGTAAAATTGAGCAGATCAGATCCCTTTTCCTGAAAAAAAACAGGCTCAGCTTCAAAGAACTTCTGAACGGAAAAGGGGATAAAGAAAACATAGTTATCACATTTTTGTCAATGCTGGAGCTGGTGAGGCAGAAAACAGTCAGATTTAACCAGGATGTGAATTTCGGCGAGATTACTTTTACTATGGATAAACCTTTCAGGAATATGCACAAGGAGAATTGAAGTGTCAAGAAAAGACGGGCTGAAGTCAGCCATGGAATCCATGATGTTTATTTGGGGAGAACCCCTTGAAGCAAAGATGGCTGCGGATGTTTTCGGCATCGAAGTGAAAGAGGCTCTGGAACTGTTCCGGGAGCTTAAGGAGGAATATGATAATCAGGGCCGGGGCATCAGAATAAGGGAAATCAACAAGGCATTTCAGTTCCACACCTTTGCGGATAATGATGAATACATCAGAAGACTGTGCACGCCGGTCAAGGAGAGAAGACTGACGCAGTCCGCTATGGAAGTGCTGGCCATCATAGCATATAAGCAACCGGTAACAAAGGGCGAAATCGAGGGCATAAGAGGAATCAAATGCGACAGGGTAATTGAGGGACTGTTGAAAAAAGGACTTATAGAAGAAACGGGTCGCAGCAGCGGGATCGGACGCCCCATACTTTACGGCACAACCACGACCTTTCTGGAAAATTTCGGTTTTTCAAATCTTAAGGATATGCCCAGGCTGGAAGATATAAGCGATGTTATCAGGGAACATGAGGATGGAGAGGATGTAGACCCCCTCCAGGTGACTTTTCGCCTGTAAATACAGTTTGACAGGCAACTGTTAATGTGCTACTATTCTATCAATATTTATCGAAATGGTGACAATTTGAGTCACGGGAGTCCAAAAAGATGAGAAGAGTTGATTTTGTAGCGACATATTTTTACGGCTTTGCTTATTATTTTGACAAGGCTTGTTTGTGTTCTGCTGTAAACGTCGAGTAAAAGATTCAAAGGGGCGAGAACCCGAAAGAACCAGATTCATACTCCGAAGCAGAACGCTTCGGAGTTTTTTTAAAGCGGAGGTAAAAAATGATAGTTGTATTAAAGGCAGATCCGGATCAGGAACAGTTGGACAATCTTACCAAATGGCTTACCAGTCAGAATATTATGATTCACTCAAGTCTTGGGGCCGATAATCTCGTGCTGGGGCTGGTTGGGGAAACATCCACCATTGACATTGATCTCATCAAGTCCCTGGATATTGTAGAAGACGTCAAACGTATACGCGAGCCTTATAAGAACGCCAACAGGAAATTTCATCCCGATGATATGGTTGTGGACATAGGCGGAGAAAAAATCGGCGGCGGTCATTTCCTCATATGCGCCGGTCCATGCTCCATAGAGACGGAGGAACAGATGAATGCTGTGGCAACGGGCGTGCGTGACGGAGGAGCAAGACTTTTGCGGGGCGGGGCTTTTAAGCCCAGAACATCGCCTTATTCTTTCCAGGGTCTGGGCGGGAACGGGATTGAGCTTTTGATCAAGGCAAAAAAAGCTGCGGGTATTCCTGTAGTTACGGAAATCACTGAAATCGGACAGCTGAAATATTTCGAAGAAGTGGATATGATTCAGGTGGGTGCAAGAAACATGCAGAATTTCCAGTTGTTAAAAGAACTGGGCTATGTTCAGAAACCCATCCTTTTGAAACGGGGTCTGGCCAATACAATAGAAGAGCTCCTAATGAGTGCTGAATATATTATGGCGGGTGGCAATGAAAATGTTGTGTTGTGCGAAAGGGGCATAAGGACTTTTGAGACCTCAACCAGGAATACTCTGGATATCTCGGCGGTACCCATGCTTAAGAAAAAAACACACCTTCCCGTTATGGTGGATCCCAGCCATGCATCAGGTATCGCAGATATGGTAAAACCGCTTGCTTTGGCGGCAACTGTAGCAGGTGCGGACGGCCTTATGATAGAGGTCCATAACGATCCTCCGCATGCTCTATGCGACGGCGCCCAGTCTCTGACGCCGGAAAAGTTTGCCGATCTGGCTCAGGCCGTGCTGGCGGTACGACCCTATGCCATAACATCGGAGGAGTTGAGTCGTTAGTTCTTATTTACAGGTAAGTTTGTTTTAAGGAGGGAGCTATGAACGTAGGTATTGTGGGCCTGGGTCTGATAGGAGGTTCTTTTGCCAAGTCCATCAAAAGAGAAACATCGGACACTGTGCTGGGCACTGATATAAATGTGAGCACGATTCACAAGGCCAAACTGCTGGAAGCAATAGATCTGGAACTGACTGACGAGCGCATAGGAATTTGCGATATAATAATTGTCGCTTTGTATCCCAAAGAAATCATTCGCTGGGTTAAAGACCACAGTCATTTGTTTAAACCGGACTGCATCGTTATGGACAGCGGCGGCGTTAAGCAGTATGTGGTTAATGAACTCTTTCCCCATGCGAAAGAACACGGCTACTGCTTCGTGGGAGCCCACCCCATGGCAGGTATAGAACGCTGGGGCTTTGACAGCGCCCAGGGAGCCATGTTTCAGAATGCTTCCATGCTCCTGGTGCCTCCAAAGGGCTTAGACCTGGAAGTTTTACAGAAGATCAAGAAGTTCTGGGGTGCGCTTGGGTTCGGAAATGTGGAAATTACCACTGCCGAAGAACATGACAGGCGTATTGCATACACCTCCCAGCTCGCTCATGTAGTTTCCAGTGCTTATGTGAAAAGTCCCACGGCGCAGAGGCAGCACGGTTTCTCCGCCGGCAGCTATAAGGATATGACCAGGGTTGCACGACTGAATGAAGTAATGTGGAGTGAATTATTTTTGGAAAATGCAGAGTTCCTGGCAGGGGAGATTGATGAGCTGCTTAAAAATCTGACCCAATATCGGGATGCCTTGAAAAACGGTGACAACGAAAGAATGGTTGCCCTGCTGCGTGAGGGTCGTCAGCTTAAGGAAATGGCTGACAGAGAGGACCTTGAAGAATGACAAATGCGATTACATCCGGAGGAAAGGACAAAGTTACCAGGCAAATGGTATGCACAGATCCGCCCTATCCCGTTATCATCGGCTCCGGCCTTCTTTCATCCCTGGATCAATTATTGCCCGCTTCCTTGCAGGGATGTAAAATCGCCATTGTTGCGGATAATACAGTGGCGGCTTTATACGGATCTGCCGTTGAAGCTTCACTGTCTGCAGGGGGGCATGCTGTGTCGATGTTTTCTTTTACACCGGGAGAAGAAAGTAAAACCCTGGATACGCTTGGACGAATACTTGAATTTCTGGCGGAGCAGGAGCTGGACAGGAGCGATGCTGTTCTTGCCCTGGGCGGAGGCGTGACCGGCGACCTGGCCGGATTTGCGGCGGCATCATATCTTCGGGGCATAAACTTTGTGCAGGTGCCCACAACTTTACTGGCTGCCGTTGACTCATCTGTTGGCGGAAAGACAGCAGTGAATTTAAGCAAGGGGAAAAATCTGGCCGGAGCATTCTGGCAGCCTGTGTCTGTAATATGTGACAGGGACACTCTGAATACCCTGCCGGCGGAGATATATGCGGAAGGTATAGCGGAAGCTGTTAAGTGCGGAGTAATAGGAGACTTGCAATTGTTTGGATTGTTGCGTCAACCTATGTTCCCCGGTTCAGATAACGAATCAGAAATAATCAGTCGGTGCATCGCTTTTAAGGCGGATATAGTCCGGGAAGATGAAAGGGAACAGGGAAAACGGGCTTTATTGAACTTTGGCCATACTGTGGCTCATGCCCTGGAACTGACAAGCGGATATAGAATCCGTCACGGTCAGGCGGTGGCTTATGGTATGATAGTTGCAACCAGAGCCGCAGAAAAGGAAGGTTTTGCAGAAGCGGGTACACTTAGAGAACTGCAGTCTGTGCTGGAAGTGCATGGGCTTGATTCTCTTGCATTTGACTTCAATATTTCGGCAAATGGTTTTCTGCAGCAGGAAACCCTGCTTGAGGCAATGGGTGCGGATAAGAAAAAAAGAGGTGACCGCATTACTCTGGTACTCCCCAGACGTATCGGGCATTGCGAACCGGTAAAAATGTCATTGGAAGAAGCCAGGGTCTTTCTGAAAAAGGGAATTAGGGGCAGATAAAAGGTAAACATGGATATAATAATTCAGCCAAAAAAACTGCGTGGAAAAGTTCATGCGATTCAGAGCAAGTCTCATGCTCACAGGGCTATGATATGTGCGGCTCTGGCTGGTGAACCGGAACTGATACAATTGGAAAGGCCGTCTGAGGATCTGCTGGCTACTAAACAGGCAGTGGAAATTTTCAGGGGCGCCGGCACGGCCGATTGCCGTGAGAGCGGCACCACCCTGCGTTTGCTGGTGCCGCCGGCAGCCGCCCTGGGTCTTCCGGTCACTTTTACGGGTGAGGGGCGGCTGCCCCGGCGCCCTATGGAGCCGCTTTTAAGTCTTTTGGAGCTTCATGGCGCACGATTTTCCCGCAGGATGCTGCCTTTCAGCCTGTCGGGAAAACTTACAAGCGGTTGTTATTCAATTCCCGGCAATATCAGTTCCCAGTATGTAAGCGGACTCCTCCTGGCCCTTCCCCTGCTGGCAGGAGACAGCGAGCTTATACTGACCACCGAACTTGAGAGCGCAGGCTATGTGGATATGACTTTAGACTGTCAGAAGAAGTTTGGCGTAGAAATAATAAAAACAAAAGAAGGATGGCAGATTCCGGGAGAACAGGAGTATCTTGCACCCGCAGAATTTTTTGTCGAAGGGGACTGGAGCAATGCGGCATTCTGGCTTGTTGCCACTGCTTTGGGATCTCAAGTCAGAGTGCTTGGACTTTCAGACATATCATTGCAGAAAGACCGGGAGATTGCTTCCATTATCGAGCTGGAAGAAACAGATATAGATGTCCGTCATATTCCTGACCTGGTCCCCATCTTGGCTGTAATGGCAGCCGGAACCGGTGGAAAAACCACTTTCATCAGAAACTGCGGCAGGCTGCGCCACAAGGAAAGCGACAGAATTGCGTCTGTTACCAATATGATAAGAGACCTGGGGGGGCTGATTGAGGTTTCAGGCGATGATCTGGCAGTAACAGGCACCGGCAGTTTATCCGGAGGGAAGGTGGACTGTGAAGGCGACCACCGTATCGCTATGGCCGCAAGTATTGCAGCTACTATATGCAAGGCATCTGTCAGCATTTTGGGCGCACAGGCGGTTTCAAAATCTTATCCTGAGTTTTTTCAGCACTATACACAACTGGGAGGTGAAATACATGTCCTCTAGCCTGGGAAGAAATATTCGCATTCATATATTCGGCCAGTCCCATTCCGAAGCCATAGGAGTTGTGATTGACGGCCTGCCTGCCGGCATAGAGCCGGATATGGATTTTATTCTGACGCAGCTCAGACGAAGAATGCCGGGACAAAGGGCAACAGCTACTCCAAGGAAAGAGCCCGATATTCCCGAGATCCTGTCAGGCCTTTTCGAAGGCAAAACCTGCGGAGCCCCCCTTTGTGCAGTTTTCTATAACAGGGATACCCGTTCACAGGATTACGATGCTTTCCGCTATGTGCCAAGGCCGGGTCATTCGGACTTTACAGCATATATAAAAACAGGAGGAACCAACGATTTCCGAGGCGGTGGACACTATTCGGGACGGCTTACAGCACCCCTTGTTTTTGCCGGAGCTTTGTGCATGCAGCTGCTTGAAAGGGAAGGTATACATCTTGGAGCTCATATTTACTCTATCGGATCCATAAAAGATGCTCCTCTGGATCCCCTGCATACAACACCGGATCAGTTGAGAGCCGTCCAGGAGTCTGATTTTCCTGTCGTAGATGCAGGTGCGGGGAAATTGATGGAAACCCATATTCTGGAGGCATCCGCTAAAAACGATTCTGTGGGCGGAATCATTGAATGCTGTGTCCTGGGCTTGCCGGCGGGATTGGGAGAACCGATATTTAACGGGCTTGAAAATATGATTGCCGCAGCTGTGTTCGGCATTCCCGCCGTAAAAGGCATAGAGTTTGGAGACGGTTTTGCCGCTACGATGTCCACAGGAAGTATGAACAATGACGAGTTTTACTTTGATGGAGAAAGAGTCCGGACAAGGACGAATCACAGCGGTGGGATTTTAGGCGGTCAAGCTACCGGCATGCCGCTTGTGTTCAGGGTGGCATTTAAGCCTACTTCATCCATAGGTACAGAGCAGGAATCAGTGAACCTTGTGACGGGAAAGCCGGAACAAATACAGGTTAAGGGCCGCCATGACCCCTGTGTCGTTCCCAGGGCAGTCCCTTGCGTAGAAGCCGCAGCCGCAATTGTGCTGTATGACTTGATATCAGGAGGCAAATGATGAAGAATCTTGTGGATTTGAGAAAGCAGATTGATAGCATAGATGATGAAATGGCTGTGCTGTTTAAAGAGCGCATGAACATCGTTGCTGCTGTTGCAGAATATAAGAAAGCTCAAGGTCTCCCTGTTCTGAATAGTGAGCGGGAACGCGAAATTATTGAGCGGATGATTGAGAAAAATGGAGACGAACTTGCCATTTATACGAAAGTGTTTTTCAGCACCCTGTTTGACCTGTCCCGTTCACTTCAGTCAAAAACCCTGTCAAAAGCCACATCGCTGGAACAGGAAATCCTGAAAGCTATGGAAAACACTCCTTCCCTGTTTCCACAGAAAGCGGTTGTTGCATGTCAGGGTGTGGAGGGGTCCTATTCTCAGCAGGCTTGTGACAAGATGTTTGCCTTGCCCAGTATTATGTATTTTCACAGTTTCGAAGCTGTGTTCAATGCCGTCGACAAGGGATTGTGCAAATATGGCATCCTTCCCATTGAAAACAGCCTGTACGGATCGGTGAACGAAGTGTATGATCTGATGAAAAAGCATAAATTCCACATAGTGCGTAGCAGCAAGCTGAAAATCAGTCACTCGCTTCTTGCTAAAGAAGGTACAAAGATGTCCGATATCAAAGAGGTTTATACACACGATCAGGCTCTGGGCCAGTGCAGCGGCTTCGTAAATGCTCATGAACAGATCCGGTTCGTAACCTGCGAAAATACAGCAACAGCTGCAAAATTGGTTGCCGAAAGCGAGAGAAATGATGTAGCTGCGATTTCTTCGGGAGTATGTGCAGGACTGTACGGTCTTTCTTTTCTTGAACACGATATACAGGACAGCACAGACAACTATACACGTTTTATTTGCATATCGAAGAATCTTGAGATATATCCGGGAGCTCATAAAATCAGCTTAATGATGGCAATTTCCCATACGCCGGGATCTTTGTATCAGACTCTTGCCAAATTTGCATCTTTGGGGTTGAACTTATGTAAGATAGAAAGCAGGCCCATTGCAGGTACTGATTTTGCCTTTATGTTTTATTTTGATATAGATGCCAGCATATATGCGCCGGAAGTATTAAGATTTATAGGTGACCTACAGGGAACATGCGACCCTTTCGTATTTCTGGGTGCTTATTCGGAGTATTGATATGGGCTATGGACTTATTGGAGAAAAGCTGACACACAGCTACAGCAAATTGATTCACGAAAACTTCGGGCTGTATAGTTACGATCTGATTCCTCTGTCGCCCGATGAGCTTGACAACTACCTGTGCAACGGAGACTGGCAGGGACTGAATGTCACGATTCCCTATAAAAAGGCTGTAATTCCGTATTGTGATGAATTGTCCGAAAGAGCAAGGCGCATCGGCAGCGTCAACACTCTGGTCAGGAGAGTAAACGGAACTGTTTTTGGTGATAATACGGACTACAATGGGTTTTGTGCAATGGCGGATGAAGCAAGCATAGATTTTGCCCAGAAGAAAGTGCTGGTTTTAGGCAGCGGGGGGACATCCCTGACGGCCTGTAGCGTGATTTCCGACAGGGGGGGGTTCCCCCTGGTTATTTCACGAAGCGGAGAGAACAATTACGGGAACCTTTATCTCCATGCCGATGCTGATATCATTGTCAATACCACTCCTGTGGGTATGTATCCCGAAACAGATGCGGCACCCTTAAACCTGCAGGATTTCCCGGAATGTAATGCTGTGCTCGATGTCACATACAATCCCATTAATACCAGGCTTGCCATGCAGGCGCGGCAACTTGGTATACTCTGCAATACGGGGCTTACCATGCTTGTTGCCCAGGCAAAAAGAGCGGCAGAACTGTTTATGGACATGGCGCTGCCGGACGAGCTAATCGGAGATGTAAGCAGGCAGATAATGAAAGATGTAATGAATATTGTTCTCATAGGGATGCCGGGCAGCGGGAAAACAACAGTTGGCCGTCAGCTTGCCAGGGAGCTGGGGAGAGAATTTGTGGACACGGACGAAACCATTGAGAAGGTTGCGGGCATGTCCATTCCCGACATTTTTAAAAATAAAGGTGAAGAGGTTTTCAGACAGATGGAAGTTGAACAGGCACAGAAACTTGGAAAGGAAAGCAATCTTGTAATTGCAACCGGGGGCGGCATCGTCAAAGATCCCACAAATTATTTCAGACTTAAACAAAACGGACTCATTGTTCTGCTTGAGCGTGACCTGCACCTTTTACCCCTGGATGGCCGCCCTTTATCAAAAAATCCGGATGAATTGATGCGATTATATAGAGAACGCAAGCATTTATATGAATCTTTTGCGGACATGCGAATTTCTTCCAATGGCGGAATACATGATGTGGTAAAATTAATAAGAGAAAGGGTGTAAGAATTGCAGGATATGATGACGAAAAGTTTGAAAAGAAAGCTTCTGATAATAAACGGCCCGAACATAAACATGCTGGGAATCAGAGAACCTGAAATATATGGCAGAGACACTTATCGGGACCTTGTATTATTCATTGAGCATGTCTGCGAAAACAATAATTTTCAATGTTACTGTTTTCAGAGCAACCATGAAGGTGCAATTATCGATGAAATTCAGAAAGCGCGTGGCAAATATGATGGAATCATAATCAATCCTGCCGCTTATACGCATACCAGTATAGCCATACCGGATGCATTAAAAGCTGTGGGTGTACCCGCAGTAGAAGTGCATTTGAGCAACATAAAAACCCGGGAGACATACCGACGGTTTTCGTACACGGAGGAAGCCTGCATGAAAACCATTGCAGGTCAGGGTTTCGGGAGTTATGCATCAGCCATAACTTATCTGAGACAGTATTTCGACGAAAAAAAATAGATTTTCTTTGCGGATTTACTGCTTGACAGGGAAATTTTTTGATGATAGTATTCACTACGAAAAAGGGGTAAATGAAATGACTGCGAAGAAGAAAAAAGTAAATCCGAAAAAATTCTGTGCAGATTCTTTATTTATTTTATTGATTTAATCTTCCGAAAGGGAGATTTTTTTTATACCGAAAGGGAGTGGTCAATTTGTTAAAAGGAAGAAATTTAATTGAACCGGAGGATTTTTCCAGGGAGGAGATGGAGGAAATCTTCCGCTTAGCCGCCGATATCATTGAGAACCCGATGAAATACACAAAAGTGTGCGAAGGAAAAATTCTATCCACACTTTTTTTTGAGCCCAGCACAAGAACAAGGCTGTCATTTGAAGCTGCAATGCTGAGGCTCGGTGGCAGAGTGATTGGGTTTTCCGATGCGGATTCCAGTTCAGCCATGAAAGGGGAAAGCATAGCAGATACCATAAGGACGGTCGCATGTTATTCTGACATAATTGCCATAAGGCATCAGAAAGAAGGTGCGCCAAAAGTGGGGGTCGGAGTGTCCCCTGTTCCGCTTATAAACGCAGGTGACGGAGGCCACCACCACCCCACCCAGACTTTGACGGATCTTATGACTATCTACAGTACCAAAGGGAGTTTTGATAATCTTACAATCGGCTTCTGCGGCGACCTGAAGTTCGGAAGAACTGTGCATTCCCTGATTAATGCACTTTACCATTACAGGGGAGTCAGGTTTTACCTGATATCTCCGGAAGAACTGGTCATTCCCGCATATATCAGGAAGAAGCTTCAGAACTGCGAAACCTGCAGCTTCGAGGAAGTCAGACTTCTGGAGGATGTAATAGGAAAACTGGACATACTGTACATGACCAGAGTCCAGAAAGAAAGATTTTTCAACGAAGAAGATTATGTAAGGCTTAAAGACAGCTATATTCTGGATGAAAATAAAATGAAGGGGGCGGGGGAAAACATGATGGTCCTTCACCCCCTGCCCCGTGTAAATGAGATTTCGCCACAGGTGGACTCAGACCCAAGATCCATGTATTTTGCACAGGTTAAATATGGGATGTATGTGCGCATGGCCCTGATAATCAAACTTCTGGGGCTTGATGAGGAAGAAAATGAAAGGAGGGCAGTATAATGCTGGTAATACAAAGCATTGAAAAAGGAATAGTAATTGACCACATAACAGCAGGCTTAGGCGCCAAAATACTCAACTATCTTGACATAGACATTTCAAATCATTCAATAGCCTTTATTATGAATGCGGACAGCAAAAAGCACGGCAAAAAGGATATAATTAAAATCAAGGATGTAGTAGACATAGACCTGGCGAATTTAGGCCTTATCGACCCCAACGCAACAGTTAATATAATTGAAGATCACAAGGTTAAAGAAAAGATTAAGCTGGAAATACCCAAAACAGTCACCAACATCATTTTCTGCAAAAATCCCAGGTGTGTTACTTCAGTTGAAAAGAACGCTCCCCATATTTTTCATCTGGTGGATGAAGAAAACAGGGAGTACAGATGCGAATACTGCGATGATATAGTCAGCCTCAAATAAAGGAGAAGCGACGATGAAATACTGTATCAAGGGCGGGCATGTAATCAGCCCCGGGAACAATCTTGATGAGATACTTGACATAGAGATCGAGGACGGAAAAATATCGGCATTACAAAAAGAAATCAATGCGGAATCCGGGGAAACAAAAATAATAGATGCAAGGGGAAAATGGGTTGTGCCCGGCCTCATTGATCTTCACGTTCATTTCAGGGATCCGGGGCAGACCTATAAAGAAGATATTTTCACAGGCTTAAAAGCGGCGGCGGCAGGAGGAGTAACCACCGTCTGCTGCATGCCCAACACAAGCCCTGTACTGGACAATAAGGCTGTAGTAGCCTATGTGGATGAGAAAGGGCAAAGAGGCTGCGGAGTAAATCTTTTCGTTGTTTCCGCTATAACCAGAGGACTTGAGGGAAAAGCACTTGTGAACTTTGAAGAGCTGGTGAGCATGGACAGCCTCTGTCGCAGGATTGCCGGCAGGGGAATTGCCGCAATCAGCGATGACGGTAAAAGCGTGGCAGATGAAAGACTCATGCTGAAAGCGATGAAGCACGCTGCAGAATATAATCTGCCCGTGTTTTCCCATGCCGAAGAGGAAGTGGCTACCGTCAAAAGGGACATAGGGCTGGCAGAAAAGGCAGGCGGGCATCTTCATTTCTGCCATATCAGCACGAAAGAGGCTGTTGATGCCATAAGGAAGGCGAAAGCCCAGGGCATGAAAATAACAGCTGAAACAGCCCCCCACTATTTTACCTTGACAGAGGAGTTTTTGAAAGGAACCGGAGGAAGGGGCAAGGTAAATCCCCCACTGCGGACGGCAAGAGACAGAGAGGCGGTTATTGAGGGGTTGCGGGACGGCACCATAGATGCCATAGCCACCGACCATGCTCCCCATTCCTTTGCCGAAAAGGAAGGGAATTTTGAAGAATCCAGGTTCGGGCTTATTGGTCTGGAAACGTCGTTTTCCCTGTCATTCACAATGCTGGCGGAAAAAGGCCTGCTGGCTCCTGTGGATCTCATAAGAAAAATGAGCGCAGCGCCGGCGGAAATACTGGGAATTGAAAGAGGTATGATTGAAGAAGGCAAGACAGCCGACCTGGCGGTCTTCGATGTGGATACTGAATACGAAGTGAATCCGGAAAAATTCTTTACAAAAGGCCGCAGCACACCCTATGCGGGTATGCGGTTAAAGGGCAGATGCCTGCAAACATTTGTAAACGGGAGGTTGATATATAATGATGGATCTTTTAATAGGAAAGATTAAGGAAAAAGCAAATCCTTCAGTTGTTGGACTTGACCCCACACTGGAACTGATTCCTCCCGGGATTAAAGAGAAATATTTCAGAGAGCTGGGGAAAAATCCCATTGCCGCAGGTGAAATTTTCAAGGAATTCAATAAAAAAATAATTGATGCGATATATGACATTGTTCCGGCAGTAAAGCTGCAGATTGCAATGTATGAGTGCTATGGTCTGAGCGGTATCGAAGCTTACATAAGCACAGTGGAGTACGCAAAAAATAAAGGGCTGATTGTAATCGGAGATATCAAGCGGGGGGATATTTCATCAACCGCAGAAGCCTACAGTGCCCATCTGGGGGGAGCTGAAATTGACGGTACATACCATGACATATGGAAAGAGGACGCTATCACAATTAATCCATATTTCGGCACCGATGGTATAGAGCCATTTGTAAATAGATGCAGGAAATTCAACAAGGGCATCTTCATTCTGATAAGAACCAGCAATATAAGCAGCAGCGAGCTGCAGGAACTGCCAGTTGAAACGGACGGAAGACCATTGTATCTGCATGTGGCCGGTCTGGTTGAAAAATGGGGACGTGATTTGATAGGGAAGGAAGGTTACAGCCTGGCAGGGGCTGTGGTCGGAGCAACACATCCCGGTCAGGGTGCGATTTTGAGGGAAAGATTGCCCCGCACTTTTTTCCTGGTTCCCGGTTACGGTGCACAGGGGGCGACTGGCAGAGACCTGAAAAGCTACTTTGATAAAAACGGAATGGGCGCTATCGTGAATTCTTCTAGGGGCATTATAGGTGCATGGAAAAACGGCAGGGATTTTCAAGAGGAAATCAGAAAAGCTGCTCTGGCGATGAAAAAGGATTTAACATAATGTGTGAGAAAAAGTTTATTGTTGCAACGGAAATATTGGAGCAAAAGGAGCTTATTGAAGATGTTTTTTCCATAAGGGTTAAATATCCTCATGATCTGACAGAAAAAATTAAGCCGGGCAATTTTGTCAACATATATTTGGACAGACGGGATCTTTTATTGCCGCGTCCCATCAGCATATGCAGGGCGGATGAAAACAATATCCGGCTGGTTTATAAAGTGGTGGGAGCGGGGACCAGAGAGCTTTCAGGATATGGAGCAGGTAAGAGGATTAAGCTTACAGTGCCTTTAGGCAATGGATATGAAATACCTTCGCAGATGCGGGAGGTATGGGTAGTTGGAGGCGGGCTGGGAATTCCTCCTCTGCTGGAGCTGACAGGAAAACTGAAAGAAACGGGCTGCTTTGTAAATGTGATTCTGGGCTACAGAGACCGGCCATTTTTGACCGAAGAGTTTCAAACCTTCGCAGATAATTTAGTGATAATCTCTGAAGCAGAAGGATTTGGATTAAACGGAAATGTGATGGATGTCCTGTCAAAAGAGCTCCCGGAGAAATGTTATGCTTCCGGCCCGCTGCCTATGCTGAAAGCTGTAAGCCGGTACTGTGCAGAAAAAGACGCAGAGATTCAGGTTTCTTTGGAGGAAAGGATGGGCTGCGGCTTTGGCGCCTGTCTTTGCTGTGTATGCAAAATCATGGAAAACAATCACCAGGTAAACAAGAGGGTGTGCAAAGACGGGCCTGTTTTTGACGGAAGAAAGGTTGTTTGGAATGATTGACATGAGAGTGGACATAGCGGGTGTAATATGGAAAAATCCTGTGACGGTATGTTCGGGGACTTTCTCCGCACGTGACAGTGAGGAATATTTCGATATCAACAGACTGGGAGCTATAGTGACCAAGGGTGTGTCTCCGGATCCATGGGAAGGAAATCCCACTCCGAGAATTGCGGAAACCTATGGAGGGATTCTCAATTCTGTCGGTCTGCAGAATCCCGGCGTGGACGTATTCATAGAAACTGAGCTGCCCTTTCTTTCAAAGTTTGACTGCCCTTTAATAGTCAATGTGGCAGGCCGGAATATTGATGAATACATTGCTGTTGTGGAAAAGCTTGATAAGCAAAAAGTCGATATGCTGGAAATCAATGTTTCGTGTCCCAATGTGAAGGAAGGGGGCATGAGTTTCGGAACAGATCCCAAAACCACAGCTGCGCTGACAAAAGAAATCAGAAAGGCGACAACCAAGCCGTTGATAATCAAACTTTCCCCAAATGTCACCGATATCACCGAAATCGCAAAAGCGGCAGAGTCGGAGGGAGCTGATGCCTTGTCTCTCATAAACACTGTGCTGGGGATGAAAATAGATACGAAGACCGGCAAGCCATTGCTGGCCATGGGAATGGGAGGTTTATCCGGGCCTGCCATCAAACCCATTGCGGTAAGAATGGTTTATCAGGTGAGAGGAGCGGTAAATCTTCCCATTATAGGCATGGGTGGGATTATGTCGGGTGAGGACGCCATGGAGATGCTGATGGCGGGAGCCGATGCTGTGGCTGTTGGGACTGCATCCTTACTGGATCCGAAAGCGCCGGTGAGGATTCTCGAGGAACTGGAGGAGATATACAGTGAAAAAAAATGAATTCATTGATTTTTTAATTTGTTCGGGGGTTCTGATGTTCGGCGATTTTGTAACGAAAAGTGGACGGAAAACACCGTATTTTATAAATACCGGCAATTTTGTTACGGGTGAGCAACTTTTAAAGCTGGGATCATATTATGCTGATTGCATAGCAGAGAATATGGAATCCGGGAAAATTCCCAAGGATACAAATGTGCTTTTTGGCCCCGCCTACAAAGGCATACCCTTGTCCGTGACAACCCTGATGGCTCTCAAACAAGACCACAATATGGATTTAAATTATTGCTTTAACAGAAAAGAAGAAAAAGACCACGGTGAGGGTGGCAGTATAATAGGATATAATTTAAAAGACGGAGATAAAGTGCTGATTATTGAAGATGTCATTACAGCCGGAACATCAGTACGGGAAGTTCTGCCCATACTTTATGGTAAAGCCGCAGTTGAAGTCGTTGGTATTGTGGTGGCAGTCGACAGAATGGAAAAAGGCCGGAAAGCCATTCCTGCTTCTGATGAAATCTTCGAGGAGTTCGGGATACCGACCTTTTCTATAGTAAATATCAAGGAAATACTGGAACTACACCCTCTACAGAAATTCTCTCCATAAAGAGAAGCTTTTCCAGGCCTAAAGTAATAACTTCATTTCTGGGGGAGATGCCATCCTGAACATAAATGTTATAGCCATCCACCTCGTATATTTTAATGTCTTCTCCCGGGGGTTTCTCTCCGAACTTTGCTGAAACTTCAGCATAGGTTCCCCCTCAACTGCTGCGGATTTTAATCAGCATATATATGCTGTCATATTTTTTCTCAGCCATATATTCTTTTAATTCGTCGGTCAACTCCAGCCTCATAGTCTTCACCTCCTGTACGGCATTCGCTGTGATTGTATATACCCCCGGGGAGTGGTATTATTCAATTACAAAACAACAGGCCGTGACGGAGCCGGCATTTTACGGAGAAAGTTTTATGAGATTGAACAGATATATTGCACAGGGAGGAATTGCTTCCAGAAGAAAGGCAGACGAACTGATTAAATCCGGCAAGGTAGAAATCAACGGAGAAATATTAACAGAACCCGGTTATGTAGTTCGTGAAGGCGATGAGGTAAAGGTGAGTGGAATGCTTGTAGAGGCCGACCGCCAATATACCTATATCATGCTCAATAAACCAAAAGGATATATTACAAGCGCTGCGGATGAAAAAGGACGGCCTACAGTAATGGATCTGGTGGGAGATATGGGTGTAAGGCTTTTTCCTGTGGGCAGGCTGGACTATAATACCAGAGGTCTGCTGCTTATGACAAACGATGGCGAGTTTGCGCAAACTATGGCTCACCCTAAAAATATGGTGGAAAAAACCTACAGAGCACTTGTGGCGGGCCAGTTATCTGACAGAAAACTTGATGCTCTGCGAAAAGGAGTCGATATCGGGGATTATCTTACTGCGCCTGCACACGTAAGTATTGTTAAACAGATGGAAAGAAGCACCCTGGTGGAAATAACTATCCGTGAAGGCAAGAACCGCCAGATACGCAAGATGTTTGCAGCGGTAGGGAATAAAGTTCAGGAACTGGAGAGAATTTCAGTAGGAAATCTCAGGCTTGGGCATTTAAAAGAAGGCCACTACAGAAAACTAACCTCCGAGGAAATTAAGAGCTATATAAACTCCTGACGGAGATGTTATCAGGGAAAACAAAGTGGATAATACCACTATGTTTACTGCCTCCTTATGACCGACTCCGTACTTCTCGGTAAGCGCGGGAATTACGGCAGCGGAAGGCAGGACATATACGAGAAACAGAATCTGCTTAATAAGAACGGATACAGGAAGAAACCAAAGAATTCCAAAAATAGTTGCAGAAAACAGCAGCAGTCTGGTGAGGCTAACTCCGAAAGCCGCCCTGTCCCGGGCCAGATCTTTTAAAGGAGAGGTGGCCAGGGTCGCACCTATATAAATCATTGAAAGCGGTGTGGTCAAATCTCCCAGCATGGACAGGAGGCTGAACAATGGCGGAGAAATGAATTTTGCCAGACCCATGAAATTTACAACCAGAGCAAGAAAAACCGATATTATTATGGGGTTGAAAATCTGCTGCATCCACATCAGTACAGTGTTTTTTTTCGAGTCATCCCGTCCCTCCAGCAGGCGACGGGATTTTTTCAGCATGCTAATTCCATAACCGAAGGTCATAAATGCCATGGCAATGTTGTTTGCCACCATGAGAATAAAGCCTTGCTGTCCGAAAAATGCCAGTACTATGGGAAACCCCATGAAACTGTTGTTGGAAGTAAACATTGACATCTTGACCATAGCATGGTGCTCAACCGGCAATCCCGCGACTTTAGCATATATTCCTCCAAGAAAACAGAAAAGCGCATAAAAAATGAAAGACAAAATACCTGCTTTTAGAAAATCACGCAGCAGTTCCCCCTCTATATTGACATTGATAATGCTGGCGAAAAGTAAACAAGGAAAGGCAATGTTGATAAGAACATTGCCTAAACCTTGATTCTGAGTTTCGTTTATCCAGGATCTTTTCATGGCCCCATAGCCTATGGCCATCAGGCTGAATAAAATGAAAAAGGGTTCAAACATACTATTTTCTCTGGAACTCCTTTGGTGTCACACATATGCCTTCAGCTCTGGCTACGAGTATCGGCTTTTCCAGCACATCGGCAGCAGAAGGGCCTATGCCGGGTTTAGCTTCGATTACCTTGTATGCTTCGAACCTCATTTTTCTTGAGGTATTTCCCATTTCGTAAATCTCCCCTTTGGCTTCAATAAAATCTCCTGCATAGACAGGGGCCAGAAATTCCACTTCGTTGTATTTCAAAAACAGACCTTCGTCTCCGTCAGTCTTTATTAATAGTTCTGTGGCAACATCGCCGAAGAGATGAACCACATGGGCACCGTCCACCAGATTTCCGCCGTAATGAGCATCCTTAAGGGACATCCTGACTCTGATCACTGAAGTATTATTCTCCATTGCGCACCTCCTTCACATTTTCTTAATCATAACAAATTTGATTTGCAATTACCATAAGATTGCGATATGCTGAAGTCGAAAAATCGAACCGATTTCGCATCATATGCAGATTATGGAGGTAAAATATGTTCAGCAGCTACGGCCATGAAAGGGTTCTTGAGCCCAGGCAGGTTCTTTCAACTTCAGCATGGCGTATAGACAACAACAGGGCCATAAGTAAAACAGAGATGCGGATATCTTTGAAAAAGCTGCATATAGAAAACACAAGCTTTAAGCAGATATGCATAGAAGCAGACAACAATCCCGATGCAATTAAGGAAAGAATCATCGATATCGTTATCAGAAGAGGCAAACTGCACAATCCTTTTACAGATACAGGGGGTGTGGTTTATGGTGTCATTGAAGAGATAGGAGAAGATTACGGCAACAGCAAAAATCTCAAAGTCGGAGATGAGATAATATGCAATGCCTCTACAGCGGCAATTCCTCTTTATATCAGCCGGATAACAAACATCGACATGGCATATTCCCAGGTGGATGCAGAGGGTTACGCAATATTGTTCAACGATTTTCCCGTGGTTAAGCCTCCGTCAGATATTCCTGTTAATCTGCTTCTTTATGCATATAACGAATCAGGGACTCTTTACGAGGTCAACAGGGAAGCCAGGGGAAAAATGAATTTTCTGGTTGTGGGAAACAATCTTCTGACCAATCTTCTTTATGGAAGCTCCATAAGAAAATCTGTTGGCAGTGATGCCATTATAGTCTGTCTTTTAGACAAACAGTCAGATATTATGCTTAAGGGAAAAGCCATAGATAAGCTGTTAAAGGAAACATTTACCCAGATTCATTACGGCAATATCTTAAAGCCGCTTGAATGCCTTGAAAAACTGGGACTGGAAGAGCTGTATGACATGAGTGTAAACTGTGCCGATATCCCGGGAGCTGAGACTGTCAATATCCTGTCAACAAAATATGGCGGCACAGTATTTTTCGCTAATCTGATCAACAACTATAATATCGCCGTTTACATAACAGAATCCATCTCAAGGCAACTTAACCTCAGAGTGGCAGAAGGTTATCTGGAAGAATACGATGAGTTCGACATTGAGCTTGTACGAAGCCTGGCAAAAGCTCTGGAGGAGGCGACCATAATACAGAAGAAAGTGGAGGCCCTTACCAGCTTCGCTCCGGGTACGGCTGTTAGCCAGGATATTGTGAAATATTCAAAAGGTCAGGTGGAGGATTTTGTCTGTGAAAGCAGGGCTATGGCCCAGGTGCTGGAGGAGACCCTGAAGGTGGCTAAATATGATTGCAACGTTTTAATTACGGGGGAAACAGGTGTCGGAAAGGACAAAATCGCTTCCCTGATACAGAAAAACAGCAGCCGCCGCATGCAGCCATTCCTGAAGATAAACTGTGCCTCCATATCAAAAGACCTGATAGAATCCGAACTGTTCGGTTATGAAAAAGGTTCTTTCACGGGAGCCAACCCCTCGGGGAAGAAAGGTTACTTTGAAATGGCCGACAATGGCACAATTTTTCTGGATGAAGTGGGAGAACTGCCCCTGGATGTACAGGCCAAGCTGCTGCGGGTCATACAGGATGGTGAATTTTATCGGGTTGGCGGCTCAAGAACCATAAAAACAAATGTGAGAATCCTTTCGGCCACAAATAAAGACCTTGAAGAGGCAATGGATTTTCGCCGTTTCCGCCGGGATTTGTATTACAGGCTAAATGTGTTTCCCATCCGTGTGCCGCCACTCTCTGAAAGGAAAAGTGAGATTCCGGCTCTGGCTATGTATTTTGTGGAAAAGTACAGCGAGAAATTCGGTGTGAACAGGGGCATAGGCGAAGATGCCCTGGAATATCTGAAAGAAAGCGCCTGGCCGGGTAATATAAGAGAGCTGGAGAACGTTATACAAAGGCTTATTATTTCCTCGAAAGGAGAGATAATAACGGCTTATGATGTGATGAAAGAATACCATCAGGACTTTTTCGAAAAATCTGCAGGCGCAGAACCGTCTGAACTATCTCTTACCGCCATGGTGGAAAATTTCGAGAGCAAAATCATAAAAAATGCCTACGACCGATATGGCTCGACCAGAAAAGCCGCCGCCGCCATAGGTATAAGCCAGACCCAGTTTATGAGGAAAAAGAATAAATATCGGCTGTGAGTTCCTCTGCACATTTCAGCCGGGATATTTAAGCGAGTGAACCGTTTTCAAATCAGCGCCCTCGGTTGTCGAACCGTAATCACATCAAATTTCACCAGCAGGCCCTTAAAATCGTGCATTTTCAAGGAATTGAAGATGGCACGATTTTTGCTATATCTCATATGTATAGTTAAAAACCTTAAATACAAGGAGGGAATATTATGAAAAAAGGATGTCCTTACGGTACTCACAGAGTTATTGAACCCAAAGGAGTGCTACCCCAGCCCGCTGAGAAAATCGACAATACTATGGAAATTTATGACAATGAAGTATTGATCGATGTGCAGACACTCAATATCGATTCAGCAAGCTTTACTCAGATTGAAAAGCAGGCTGAAGGCAATATCGAAGAAATTAAAAAGATTATGATGGGCCTGGTGGAAAAACAGGGCAAGCACAAGAATCCAGTTACGGGTTCGGGAGGAATGCTCATAGGCACTGTTAAGGAAATCGGTCCCGCTCTGCATGGGAAAACCGACCTGAAGGTTGGAGACAAGCTGGCAACCTTGGTATCCCTGTCTCTCACTCCTCTGGTAATTGAGGAAATTTTAGAAGTCAGGCCCGATGTCGACCAGGTCGATATAAAAGGCCAGGCTATTTTGTTTGAAAGCGGTATTTATGCTGTCCTGCCTGATGATATGCCTGAAAATCTGGCTCTGTCGGTGCTGGACGTGGCCGGAGCTCCAGCCCAGACTGCAAAGCTGGTAAAACCCGGAGATACGGTTGTTGTCATAGGCGGCGGTGGGAAGTCAGGCCTGCTTTGCCTTTACGAAGCCAAGAAAAGAGCCGGTGTGACAGGCAAGGTAATCTGCATCGGAGGCAGTGACAAGAGCACAAACAGGGCAAGGAGCCAGAATCTTGCTGACGAATATTTTGCAGCTGATGCCACGGACGCCATCTATGTGTACAACAAGATAATGGAGCTTACAAATGGAAAGCTTGCAGATCTTGTAATTAACTGCGTTAATATTCCCAACACTGAAATGGCCAGTATTTTGGCCACAAAAGACGGTGGTATGGTTTATTTCTTCAGCATGGCCACAAGCTTTACCAAAGCAGCACTGGGCGCTGAGGGAGTAGGAAAAGATATTACAATGATTGTAGGCAACGGCTACACCAAAGGTCATGCAGCCATTGCCCTGCAGGTGTTGAGGGAAAGCGAAAGCCTGAGAAAACTTTTCACTGAAATGTATGCATAGAGCGCTGATGCTGCGTTATGAAAAAAGGAGGATTATGATGGCCAGAACTTGGAAAGATATTGAAATTTACAAAGATGTAACTGAGGAACAATGGCACGATTGGAAGTGGCAGGTTCAAAACAGAATAGGCACCATAGAGGAACTGAAGAAAATAATTAACCTTACACCCCAGGAAGAAGAAGATATCAAAGCAGTAGTGAAGAATTTCCGGATGGGGATTACTCCTTATTATGCATCCCTTATGGATAAAGACAATCCCAGATGTCCTGTAAGAATGCAGGCTGTTCCCGTACTTGCAGAAACCCACAGGAGCGAAGCCGATATGCTTGACCCCCTTCACGAAGATGAAGACTCTCCGGCACCGGGGCTTACCCACAGGTATCCGGACAGGGTTCTCTTCCTTATTACCGACCAGTGTTCAATGTACTGCAGACACTGTACTAGAAGAAGACTTGCCGGTGAAACGGATGCCGCCAGAAGCATGGAAGATATTGATGCCTGCCTGGCTTATATCAGGAAAACTCCCCAGGTAAGGGACGTTTTGCTGTCCGGCGGAGACTGCCTCCTTGTGGATGACGATGTTTTGGAATATATCATAAAATCGCTGAGGGAAATTCCACATGTGGAAATTGTCCGTCTGGGAACCAGGACGCCTGTGGTAATGCCTATGAGAATTACCGATGACCTGGTAAATATGCTGAAAAAATATCATCCCATTTGGCTGAACACACACTTCAACCATTCAAAAGAAGTGACTCCGGATGCAACCGAAGCCTGCAGAAAACTTGCAGATGCAGGCATTCCCTTAGGCAACCAGTCAGTGCTTCTGCGGGGAGTAAATGACTGTCCCCATATCATGAGAGATCTGGTGCACGATCTCGTGAGAATCAGGGTAAGGCCTTACTACATCTACCAATGTGATCTTTCTCTGGGCATAGAGCATTTCAGAACACCCGTTGCCAAGGGCATTGAAATAATTGAAAGCCTTAGAGGCCATACTTCCGGCTATGCAGTTCCCACATTTGTGGTAGATGCTCCCGGCGGTGGAGGCAAGATCCCTGTAATGCCTCAGTATCTGATTTCCCAGGCACCCAACAAGGTGATACTGAGAAACTATGAGGGTGTAATTACAACCTACACAGAGCCGGAGGATCTTAAGCCCCTTGAGTGCGTATGCGATTACTGCACCGGTAAGAAAACTTATCACTATGAAGGGGTTGCAGGCCTGATGCAGGGTGAAAACCTGTCTCTTGAACCTCAGAATCTGCAGCGCCATGAAAGAAATAAATAAGATCGTGAAAAATAACGAAAGAGACAGACAATGGGGTTGATTAAGGAACTGGCTGAAAAATACAGAAGAGTGGCTATAGTAGGCATGTCGAAAAATGCAGGGAAAACCACCACTTTGAACCTGCTGGTTGAAGAAGCCATGGATGAAGGCATGCTTATCGGCGTCACCTCCACAGGCAGGGACGGCGAAAATACCGATCTTGTAACTGGAACCGAAAAACCCAGAGTATATCTGGATGCCGGCACTATTGTATCAGTGCCGGTCCAGATATATGAATTATCTGAAGCGGGCCTGGAAATTCTGAAAATGACTGATTATTACACAGTACTTGGTCAGCTGATGATATGCAGGGTGGCTGAAAGCGGTTATGTGCAGGTGGCCGGCCCCGTGAACACAAAAGACCATGAGAAGCTGTGCGATGAAATGCTGTCTTTCGGCTGCGAAATTTTACTGATAGACGGTGCGGTTGACAGAAGGTCTATTGCATCGCCCGACAGCGCCGATGCAATAATACTGGCCACCGGTGCCGCAGTGTCAAGGAACATGAAGAAAATGGTGGAGGAAACCCTGCATGTTGTAAATCTGTTTCAATTGCCGGAGCTGGAGGATTCAGAAATCATTAAAGTTCTTTCAGACGACCGGACCCTGGAAAAAATTCAACTGATTAGCAAAAGCGGCGGTAAAGTCAGAATGAAAGAGCTTGAACTTGATACAGGCCTTATGGCAAGCAACACATTAGACCAGGCAATAGGCGATGAAACCGAGTATGTATTTTTGCCGGGTGCTTTGACCGCCGGTGTTTTAACAGATATTCACCCCAAGAAGCTGGGCAGGCTGACTTTCGTGCTGAAAGACCCGACGAAAATTTTCATAGGTGTCAAGCATTGGCAGCAGCTTGCGAAAAAAGGCTTAAAAGTAAAAGTTATTAAAAATATTAAAGTTGCAGCTGTAACAGTGAATCCCTATGCTCCTGCCGGTTACAGCTTTGATCAGGAAGAACTGCTTAAAACCATGCAGAATGCCCTGGGAGATATGCCTGTCATAAATGTACGTTTTTCACCGGGAAGTTCGGTGTGCTAACTGCAAAAGGGGGGGGAAATGAGAAAATCCAGACTATTCAACAGCAAGACAAGAACGGAAACCGGTTTTGATTTTGTGCTGAATTCTTTGCATATACGTTCCCCCTATGGCAAAAAATATCTGAAAGCCTTAAAAGCTTTTGAGCCGGGGCAGGAAGACGAACTTAGGCAGGAACTGGATAAGGTCGAGATTACCGTTAATCTGCTTAAAAGTGAAACTGACCTGTCTTCACGGATTTTAGAAATTCTTGAAATAATCAAGGACATTACCTTCACCATAAAAAGAAGTGGCGGAAGTGCGCTTTCTGTCGTGGAGTTATTCGAAATTAAAACACTCCTGCTTCAAATGGACAGCCTGAGGAGATACTATAAAGCGGCAGAAGATAATGGCTTTAAAATTCCGGATTCATTTGGGCTTGAAGACCTGACGGAGCTACTGGATGTGCTTGATCCAGACGGGGAAAGAATTAACACATTTTATATTTACGACAGCTTTTCAGAAAAGCTGGGAACGCTGCGCAGAGAAAAACGGGAACATGAACTAAGCCTGAGAAGGCTGAAAAAGGATATTAAATATCAGATAGAGTCCAAATATGGAATCACCATGACTCCAAAATTTGAATATATTGTTTCAAAGCATGATAAACCGATTATGGAAAGAGCCATGGCCATAGAAGAGCTTTTTCTTGCCCAGGAAGACTATATGAGTGCTGTATTTCACATTAAGTACACAGATGACCAGTATGTAATAAAAGTTGCCATGGAAAAAATAAATGATGCCCTGGAGGAGGAAGAACTCAGAGTAAGGGAGGAACTGTCTGCTGAAATCGGGCGCTATAGGGACCGGCTGCTCAAAAACTGTCAGGCAATCGGAGAGGCTGATTTCACAATTGCCAAAGCAGAGTTTGCCTTGAAGTACAGCTGTGTCAAACCTGAAATTTCAGAGGACCATCAAATTATTATCAAACAGGGCAGGCAATTGATGCTGGAGGATGTCCTGCGCAAAAAAGGGAAGTCATACAAACCGGTATCCATAGATCTAAGGCAGGGTGTGAGCTGCATTACCGGAGCCAATATGGGTGGAAAGACAGTCACCCTGAAAATGGTGGGGCAATGCGCCCTGATGGTTCAGCAGGGATTCTTCATTCCCGCCGAATATGGGAAGCTGGGTATGTCATCATTTATACGCCTGCTTGTGGGAGACAGTCAGAATATCCAAAGGGGTTTGTCCAGCTTTGGAAGCGAAATGGAAGAGCTCAAGGATCTTTTGGAAAAGGGTAAAAACAGGTCACTGATTCTAATAGATGAAATCGCCAATGGCACCAATCCTGCAGAAGGACGGGCCCTTACCAAGAGTCTGGTAAAATATATGTCCGACAAGCCATATATCAGCATGATAACCACCCACTTCGATGTTGCTTCCGAAGGCGAACATATTACCAACCTGCAGGTAAAGGGGCTGTCAAATGTGGATTTTGATAAGCTGGCTAAAGAAATACGATACGCAAACAGGCTGCAGAGGATTGAGATTATCAGTAAATATATGGATTATAGTCTGACTGAAGTGGCGGCGCACAATCGGGTACCCAGAGATGCTTTGAACATTGCAGGAATGCTGGGTTTACATAAAGAAATCATAGATAACGCAAAAAGATTTATGGAGGATCAATAATTATGAAGAGCAAACTGAATTTGGATCCCTACATCATTGCAGAAGCCAGAGCTACGGCGGCAGCCATAGCTTCGGGTATGCAGAAATTTATTGACAGGCATACCACCATAAGCACTGAAAGAACGGTGCTCAGGCTTTTGGGAATAGACGGGGTGGATGATATAGATACACCTCTGCCCAATGTTGTTGCCGATGCAATCAAAGACGGAGGCGGGCTCAGCAAGGGGGCAGCTTTCTGGATTGGCAATGCCATGATAGAAACAGGGCTTTCTCCCCAGAAGATTGCTGAGAAAGTTTCATTGGGCGAGCTGAACATAATGGGGCTCAATTTAAATCCTGCAGACAAGGTTGCTGAAAAAATCTTTCCTTTGGCTGAGGAGTCCCTTGAAAAAATCAAAAATCAGAGAAAAACCAGAGAAGAATACATCAGCCGGCTGGGGGAAGGAAAGCAGCCCTACCTTTACGTAATTGTAGCCACAGGTAATATTTATGAAGACATAATTCAGGCAAAGGCAGCGGTCAAACAGGGAGCGGACATCATTGCCGTAATAAGAACAACAGGTCAGAGCCTTCTGGACTATGTGCCATATGGTGCTACGACCGAAGGTTTTGGCGGGACCTATGCAACTCAGGAAAATTTCAAGCTTATGAGAAAAGCCCTGGATGAAGCAGGTGAGGAGGTCGGCAGATATATCAGACTCTGCAATTACAGCTCAGGGATGTGCATGTCGGAAATAGCGGCCATGGGAGCTTTGGAGAGACTGGATGTCATGCTCAATGATGCCCTTTATGGAATACTTTTCAGAGACATCAATATGCAGAGGACTCTGATAGACCAGTATTTTTCCAGAGTATTAATAGGGTATTCAGGTATTATTTTCAACTCCGGAGAGGATAACTACCTTACCACGGATGATGCTTATGAAGCAGCCCATACTGTTCTGGCTTCCCAGTTTATAAATGAGCAGTTTGCCGTTCTGGCAGGGATTCCTGAAGAGCAGATGGGCCTGGGACATGCATTTGAAATGGACCCGGCTCTGGAAAACGGTTTCCTGTATGAACTTGCACAGGCGGTTATGGCCAGAGAAATATTCCCCAGGGCCAAACTGAAATATATGCCGCCCACGAAATTTATGACAGGTAATATATTCAAAGGCCATATTCAGGATGCCTTGTTCAACCTGGTTTCCGTCTGGTCCGGTCAATCTATACAGCTTTTGGGCATGCTTACCGAGGCCATTCATACACCCCACCTCCATGACAGAATGCTTTCCATAGAGAATGCATCATATATATTTAACAATGCAAGAAACCTGGGAGATGAAGTGGTATTTAAAACTGATGGGATTATCCAGCAAAGAGCTCAGACAGTTTTGAAAGAAGCTTTGGAACTGCTCAAGAGCATTGAAATTGAAGGTCTGTTTGCCACCATAGAGCAGGGAAGATTCGGCGGTGTTAAAAGAGCCAGAGACGGGGGCAAGGGTCTTTCAGGAGTAAGTGTCAAAGACGACACGTATATGAATCCCTTTATTGAATTGATTCTGGGAGGTGAGAAATAATGACCAATGTTGCTAATGTGGATTTAACCAGAGTTAAGCCCTATGGTGATACAATGAACGACGGTATGGTGCAGATGTCATTTACCCTGCCGGTCCCCGCCGGAGGCGAGGCTGAGGAGGCCGCCCGGACCCTGGTTAAAAAAATGGGATTTGAAGAACCTTCCGTAGTATTCTCCAAAGATCTGGGAGTAGGCTACACATATTTTGTTGTTTACGGCAAATGCCTGCATACCATTGATTATACAAGCATCAAGGTCCCCAAGGTGGAAGGCGATGTTATGGACAGACTGGCCTGCGAGCAGTTTATTGCAGAGAATATAAAAAGAGAAGTAATCGTAGTCGGGGCCTGCACGGGCACTGATGCCCATACAGTGGGAATAGACGCCATCATGAACATGAAAGGGTTCGGCGGTCATTTCGGGCTGGAAAGGTACAAGGGGATAGACGCGTACAATCTGGGCAGCCAGGTTCCCAACGAAGAACTGGTGGCAAAAGCCATAGAGCTTAAAGCAGATGTTATTCTGGTATCACAGATTGTTACGCAAAAAGATGTTCATATTACAAATCTCACGGAATTGGTGGAACTATTAGAGGCAGAAGGTCTGAGAGACAAGGTGATTCTTTGCTGCGGAGGGCCCAGAATGTCACATGAGCTGGCACAGGAACTGGGATACGATGCGGGTTTCGGACCCAATACTTTTGCGGAGGACGTGGCATCCTATGTACTGACTGAACTGGTCAAAAGAAATATGGTATAGATGAGAAAGGAAAAGAAGAAATGATTGACAAAATCAAGACAGCCGATGAGGCCGTTTCCGTAATCAAAGACGGGGCAAGCATAATGGTTGGCGGTTTTATGGCCTGCGGCACACCGGAAATCTTAATCGATGCCCTGGTCAGAAAAAATGTTAAGAACCTGACCATAATTTGCAATGACGCAGGTTATCCTGACAAAGGAGTTGGCAAACTTATCCATAACGGTCAGGTTAAAACATTGATAGCTTCCCATGTGGGGCTCAACCCCGAGGTGGGGCAGAGAATGAACACAGATGTGGAAGAAGATAAACTAGAATGCCTGCTGGAGCCTCAGGGAACCCTGGCGGAAAGAATCAGGGCAGGCGGAACAGGGTTGGGCGGCTTCCTCACTCCTACCGGCGTGGGAACAATAGTAGCCGAGGGCAAACAGGTTCTCAATGTAGGAGGCAGGGATTATTTGCTGGAGCTCCCTATAAGAGCTGATTTTGCCTTTATCAGAGCCAGTGTGGCAGACAAGTTCGGCAACATCATATATAATGCCACCACAAGGAATTTCAACCCTCTCATGGCAGCGGCATGTGACCATGTGATTGTAGGGGCATGTGAAATTGTGGAGGTTGGCAAGCTTGACCCCAACTGCATAGCCACATCAGGAATATTTGTGGATTCCATCGTAGGAGGTGAAAAATAATGGCTGACATTAAAGAAATTATTGCAAGAAGAGTTGCAAGGGAATTAAAAGACGGAGACGTGGTAAATCTGGGAATAGGCCTGCCTACGCTGGTGGCAAACTATCTGCCTGAGGGAGTTCATATTGTGCTTCAGTCCGAAAACGGCATAATGGGCATGGGACCGGCTCCTGCAGAAGGAAAGGAGGATCCGGACATCACCAATGCCGGCGGTCAGTATGTAACAATAACACCTGAAGCCATGTATTTTGACAGTGCGGTTTCTTTCGGGATCATAAGAGGCGGTCATGTAGACGCAACAATTCTGGGTGCCCTGGAAGTTGATGCCATGGGCAATCTGGCCAACTGGATAGTACCGGGTAAAATGGTTCCCGGAATGGGTGGAGCCATGGATCTTGTTGTTGGAGCGAAAAAGGTTATCATAGCCATGCAGCATACACAAAAGGGCGCTCATAAAATTTTGGATACATGTACACTTCCATACACTGCAATAAAAGTTGTCGACATGATTGTAACGGAGATGGGAGTTATGGAGATTACACCGGAAGGCATCGTCTTAACAGAGATCAATCCGGAATATACGGTTGAACAGGTTCAGGATGCGACTCAATGCAAGCTTATCATAAGCCCGAGCCTGAAAAATATGGAGTATTAAAAAATGAAAAAAGACGCTAAAAGAAGTTACAGCGCCGAATTTGAAACATATTTGAAAGATTATCCTGATGAAAAGGGCAGATTTGGCAGATATGGGGGTGCTTACCTGCCTCCTGAACTGGTGCCGGCCTTTGAAGAAATCAACGAAGCTTATCAGACTATCTGCCATTCTGCACAGTTTATCAGCGAGTTGCGAAGAATAAGAAGGGAATTCCAGGGAAGACCCACACCGGTTTACCACTGCGAAAGACTGTCCAGACATCTTGGAACCTCCCAGATTTATTTGAAGAGGGAAGACCTCAATCACACAGGTGCTCACAAAATTAACCACTGTATGGGAGAAGGCCTTCTTGCCAAATTTATGGGGAAAAAGAAGATGATAGCCGAAACCGGAGCCGGTCAGCATGGAGTCGCACTGGCGACTGCTGCGGCCTATTTTGGTTTGGAATGTGACATCTACATGGGGGAAGTTGATATTGCCAAACAGGCGCCCAATGTGGCCAGGATGAAAATTTTGGGCGCAAGGGTTATTCCCGTGTCCCATGGCCTGAAAACTCTGAAAGAAGCAGTGGATGCGGCTTTTGAAGCATACATGAAGGAATACAAAGATGCGATTTACTGCATAGGATCTGTGGTGGGACCGCATCCTTTCCCGCTGATAGTAAGGGATTTTCAGATGATTGTGGGCATAGAAGCCAGGCAGCAGTTCTGGGATATGACGGGCATTCTGCCCGATGCCGTAGTGGCATGTGTGGGCGGCGGCAGCAATTCCATAGGCATGTTTACAGCTTTCCTGAAGGACCCTGTTGAAATATACGGGGTGGAACCTTTGGGCAAGGGCACAGCTCTTGGTGAACATGCAGCTCCCGTAAGTTTCGGCGAGGAAGGTATAATGCACGGCTTTAACAGCATAATGCTGAAGGATTCTAAAGGAGATCCTGCTCCGGTCTATTCTATAGCCAGCGGGCTGGATTATCCATCCGTAGGTCCAGAGCATGCCATGCTTCATGAAATGGGTCGGGTCAGGTATATTACAGCAAGTGATGAGGAAGCCGTGGATGCATTCTTTAAGTTGTCGCGTTTTGAAGGGATAATTCCCGCCCTGGAAAGTTCTCATGCACTTGCCGCAGCTATGAAAATGGCAGAGGAAGGACGGCACAGAGCCATATTGGTGAATCTTTCGGGCAGAGGCGACAAAGACATAGACTATATTATCGAAAACTATTTATAAGTTCGGCTGTAGAAAAATAAAAAAATTCCACCCTGGTGTTGCATATTATACAAAAGTGTGTATAATTATGAATAATTAGCAACACGTAAATCCGGGGTGGAATATGTTTAAAAAGATCAAAGCTGGGATTATTGGCGCAACGGGTTATGCGGGGGCGGAATTAGTTCGCCTCCTATCTTTTCATCCGCATGTTGAACTGAGCGGAATAAGTTCCGTTTCCTTCCATGGGAACAGCATCAGTGAGATTTATCCGGCTTTCTTTGGCGAAATAGACAAAAGACTGGAAAAGGACCATAGAGCTATGCTTGAAAATTGCAGGGTGATTTTCGCTGCGTTGCCCCACGGTCTTTCCCAGGAGATTGCAAAAGAATGCCTGGAAAAAGAGATAATATTTATTGATCTGGGGGCGGATTTTCGACTGGAAAGCGAGGATGAGTATAAACAGTGGTATGGCGGAAACTTCACAGACAAGGAAATGCACAAAGAAGCTGTTTATGGTCTGCCTGAAATCAATAGGGGGAAAATAGCAAAGGCAAGATTGGTTGCAAATCCGGGGTGTTACCCCACCTCGGCTATATTGGGACTGTATCCGGCTTTAAAAGATGGGCTTATCAAAACAGAGGGCATCATAATTGATGCCAAATCCGGTGTGACCGGAGCGGGAAGGGGCCTGACACAGAAAACCCATTTTCCCGAATGCAATGAGGCTTTTTCTGCGTACAGCACAGGAAAACACAGGCATAGGCCTGAAATAGAGCAAGTTCTCTCAGGCCTGGCAAAAGAAAAGATCCGGCTGGTATTCAATCCCCATCTTCTGCCTGTTAACAGGGGGATCCTCTCGACTATATATTGTGACTTGAATGCAGACTGGGATTCAGTCCGGGCAAGCTATGATAAGGTTTATGGGAATGAAACCTTTATTAAAGTACTTGAAGACGGGAACTATGCCAATATCAGCAGTGTCAGACTGTCAAACAACTGCCATATTTCTCTCCACATGGATGAAGAGATGGGAAAATTGATTATCTGCAGTGCCATAGACAATATGGTAAAAGGAGCCGCCGGCCAGGCTGTTCAAAATATGAACATCATTATGGGCTGGGATGAGTCCGTCGGCCTGCCGGCAATAGCTCCGGCTTTTTAATACAGTGAGGAAGATAATGGATTTTATTGTGAAAGATAAAGGAATTTGTAGCCCGAAAGGCTTCCGGGCGGCGGGAGTATACTGCGGGTTGCGAAAAAATAAGGATAAAAAAGATCTGGCAATGATACTCAGCGATGTTGAGTGCAAGGCTTTTGCCCTTTACACAAGCAATTGCGTCAAAGCCGCACCAATACTTGTGACCAGAGAGAGTTTAAAGAACAACAGGGCCCGGGGAATTGTTGTCAATTCGGGAAATGCCAATGCCTGTGCACCGATGGGGATGGAGAATGCCCGGAGGATGGCAGTTTCAGCTGCCAGAGCATCGGGCCTGGCCATGGACGATTTTATTGTTGCTTCAACGGGAATCATAGGTGTTACCCTTGATATTGAAGCTATTGAAAAGAATATGCCCGGATTGGTTAAAGCCCTTTCATATGACGGAAGCAGCCATGCGGCTGAAGCAATAATGACCACGGACACATACAAAAAAGAATATGCAATATCATTTCTGTCAGGCGGCAAAGAAATTTCAATAGGCGGGATTTCAAAAGGATCCGGCATGATAAACCCGAACATGGCAACCACATTGAATTTTATATGCACTGATGCGAATATCAATGAACATGCCCTGAAAGCGGCCTGGAAATACTGCGTTGACAGGTCTTTCAACAGAATCAGTGTGGATGGGGACACATCTACCAATGACATGGCATGCATACTTGCAAACGGTATGGCCGGCAATGAAGAGATATTGGAGGGCACGGAGCAATACCGTGTTTTCGTCAATGCTCTGATGGATGTATGTGTCCATCTGGCCAGAGAGCTGGCAAGGGACGGGGAAGGCGCATACAGGCTGATTGCCTGTCATGTTACCAATGCCATGACCGAGGAAGAAGCAGCAGCAATAGCGAAATCCGTTATTTCATCGTCTTTGGTAAAGGCGGCAGCCTCCTCGGCCGATGCGAACTGGGGCAGAATTTTATGTGCAGCAGGCTATTCGGGAGTCGATTTTAACCCGGACATTGTGGATATCTCTTTCAAATCCCGGTCAGGTGAAATCAAAGTATGCGAGAATGGACAGGGGCTGGATTTCAACGAAGAATATGCAGCCCGGATTCTTTCCGAGACAGAAGTTGATATCATTGTGGATATAAAGGAAGGCAGTAAGGAAGCAACAGCCTGGGGATGCGACCTTACCTGCGAATATGTGAACATTAACAGCAATTACAGAACATAAAAAGAAAGCAGGTGCGGCATGGTTCAGCAGCAGCAGGACAGGGCAATGCATTTGGTTCAGGCCCTGCCATATATTCAGAAGTTCAACGGCAAAACCATTGTTATCAAATATGGCGGCAATGCTATGATTAAAGAAGCTTTAAAAGAGGCGGTTATTAGGGATATCGTGCTCCTTTCCCTGGTTGGCATAAATATCGTACTGGTTCACGGCGGCGGTCCTGAAATCAGCGAGATGCTCGACAGGCTTGATGTGAAGACACATTTCGTCAACGGGCTCCGGTATACCGATGAAGAAACCGCGCAGGTGGTACAGCAGGTTTTATGCGGAAAAATCAACAAGAATCTGGTGCTTATGATTAACAAAGCCGGTGGCAAAGCCATAGGTCTCGGCGGCATGGACGGCGGCATGATTAAGGCGGAAAAGAAGCGTGAGCCTGAGGATTTGGGGCTGGTGGGGGAAATTGTTTCCATTGATACCAAAGTTATCACTGACTGCATAGAAAATGGCTATATTCCCGTAGTTTCAGGGATTGCACAGGCCATTGACGGTGAGGGCATATACAATGTCAATGCTGATATGGCAGCGGCTGAACTTGCCATAGCCTTGGGTGCAATCAAACTGATTCTGCTCACAGATGTTGCAGGTGTGTTAAGGGACGAGAACGATGAGAGCACTTTGATTTCAAAATTAAAGGTACTGCAGGTAGAATCCCTGAAAGAGCAGGGCATTCTTTCGGGGGGAATGGTGCCAAAGGTTGACTGTTGTGTCAAAGCATTGCTGGGTGGAGTGAAAAGAACACATATAATTGATGGACGCATAGAACATTCCATTCTGGTTGAACTCCTGTCCGATGAAGGCATAGGGACGATGATAGTAAAATGAGTACGATGGATTCAATGAGTTTCAATCAAATAAAGGATAAAGATGCAGCTTACTGTCTGCAGAATTACTCGCGCTTCCCTGTGCTTTTTACAAAAGGTGCAGGTTCATATCTATATGACGATGCCGGCAGGGAGTATCTGGATTTTGCTTCGGGCATAGGGGTTAACAGCATCGGACACAGCCATCCTCATTGGGTTGAGGCTGTTACACGGCAGGCAGAAAAGCTGGCTCATGTATCAAATCTGTTCTATACAGAAGAATATGTGGTTCTGGCAGAAAGACTTACAAAAGCAGCAGGCATGAGCCGGGCATTTTTTTGCAACAGCGGGGCTGAAGCCAACGAGGCTGCAATCAAGACGGCCAGAAAGTACAGCAGGGATAAATACGGAGACGGACGGTCAACCATAATCACATTGGAAAAATCCTTTCACGGCAGGACACTGGCCACCGTTAGAGCCACGGGACAGCCGGATTATCATCTTGATTTTGCCCCTTATCCGGAAGGCTTTAAATATATCAGAGCCAATGATAATGAAGCTTTGCGTGATGCCGCCGGAAGCGATGTCTGCGCAATAATGGTGGAAGGGGTGCTGGGTGAAGGAGGAATCATCCCTTTGGAACAGGGCTTTGTGGATGAGATTTTTAAGATTGCGGGTGAAAGGGATATTTTAGTAATTTTCGATGAAGTGCAGACCGGCATAGGCAGAACCGGCCACTTGTTCTCATACATGGGTTTTTCCGTTAAGCCGGACCTTGTAACTGCGGCAAAAGGACTTGGGGGAGGGTTGCCTGTAGGAGCGCTTTTAACCGGCGATAAGTGCGGGGGTGTTCTTGGTCCGGGTACTCATGGCTCCACTTTTGGAGGAAATTCCATAGTCTGTGCCGGGGCCAATGCTGTTTTGGATATTATCCTGGGAGAGGGTTTTCTCGACTCGGTTCAGGAAAAAGGCAATTTTTTGATGGAGGAGTTGAAGAAGGTAAATAATCCTGTTTTTTATGAATTCAGGGGTAAGGGATTGATGATTGGGGTAGAAATAAACGGAGTGGATGTGAAGGAGCTGGTGACCGGGCTTCTCGGCAGGGGCCTGGTGACCTTGAGCGCCGGCGGCAATACTTTGCGCCTGTTGCCACCTTTGACAATCTCTTATGAGGAACTCAAAAAAGGTTTGGCCAAGTTATAAAAAATAGTTGCCTTTGACAAGGACATATGCTATCATACAATAGTTGCATTTAAGAGCTTAGTCTTTTATATAGATGATGGCGAAGGAAGGTGAGAAGGATGAAAAAGGGAATTCACCCTGAATACGTAGAAAGCAAAGTTACCTGTGCTTGCGGAAACGAATTCGAAACAAAATCGACAAAGGAAGAATTGAGGCTTGATGTGTGCTCTGCATGTCACCCCTTCTTCACAGGCCAGCAGAAGTTTATCAACCGCGGCGGACGAGTCGAAAAGTTTAAGAAAAAGTTCAACATGGAATAAGGACGTAAAAACCGGAAAACTTGCATTTCCGGTTTTTTTAAGGAGCTGAGATAAATGTTTGATAAATTGGATTTTATCGAAAACAAATACGAAGAACTGCTCAGGACTTTATCGGACCCCGAAATCATAAGCGACCAGAACCAGTACAGGAAGCTTACCAAGGAAATGTCTGATACGGAGCCTATAGTAAATAAATACAGGGAATACAAAAAGACCAAGGAAGAAATAGCTTTCTCAAAGGACATCCTGAGAGAAAGCAGTTCCGACGAAGAGCTGAGGGAAATGGCCAAGGAAGAACTGGCAGTTTCCGAAGATCTGCTGGAAACCTTAAGTGAGGAGCTTAAGGTACTTTTGCTGCCAAAAGACCCCAATGACGATAAAAACGTAATTATGGAGATCAGGGCCGGAACCGGAGGAGAAGAAGCAGCCTTGTTTGGTGGTGA
The DNA here is from genome assembly GCA_052034085.1 of Bacillota bacterium. GTDB lineage: Bacteria > Bacillota > Clostridia > Peptostreptococcales > Anaerovoracaceae > UBA1426. The sequence goes on along the minus strand of JBPOJA010000002.1, from coordinate 8,499 downwards.
TCTGCTCAGGATGTATATGCGCTACGCAGAACGGCAGAACTGGAAAACTGAAATCATGGACACCAACGAAACAGGCATCGGCGGTATCAAGGAAGCCGTAATCCTTATAAAAGGTAAAGGAGCCTACTCCAGGCTCAAATATGAGAGCGGAGTTCACAGGGTCCAGCGGGTTCCCGAAACAGAATCCAGCGGCAGGATACATACATCGGCCGCTACGGTGGCAGTGCTGCCGGAGGTGGACGATGTTGAAATTGAGATTGATCCAAATGATGTCAGGGTTGATGTTTACAGGTCATCTGGAAACGGAGGTCAGAGTGTTAACACTACGGATTCGGCCGTCAGGCTGACTCACGAACCTACCGGCATAGTTGTGACCTGCCAGGATGAGAAGTCCCAGCTGAAAAACAAGGATAAAGCTTTTAAGATACTTAGGGCTAAGCTGTATGATTTGAAAGTTCAGGAGCAAAATAAGGAGATTTCCGAGACAAGGAAAAGCCAGGTTGGTTCAGGCGACAGAAGCGAAAGGATAAGGACCTACAACTTTCCTCAGGGAAGGGTTACTGATCACAGAATAGGTCTTACTCTATACAAGCTTGACTATTTCCTTGACGGTGACCTGGATGAAGTTATTGATGGGCTGATCACTTCCGATCAGGCAGAAAAAATGAAAAATTTCTAATTATGAAAACACAAATTTACGATGTCAGAAATAAGGATGCGGCAAAAGCCGAAGAAATTGGAGAAGCAGCCCGCGTGCTGAAAGACGGTGGTCTGGTGGCTTTTCCCACGGAGACAGTGTACGGGCTTGGAGCAGATGCTCTTAACAGCCGGGCAGTATCAAAAATTTATGAGGCCAAGGGCAGACCTTCTGACAATCCAATAATTGTACACATATGCCGCTTGGAGGATCTGCAGCTGCTGACGGATGATATAGCTGATGATGTGGCGCTTCTGGCAAAAGAATTCTGGCCCGGGCCGTTAACAATGATTTTGCCGAAGAAATCGTTGGTCCCCTCCGTAACTACGGGAGGACTTAACACAGTTGCGGTGCGCATGCCCGATTCTGAAGTGGCATTGGAACTAATCAGGCAGTCGGGGACGGCTGTGGCCGCACCCAGTGCCAATATTTCAGGCAGCCCCAGCCCTACAAAAGGGGAACATGTGGTGGCTGATTTAGACGGGCGGATTGATGTTATTTTAATTGGTGAAGATTGCAGGGTAGGAATCGAGTCCACAGTGCTGGACATGACAGGTTCCTCCCCTGTTATACTTAGGCCGGGAATTATTACAAAGGAAGCTTTGAGCCGGGCTCTTTCCAAAGATGTGGAAATAGGGGGAGGTATTCAGGAAGAAGAAGCGCCCAGGTCTCCTGGAACCAAATACGCTCATTATCGGCCCAAGGCTGAAATGCTTTTACTTAAGGGCAGGAGACGGGCAGTTCTCAATGAAATAATGAGGCTGACTGCCGAAAGCGGCAATAAAAAAATTGGTGTTATCGATGTGGCGGCTGAAAGCCCGGCGGAAGCGGCAAAGAGTTTTTTTGATAAATTGAGGCAGATGGATGCAGCCGGGATGGATTTAATAATTGCAACTGCCCCGGATGAAAATGATTCGGTGGGCTTTGCCCTTATGAACAGAATGCTAAAGGCGGCCGGCCATAACTGCAGGTCGGTAACGGAAGGAGAAGAGGAGGCAAGCTTATGAAATTAGTTCTGGCGGCAGATCACGGTGGTTACCAGTTGAAAGAAGACATAAAAAAATATCTGGCAGACCGGAAAGATTTGGAAATAACAGACATAGGAACCTATGGGGAAGATTCTGTGGATTATCCTCTTTATGGCTACAAATGCGGACGCATGATTGCCGACGGCGAGGCCGACAGGGGCATAGTTTTCTGTGGTACAGGCATAGGTATATCCATAGCAGCCAACAAAGTCAAAGGCATCAGAGCGGCTCTTGCCACCAATACATTTATGGCGGAAATGAGCAGGAAGCATAATGATGCCAATGTTCTGGCTCTGGGCGGCAGGGTTCTCTCTTTTGAAGAGGCCAGACCCATAGTGGACATATGGCTTTCAACCGAGTTTGAAGGGGGCAGACATAAGAGGAGGGTTGACCTTATTCAGACTCTTGAAATAGAAAATATTGAAAAGGAGAATGGCATGGGAAACGTATATGTATTTGATCATCCCCTGATTCAGCACAAGCTGGCAATTCTGAGGGATAAAAACACAAGCACAAAAGATTTCAGGGAGCTGGTAAAGGAAATATCCATGTTGATGACTTTTGAAGCTACCAGAGGATTGCCTTTAAAGGATGTGGAAATTGAAACCCCCATGTGCAAGGCCACAATGCGCATGCTGGAAGGCGAGGATATAGCCATTGTACCCATATTAAGGGCGGGCCTGGGAATGGTGGAGGGTATGCAGGCCCTGGTGCCAAACGCAAAAGTGGGTCACATTGGAATATACAGAGATCCGGACAGCCACAAACCCATAGAGTATTACTGCAAGCTTCCTTCTGACATTGCAGACAGGCAAATTTTCGTTGTGGACCCCATGCTTGCAACGGGAGGATCGGCGGCGGCCTCCATTGACTTCATAAAAGACAGGGGCGGGAAAAATATAATTTTCATGTGTCTGATTGCGGCACCTGAGGGTATAAAGGTGTTACATGATGCTCATCCCGAGGTTGATATTTTTATAGCGGCAAAGGACAGCCACCTGAATGAAAATGCATACATAATTCCGGGACTGGGAGATGCGGGAGACAGGCTGTTCGGAACCAGATAGGTATTAGGTCGGTAGAATCAGACAGGAGATTGATATGTACAAAATCAGTGACAATGTGAGCAGGCACACTAATGTTTTAGATGTGCTTATGGAAAGAGGCTTTATCAAACAGACTACTCATGAAGAGGAAATGAGGGAACTTTTTGCCAATGAGAAAGTTGTTTTCTATATAGGCTTTGACCCAACGGCGGATTCTCTTCATGTGGGCCATTTTATCCAGATCATCGCCATGATGTATATGCAGAAATTCGGCCATATACCTATAGTCCTGGTTGGAGGCGGTACGACTATGGTGGGAGACCCTTCAGGCAGAACGGATATGCGGCAGATGATGAGCCAGGAAACCATACAGGCCTATGGTGAAAAGTTCCTGAGGCTTTTTGGGAAATACATTGATTTTTCTGATGGCAAAGCCATAGTAGATAATAATGCCAACTGGCTTCTTGACCTGAACTATGTTGATTTTCTGAGAAGGATAGGCAAGCACTTTTCAGTAAACAGGATGCTGACGGCGGAAAGCTATAAGCTTCGTCTGGAACAGGGACTGACCTTTCTGGAGTTCAACTACATGCTGATGCAGGCATATGACTTTTTGGAGCTTCACAACCGTTACAACTGCAAAATGCAGTTTGGTGGCGATGACCAGTGGTCAAACATTATTGCCGGAGTTGACCTCATCAGAAGGGAGAAGCAGGAAAAGGCCTACGGAATGACATTTACTCTTCTTGCAAACAGTGAAGGTCAGAAGATGGGTAAAACCCAAAAAGGAGCTTTATGGCTGGATGCCGAAAAGACGAGTCCTTATGAGTTTTATCAGTACTGGAGAAATGTGGAGGACGCAGATGTAAAAATGTGCCTGTCCATGCTGACCTTTATCCCTATGGATGAAGTTGAAAGGCTTTCATCCCTTCCGGGAGAGGAGATAAACAAGGCAAAAGAGATATTGGCCTATGAGGTAACACAGCTGGTTCACGGTGAAGAAGAAGCCACAAAGGCACAGGAAGCTTCAAGGGCTTTGTTCAGTGGCGGCGGAAGCCTGGACGATGTGCCAAAAACAATAATGAGCAGAGACAGGTTTAAAGGTGAAGGCATCGGAATTGTTACCCTTATCGCTGAAATCGGCCTGGTGCCAAGTAAAGGCGAAGGGTTCAGAACAATAGAGCAGGGCGGATTAACCGTAAGAGATGAAAAAGTTGAAAGTGCCGACCTGATGGTTACGGAAGACCTGTTTGAGGACGGAAAACTGTTGATTAAACGAGGCAAAAAGACCTTCCACTTGATTGAACTGGAATGATGACAGGGTATGACAGGGGGACAGCCCTTTTGACATGTCTAATGCCATATGACAGGGGGACAGCTCTTTTGACATGTCTAATGCCAAAACAGCAAAAAGCCGGAAGTATTCGTATTTCCGGCTTCATTTTTTTGTGTCAAAAAGGCTGTCCCTCTGTCATATTTTTTTGTGTCAAAAGGGCTGTCCCCCTGTCATACCCTGTCACGAAATATTTCTTTGCAAGGGGAACAAAAGTTGAGTAATAAAGTCTAAATTGTGGTAGAATATCTTGCCGTTAAAATAATAACAAAATCGAATGAGGTATGATGTGAAACCCTTGATAGAAGTTAAAAATTTAAGAAAGGTTTATACCATGGGTGAGGAAAAAGTCATAGCCCTGGATAACGTAAGCCTGGACATTCAAAAGGGGGAGATTCTCTGCCTGATTGGCGCATCGGGATCAGGGAAATCCACCTTTTTAAACATGGTTGCAGGACTGGAAAAACCCACCCGCGGGGAGATAAATATTGGCAATGTCGCGGTACATAAACTCAACGAAGAAAGAGTCACCTTGTTCCGGCAGAAAAATATTGGCTTTATTTTTCAATCCTTCCATCTGATTCCCATGTTAAGTGCCATGGAAAACGTAAGCCTGCCCCTGATATTTCAGGGAATGGAGAGAAAGAAAAGAGAGAAAGCCGCAAGGGAGATGCTGAAAGCAGTGGGATTGGTGGGCTTTGATAACAGATTGCCCGGCCGGATGAGCGGCGGCCAGCAGCAGAGAGTTGGCATAGCCAGAGCCCTGGTGACTAAGCCGAAGATTATTTTTGCGGATGAACCAACGGGGAACCTTGACTCCACTACCTCAAAAGAAGTAATGACACTGATTACAGATATGGTCAGAAAAAACGGACAGACACTTCTCATAGTAACCCACGACCCGAATATTGCATCGTTCGGAGATCGAATAGTAACAATTATGGATGGTAACATTGTAAATATTGAAGATAACAGAAAGAGAGAAGACGTTCAATGAAAAGAAAATATAAGGAAAAAATCAACTTGGGGCCGATTATTGCCATGCTCTTGCTGGCAGTTTTGCTCACAGGCACCTTTTCTTACGGTGCGGAAACAGTAAATCTGAAAATCAGCCAGACCGGAGGTTATTTCGCCATGCCGGGCGATATCGGGGTTCAGCTTTCCATGCGGGTTGAAAATAAAGGGAATACCACTCAGATATTCACACCCAAGACTGGCCTGCCCCAGAGCTCGGGTCCTGTCAAGGAGCCAAAGCCGTCCACTGCGAAAATCAGCCTGGAGCCGGGAGCCTCCACTGAAGTTTTGTTCCTTATTGATGTGGCAAAAAATGCGGAAGTGGAAGATTATCAGATCCCGGTCATCCTGGTAAGCGGAGCAGACGGCAGCGTGCTCAAATCTGCGAACCTTGAACTCAGACTGATAAAAAAGACAATGACACCCGGAGCGGATGCGGGAGAAAATATTGTTTATACGCCGGCATACGAAATGGTTTACAAGCTCAGTCCGTCTGATGCCATAGAAGCAGGGAGTGTCAACAATCTGACCATAAATTTCGTCAACTCAGGGAATACCGTAATGAAAAATACCATTGTCACTCTCGGCCTTCCCGACGGTATCACCATAAATAACGGTAGCAACAGTCAGAATGTAGGCTATGTCAGAATCGGAGACAGCAAAGGCCTGACATTTCCCCTGGCCGCAGACGGCAAGATTGAAACCAGAAACTATCCATTTACGGTAAGTATGGAGTTTTTGGATTTCAGCAACTCGCAAAGAAGCATAGAACAGACCATATATATACCCGTAAGAGGGAGCAGTGGAGATTCTCAGTCGATTTCAGGACTTTCCATAAGTGATGTGAACATTCCGGCATCTGTCAATGCAGGTGAAAGGTTTATTTTGAATTTCAAGGTGACAAACAATGGAGATGCCGGTACAGGGCAGATAAAAATATTTGCAGATGCCGAAGGTGAAATTTTAAATACAACTCAAAAAACTTTCATAGAAAAGAATCTGGCCAAAGGCGAAAGCAAGAGCTATGCGATAGGCTTCATTGCCAAAGAAAGTTTAGCGGAGTCAGCTTACTCGATAAAAATCGGAGCAGAATCTGTCGCAGGCAACCAGGAAGGGATCTTTCAGTACGCTTCTGTATATGTCAGGAATCAGGGAAGCGATTCCATAAAAACACCCCAGCTGATGGTTGAAAGCTATGCTTTTGGCGGTTCCTATGCTAAGGCGGGAGAAGAATTTAAACTCGATTTGGTTTTAAGAAATACCAGTACATCCCATGTTTTAAGGAATATCAAGCTGACACTTGAATCGGGCGATGGAACATTCATTCCCGTCAGGTCCAGCAATTCATTTTTTATTGACAGCATCGGCAAAGGCAGTAGCGCCGGTAAAAGTATGTTCCTGAGTGTCAGGCCTGATGCGGAGCAGAAAACTACATCCCTGAACATTGCCATGTCCTATGAAGACAGCGAAGGCAACGCATTTTCCTCAAATGATATCGTATCCATCCCCGTCATGCAGGACACCAGACTGGTCATAGATGATATTCTTTCGCCCCCCGAATTATATGTAGGAATGCAAAGCGGAGCTTCTGTAGGTTTTTACAATATGGGTAAAACCAGACTGAACAACCTGCGCATCACTGCAGACGGAAATTTCGACACAATGGAGTCCAATACGGATTATGTGGGAAATATGGAACCGGGCACAGAAAACTCCTATGATTTTTCATTTATTCCAAGAGAAATCGGATTGATGCAAGGCAAAGTCATTTTTACATACGAGGACGTTTCCGGCCATGAGCAGGTCGTGGAGAAAGAGTTTGAGTTCAATGTTATGGAAATGCCTGACTGGGACGGTGACATAATTCCTCCCGATGACTTCGAGGAAAAAAGTGCCTTCCCATGGAAAATCGTGATACCTGCCGCAGTCGTTATAGGAGCAGGTGCAATAGTGGCTTTCCGCATTCGCAGAAAAAAGAGAATGCAAAAGGAGCTGGAAATAGATGAATAGTAGGGACCTGCTGGAGCTTGGGCTGCGCAACCTGCTTAGACGAAAGACCAGAACCATTTTGGCTGTAACGGGTGTAATAGTGGGCACCTGTGCCATTCTGGTTATGTTGTCTATAGGCTTTGGCATGTCCAAAAGCTTTGAGGAGCAGATTGCAAGTTATGGTGACCTGCATCTTGTCAATGTCTACGGGTCTTTTGGCGGAGGAATGATTGACTATCTCCCGGGTGGCGGCGGCGGTGACAAACAGGCTCGCTTAGATGATAAAGCCGTAGTTGCCATAGAAAAGATCAAGGGAGTGGAGGCGGCATCCCCCAAAATTGAAGAATATCTGACCATAGTAATAGGCAAATATGTTGCCCAGACCAGTGTGGTAGGCATGAGGCCCGAAGTTATGCAGAAATTTGGCTATGAGCTGGCGGAGGGCAGGCTGCTTGAAGCAGGAGATAAATTCAATCTGGTTTTCGGAAATCAGATTCCCTCCTGGTTTTACAACCCGAAGAAAAATATGTGGGGTGGCGGCGGCGAAACCCAGGTTGATGTCCTGAGCAACAATATCATTTTGACCGGTGACTATGAATACGGACAGAAACACCGCTATGGCGAAAAGATAGATTACAAACAATATAAGGCGAAAGGTGTGGGGCTTTTGGCCAATCCCAACAATGAAACTGCTTATTATGTGTACACGGATCTCGAGTCCATGAAGAAAATTCAGGAGGACCTGAGGAAGGCGAGAAAAGAGCCTGTTCAAAGCCAGCCCACGTATAATCAGGTCATGGTTTATGTTAAGAACATAAATGATGTGCAGAAAGTCAGCGATACAATCAGGGACATGGGATTTCAGACCAGCAGTTTAAACGACTGGCTGGAAGCCATGAAAGACCAGGCCAGGATGGTGCAGGCCGTCTTTGGAGGCATCGGAGCTATATCATTGTTTGTTGCTGCTCTGGGGATAACCAATACCATGATAATGTCTATCTATGAGCGAACCAAAGAAATTGGCATTATGAAGGTAATCGGCGCAAACCTGCCGGATATAAGACGGATGTTTTTGCTGGAAGCCGGCATGATAGGCTTCTTCGGCGGGCTTTTCGGTGTGGCCATCAGTTATCTTCTGTCCATGCTTATGAACACAGTGTTAACGGGCATATTTCAGGATTTCATGGGCGGCGGCATTTCGAAAATCTCCATCATACCCGTATGGCTGGCCTTTGCAGGACTTGCATTTGCCACACTAATAGGGCTTATATCAGGATATTCGCCTGCAAGAAGGGCTATGAGGCTGTCAGCTTTAGAAAGTTTGAGGAATGAGTAATAAATATGACAGAGGGACAGGCCTTTTGACATATGTCAAAAGGCCTGTCCCTCTGT
>JBPOJA010000016.1:0-62626 GCA_052034085.1 Bacillota bacterium | reverse complement strand
ACCCTTAGTATGTAGTGAGTATAGCGAGGAGGCTACACCTGTTCCCATCCCGAACACAGAAGTTAAGCTCCTCAGCGCCGACGGTACTTGGTGGGTGACTGCCCGGGAGAATAGGTCCTTGCTACTTAACAAAAACACGCTTCAATAGAAGCGTGTTTTCTATGTGGAAAAATGGTCAAATCACCAGGTTTTGAGAGAACGCCCGCTGCGAAACGCATTATGGTGGACAGAAAAACTGATTTTGCGAGAATAAAATGGAATAATTTGGAACTTTAATCCGTGATATCTAGCAGTTCTTTGATATTTGTTCAAAAAGACCTTGAAAACCGGTTGCACTCCTCGCAAAACTTTCTTTTTTGACCGCAGGCAGTAATTAAATTATATGCATGTCTTCAGTGTATATTTTCCATTGAAACATCACCTTATGCCCGTAAGTTTGATATCATAGTTGATATTATCCCTGAACTGCGGCTGAAAAGTACCTGTGCTATACTTAGAATTGAAATATGGGGAAAATAAAAACATTTTGTTTAAATAATTTCAAAATTATATCGCTTATAGAAACGGGAAAGCCTGTAATAAAGGAAATGGCATTCATAGCAGGAGTTTTTTCTACACTTTTCACCATATATATTCCACCCAAATCATTCAGACTGCGAAATCAGTGATGACCCGGTTTTGAGACCTGTAATAAATTATTAAGAAATCCCTACGCCTTTTGTTAAGAAATATCCTTTAATCTGGACTGGGATTGTAAGCCAGCCAAGAGTTTGCAGGAATCAGAACAATAACAGGAATCAGAACAATAAAAGGGGGATATTAATGAAAAAGACAGTTGGTAAAGGAGCTAAAGATAATGAACATTCTGATTTGTGACGACGACAGGGAAATAGTGGGAGCTATTGAGATTTACTTAAAAAATGAAGGCTATAGTACCTTCAAGGCATTCGACGGAATTGAAGCCCTGGAGCTCCTCAAAAAAGAAGAAATACATCTCATTATTATGGATGTAATGATGCCCGGACTTGACGGAATGAGAGCAACCATGAAAATCAGAGAAGAAAGAAATATCCCGATTATAATGCTGTCGGCGAAATCCGAGGATTATGATAAGATTACCGGCCTTTCTGCCGGCGCTGACGATTACATCACAAAACCCTTTAATCCTCTGGAGTTAATTGCCAGGGTAAAATCTCAGCTTAGGAGATATATAGATTTGGGCAGCATTGAAAAGAAAGCAAAAGTTTACAAATCGGGAGGCCTCGTTGTTGATGAGGAAGGCAAAACCGTTTTTGTGGATGGAGAGCAGATTCCTGTGACTCCAATAGAATTCGGAATATTAAGCCTGCTTACAGAAAATGCGGGCAAGGTTTTTTCCATAGAGCAGATTTACGAAGCCGTTTGGGAAGAAGTGGCCTACAATCCGGAAAACACAGTGGCAGTACATATCAGGCGAATCAGGGAAAAGATTGAAATCAACCCGAAAGAGCCTAAATATTTAAAGGTGGTGTGGGGAATTGGATACAAAATTGAAAAATTACAATAGCTTTAAAGCCTCAGAAATAGTGGAGTTCTTTTTATGTGTGGCGCTTTTTATAGGCACATTGACAGTAGCCGTAAGCTTATACATTGCACCCTGGTTATATGCGGAACCTATAATATATTACATATTGGCAGGTCTGGCGCTCCTGACCTTTATTTCATTTGTCAGATTGTTAATAGTGACGGGGAAAAAAGATAAAGAAGGCTTAAGGCCCAGGTATCGGATAGATAGTGTCTTTACGGAAATTTCTCTGGCAATAGTTGTTGCGGCATTTGTGGGAGGAGGTTATCTTTTCCTGGATATGTTGGGTAAAAGCCTGTTCTACTATCCTTCTCACCTATTTACAGGAATTCTGGATCCGGAGACGGCTTTAGAATTGGGCATAGCCGTTTTGCTTGGTTTGATGGTGGCTGGCGTGGGCCTTGCTTTCATCTTGTCCTTGGTAAGAAACCTTAAAGGAGAAAGATTCCTTTCCCAGTCTTTTATTTACCGGATAGGGGCGGCCGTCATCAGAGGCTTGTCTTCATTTTATCACGGGGGAAGTCTCATGAGAAAAGTAGTTATCTTGACCCTCTTGGTCTGTCTTTTGTCAGCTACAGTTGCCCTGGCACCTATAGTTGCAATACTCATCATAGTCTTTGCTCCCAAATGGGTAAAAAAATTTGAAGAGATAAAAACCGGTGTAAAGGAAGTTAAAAATGGCAATCTGACATATAAAATTCCTTTGTCAGGAAAAGGGGAGCTGGAGAATCTTGCTGCAGATATCAATGAAATTTCTGAGGCATCCTATATAGCCATACAGAATGAACTGAAAAATCAAAGGTTGAAAACAGACCTTATTTCCAATGTGTCGCATGATCTCAAAACCCCTCTTACTTCAATAATTACATATGTGGATCTCATGAAGACGGAGGGACTGGACAGCGAAAATGCACCGCAATACCTGGATGTGCTGGATCAGAAAAGCCGGAGGCTGAAAAAATTGACAGAAGATCTGTTTGACGCAGCAAAGGCATCAAGCGGAGCCATTCCGGTTAAGCTTGAGACCGTAGATATGCTGCATCTGATTAAACAGGGGCTGGGAGAAATGGCGGGACAGATTGAGGTTTCGCAATTGGATTTCATTGTTAATGCTGAAAAAGAAACTTATCCCGTAATGGCAGACGGGCAGCTTCTCTGGAGGGTAGTAGAAAACCTTTTCAACAATGTACTTAAATATGCCCAGGAAGGTTCCAGGGTGTACATTGATTTGAAAGAAATTCAGGGATCAGACGAAAATCCCGGCCAGGTTGTTATGGAAATAAAAAATATGTCAAAAACTGCTCTCAATATAAGTCCTGATGAGCTTTTGGAAAGATTTAAAAGGGGAGATGAATCCAGGACTACCGATGGAAGCGGGCTTGGTCTTGCAATCGCCAGGGATTTGATTGTTTTGCAAAACGGATGGTTTGAAATCAAGATAGACGGTGATCTGTTCAAGGCGGTTGTGATGATGCCCAAAATATAGATTTCAACAATGATTTATTGCGATAAAGCTGTTAAAGGAAGCCTCTTTGGGGCTTCTTTTTTATCTATGCCTATTGTAAAAATGTCGGTTTAATGTATGAAAAATTAACAAGTTGTGGTAGAATATCGAAGGAAAGTTATATTGTTTATGCGGAGGTAAACAAATGAAAAAGCATGTTAAAAATAATGTCTATTGGGTAGGAAAGGTGGACTGGGAACTCAGAAAGTTTCATGGGGATGAGTTTTCCACACACAAAGGATCCACCTACAATTCTTATTTGATACAGGAAGAGAAAACTGTGCTTATAGACACAGTGTGGGATCCTTTTGCAGATGAATTTGTAGACAACCTGGCTAAGGAAATAGACCTGAACAAAATTGATTTCATAGTGGCAAATCACGGAGAGGTGGACCACAGTGGTGCTCTGCCCAAACTCATGGAACTGATTCCGGATACGCCGATTTACTGCACTGCCAACGGGGTTAAGTCACTAAAAGGCCAGTATCATAAGGACTGGGATTTCAGGGTGGTTAAAACCGGTGACAAGCTGGACATAGGCAATGGAAAAGAGCTGATTTTTGTTGAAATGACAATGTTGCACTGGCCTGACAGCATGGCTACATATATGATCGGTGATAATATACTTTTCAGCAATGATGCTTTCGGCCAGCATCTGGCAACTGAAATGCTGTTTAACGACCTGGTGGATCAGTGTGATTTGTTCAACGAGTCCATGAAGTATTTCGCAAATATTATTAACCCGTTCAATCCCATGCTCAGAAAAAAACTGGATGAAGTTATAGGGCTTAACCTCCCGATTGAAATGATAGCAACCAGCCACGGTGTAATCTGGAGGGACAACCCTATGCAGATTGTTGATGCTTATGCTCAGTGGGCCAATGACTATCAGGAGAATCAAATTACAATCATCTATGATACCATGTGGAATGGAACAAAGACTCTGGCCGAACACATAGCTATGGGAATACAGGAGGTTGACAAAAATGTTGTGGTCAAGCTTTTCAACATACCCAAAAGCGATGCAAACGATATAATGACTGAAACCTTTAAATCCAAAACGGTTGTGATGGGTTCTCCCACCATCGGAAACAGCGTCCTTCCCACAGTTGCTTTCATTATCTACCACATGAAAGGCTTGAAATTTAAAGGAAAGAAAGCGGCTGCTTTTGGATGCTTCGGCTGGAGCGGTGAAAGTGTTAAAGTAATAAACGGATTGATGGAAGATGCAGGTTTCGAGGTCATCAGTGAAGGATTAAGACACCAGTGGACCCCCGATGAAGATGCCAAAAAGGCAGCTTTTGAGATGGGCAAAGAAATAGCCAGAGCTTAAATCAGGAGGAGAAAAAAATGGCAAGGAAGTATGTGGCGGAACCATTCCGCATCAAAATGGTAGAACCGATTAAGATGCTGAAGAGGGAGGAGAGGGAAGAAAAAATCAGAAATGCCCGCTTCAATATGTTTAATCTGGCAGGAGAGGACTGCTATATTGACATGCTGACTGACAGCGGAACCAATGCCATGAGCGATAAAATGTGGTCAGGCATAATGATGGGGGATGAAGCTTATGCAGGTTCGAGGAGCTCGATCAGACTCGTCAAAGCCGGTCAGGATATCTTCAATTACAGCTATATCCAGCCGGTACACCAGGGAAGGGCCGCAGAAAAAGTCCTTTTCGGTAATGTACTGGGACCGGGGAAATATTCTATTTCCAATATGTTTTTTGATACAACAAGAGCACATGTGGAGATTGCAGGAGCAAGAGCCATTGACTGCGTCGTACCCGAGGCCAGGGACCCCAAAGTAAAGGCTGATTTTAAAGGCAACATGGATGTGGCAAAGCTGGAGGAGCTGATTAAAGAGCTTGGGCCGGAAAAAGTGCCTATGGTGGTAATGACCATTACCAACAACTCCGCCGGGGGTCAGCCTGTATCCGTCCAGAATATGAGGGATACAGCGGCGGTATGTAAAAAATATGGTATCTTGCTGAATATTGATGCGGCAAGATTTTCCGAAAACGCTTTTTTCATAAAGCAAAGGGAAGAAGAATTTAAAAACTCATCCATCCTGGAAATTACAAGGGAAATGTTCTCCTATGCGGATACATTTACCATGTCTGCCAAGAAAGACGGTCTTGCAAATATGGGTGGCCTGATAGGTATTAAGGATGAAAATTCGCCCTTGATTCTGCCGGTCAAAGCAAGTTGTATTTCCTTCGAAGGATTTACATCTTATGGCGGACTTACCGGCAGGGATATGGAAGCACTGGCCATCGGATTGTATGAGGGCATGGATGAAGATTATCTGCGCTATAGAATCGGTCAGAGCGAGTATATTGCAGCAGGCCTTGATGAGGTTGGGATTGCATATCAGTCGCCGGTAGGAGGCCATGGTATTTTCATTGATGCCGCCGATTTGTTGCCTCACATACCATACTATGAATTTCCCGCCCACACCCTGGCAGTTGAACTTTATAAAGAGGCAGGAATAAGGACCTGTGATATCGGTTCTTATATGCTGGGTAACGATCCTGATACAGGTGAGCAGCTCAAATCCCAGTTTGAATTCACAAGGTTTGCCATACCCAGAAGGGTATACACCCAGGCTCATCTTGATATTATCGTTGAAGCACTGGCTGAAATAAAGAAGAGGGCAGACAGCATAAGCGGATACAGAATTACCTGGGAACCTCCCATACTCAGACACTTCCAGGCTCATCTTGTGCCTTTGAAGGAAGGATAAAAGTTTGGAAGAAAATAAATATCAGAATCCCCTGAAATTAGCGCTACTGCTGCTTCTTATCGGAATGGCAGTAGCGATTCATCAGTTTAAGGTTCCGCCAATTATGGTACAGGTGGCAGGCTCTATGGGAGCAACTGAGGCACGGGCGCCTGAGCTGATGTCGGTATTCCTGCTTGTTTGCCTGATTTTCTCAATACCGGCCGGCGGTATCGTTGAAAAATTCAGCACGAAGAAGGTGCTGTTGATATCGGCAGTAATTGTCGGATTGGGGGCAGTTGCAGGTGCTTTGTCTCCGACTTATGGCAGTTTGCTTGCAAGCAGGGGGCTGGAAGGTTTCGGATTTCTGTTAATGAGCATCGCTTTACCCGTTGCGGGAGTAAAATACTCCCATCCACAAAAAGTGGGCTTTGTGATGGGTATAGCCGGTGTATGGATTTCCGTCGGTTCAATAGTTGCATTTAATACAGTACCGCTTATGGATATGATTATCGGATGGAGAGGTGTCTGGCTGATATATCTGACATTTACTCTTCTGGCAGTTGGAGTATTCTGGATGCGGTTTGAAAGTGAATATAAGATTCACACAAGATTCGTAGCAGAGAGTGGAGCAGGAGGAAGTTTGAAAGATGCTTTCAGGAATCGGGATCTTTTGATAGGAGCATTCGGATTTTTGACCTTCAATTTCAACCTGCTTTCTATGATCACTTTTTTCCCCATTCATGCTGAAAAGACGGGCCTGCTGGATTTGAACCGTGCGGCATTCATTGCCTCTTTACCTATGATTTTATCCCTGATAAGTTCGCCGCTTTTCGGAAGATTGGCCGATAAAGTGGGCCACAAATGGCTTTATTCAATCGCGGTATTATGCAGTGGAATAGGCGCATGGATGATGTTTTCCATATCATCGGGAACCGTTATGACGGGAGCCTTCATACTGGGGCTGATAGGCGCAGCTTCACCGCCTCTGGTTTTTTCGTCCATGGGGAAACTGGTGCCTGACGGGCGCCTGCTGGCAAAAAGCAACAGTATTGTAGTGCTCTTTCAAAACTCAGGGATGTTCCTTGCAAGCTTTGGATTTGGAAAGCTTGCCATAGCTATGGGGAACAACTACAGCAAAGCAGGCTTGCTTTTGTTACCCTTGAGCATATTGGCAGCTGTGCTGATTTTGCGCATTAATTATAATAAAAATGAAATCGGGGCATGATGAATGGACATTATGACCACATTGAAAATAATATTTACAGTATTGCTGGTTGTTCCGGTTTTGGCTTTGGCCTTTAACCTGACGGGAAATCTGATGGATGAGCTGATAAGAAAATCAAGGAGAGACAGATGAAAAAAGGCTTGTTTATAAGCTTTGAAGGTCCGGACGGATCAGGGAAAAGTACACAGATTGTCAGGCTGAGGAATAATCTGGAAAAGTTGAGCCTGCCAATATTTCTTACCAGAGAGCCGGGAGGAACTTTCATAGGGGAAAAAATCAGGGATCTGATACTGGACCCTGTGCATGAAGAAATGTCAGATTTGACAGAGGCGCTTTTGTATGCAGCTTCAAGGGCTCAGCATGTGGCCCAGACAATCAAACCGGCTTTAGATGAAGGGAAAATTGTACTGTGTGACAGGTTTATGGACTCTTCAATAGCATATCAGGGTTTTGGCAGAAAGCTGGGTGACAGGGTGAGAATAATTAATGAAATAGCTGTAGACGGGCTGGTTCCGGATCTTACCTTTTTGCTCCTGGTTGATCCATACATAGGAAAGGAAAGAATCAGCCATCAGGCGCTTGACAGACTGGAGAGAGAGGAACTTGAATACCACCGTGCAGTTTATGAGGGCTATATGAATTTGCTTAAGAACAACAGGCAGAGGATGGTGGTTATTGACGGCTCAGACACAATTTCAAAAGTTGAAGCAGATATTTTGGACAAGGCCATGGAATTTCTGAAACAGAAAGGTTTTGTAAAGTGAAAGTGGGAACCCATGCCGTTATGCTGGTGGGCAGAAACCCTGAATATAACAGGCAGCAGGCGCGTTTGCTGGCTGAAGAAAGCACTCCCTTCAGGGAGAACATTTACTGGATTGAATCCGATGGCCGCAGCGTAAAAGATAAGGTTATAGAAGAACTGCTGGAAAGATTGAGCTATAAACCGCTAACAGGTGATATGAATGTGGCCGTGATCGATAATGCTGATACTATGACGGAAAGGGCCCAAAACAGGCTTTTGAAGACCCTGGAGGAACCTGCAGGGAAGGTTCTGATAATACTTCTCACTTCAAATGAGGAGAATCTGCTGCCTACCGTCAGATCACGATGCGTGATTTACAAGCTGGAAGACGGCAATAGCACAAACGAAATATCGGAATCGGGAATGGCGACAGCAAAGGACCTGGTAGACAAAAAGCCTTATTTCCATTTTTCAGAAGTATTAAAAGAAGCCGGAGCCGACAGAATGGAGGCCATGAAGTTTGCCGATGATTTAAAACTGGCCCTTAAGGAGATTTTATTTAAAACGGGGAAATATGAAGAAGCTCACAGAATAATCAGCATTATAGAAGACGCAGAAAACGATATTAAAAGACATATAAAGCAGGATTTTGCTTTAAAAAATATGATAGTGAAAATACTGGAGGAGAACTCTTGATGATAAAAGTTGCAGGTGTGAGATTTAAAAAAGCAGGAAAAACATATTACTTTGATCCCAATGGTTTTCAGGTAAAAAAAGGAGACGAGGTAATCGTGGAAACTGCAAGAGGCCTTGAATTTGGCATGTTGTTTGATGATATTACTGAAGTTCAGGAAAAAGATATAATCCCTCCACTCAAGAAAATAATCAGGCTGGCAACACCGGAGGATAAAGCACATTATCTGGAAAACCTAGCCAAAAAAGAAAAAGATATGGCCTTATGTCAGGAAAAGATAGAAAAGCATAATCTTGCAATGAGGCTGGTTGATGTCGAGCACACATTTGATAACAGCAAGATTATCTTCTATTTTACTTCAGACGGAAGGGTGGATTTCAGGGAGCTTGTCAAGGATCTTGCCGGAGTCTTCAAAATGCGCATTGAACTGAGACAGATAGGGGTGAGGGATGAGGCAAAACTTCTTGGTGGTATTGGCAGCTGCGGTAAAAGTCTTTGTTGCAATACCTGGCTGGAAGATTTTGAACCCGTATCCATAAAGATGGCTAAAATCCAAAATCTTTCTTTGAACCCCAGTAAAATTTCCGGAATTTGCGGCAGGCTGATGTGCTGTCTGAAATATGAAAATGATGTATATTGCGATCTGAAGCAGGGAATTCCTGACCCGGGGGAAAAAGTAAGGACCCCGGAAGGAAATGCCGTAGTCGTCGATAGTGATATTTTCAAGGGCAGGGTAAGAGTGCGGCATATAATTTCGGATAGCGATGGAAACGGGGAAATAAAATTATCTTCGGATATGGAAGTTTATCCGAAAGAGGAAATAGTTCGCCTGGGAGGGAGTAAAAGCAGTGCCCCGAAAGAAGAAGCCATAGATGAAGAATTGTTGAAAGAAATAAAAGATATTCTTGATGATTGAAAAAAAGCAAAAAAAG
Source organism: Bacillota bacterium (assembly GCA_052034085.1). Taxonomy (GTDB): domain Bacteria; phylum Bacillota; class Clostridia; order Peptostreptococcales; family Anaerovoracaceae; genus UBA1426. The sequence continues at coordinate 53,244 of JBPOJA010000016.1, read as the reverse complement.
CCTGCCCACATGGCAGGCTTAAAAAATTTCTTTTAGAGATTCTGCATTTCCTTAATGCAGTCCTCGCAGACATTTTTGTCTTTAATTCTTCTTATATTTTTTGCATTTCCGCAAAAAACACAGGCAGGCTCATATTTCCTGAGAAGGATATAGTCACCATCTACATATATTTCCACGGGATCCTTTATTTCAATATCCAAAGACCTCCTGAGCTCTATAGGAAGTACTATCCTGCCCAGCTCATCAACTTTCCGCACAATGCCGGTTGCTTTCATTATAATTTCCCCCTTAATAGTCTATGACAGCATAAAATCCGTCATGAGTATATTACATCTTTTGACATTATTAGTCAAGGAAAGTCAGGATTTCTTGCCTTTTATCAGCCCCACTGCAGAAACCACTGACTTAATTAAGGATGAAAGATTCTGCAGAGTGCCGTCCTTGCCTTTTAACGTACTTGAAACTGCGGACAGAGATGTGCCGATATCGGATACAATTTTCTGGGCTTCAGTTACGCCGGCAGATGCAGTGTCCGTGATTTCCTCTACATCTTCAAGAATGTTCCTGAGAATCTTTACGGAAGGGATCAGATTCTTCACGAGAACGATTAAATAAATCAGCAGTACCAACAGGGCCAGGCCAATGGCAATGTAGCCTAAATCGCCTAACGTTAGAGTGTAATTCATAGCAACACCTTCTTTAATCTTCCTTTCTGACTATGTCGGCTCCAAGTTTGGTGAATTTATCCACAAATGAAGCATAGCCTCTCTCAAGATGGTATATTTCCGAAATTTCAGTTACGCCCTCAGCGGTCAACCCGGCAAGCACCATGGCCGCGCCTGCACGTAAATCAGTGCAGATGACCTGCGCCCCCTGAAGTTTTTTACCGCCGGGAACAATAGCTGTCCGTCCCTCAATTTTAATATCAGCGCCCATTCTGTTAAGTTCGCCAACATGCATAAACCGGTTTTCAAATACTGTTTCCACTACCAGGCTGGAACCGCTGACAGTGGTTAACAGAGCCATAAGCTGGGGTTGCATATCAGTTGGAAAACCGGGATAAGGCATGGTTTTTATATCTGTCGATATTAATGGATTAATATCACCACGGACCCTTAATCCATAGTCATCATCCTCCACAGTGACTCCGCACTCCACCAGTTTGGCAATGACAGGCTTAACGTGATCGGAAACCACGTTTTTCAAAAGGATGTCACCTTTGGTAATGGCAGCCGCCACCATAAAAGTGCCGGTTTCTATTCTGTCGGGTATAACTGAATGCCGGCAACCCTGAAGTGAGCTTGCTCCTTCTATTCTTATTGTGTCGGTTCCGGCTCCTTTGACCTTGCCTCCCATTTTGTTGATAAAATTCGCAAGATCAACAATCTCAGGCTCCTCTGCAGCGTTTTCAATTACGGTGGCCCCTTCAGCCAGGGTGGCAGCCATCATAATGTTTTCCGTGGCTCCAACGCTGGGAAAGTCCAGATAAACTTTTGCGCCTATGAGTCTGTCAGCCCTCGCCTCGACATAGCCATGGCCCTGCTCGATTTCTGCACCAAGTGCCTGAAAACCTTTCAAATGCAAATCAATGGGCCGGGCGCCTATAGCACAGCCTCCTGGCAGTGATATCCGTGCCTTCCCTGTTTTTGCCAGAAGCGGGCCCATGGCCAATATGGATGCCCTCATCCTTTTTACCAGTTCATAAGGTGCTTCCTCCAGCTTAACGGAATTTGTGTATATTTTAATTCTGTTATTTGCATAATCTTCTTCCACATGGGAACCTATGCTTCTAAGCAGCCTGCACATTACATCCACGTCTTTAAGAGCAGGCACCTCTCCTATTTCACATTCGCCTTCAGACAGCATGGCTGCGGCCATAATGGGCAAAACCGAATTTTTTGAGCCGCTTATTTCCACTTCTCCCTGAAGAGGACCCTTGCTTCTTACAAAGTATTTTCCCAAAGTAACCCTCCGGATTTATTCTGTATCTCAAGTGAATAGTATATCATTTTTGCACCATATGTCAAAAAGTTTAATGGGTGTAAAGCGAAAAACTTGACAGCAAGTTTTGCCTGTGGTATATTCCCTATGGCTCGGAGATGAACGATGTTGGATGAGATTGTAAAAATAAATATTCTGTATGATTTTTACGGGGAGCTGCTTCCCATAAAGCAAAGGGAAATCCTCAGGCTTTATTATGAGGAAAATCTGAGCCTGGGCGAGATAGGGGCAGAGTACGGACTCAGCAGGCAGGGAATACATGAAACAATAAAAAGGGCGGAGAATAAACTGCTGGGTTTTGAGGAAAAGCTTAAACTATGGCAGAAGCACAATAATTGTGAAGAGATTCTGCGTAATCAAAAAGCAAAATTCCGGGAACTGCAGGATAAAGATGCATCAGCGGAAGAGTTTCATGATTTTTTTAACAAATGGCTGGATGAGATGGAGGTTTTTAAATAAATGGCATTTGAGGGATTGTCGGATAAACTTCAGCTGGCTTTCAAAAAGCTTAAAGGAAAAGGTATCCTGACGGAAAAAGATATAGATGAGGCCATGAGAGAAGTCAGGCTGGCTTTGCTGGAGGCTGATGTAAACTTCAAAGTTGTAAAGGATTTTATGGCATCAATCAAAGAAAAGGCTATGGGAGAAGAAGTTCTTACCAGCCTGACACCGGCCCAGCAGGTTATTAAAATTGTTGACCAGGAACTGACCCAGCTTATGGGTGGGGTGAACAGCAAAATTACTTATTCCCCTTCGGGTTTTACTGTAATAATGCTGGCGGGGTTGCAGGGGACCGGTAAAACCACCACGGCGGGCAAGCTGGCTCTGTGGCTGAAAAACAGCGGCAAAAAACCGATGTTGGCCGCTTTGGACATATACAGGCCTGCTGCCATAGACCAACTTGAAGTAGTCGGGAAATCTGTTGGAGTCCCCGTGTTTGCCATGCGGGACAGCCGGGATCCTGTCCTGATTGCCGAGGCAGCCAGAAAAGAGGCGGAATATAAGGGCTGTAACGTCCTGATTCTGGATACTTCCGGCCGGCTGCACATTGATCAGGCCCTTATGGATGAGCTGAGGGATATTAAGAAAAAAATAAAGCCACATGAAATTCTTCTGGTTGTGGATGCTCTTACAGGTCAGGATGCTGTTACTGCGGCACAGGGATTTAACGACCAGCTGGGTATTGATGGTATTATCATGACAAAGCTTGACGGAGACAGCCGCGGGGGAGCTGCCCTTTCTGCAAAGGCCGTTACCGGGAAGCCAATTAAATTTGTGGGGATGGGTGAAAAAATGGACGCCCTGGAGGTCTTTCACCCAGAGCGCATGTCTTCAAGGATTCTGGGCATGGGGGATATGCTTACCTTAATAGAAAAAGCTCAGGAAAGCTTCGATGAAGAAAAGGCTGCACAACTGGAAAAGAAAATGCGCCGAAATGAGTTTACGCTTGAGGATTTTCTGGATCAGTTCAGCCAGATAAAAAACATGGGTGGGCTTTCAAAGCTGATTACTATGATGCCGGGTGTGAACACTGCAGCCATGAAGGGCATGGACATGGATGAAAGCGAAAGAGAAATGGTTCATATGGAGGCGATTATCAAATCCATGACAAGGGAGGAAAGAAGAGATCCTTCGATTTTGAATGCAAGCAGGCGGAAAAGGATTTCTGCCGGCAGCGGGCTTCCGGTTTCAAAGATTAATCAGCTGATAAAAAAGTACGAAGATACCAAGAAAATGATGAAGCAGTTTAACGCTTCTCCAAAGTATAAGAAAAACAAAATGTTTGGATGGTAAGCGGAAACGCTTTTCAATAAAAAATAATAAGAGAGGTATAAAAAATGGCAGTTAAGATCAGATTGAAGAGAATGGGAGCAAACAAAAAACCCTTCTACAGAGTGGTAGTGGCCGATGGCAGAGCCCCAAGGGACGGCAGGTTTATCGAGGAGCTGGGGTATTATGATCCTTTGAAAGAACCGGCTGACATAAAGATTGATGTTGAAAAGGCTGAAAAATGGCTGAATAACGGAGCTCAGCCCACAGATACGGTCAAGAGGCTTTTTAACGGCTTAGGCATTGGCAAATCCGCAACGGAGGCTCCTGCAGAACCCACAGAATAAAGGAAGTGGTGAAAGAAATGGTTGATTTAGTAGAGGCTATAGCCAAATCTCTGGTGGATAATCCTGATGCCGTAACTGTTAGAATGATTGAAGGTAAAACGGCAAAAGTTGTGGAACTCAAGGTTGCACCGGAAGATATGGGCAAAGTGATAGGCAGACAGGGCAGGATAGCCAGGGCCATCAGAATCGTGGTCAAGGCAGCGGCAGCCAAAACGAAAGAGAAAGTTGCAGTGGAGATAATCCAGTAACGAAGAGCTTCCGGTAAAATGGTACAAAAAGATAAGAGTTTAATTAGATTGGGGAAGGTGGTTAACACCGTGGGGCTTAAGGGCGAACTAAGAGTTTACCCTTATACGGATTACAAGGAAAAGTTTGAGGAGCTGCCCTATATCCTGATTGATAATAAAAATTTTCCGATAGAGAGTGTGCGATACGTAAAAAGCATGGCGGTTATTAAGCTGTCAGGTGTTGATAATATTGAAACAGCAGAACAGTTAAAAGAAAAAGATGTATTTATAATTCGTAAAGATGCTCCTGCCTTGCCGGAGGATACCTATTATGTTAAAGATCTGATAGGCTTGAAAGTTGAGGACGAAGAGGGAAAAATACTGGGGACTTTAACCGAAGTCACCCTGGGAGCCGCTCAGGATATTTACATGGTTCAGCTGGACCGGGAGAACAGGATGTTTCCGATACCGGCTGTATCGGAGTTCATAAGGAAGATTGACCTTGAAAAGGGTACCATCACCGTGAAGCTGATAGAAGGATTGATGGATCTGTGAAAATTCAGGTACTCACCCTGTTTCCGGAAATGTTTGCACCGGTAACGGACCACAGCATGCTGGGCAGGGCAGTTGAAAAGAAAATATTAGATATCGAACTGATAAATATCAGGGATTACACCCTTGATAAGCACAACAAAACGGACGACACTCCCTACGGAGGCGGTCCGGGCATGGTGATGAGCCCGGAGCCGATTTTTCGTGCACTGAGGGCATCTGAGGCTGAAGGCGCCAGAATTATTTATCTGTCCCCAAAAGGCAGACTTATGGAAGAAAAACTGATTTGTGAACTGGCCACAGAGGAGAGGATTGTGCTGCTGTGCGGGCATTATGAAGGCATAGATGAAAGGGTTCTTGAATACTGGAGAGCCGAGGAAATTTCAATAGGCGACTATGTTCTCACCGGCGGCGAGTTGCCCGCAATGGTCCTGATTGACGCAGTTGCCAGATTTGTGCCGGGAGTACTTGGCAGTGACGAATCACATCTGGAGGAGTCCATTTATTCAGGGTTGCTTGAATATCCTCAATACACCAAGCCCCATGAATTTGAAGGATTGAAAGTACCGGAAGTTCTCCTGTCAGGTAATCATGGTGCCATCGATCTGTGGAGATATGAGAAGTCACTGCTTCTTACGGGCAGGAGAAGATCTGATTTGCTCCGGGATTATCTGGAAAAGGAACACAATTTATCAAAGAGAGAAAAAGCTGTTTTGGACAGGGTGCTGTTAGCTTTGTCAGAAGAGAAGTATGGCAAGTAGAAAGAGAAGGATAAAAAGAGCGGTATTTTATATATTTCTGATCAGCATCTTCGTGCTGGCCGGAGTAATCTACATTTATCCTAAATTCACTCATGCCTTTGTAAGAACCAGCCTGGTGGAATATGGAGAACTGAAAGTAGCCAAGGAAGAAACCTGTTACTTTGTCAGACGCGAAAGGCTGATAAATGCAGTGGATCAGGGCAGGTTGCAGTATTATGCCGAAGAGGGAGAACTGGTGCGGAAAGGTGCAAAGGTGGCAGAAATGATGTCTCCCAAAACTGCCTACACAGCTATGGAGAACGGGCTGATAAGTTACTTTTCCGATGGATTGGAGGAGTATTTTACACCTGACCGGATCTATGACTTGAGCAAGGAAGAGGTGGAATCTGTCAGCTCTGTTTTCCGGGAGTTGCGGAAAGACCTGGTGGACAAGGGAGATCCCGTCTTCAGGCTCGTGGACAACAATGCCTGGTATGTTGTTATCTGGCCTGACAAAGAAAGCGCAATCAGGTATGAAAAGGGGAAAACAATTTTTCTTGAATTGCCTGAAGGCCGGGTCAGGGGCAGTGTCAGCGATCTGGTTGACACTGGTACGGGTTGGATGGTTTTGCTGGAATTTTCCAGATATTATGAAGATATGCCCAGGCTGAGGAAAATTCAGGCATTGGTCGTTACATCGGATTATGAAGGCTTAATAATAGATAATAAAAACATAACCAGCAGAGATGGTGTGCCCGGAGTGCTGGTGAAGGACATAGGTGGTAAATATAACTTCAGACCAGTTTCTGTTATTGCATCAGACGGAATATTCTCCCTTGTGGAAAGCGGATATTTCTATCGGCAGGAAGGAGAAAATAATGTGAGGGTGAAAACCGTTGAGCCCTACGATGAAATAATGAACAATCCTGAAAGGGAAGAAAATGAGCGATATTAAAGACAGATTAGATAAGATAATAAAAAGTATAGATGTGGAGAAAGTACTTCTGGTTGCTGTTACAAAGACCAGATCTCCTGAGGAAATCAATGAAGCCATAGAAATGGGTGTCACTGATATTGGTGAAAACAAGGTTCAGGAAATTATCGATAAATATGACCGGATAAGGCCAGTCAGATGGCACATGATTGGACATCTGCAGACGAATAAGGTAAAATACATTATTGATAAAGTTAAGCTCATACACTCCGTGGATTCCCTGAAACTGGCCACAGAAATAGACAAAAGAGCCGGGCAGAAAGGCCTGATCATGGATATACTTCTGCAGGTGAATATTGCCGATGAGGACAGCAAGCATGGAGTAGGAGAAAATGAAGTTGAACAACTGATGAGCCGCATTTTAAGTGAATGCAAAAATATCAGGATCAGAGGCCTCATGGCAATGATGCCCTTTGTTGAAGATCCCGAAACTGTCAGACCATATTTTGCAAAAATGAAGGTACTGTATGACAGGCTGGCAGCTATAAAACACGAAAGAGCTGATTTCCGGTATCTGTCCATGGGGATGTCCGGCGACTACCAGGTAGCCATGGAAGAAGGCGCCAATCTGGTCAGAATAGGCAGCTCAATTTTCGGACCAAGAGTGTATCAATAGATAAAGAGAGGGAAGAAAAATGGAAGATGGCTTCTTTAAAAAATTAAAAGCAGTGGTGGGGATTGAAGAAATCGAAGAGGATGATGAGGAAGATATGCCCCAGGAAGATCCCAAACCACAGAGCTTCAGAAGAGAAATCCCCGAGCAGAAGGAAAAGCCTGCGGCGCGGGTTTTTGGCGGAGGCGCCAAAGCGGCAAATCAGGGTCAGCTGAAGCTGATAGTGATAGAACCAAGGGAGTTTGACGAAAGCCCCAAACTAGTGGACAGCCTCAAGGCAAAAAAACCCATAATTATCAATCTGGAAAAATTGGATACTGATATAGCCAGGAAGATTTTCGACTTCCTGAGCGGGGCCACATATGCATTGGATGGCAATGTACAGAAAGTTGCCAACAATATTTTTATTTTCGCCCCGGAGAATGTGGACATTGATGCTTATATTGATCAACAGCAAAACGGCATTTTTCATCATGATCCGGAAAATCCCTGGAGGTAGGCATGTTCTTTTTAATAGCAAAGGTAATGAGGATATTCCTCGCCATAATGGTTTACCTTATACTGGGCAGGACTGTGATAAGCTGGTTTATCAGACCTGATGACAAAATTTACCCATATTATATGATTCTTGTCAGAATGACGGAACCGGTACTAGAACCTTTCAGAAACATTTCCCGCAGAGTAACAGGCAATACGGGAATAGATCTGGCGCCTATGCTGGCTATAATATCAATTTACGTTGTTTACAGGATTATGATAAAAATGCTTATCATGTCGGTAATGTAAGGAGGCAAAAATGATAACTCCCTTAGACATACAAAATCATGAATTTTCCAAGGCTGTAAGAGGATACAAAGAGGATGAGGTTGACGGATATCTTGATCTGCTTACTATGGAGTTTGAAAAGCTGCTTAATGAGAATGAGGACCTTAAGGCTCAGCTTAAAACAGTAAGCAGTGAATTATCCAGATACAGAAATACGGAAGGAATGGTTCTGGAAACTCTGGAGGCGGCAAAAGCCCTTATGGGCGATATATCTGCCAGCGCAGAAAAGAGAGCTGAAATACTTGTTAAAAATGCGGAGATGGATGCAGACAGAATAGTCAGGGAGGCTAAGGACACCGCAGAGCGTCTGCATGAGGAAAACGCAGATTTGAGAAACAGCCTGATAATGTTTCGTACAAGATATAAAACTCTGCTGGAGTCTGAACTGGAGAAATTTGACCTGCTGAGCGCCGAGATTTTCAAGAGAGAAGATACGGAGGAAACAAAAGAACTTAAGGGCATCGTTGAGGGAGATTTAGGGTTCAGGGATAAAACTCTCTTTAATTTCAGGGGAGGAAATGAATAGAAAATCAGCAATTTTTCTTTTGATAGGCCTGACATTTTTAGCAGACCAATGGAGTAAAAAGCTCATTTCAAGCTATATGATTCCCGGAGACAGCCGCCCTGTAATCACAAATATTTTACATATAACCTATGTTAAAAATACAGGAGCGGCTTTCAGCATATTGCAGGACAAAACTTTAGTGCTGACAGTGGTTACGGCTGCGGCTTTGCTGGTTTTGTCAGCATATCTGCTGAAAACCATAAATCAAAGCCCTGTTCTGCCATCGGTGGCCTTGTCTATGATAATCGGCGGAGGACTGGGTAACCTTGTCGACCGTTGCCGCCTCGGATATGTTGTGGATTTCATAGATTTCAGGATTTTTCCCGTCTTCAATATTGCGGATATTTCAGTTACCTTAGGATGCTTTTTCTTAATCATCTACTTAGTGTTGTTGGAAAAAAGAAACCATGGACAAGAGATTAATAAGAATTGAGGAGTTTCAGGCAGGCGAACGTATCGACCTGGTCCTCGCGGAACTTTTTCCCGATCTGAGCAGAAGCCGCATACAAAAGCTCATGGCTGAGGGTAAGGTGATGCTGGCCGGAGCTCCTGTAAATGCTAAGAGCTACAGGGTGAAGGAAGAAGATGAAATCAGCCTGGAAATAGATGAACCGGTATTACTTGAAGCCCGGGCGGAGGATCTGCCTCTGAAAATAATCTATGAGGACGAGCGGCTTATAGTGGTAGATAAGGAAGAGGGAATGGTAGTTCACCCGGGTCCCGGCAACAGCTCAGGAACTTTGGTAAACGGTCTCCTATACCATTGCAGAGGCAATTTGTCTTCAATTAATGGAATAATTCGGCCTGGGATAGTGCACAGACTGGATAAGGATACCAGCGGGCTTCTGGTAGCTGCTAAAGATGATGAGGTCCACAGAAATCTGGCGGCTCAGTTTGAAAGACGTACCGTTGAGAGAATATACAGGGCTGTGGTTCACAACAGCTTCCAAGAGGATGACGGTCTTGTCAACAAGCCCATTGGCAGAGACCCGAATAACAGGCTTAAGATGAAAGTGGATCTTAAAAAAGGAAGAGAGGCAATTACTCTTTATAGGGTACTGGAGCGTTTTGGCCGGCAAACCTATGTTGAAGCGGAGCTTAAAACCGGCCGGACCCACCAGATAAGAGTTCATATGGCTTATATCAAGCACCCCATTTTGGGTGACAGCATTTACGGTCCCAAAAAAGATAAGGACAGAGAAGACAGGTTGTTTTTGCACGCATATAAATTGGGATTCATTCATCCGGAAACAGGGAGACCAATGGAGTTTACCAGCTCTTTACCGTATGATTTCGAAAAAGTGCTTGAGAACCTGAGAAAAAAATAGTCATGCAGTGTTCGGCTCTCAGGACCTTTCCAGGTAAGAAGCGGGATCGGAAGCCCTCTCTTTCAAATTAATTTTCGATGTGATGTACTCTAAACATTCTTCGCAAACATATCCTTGTTTGAACTGCAGATCAGCGTACTTTCCGCAAATTGAACAAGTGGTAATATTTGCAGATTCAAAGCCCGTATCGGTTTCTTTTTCATGCAGATTAATCATAATCAAACCTTCTTTCGCAGCCTTACACTGCATGACCTTGACGAGCTCATTATATTGTTGCCGGCATTTATAGTCAACCAATAATTACCATTTGGCATAAAATATGTATTTTTTGAAAATAGTGAATCTGTTGTTGTCAAAAGTGCAGTCAGCGAAAATCCTGGGGATTAACCAGAAGTGTTTTCTGATTTCTGTAACTGACCATACCCGGCTTCGCTCCGGGGATTTTTTTGACCTGGGAAACATAAGTAAAGTCTACCGGCACGTGAGTTGCGTTTCTGGCTTTGCTATAGTAAGCAGCAAGTGAAGCCGCCTTTTCCAGAACCTCCGGAGCAAGCTCCTTTACATCGATTTTCTCTTCAACAGAGAGTAGTACATGAGATCCCGGAACATCCTTTGCGTGAAACCACAAATCTCTTTTGCCAGCCTGCTTGAAAGTCAGAAATTCGTTTTCCTTGTTGTTTCGACCTATTCTGATAGTTACCCCGGGTGAGGGGCTGAACTCCAGGAATCCGGGTTTTTGGCTGATGGGTTGTTTTTTCTGCCTGCGACGCAGGAAACCTTCTTCAATGAGTTCTTCACGGATTGCATCCAAGTCGTGGGGGTCTCCTGCATTTTCTGCATAAACAAGACTGGCTTCAAGATAGGCTATGCCTTTATCTGTTTCATCTATCTGCACTTTCTTTTCCTTTTGTGCAGTTTTTGCCTTGTTAAATTTTTTGTAGTAGTTTTTTGCATTTATGGCAGGAGAGAACCTTGGATCGAGGGGAATTATAATATGTTCGTTGTCATAATAATTCAATACTTTCGCGGCATCGGCTCCCTTTTCGATGCTGTGAAGGCTTGCCGTGAGGAGCTCTCCGTAAAGACGGTATTTTTCCGCTTCTTTTGCTTTTGAAAGATCTGCTTCCAGCTTTTGCTTTTTTAAATACAGCTTATCCAGGGCCTGTCCTATATGGCGTTGCAAATCATCAGTTTTCTGTTTCATGCGGTTGCCTGAATCCTTGTGGGAATAATAATACAGCAGGCAGGAATTGAGATCCGGAAACTCTCTTTCCTTATAAACGGAGGCTTTTTCCGGCAAATTAAATATATGAAAATCTACAGGAAAGCCGGTTTCGTCTTCGTAAACCAAGCCTCTGAAATCAGCATTTAATATGCGTTTTTCAAAGTCTTTCAGCACACTAACAACATCTTTGCCTTCCAGTCCGGAAATTGCAACAATTTCCTGGGCCATGGAGGGGCTGATGCCCTGGATCTCGGACAGGAGTTCAAATTTGTCTGTCAGGATGGATGATGGGGAAGATAAATCATAAAAAGGGATTTTCCCCTGATCCGGAGGATAAACATATTCCACCCCCGGCAGCAAAGTGCGGTAACGGCTTATATTTTGAGGTATTCTTTTGATGCTGTCCAGAATTATTCCCTTGTCTGCGTTCAGGGCGATTATATTGCTGTGTTTCCCCATAATTTCGATAATGATTTTTTTGTTTTCCGGGTAGCCCAGTTCATCCCTTTGAGCAACACGGATTTCTATTATTCTTTCAGATTGATATTGTGCAATCTCCTCTATTCTGCCCCCGCGAAAATGCTTGCGCATAAGCATGGCAAAGGCCGGTGGCGTTTTGGGGTTGTCATCAACATAATCATCCGGAAGAATATACAGTCTGGGATGGCTGCTGTTGGCCGAAATAAGTAACCGGTAATTGTCCTTGTTTCTGTGGATATGCAGAACCAGGTCATTTTTATCCGGTTGGAAAATTTTGTCGATTTTTCCATCGGCAAGCTCCGAATTCAGAGATACTGCCATCGCACCTGTAATGAAACCATCAAATGCCATTTATCGAACCTTTCTCATCAAGTAGACTAATGCAATCCTGAAATGTATAATAATCCATATATGGTATATGATAACACGAAGCTTTCAGGCTTAACAGGGAGAAAAATATGATTAAAAGCATGACCGGATTTGGCAGAAGTGTATATGGTGACGAAAAGAGAAATATTACTGTGGAGATCCGTGGGGTCAACCATAGGTTTTGTGATGTAAATCTGAAACTACCGAGGCGCTACGGATTTGCGGAAGAAGACATAATCGGGATGGTCAAAAGCTATGCGAAAAGAGGGAAAATAGATGTGTTTATATCGGTTGAAAACCTGACCGATGAAGATGTCAGCATTAAAACCAACCTGCCTCTTGCACTTGCATATTATAAAAATCTTGTTGAAATGAAGGATGCACTGGGCCTGGAAGAAGATATCGGGCTGAATTATGTTGCCTCTCTTCCCGATGTTATAAAGATAACCCCTAATGTGGAAGATGAGGCGGAAGTGCTTAAAGCTATGGAAATACCCGTCAGAGAAGCTCTGATTATGTTTGATGAAATGAGGCAGAGAGAAGGCGCAAATTTAAGGGATGACATGTTGAACAGAAGCAGACTTATAGGAGAAATATGCATGGAAATAACAGGGAAAGAATTTGAAATGCTGAATTCCTATAAAGAAAAACTCAAAGAGCGTATAAACCAGCTTCTTGACACAGCAGTTGAACTGCCTGAAGAAAGGATTGCCCTAGAAGCGGCAATTTTTGCAGATAAATCAAATATTACCGAGGAACTGGTAAGGCTTGAAAGCCATTTGAAGCAGCTGGATGCGATACTGTCCGGCGAACATGATGAATCACCGGGAAAAAGCCTGGACTTTTTGATTCAGGAGATGAACAGGGAAGCTAATACCATAGGTTCAAAAGCAAATAATATTAACATCACCAACGGGGTGCTGAGAATAAAAAGCGAAATTGAAAAGATTCGGGAACAGGCGCAAAATATCGAGTAGAAAAGTGGCGGCTATGTGTTATAATGCTTTTGGAGCAGAAACAGACGGGAAGGTAGAATAATGTATAAAGGTTTGCTTTTCGTTGTATCCGGCCCATCCGGAGCAGGAAAAGGTACCATTTGCAATCGATTGGCTGAGAAGATGGACATTCATCTTTCTGTTTCCATGGCAACGAGGGATCCCAGGCCCGGAGAGGTCCACGGCGAAAGTTATTATTTCGTGAGCCGGGAGGAGTTCGAAAAAAAGATCAGGGAGGGCGGATTTCTGGAATATGCCAATGTTTACGGAAATTACTACGGAACCCCCAGGGACAAGGTACTTGAGGAGCTTGCCAAAGGCAAAGACGTTGTTCTTGAAATAGACATACAGGGCGCAATGCAGATAAGGGAGAACTTTCCGGGAGCAAAATTTATATTCATTTTGCCGCCGTCCATGGCTGAACTCAGAAAGCGAATCACCGGACGGGGCTCTGAAACGGAAGATGATATCAATCTCCGCATGAAGGAAGTCCTCAAAGAAGTGGCGTATATAGGGAAATATGATTATTGCGTGGTTAACGGGGAGTTAGAAGAGGCGGTAAACAGGGTAGAAGCCATAATAGTTGCAGAACACTCCAGAGTAACAGAAGACATATACAGGTTGATAGAAACGTATAAAGACGAGATTTAGAAGGAGATAGAAAAATGTTGGAACCATCTGTTGAATTAATGCGTCAGAAAGCTGACAGCAAATACACACTGGCCATTTTGGCGGCAAAAAGAGCCAGAGATATTGTGGACGGTAAGCCTGTCCTGATAGAGACGAATATAGAAAAGCCGGTTAGCGTAGCCACGCAGGAAATAGCGGAAGACCTGATTACTTACACCAGGGATTAAAAAATCTTTTCATTCTGCACTTTTTGGAGTCTTTTCATTGTCTATGTATTATGGCATCTTTTTTGAAAGGAGAAGGCAATGAAGGAGAGGAAAGATGAGCAGGACTGTTTTGTTGTAGTGAGGCGGAATGTCATCGTAAAACTGAATTTCGATGACATTCTTTTCTTTGAAAGCCAGGGCAGGAAGATCCATGTGCATACAGCGGATGACGAGCAGTGCTTTAACGGCAGCTTAAGGGGGTTGCTGCCGGCACTGGATGACAGGTTTTATCTATGCCATGGAAGCTTTATAGTCAATGTAACAAAAATAGTCAGATTTGAAGGGGCGGAGTTATTTCTTGAAGGCGGGAAAAGCATTCCTGTCAGCCAAAGGAAAAAAGGGGCAACAATAAGGCATTTTCTGGATTTTTGTGAGCAACATTTTCCTTGCAATTCAAACGGCAGTATAGTATAGTATTTGATGGTCTTGAAGACATAAGACTAAAAATACACACATCTGCAATAGTCACATTCCGGTGCCGAAAGGTTGCTTGCGATTGATTGCAGATGGAGGAAAAACCGGGAGGTAAAAATATGTCAATTATTTCAATGAAGCAACTGCTTGAGGCAGGTGTGCACTTCGGGCACCAGACAAGAAGATGGAATCCCAAGATGGCCCCGTATATTTTTACGGAGAGAAACGGCATCTACATCATCGATCTGCAGAAAACTGTAAAAAAGATTGAAGAAGCCTATGCATTCATCAAGGAAGTAGCCGAGGCGGATTTACCAATTCTTTTTGTGGGAACGAAAAAACAGGCTCAGGCTGCAATTGCCGATGAGGCAAAGAGATGTGAAATGTTTTACGTCAATGAAAGATGGCTGGGCGGCATGCTGACCAACTACAAAACTATATCCGAAAGGATTAACAGACTGGCTGAGATTCGTGACATGGAGACTGACGGTACCTTCGATGCTCTTACAAAAAAAGAAGTCCAGAAACTGAGGGCAGAGGCGGACAAACTTGAAAAATTCCTGGGTGGAATTAAGGACATGAAGGGTATGCCGGGAGCTCTTTTTGTGGTTGACCCCAAGAAGGAAAGAATAGCAGTAAGAGAAGCCAGGATTTTAGGTATTCCCATAGTGGGTATAGTAGATACCAACTGCGATCCTGATGACGTGGATTACATTATTCCCGCAAACGACGATGCTATCAGGGCTGTAAAACTCATAGCGGGCAAAATGGCCGACGCTGTCATCGAAGCAAGACAGGGAGAATCTTTCAGCGAAGATGAAAGTGAAGACGGAAATCAGTCAGAAGATGCCGATGAATATGAAGATGCTGAAGACGAAGATTATGAGGATGAGCTTGAAGAAATAGATGAGGAAGACGAAGAGTAGTATTTACAGGTATTGTTAGGAAGGGAGAACAAACATGGCGGTAACGGCTGCAATGGTTAAAGAACTGCGCGAAAGAACAGGCGCAGGCATGATGGATTGTAAAAATGTTTTGAATGAAACTGATGGCGATATGGAAAAAGCAATCGAAGTTCTGAGAGAAAAAGGCTTGGCCAAGGCTGCGAAGAAAGCAGGCAGAGTGGCCGCACAGGGACTTGTCAATTTGAGCTTCACACCCGGAGGCAAGGCGGCAGCAGCAATAGAAGTTAACGCTGAAACCGACTTCGTGGCTAAAAACGAGGAATTTATCAGCTTCGTGTCAGATTTGGCTCAGCTGGCCCTGGACAACGATGTTGCAGATATGGAAGCTTTTATGGCATTGGATTATAAAGATGAAGGCAGTGTCACAGATGCTCTCACGGGCAAGATTTCAAAAATCGGCGAGAATATGAGTGTCCGCAGATTTAAAAGATTTGAAAGCGATGGAGTAGTATATACAGGTTATGTCCATGGCGGCGGAAAGATCGGCGTTATCGTGGGTCTTAAAACCGAGGCACCGGTGGAAGAAGTAACCGTAATGGGCAGGGACGTGGCTATGCAGGTGGCATCCATGAACCCCAGATATATTTCCGAAAAAGATGTTGACCCCGAGTATATTGAAAGCGAAAAGAAAATACTTGTTCAACAGGCTCTAAATGAAGGCAAACCCATGGAAATCGTTGAGAAAATGGTCATAGGCAGATTGAAAAAAGAACTGAAGGAAGCCTGTTTACTGGAACAGAGCTTTGTCAAGGACAGCGACCTGACGGTAGGCCAATATGTGGCAAATGCAGCCAGAGAGCTTGGCAAACCAGTTGAAGTTGTAGAAATGCTCCGTTACGAAGTGGGCGAAGGAATAGAGAAAAAGGAAGAAAATTTCGCTGAAGAAGTTGCTAAACAAATGGGACACTGATTTCAGTGTCCTTTTACTAAAGAGCTGTTCAGACAAGGAGGAAACCATGGAGCCTAAATATAAGAGAGTTGTGCTTAAGATAAGCGGCGAAGCCCTGGCGGGAGAAAACCACTTTGGCATAAACGAAGAAATGCTGAACATGGTGGCCGACCAGATAAAAAGAGTCGTGAACATGGGCGTTCAGATAGCTGTTGTGATAGGCGGGGGAAATTTCTGGAGAGGGAGGACATCCAAGTCCATGGACAGGGCCACCGCCGACTATATGGGCATGCTGGCAACCTGCATCAACGCTCTGGCTCTCCAGGATGCTTTTGAGAATAAGGGTATCCCGACCAGAGTGCAGACCGCCATTGAGATGAAAGAGGTGGCAGAACCATACATAAGACGCCGGGCTATCAGCCAGCTGGAAAGGAATGAAGTAGTAATATTTGCCGCCGGTACCGGCAATCCATTCTTTTCAACTGATACAACTGCAGCTCTGAGAGCGGCAGAAATAGAGGCGGATGTGATCTTGCTGGCCAAAAAAGTTGATGCAGTTTACGATGATGATCCACAGACAAATCCAAATGCCAAGCCCTATGAAAGGCTTACCCACATGGATTTAATCAACAGAAATCTGGGAGTTATGGATTCCACAGCAGCATCTCTTTGCAAAGACAACAATATACCCATACATGTTTTCAGTCTGAAAGAAGAAAATAATGTCATAAAAGCCATAATGGGTGAAAAAATTGGTACAATAGTAGAGTAATAAGATAAGGAGGCAAGCAAATGAGTGATGTGATTATTACCCTTTCAGAAAAGATGAATAAAACCAAAAGCGTGCTCAAGGAAAACCTGAATACAATAAGAGCAGGCAGGGCCAATCCGGCATTGCTGGACAGAATAGTGGTGGATTACTACGGTGTACCCACTCCTTTGAAAAATATGTCCAATGTATCAGCTCCGGATCCGAGGACTCTGCAGATAGTTCCTTTTGACCCCAAGAGCCTTAAAGATATTGAGAAGGCAATCAATCTGGCAAATCTGGGAATCAATCCGGCCAATGACGGACAGTGTATAAGACTGGCAATTCCGCCTGTAACGGAAGAAAAAAGAAGAGAGCTCACCAAAATAGTCAAAAAGATGGGTGAAGAGGCCAAAGTAGCTGTAAGGAACCTTAGAAGGGAGGCCAACGAGCTCCTCAAAAAAGCGGAAAAAGCAGGGGAACTGACAGAAGATGATCTTAAAAATGATATGGATGAAGTGCAAAAAGCCATTGATGAAAGTATAGCAGACATTGATGTGATTATCGCGGAAAAAGAGCAGGAGATTATGGAGGTCTGATGGAGAACCTGTTGGGCATGATGGAGGCGGAAGCCTTGACCATCCTTAAGGAGAAAGGTCTGGATTTTACAGTGAAAAAAACCGCTCCTCCCCGCGCAAGCGAACTTGAAAAGTATGATAAAAGGTACCCCAGAGTGATAAAACAGGATGTGGAGGGCGGAGTATACCGGCTGATCGTGTCAATGGTACCCGACGACTTTTGGCGGTTGGATTAACCGCCTTTTTTAAACTTATGAAAGCAGGGATTACATGGAAAATATACCTCGGCATGTAGCTATTATAATGGATGGTAATGGACGCTGGGCAAAAGAGAGAAAGCTGCCACGTCTTGCTGGGCATAATGCAGGCATGCAGGCTTTGAAAGAAATAGTGAAAAGATCTTCAAGCCTGGGAGTGAAACATCTTACTGTTTACGCATTTTCTACTGAAAACTGGAAAAGATCCGTTGAGGAAATAAACGGTATTTTTAAAATACTAATTCTTTATGTGGATAAAGAGTTGAATGAGCTTCATGAGAATAATGTCAAAGTCAGCGTGCTGGGCGATTATAAAAGGCTGCCGCAGGATGCGGTAAACAAGCTGGAAGAGGCACTTGAAAGAACAAAGGACAACACGGGGCTTAATTTTCATATTGCTTTAAACTACGGAAGCAGGGATGAGATTATCAGAGCAGTTAAACTTCTGTCTGCAGATGTCAAAGATGGAAATATTGAGATTGATGCTATTGATGAGGGAGTTTTCTCGCAGTACCTGTATACACGAAATATTCCGGATCCGGACCTTGTAATAAGAACCAGCGGCGAAATCAGGCTTTCAAATTTCCTTCTGTGGCAGGTGGCCTACAGCGAGTTTGTCTTCAGCCGGGATTATTGGCCCGATTTCACACCGGAAAAATATGAAGAAGCTATAGGCGAGTATAACAGCAGAATACGGCGTTTCGGAGGCGTAAAATGAAAACCAGAGTGATTTCAGCTTTTATTATGCTACCCTTGCTTCTAGTGGTCTACTTAAGAGGGCCGGCACTGTGGTCTCTTGCCTATCTTATTGCAGTCATGGGAGTGTGGGAGTTTTACAGAGGATTTGAAAATATCGGAGTAAAGCCCGACAAAGCCATAGGTATTATTTCGGTGAGTGCGCTTTATCTGACTGCAGTTTTTTTGTCCGAAAATTATTTCTTTACCCTTTGGCTGGCAGGAGCATTGGTTTTGTGCCTGCTCATGCTGTTCAAGGAAAATACCGAACTGAATGACAGTATGGCTACTCTGACCGGAATAGTTTATGTGGGTTTTTTATCATCCCATATTGTGCTTCTGGATAAGACCGCCAAGGGGGCCATGGTTTTTGTGGCCATTCTCATAGCCGTAGGTACTGATGTTTTTGCCTATTTTACAGGTTTGTTTATAGGAAAGCATAAGCTTTGCCCTAAAATCAGCCCCAAGAAAACTGTAGAGGGTGCCATAGGAGGCCTGATAGGCTCCATAGTATTCTGCAGTATTTTTGGCTTTCTTGTTTTTGGGGAATCCATCTGGCATTTTGTTGTTGCAGGCCTGGTGGGCAGTGTGTTTGCACAGGTTGGCGACTTGTGCGCATCAATATTTAAGCGAAAAATGGGTATAAAGGATTATGGGCATCTCATTCCGGGTCATGGTGGCATACTGGACCGTTTTGACAGCCTGCTTTTTACTGCAAGTTTTGTTTATTACTATGTAATTTTTATCATGCTTTAGGTGAAATAGTGAAAAGGATAGGAATACTGGGATCCACCGGTTCCATAGGTACCGGAGCATTGGATGTCATAAGGGATAATCGGGACAAATTCACAGTGGATTTTCTAAGCTGCGGAAGAAACGTGGAGCATCTTGCCGCTCAGATACCGGAGTTCCTGCCGGCAGCTGTGGCGGTTGCAGATGCAGAAGATGCAGCTATGCTTAGAAGACAGTTTCAAGGAATCGAGATTTTTTATGGCACCGAAGGCTTAAAGCAGCTGGCCCGTTACGGAAATGCAGAAATAATGCTCAATGCTTTAGTTGGCATCATGGGGCTGGAGCCAACTTTGGAAGCAATCGCCTCAGGCAAGGACATTGCACTTGCAAATAAGGAAACACTTGTTGCCGGAGGTGCATTGGTAATGGAAGCCGCCGTGAAAAAGGGCGTGAAAATACTGCCGGTTGACAGCGAGCACAGTGCAATATTTCAGGCGCTTCAAGGCAACGAAGATCAGGAGATAGAGAGGATTATCCTTACGGCTTCCGGAGGCCCTTTCAGGGGATACAGTCTGGAAGATCTGGGCAGGGTAACACTTTCTCAGGCCTTGAAGCATCCCAACTGGTCCATGGGCAGGAAGATTACCATTGACTCCGCCACCATGATGAACAAGGGTCTGGAGGTAATCGAAGCCCGGTGGCTGTTTGATACTGAGCCCGGTAAAATCGATGTGCTGGTCCACAGGGAAAGCATTATTCACTCAATGGTGGAGTTTGCGGACAAATCCGTTATAGCACAGTTGGGGACCCCGGATATGAGACTTCCCATCAGCTATGCATTTTCCTATCCTGAGAGGTTAAAGAGCAATAGAGAAGGCATTGATTTTTTTAAGCTGGGCAGCCTGCATTTTGAAGATGTTAACCGTGAAGTTTTCAAGACGCTTAAAATGGCATATCAGGCTGTGGAAGCTGGAGGTTCTTACCCCGTGGTCCTCAACAGCGCAAATGAGATTTTGGTGGATAGATTCCTGAAAGGGGAAATAGAATTTCTGGATATACAGGAAGGAATAGAAAGGGCTCTGGAGGAGCATGTTTTCTCAAATGTCATGAGTCTGGATGAGATATTAAGAACAGACAGAGAAACAAGGGAAAAGGTCAGAACATGGGAGCATTAACGATTATTTATGCAATTTTTATATTCTGCCTGCTGATTCTGGTACATGAGGCAGGGCATTTCTTCGTGGCAAAGGCTGTCGATATTAAAGTTAATGAGTTTGCTTTGGGCATGGGGCCGACCGTCCTGCGCCGTCAGGGAAAGGAAACCAAATACTCGGTGAGATTGCTTCCCATAGGCGGGTTTGTCAGCATGGAGGGTGAGGATGAAGATTCAGATGATCCGAGGGCTTTCAACAACAAATCCGCACCGAAAAAAGCCCTGGTTATTGTCGCCGGCGCATTCATGAACTATTTGACTGCAGTGGTACTGGTTTCTGTCATTGCTTTTAGTATTGGTATGGTGAGCAATATAGTTGATGCAGTTTCGGAGGGTTATCCTGCTATGGAGGCCGGGCTCATGCCGGGAGACAGGATAGTGGAAATAGACGGCCACAAAGTCAGCAGCTGGAGCCAGGTCACAGAATATATTAACCTTTCCGACAGGGCGGAAATAAATATTGTAGTAAACAGAGAAGGCAAAGAGCTGGCACTCACCAGCGGAGTCATATTAAATGAAGACGGCCGGAGAGTTATAGGAATTACATCCAGACTGGTTCGTTCACCGGCCAGGTCTTTGCAGGCAGGATTTGTTGGGACATGGGAAATCAGCAGGGAAATGCTGAATTATCTGAAACAGCTGTTTATAGGCAAAGGGTCTGTGGATGATCTTATGGGGCCTGTTGGTATTGTCGCTCTCATAGGAGACCAGGCGAAACTTGGATTTATTTACATTATAAATCTGACGGCTATAATCAGCCTCAATCTGGCCATTGTCAATATGCTGCCTTTTCCGGCCCTGGACGGAGGCAGGCTGCTCTTTCTGATAATAAGCGCTGTAAGCGGGAAAAAGATCAGTGACTCAGTGGAATCCAAAATTCATCTCACAGGCTTGATCCTGCTATTTGGCCTGATGATTTATCTGGTATTCCATGATATTAGCAGGTTTATTTTGCAATGAACAGAAAACTCACAAAAAAAGTAATGGTGGGGGGAGTGGCCGTTGGCGGCAATTCACCCATATCAATTCAGTCCATGACCAACACGGATACAAGGGATGTCAATGCTACTGTGGAACAGATAAACCGGCTTGCCGAAGCAGGCTGCGAAATAGTAAGATGCGCAGTACCTGACCGGGATGCCGCCTTGTGCCTCGGGGACATTAAGAAGGCCACAAATATTCCACTGGTGGCTGACATACATTTTGATTACAGGCTGGCCCTTATGTCCATGGACATGGGTGTTGATAAAATCAGGATTAATCCCGGTAATATCGGAAACAGAGAAAAACTGAAAGAAATAATTGACAAGGCAAAGGAAAGAAACATCCCTATCAGGGTCGGGGTTAATTCGGGTTCCCTCGAAAAGAGCCTGCTGAAAAAGTATGGAGGCGTCACTGCAGAGGCTTTGGCGGAAAGTGCAATAAATACCGTCAGGCTGATGGAGGATATGGACTTTGACAATATGATTGTTTCCCTTAAGGCCTCTGATGTGGTTCTTAATTACAATGCGCATATGATTGTATCAGAAGCTTTATATTACCCCCTGCACATAGGGATTACGGAAGCCGGCCCGGTCAGTTCCGGAAGCAAGAAATCGATCCTTGGGTTAGGCTCTTTGATTTTAGCGGGCATAGGAGACACAATGAGAGTTTCATTGACGGGAGATCCGCTGGAGGAAATAATACTGGCCCGGGAGATACTTTCCCTGACAGGACAGAGAAAAACAGGAATAGAGCTGATTTCATGCCCTGGCTGCGGCCGTACTGAGGTTGATTTAATAAATATTATCGAAAGAGCAGAGGCAAGACTTAAACCCATTTCTGAAGAAAGGATAAAAGCTCAAAAACCTCCGCTTAAAGTGGCCATTATGGGCTGCGAGGTCAATGGTCCCGGGGAAGCAGCCGAGGCCGATATGGGCATTGCTTTCGGAAAAAACAGGGCAGTGATTTTTTCAGATGGGAAAATTAAGGGAGCTTATGACCCTGAAGAGGCCTTGAATATTTTGTTCTCCATGTTATTATGATTTGGGAGGCGGAAAATGCATATTTTCATCTGGATAGCGGCAGCGGGGGTTTTTGCGATAATCGAAGCCTTTACACTTGGAATCACTACACTCTGGTTTGCCCTGGGTGCAGTAGTGGCGGCTCTGGTCTCATTGACCGGCATAGGTTTTCTGTATCAGTTTATAATATTTCTTGCAGTTTCCATTCTGCTTCTATATTTCACCAAGCCTCTGGCAGAAAAAAGACTTAAAATCGGCAGCGAAAAAACCAATGTGGATGATCTGCCCGGTCGGGTAGCGCTTGTTGTGAAGGATATCAAACCTTTTGAAAGCGGTCAGGTCAAAGTGCAGGGGCAGATATGGACGGCTGTGACGGAAGGAATAGAGTACCCGGTAATAGAAGGAGAAAAAGTAACGATTTTGAGGATAGACGGCGTTAAATTAATAGTTGCACCTGAGGAAGGTGAGAAAGGCGGTAATGAATGAGCGGGATTTTTGTGGCATTTCCTATATTGCTTCTTGTAGCAATAATTGTGGGAATAATAGCGTCAAATATAAGGATAGTACCTCAAGCCCATGCCTATGTAATAGAGCGCCTGGGCGCTTACAACGGCACCTGGCAGGTCGGTTTGCATGTGAAGGTTCCCCTGATAGATAAGATAGCAAGAAAAGTGTCTCTTAAAGAACATGTAATAGATTTTCCTCCCCAGCCTGTAATCACCAAGGATAATGTAACCATGGAGATAGATACGGTTATATATTTCCAGATTACAGACCCTAAGCTTTTCGCTTACGGCGTGGCAGATCCGATGGCGGCCATAGAGAATCTTACGGCGACCACTTTAAGGAATATAATAGGCGATTTGGAACTGGACCAGACTCTTACCAGCAGGGAGCATATCAATAATAAAATCAGAATTATTTTGGACGAGGCCACAGATCCCTGGGGAATCAAGATAAACAGGGTCGAAGTTAAAAATATTATTCCGCCGAGAGATATTCAGACCGCCATGGAAAAGCAGATGAGGGCAGAAAGAGAAAGACGTGAAGCCATTCTCAGAGCTGAAGGAGAAAAGAAATCAGCTATTCTCATAGCGGAAGGCAAAAAAGAAGCCATAATTCTGGAGGCTGAGGCCGCAAAGGAATCTGCGATTAAAGAGGCAGAAGGTAAGTCCACTGCTATTCGAATGGTTCAGCAGGCCAATGCAGACAGCATCAGAATGCTGGTGGAATCAGGACCAACCAGGGAGATTATTGCTATCAAGAGCCTGGAAGCTTTTGCCCAGGCGGCGGACGGGCAGTCCACCAAAATCATTATACCATCAGAAATAGCAGGTATTGCGGGATTGGCAACTTCGCTGAAGGAGTTAATGAAAGAAGATTAATCCGTGAAAGACTTACTGGAAACAGGCATCAGCTGGAAAAATATTAAGAAAAAGCCGAAAGGCGATTATAGGTATCAGATAAGACGGGCATCCATGGAAGAAAGCACGAACACTTTTTTCCTGGAAGTCTGTCTTAATTTTGTCCCCGAAAAAGAAGATGAAGAACGTATTAAAGCGCTTTTGTGTGAGCGGCTGCCAAAACTGTCTCAGATCAGGGTTGAATTAAAATATGAAAAAAACCTGAACGGGGATGCTCATCTTTTAAGAAAAAATCAGTCAGCTATGCCGGGTTTAATGCTTGGTAACATGATAAATGAAAAATCCACGCCTATCGTAGAGCTTGAAGGAGAATCTGACAGGGTCACGATAGAAGGAGAGATTTTTTCAAAGAAGAAAAGAATCCTGAAAAATGGTCGTGGCCTGCTTACATTTTTAATAAGCGACCCGACAGAATCAGCCTGCGTCAGAGTCATGACGCCTAAAGAGAAAACGGACCTGATTCATGATGGATTGAATGAGGGTGACAGAATTAAAGTCAGAGGCAAGTATCAAAAAGATAAATTTGAAGATGCTAATATCCTCTATGCAAACGATCTGGAGAGAGTCGCCTTCTCGGGCAGAATGGATAATGCAGCGGTAAAGAGAATAGAGCTGCATGCCCATACAAAAATGAGCGCATTGGACGGGGTGGCTGATGTTGAAGAACTGATTGAGACGGCAGCGGCATGGGGGCATGAGGCGGTAGCTATTACGGACCACGGAGTAACTCAGGCTTTCCCCGATGCCGCCAAATATGCAGCAGCCAGGGAGCTGAACATTAAAATAATATATGGTCTGGAAGGCTATCTGGTGGAAAACGAAGAGAATTACAGGGAAAGAAGCTATCATGTCATATTGCTGGCGAAAAACCAGAAAGGCCTGGAAAACCTGTACAAAATGGTGTCAGCATCGCATCTTGATTATTTTTATCGAAGGCCCAGAATACCAAAACCCCTGCTTGAAAAGCACAGGGAGGGCATAATCGTAGGATCTGCCTGCGAAGCAGGGGAAATTTATCAGGGACTGCTGGAAAGGCAGAGCCCGGAAGAAATGGCAAGGAGGGCCGTTTTTTACGACTATCTGGAAATACAGCCCCTTGTCAATAACAGGTTTCTGATCGATGACGGACGGGTTGGCGGCGAAGATGAGCTTAAAGAACTGAATAAAAAGGTGCTTGCTCTTGGAAGAAGATGCGGGAAACCCGTTGTTGCCACTTGCGATGCCCACTATATAGAAGAGAGAGAAGCCCTCTATCGCAGGATTATTATGGCAGGGCAGGGCTATAAGGATGCAGAGCGTGGGGAAGGATTGTTTTTAAGGACCACAGAAGAAATGCTGGAGGAATTCTCATACCTTGGAGAAGATACGGCCAGGGAGGTGGTCATTGATAACCCGCGTAAGATAGCTCATGAAATAGAGGCGGTTGCTCCGGTTCCCGAGGAAAGTTTCAGGCCGGAAATAAAAAATGCTGATAAGATCTTAAGGGAAAAATGTCTGGCAAGCGCCGTGAGTTTATACGGTGAACCTCTGCCGGCTGTGGTGGGGGAAAGGCTTAACAGAGAACTGGAAGCCATAATCGGCAACGGATATAGTGTTTTGTACGTTGCATCCATGGAATTGGTTAAGGAGTCCCTCAGAAATGGTTATATTGTGGGATCAAGAGGCTCTGTGGGGTCATCACTTGCCGCTACAATGGCAGGAATAACGGAGGTAAATCCCTTACAGCCGCATTACATATGCAAAAATCCCGCCTGTAAACATGCGGAATTTGTCATCGATGAAGAGATAGACTGTGGTGTGGACCTGCCGGCCAAAAAATGTCCAAAATGCGGAGAGAATTATTTCAAGGATGGCTATAATATCCCATTTGAGACTTTCATGGGCTTTAAAGGCAACAAGGAACCCGATATAGACCTGAATTTTGCAGGAGAATACCAGTCTCTTGCCCACAGCCATGTGGAGGAAATTTTCGGTGCCGAAAACGTCTACAGGGCCGGGACAATATCTAAAATAGCAGGTAAAACCGCCTTCGGTTTTGTTAAAAAGTATTATGAGGAAAACCGGAAACCCGTGAGCAAATGGGAAATAGAGAGACTTACCATGAAGTGCACGGGTGTCAGACGTACTACAGGCCAGCATCCCGGCGGCATAGTCATCTTGCCCGAAAATCATGATATACACGAGTTCTGTCCTGTGCAGAGGCCGGCCAATGATGTGGATTCCAGGGTTGTCACGACGCACTATGACTATCATTCCATTGACAGAAATCTGCTGAAACTTGATATATTGGGTCATGATGTTCCGTCAACTTTAAGAATGTTGAAAGATTTAACAGGTATTGATCCCCTAAACGTACCCCTGGATGACCCTTTGGTTGATAGTATATTCAACGGCACAGGGGCACTGAATATCAGGGATGAAAAATACAACCAGAGACACGGAACCTACGGAATCCCGGAATTCGGTACGGGTTTTGTTAGACAGATGCTTGATGATATCAAACCTGAATATTTCTCGGATTTAATCAGAATATCCGGACTGTCCCATGGGACAGACGTATGGATAAACAATGCTCAAAATGTCATAAGAGAAGGCAAGGCTGCTTTTCAGGAAGTCATCTGCACCAGAGATGACATAATGAACGACTTAATAGGGAAAGGGCTGGCGCCCAGGATTGCTTTTGATATTATGGAGAGCGTAAGAAAGGGGCGGGGCCTTACCGAGGAAGAAGAGGAAATCATGCGAAAACACGGCATTCCTTCCTGGTATATTGATTCCTGCAAGAAAATAGGCTACATGTTTCCAAAAGCGCATGCCGTTGCATACGTTATAATGTCATATAGAATAGCCTATTACAAAGTATATTATCCTCTGGCATTTTATGCCTCATTTTTCACCGGTAAAGTTGCATCTTTCAGAAGCGACATTGTTTTAAAGGGGGCAGCATCAGTCAATGCATATATTGATGAATTAACGGAAAAGGGCAGATCTTTAAGCCAAAAAGAAGGGGATGAACTGACAGTTCTTGAAGTTGCGAGAGAAATGCTGGCCAGAGGGTTTAATTTTGAAAACATAGATATGGAAAAATCGGACAGCAGAAAATTTATGCCCACGGATACCGGTATCAGATTGCCGTTCAGAGCTATAGCGGGAATAGGCGACAAAGCAGCGGATAATATGGCCTTGGCATTGGGGGAAAAGGCCTTTTCGTCTGTAGACGATCTGAAAATAAGGGCAGGTTTGAATAAGGCGGTTATAGAGTCGCTGAAAACCATGGGTCTGCTGAATGGACTGCCGGAATCAGACCAGCTCAGTCTTTTTTAATTGAACGTATGGAGGTGGAAATTGAAGACTCGGGATGAAGCATTTTTTGAGAACAAAATCCTCATATACCATGATTACCTGAAGAAGTATTTGAGAACAGCTTTTGCAGAGGATGATTTAGCGGAGGATGTTGTGCAGGACACCATGGCCAGAGCCTGGGAAAAAATTCGCCTGCTCCACGAGTATAGGAATATGAAGGCTGCTGTCAGAGTGATGGCGACTCATATTTACCTGAACTACATGAATTCTAAAAAGAATAGCGAGATTCCCCTGGACAATATCTTGTTAGAAAGCAAATTTAACACTGGAAAAGATAACCTGCTTGTAATCCTGGAAAGTGAAAACCGAAGAACCGTGCTGAATGCCGTCGGAAAACTAAAAGAGCCGTGCTGCAGCATCATCCTTTTGAAATACTACTATGGACTGTCCTTCAAGCAGATTTCAGCCATGCTTGATATGAATTATAATACTGTGCTGTCGCACCATAGAAGATCAATGGCGAGATTAAAGAAGATTCTTTCCACTTAAAACTAAATCACATTCATCCTGAATGTTGAAAGTCTGAAAATAGGCATTTTCCATAGGAAGCCATTCTTGTGTGAACTTGTGAAAAACCACTGGATTCTCCCTTTTTTTCAGCCTTTCATGCTGTGTCTTTTCATCCAGGCTGACAAAGATTTTCAAGTCATAATAAGGAAGAAGATTTTTGTGCATGGAATAGACACCTTCCACAACAGTCAGGCCTTCTGGAATTACTGCAGTGGCAGGAGCAAAAGAATCGGTTTTGCAGTCATAACTGATGTACTGAATTATTTCCTGATTTTTTAGAGGGATTAATACTTCGCCTAAAAATCTCTCCCAATGAATATTTTCTCCGGGGATGGCAAGTCTTTCCGGTGTTTTCATGAATGCAGGCAGAAAAAAATCATCCATATGAAAGATAAGTGCATTAAATTCTTGCTGCAATATATTGGCCAGAGTAGTCTTTCCAGAAGCTGCATTGCCGTCAATAGCCAAAATAAGCCCCGGATTTGTTTCCAGAAGCTTATTTATTGTGACGAAAAGATTTTCTAAATTATTCATGGCCTAACGAAAATGGGTTTTGGGTTCCAATGAGATAACCAGAAAAGGAATAAGTATCAGTTGAATGATAATCCCCGGAATCGCATTGAAAAAGGCTCCCGCCATAAAAATCTTCCAGGAAAAATTCATGCCGGCAAGGTTGAATAAAATATAGCTTACTCCTCCCCATACTGCCCTTCCCGCTATCATGGCACTGATGAGTGCAATAAAAGCAGCCATGTTTGTACGCTTCAAAGCCAGATAAACAAGTCCGGCAACAGCCCCGTATACACATAGCTCAAAGGCCATCGCTGTTGCCGCAGGGAAAAGCGGGGGCATGGTAAACAGAAAGCTTCGCAGAAGGGGGGTAACAAAACCCACAATTCCTCCCATCCTGGGGCCGCAAAAGAAGCCACACAAGAGTACCGGTATGTGCATAGGCAACATTTTGCTTCCCAACTGAGGAATCTGGGCGGTAAGAAATGGCAGAGCCAACCCCAGTGCCAGGAAAAGTCCGCCCATTACCAGATTTGCAGTAGTGAAAGAATGAGATCTGCTTCTGTTACTCATTTCCGTCTGCAGATGCTGCGCCTGCAGCTTCTTCGCCGGTACCTTCTGCTGCAGTTGTATCAACTTCTCTGTGAGCTTTGGCTTCAGACACAGACAGTACCAGCTGGGTTTCATCCAGGTCAGGAGTAATACCCTGGGGGAACTCAATGTCGCTGACAAATACGGTGTCTCCTGCGTTCAGCTCTTTCACATCAACTTCAATGAAGTTCGGCACATCCTGAGGAAGTCCTTTAACAGGCAGGACGTCTCTTTGGACTGATATTAAAAGGCGTCTGGCCTCGTACATTTCATCTCCCACGACTTTGACGGGTACGTTGGCCTTGGTTTCCTCCGTCAGGGAAATGCTGTGGAAATCCACATGCATCAGGTCCTTAATCAGGTGTGTGAACTGAATATCTTTAACCATTACGGTATATTTCTTTTTTCCATCCAATTTCAGCTCAAAAACTGCGGAACGCCCATGGCTGGCTATAGCTTTGCGCAACTCATCTTTTTTGACGCTGACTGCCACGGATTCCATACCCTTGCCGTAGATGTTTCCCGGAACATAACCGGATTTCCTCAGCCTGTTGTTGGCCTGGGTGCTGGTGTCGACCCGTGTCTCCGCATTCAATACACTTAAATCGCTCATTAATAACAACCTCCTATAAAATATACAGTCATTCTAACAGAAAAAGCCATTTGGGGCAATCTTTTGACCTATTATTGATAAAAAAAGAATTATGCAATAAAATATAACTATTAATTCATAAGGAGACGGCTATGAAAATGATATATCCGGGCAAAACAAAAAATGTTTATGCTCTTGAAAACGGTAACTACAGGCTCTTTTTTAAAGATGACATGACGGGAAAGGATGGTGTTTTTGATCCCGGGGCAAATGAAGTGGGGCTCAGGGTCGAAGGCATGGGCAGAAAGAATCTTCTGGTCTCTGCCTACTTTTTTGAAAAGCTTAAAAAAGAAGGTGTAAAAACCCACTACATCTCCCACAATCCTGATGAGGCAACTATGGATGTGCTGCCCGGTACGCCTTTTGGCAAAGGACTGGAAATCATCTGCCGCTACAGAGCGGTGGGAAGTTTTATTCGCCGTTATGGCGCATATTTTTCCGGCGGAGAAAAACTGGAGGATTATGTGGAAGCTACCCTTAAAGATGATGAAAGGGGAGACCCCCTTGTTACAAGAGAAGGCTTGAAAGTTATGGGCATCATGGAGCCGGAAGAGTTTGATCGTCTTAAAGAAATTACTCTTAAAATATCCGGGATAATCAAAGAAGCTCTGGCTGAAAAAGGCCTGGAATTATACGATATCAAGCTGGAGTTTGGCAGAGGCGCAGATGGCTCAATTATGCTGATGGATGAGTTATCCTCCGGCAACATGAGGGTTTACAGGGATGGGCAGGCGCTGTCTCCCACGGAACTGTCAGACCTGATTCTGCAGTAGAAAGGCGGGCTGACATGGGGATTAGTGAAAAAGAAGCGGCAAAAATAATCTGTGATATCGGCAGACGCATGTATCAGAAAAATTTCGTGGCTGCCAACGATGGCAATATTTCTGCCAGAATAGGGGATAATGAAGTACTATGTACGCCCACAGGTGTTTCCAAAGGCTCCTTAACTGAAGATATGCTGGTAAAAATTGATATGGATGGCAGGCAGCTTTCGGAGGGACTGAAGGCATCCTCTGAAATGAAAATGCACCTCAGGATTTACAGGGAAAACCCTGAGGCCGGGGCTGTAACACATGCCCATCCGCCGGTTTCAACTGCTTTTGCCGTGGCAGGCATGGATTTGAGCAAACCCATTTTGCCTGAAGCAGTCATATTTTTAGGCGATGTTCCCGTAGCTTCCTATGCCACCACTGGCACAGACCAGGTGGGAGATTCCATCGCTCCCTATGCAAAAACACATTATGCCGCATTGTTAGCCAATCATGGAGCCGTAACCTGGGGAAGGAATTTAGTTGAAGCCTTTTTCAGAATGGAAGCACTGGAGCATTATGCCACAATTCTGATGTATTCGGATTACATAATAGGCAGGTCAAACGAGCTTACTCCCGACCAGCTTTATGCTCTTGAGAAAGTTAAGGAAAAATTCGGCTTTGGAAAGGCCAGGACTGAAGCCGGTGATTTCAAACTGGATTTTTCGAAAGGGGAAAGTATAGAAAATATCGGGACTGTTAGTTTGGATGATGAAAACAACAGTCTGGTTATACTGGATCAGACACTGCTGCCCGGTGAAGAGCGACATATAAGGCTTACCAAACAGGAAGATATCCGGGAAGCTATATATAAACTGAGAGTAAGAGGAGCCCCTGCCATCGGTGTGGCCGCAGGCCATGGGATTTATCTGGCAGCAAAGTCTGTTGAAGCGGAAGATTATGAAGAATTCCTTGCAGAATTTATAAAGGCAAAAGATTATCTGGCCGGTGCAAGACCTACGGCAGTGAACTTGTTCTGGGCTCTGGACCGCATGGAACAGGTAGTTTTAAGAATGAAGGGCGAGGATCCTGAAATCATAAAGAAAGCTCTATTGTCAGAAGCCATTGAAATAGAAAAAGAAGATAAGGAGATGTGCCGGAAAATCGGGGAGCATGGTTTGACTCTGCTGGAGCCGGGGATGGGGCTTTTGACTCATTGCAATGCCGGCGCTTTGGCTACGGCCGGCTATGGAACTGCTTTGGCACCCATTCACCTTGGCCAGGAGCGGGGATATGATTTTAAAGTATACGCAGACGAGACCAGGCCTTTGTTGCAGGGAGCCAGGCTTACCACCTGGGAGCTTATGAAATCAGGAGCAGATGTTACTTTGATCTGTGACAATATGGCCGCCACGGTAATAAAAAAAGGAGAGGTCCAGGCAGTTCTGGTTGGATGCGACAGAGTGGCCGCCAATGGAGATACGGCCAATAAAATTGGAACTTCGGGATTAGCCATTCTGGCAAAAGAATACGGGATACCTTTCTATGTTCTGGGCCCCACTTCAACCGTAGATTTGAATGCAGCCACAGGGAATGACATTATTATTGAGGAAAGAGACGGGGAGGAAATTTATAAGCTGTGGTATAGACAGCCCATGGCTCCTGCAGGTGTAAAAACTTTCAATCCGGCATTTGATGTTACGGATGCTTCATACATAACGGCAATAATTACGGAGAAGGGAATTGTAAACCCTCCGTTTAAGGAGGGTTTGGCAGAACTTTTTAAAAAATAAACTGACTACTGTTCATTGATAAAGGTATAGCCTTTTCTGTACCATTTATCGCTGTAATCGAGAGTAAGGCCCTTAAAATAAGGTTCGAATTCTTTCTTGTAGACGATCTTAATCCCTTGGGATTCAAAGGAGAGGTCGTCTTCGTTTGTCTGCTCATCCAGAGCAAAGCCCAGACTGGGGCCGCCTCAGCCGCCGCCCTGGGCAAAGAAACGAAGATATCTGTCTTCGGAGTAACCTTTTTCTTTTATGGATTCCTTGATTCGTTCCGCAGCTATTTCTGTAAGCTTCATCGCTGTTTCACCTCCAATTGTAATCAAAGCTCTACATATCATTCCCCTTTTGCTATAATTGAAACATCAGGAGGTAGGGTCATGCTCAGATTGGGTTTTGATGTGGGAGGTACTTCTATTAAGCTCGGCCTTGTGGAAGTAGAAAGAAACGATTCCAAATTAATAAAATTAATAAGCAGAGATTTTCCGAAGAATGATAGCCCGCTTATCTTAATTAATCTGATGGCAGAAATGGCAGAAGAAATGTTGTCTGCTGTTTCTCCTGACTTTTCATGCAGCCATATCGAAGGTATAGGTATAGCCGTGGCCGGCAGCATAGATGAAGAAAAGGGTGCAGTAATCCATGCTCACAATTTGGGTCTCCATGATTTCCCTCTGGTTAAAAATCTGCAGCTCCATTATCCCCATGTCGATATCAGAATGGCCAACGATGCAGATGCCGCTGCCATTGGCGAATTGACTGCAGGAGCTTTAAGGGGTGTGCAGACAGGAATCATGCTGACACTGGGAACGGGAGTGGGCGGCGGAATAATTTTAAACGGCAAACTTTTTAAGGGTGGCCTTGGCCATGGTGTCGAGCTGGGCCATATGACTCTCATGCAGGGAGGTCCTCTTTGCA
Source organism: Bacillota bacterium (assembly GCA_052034085.1). GTDB lineage: Bacteria > Bacillota > Clostridia > Peptostreptococcales > Anaerovoracaceae > UBA1426. The sequence continues at coordinate 20,282 of JBPOJA010000016.1, read as the reverse complement.
GTTGCGGCAACAGGGGCTGCATTGAAGCCTTTTGTTCAGCTACAGCTCTGATTACGGCCGGGGAAAAGGCGGGTTTGAAATCATCAGAACACTCTGGCAGCGAAAAGGGACTTACAGCAAAGGATGTTATTGATCTTGCTAAAAGTGGCGACATGAAGGCGAAAACAGTTTTTAATGATTACCTGGATTATCTCAGTTCGGCCCTGGCTTCGGTTGCTGCTCTGCTGGATCCGGAGATTTTTGTCATCGGCGGAGGAGTGGCAGAAGCAGGAGATTTTCTTTTTAAGCCATTGAGAGACATGGTTGAGAAAAAATCCTTTTTTAAGTATAGGTACAAGATAGTGCCTGCCTGTTTTGGCAAGGATGCAGGGGTGGTTGGTGCAGCATGCCTTATAGGAGAATGAAGTGAAGTATGAAAATATGCGAGAGGCGATTTTTCTAAACAGGCCCAACAGATTTATAGCGGAGATAGCAATTGACGGAAGAATAGAACGAGCCCATGTGAAAAATACCGGCAGATGCAAAGAGCTGTTAGTAAAAGGTGCAACTGTTTACGTGCGGGAGGATAATAACCCGGCAAGAAAGACAAAATATGATTTAATTACGGTTTTAAAGGGAAACAGGCTGGTTAATATGGATAGCCAGGTTCCAAACAGGGTTTTCAGGGAATGGGCGGAGAGGCAAGGTTATGATGTTTTAAAAGCTGAGCAGACATATGGCAATTCACGTTTTGATTTCTATATGGAAAAAGACGGGTTTAGATACCTTATAGAAGTGAAAGGTGTAACTCTGGAATCAGATGGTGCGGCACTTTTCCCCGACGCTCCCACTGAACGTGGCGTTAAGCACATTAATGAACTGGTCAGAGCCATGAAAGATGGCTACAAAGCAGCACTGGCTTTCGTCATTCAGATGAAAGGAGTGACGTATTTTGCACCCAACGATGCAACGCACAGGGCTTTCGGAGATGCTTTGCGCGAGGCAATAAAAGAAGGTTTGGAAGTTATAGTTTTTGATTGTCATGTTACAGAAGACGGTATAGAAGCAGGTGATACGGTTGAATTTAGAGAATTTGGTTGATTTTTTGATGAAATCCGGGCACACGGTGGTTCTGACAGGTGCAGGCATGTCCACGGAAAGCGGTATTCCTGATTTCAGGTCAAAGGATGGCTGGTGGCAAAAATACGATCCTACTGTGCTGGCATCAGTTGACTCATTGGACAGAAATTATGAACTGTTCAGGGATTTCTATAAGTACCGGCTGGAGGTAGTCGGAAAGTGCAGGCCCAATCCCGGCCATGAAGTTCTGGCTGAACTTGAAAATATGGGTATGATAAGCTCCATATCCACTCAGAATGTTGACGAATTTCATAGAGAAGCCGGCAGCAAATCAGTGTTTGAACTTCACGGGTCCATTAAAAATATTTACTGTGCCGATTGTGGAGCGAAAAGTACAGTGGAGGATTTCATGGGCAATAAATCATGCTCCAGATGCGGCGGCAGGCTGCGACCTGGTGTTGTGCTTTTCGGAGAGGGCCTTCCTCAGAATGTGTGGGCCAGGGCTCAGAATGAAATTGAAAAATCTGACCTGCTGCTGGTAATAGGCACCAGCTTGAATGTGAGCCCTGTTAATTATCTGCCCAGGCTGGCCAGAGGGAAGAAGGTTCTGATAAATCTTGATGACACTCCATTTAATAGAGAGTTTGATCTGGTTTTTAAGAGCAAGGCCGCAGAAAGCCTTGAAGAACTTAAGCGACTGATTGTTGCCGGTTGATATTTTAGGTTTCATTATACCCCCACAGGGTATATAGTACCATATTTGTCTTGGTGTAATGAATAGGAGGACAATGATGCTTGAAACCAGTCTGATTCAAATTGAAAGTCTTGAAGCGTACGACGATACTGTAGCGAATTCAGAAAAATTGATTATCTGCGCCGGCCGGTGGGGTCCCATGTGTATTCCCGTATATGGTATTATGGAAAAACTGCAGAAGAAAAAAGAATACAAAGACATAAATTTTCGTGCCATGGTTTTTGATAATCCCGCTACTGAAAAATTGAGAAAACTGGATGAATGCAGGAGTTTCAGAGGGCTGCCTTTCACAGTTTACTACAGAGATGGTAAAGTTGTTCATGCTACCTCGAGTATTCAGACCAGGGAGCAGTTGGAAGAAAATATTGAAAAGTATTTGAAATAAGAAGGGAGCACCGTTATGTTGCAGAAAGAAATGTTGGAAAAGAAGGTGTGGGCCGTTGTAGGAGCTACACCAAATGAGGATAAATTCGGCTACAAGCTATACAAAAGATTGTACAAGACAGGTTACGATGTATATGCTGTCAACCCCATGTATGACAAAATTGAAGATGACGTGGTTTATGAAAATCTTTCAGCCCTACCTGTAGTGCCTGATGTAATAGATATGGTGGTGTCACCGAAAAGAGCACTTCCGGTTCTTGAAGAAGCAGCCAAACTGGGAATAAAATATGTCTGGTTTCAGCCGGGAACCCACGATGAAGAGGTTCTGGCAAAAGCTGATGAATTGGGACTTGAATATGTGCTGTCCTGCGTTTTGGTGGCAACCCAGGATATGGAAAGAGTGAGATAATGAAGAAGTATGGTTTGGCAATAATTTTAGTGTTTGCGCTAATATTGATGGTTTCGTGTGCCAATATCGGAGATTCAGACCGGGATGAGGGAGACAAAGCGGAAGGGTATCTGTATTCCAATCTGTTGGATCAGGAAAGCAGGACTTTGGTAAGAGAAGCTTTGGAATCAGCAGATATAGCTGTGGAAAATGTTGATCTGTTTTTTCGCCAGGTAGATTTATTCAATAGTACGGTGGAAAACTATGGCCTGGTTGAAGAGGGGTTTAAATATCCTGTAAGTGTTGAGCCTGAATATGACCCATATGAGATGCAGGACATTTTCTACGGGAACAGCCCTGATTTCATGGGTTATAACTGCCGTATAACTTCTTACGTGCTGATGAGGGGTCTGATAAATGTGAAAAATCCTTTAGTGGGTGATACCAACATAATAGTATTCGATGAGGAATCTATTGAAAACGGTCCCGAGAAAATCTTCAGCGATGAGGAATTCGAGGAGTTCAGATCACTCTATTCTGCTGTGCCGACAGAAGACACACAGGATCCGGAAGTGCATGTGGCCAATGTGAAAAAGAGCTGGGAAGAAAAACAAATCAGCTTTACAGGGGATGCAAAACTGATTTCAGTCTATTTTCATGAGAATGAGGATGGAGATTCCTTCTTGTTTATAGGCCATGTGGGAGTTATGGTTCCGGCAGCAGACGGAGGCTTTTACTTCATAGAAAAAGTTGCCTTCCAGGAACCCTATCAGGTTATTCTGTTCCCTGACAGAAGCAGCCTGAAAGACTATCTGCTGGCAAAATACGACCTTAGCTGGGGTCAGGATACGGCTGATCCCTTTGTGATGGAAAACGGAGAACTGATGAATTAGGCATGCAGACACGCGTTAATCAAAAAAACGGTGATAAACTGTCCATACTGGGATTTGGCTGCATGCGCTTTCCATTGAAAAACGGGAGCGTTGACCAGGAAAGAACCACAGCCATGATAAGAGATGCCATAGATAATGGCATCAATTATTTTGATACGGCATATTTCTATCACCGGGGAAAAAGCGAGTCGATTTTGGGGAAGGCTTTGCTTGACGGCTACAGGGAAAAGGTCAAAATTGCCACCAAGCTGCCTCCTTTCATGGTGTACAAAATAGAACATGCAGAAAATATCTTCAATCATCAGCTGGAAGCTTTAAGAACGGATAAAATCGACTATTATCTTCTCCACATGCTCACCGATATTGTTATGTTTGAACGCATGAAAGAATTGGGCATCCTTGAGTGGATGGAAAAGAAAAAAAGAGCAGGAGCAATTGATAACATAGGCTTTTCCTTTCATGGCGGCAAAAGTGATTTTGAAGCAATCATACAAGCCTATACATGGGATTTTTGTCAGATTCAGTATAACTATCTGGATGAAAACAGACAGGCTACCAAGGACGGACTTTTGCTGGCACATAAATTGGGTATTCCTGTTGTGGTTATGGAGCCTTTAAGAGGCGGCAAGCTGACCGACAATCTGCCGAAAGATGTAGTTGATATTTTCAAGGCATACGATAAAAACAGAAGCCCAGCTGAGTGGGCACTGAAATGGGTTTGGAATCATCCAGAGGTGAATCTCCTGCTTTCAGGGATGAGTACGGAGGAACAGCTTACTGAAAATATAAAAATCGCAGGGGAGGCCGGCGCGAACGCTCTGACCAAAGAAGAGCTTGATGTTTTCAGCAGAGTAAAAGAGTTGATACTGGCGAAAACAAAAGTGCCATGCACCCAGTGCAGGTACTGCATGCCATGCCCTTACGGAGTGGATATCCCCGGATGCTTATCTGCGTATAATGATAAATATTTATTGGGCGGGAAAAATTTGCGATTAAGGTATATGCAGGTGTTCGGTGCCATGTCGCAAAAGCCGTCCAATGCCTCCATGTGTACGGAATGCGGAAAATGTCTGCCTCGTTGCCCTCAGCAGATTGATATTCCCAAAGAATTAAAAAAAGTGGCCAGAGAGCTCGAGTGGCCGCTATATAAACCGATAACAGCTTTGGCAAGAAAAATTTTAAGAGTTAGGGAATCAGAATAGAATTATTAAAAGACCGGTACATCAGGCCGGTCTTTTAATAGATGATAAAATTGAAGCACTATTTAATAAAAACCAATGATAGTATAGGAATGTAAGTTATAATTATCAGGCCAACAAGCGCAACAAAGAAATAGGGAATGATGTATTTGAACATGCTCTCAAGCTTGATTTTGGCAACCGCCGCCCCTACGAACAGGTTGCATCCATATGGTGGCGTACAAAGCCCTATTGCAAGGTTTACCGTCATGATTACACCAAAATGCACTGGATTAATGTTTAATGCCTTCACTGTAGGAAGCAACATGGGCGCCATTACAACTATGGCAGGAACCGTATCCAGGAAGAGTCCGATTACCAACAGGATCAGGTTTACAAACACGAGAACCACCAGAGGATTGGTGGATACAGTTGTCAGGAATGTAGTAATCATCTGCGGAACTTTCATATAGGTCATAAATGTCGAAAATACAGTTGAATAGCCCAGCAGGAATGATGTAATACCATTCAAAACTGCCGTATCCAGAAATACGTCACCCAGCTCTTTTAAATTCATGTCTTTGTAAACAAAAAGGCTGATAATAATAGAATAAACAACGGAAATACAGGCAGCTTCCGTTGGTGTGAATACGCCCGAATAAATTCCTCCAAGTATTATAACCGGTGAAAGTAAAGCCCAGAAACCGTCTTTAAAGCTCATCCAGATTTCCTTTGCCCTGAATTTCATGGCTTCGCCGATTGGTACCATTTCGTCAGACTGATATGAATGAGACTGGGATTTCAAGTCAACCTTTTTGATAGTGCATATGATAATATTGGCAGCAAGGAACATTAGGCCCAGCAATATGCCGGGTAAAATTCCCGCCAGAAAAAGTTGTGATATGGAAACGCCTGTTGTGGCGCCATAAAGCACAAATGAAAGACTGGGTGGGATAATGGGACCTACTATGCCTCCGAAGCAAACTACAGTTGCAGCATAGGCCGGATCATACCCTCTTTTTTTCATTTCCGGTATCATCATGCCGCCGATTGCCGAAGTGGTGGCCATTCCGGAACCTGAAAGTGCTCCAAAAAACATGCACGAAATAATCGTTACACTTGCTATGGCTCCGTTAACGAAACTAATAAGTGTTGATGCGAAGTTGACAATTTTTCTCGCTATGCCACCGGTGGACATAATCAGCCCCGCAAGCATAAAGAAGGGTATAGCCATTACAGTAAATGAAAAGATTCCGCTGTAACAATATTGAGCATTAATGGCCATATTCAGATCAGAGAAGAAGAACATGGCAAACATGGTAGCGCCGCCTATGGCAAAACCGACGGGGACTCCCATCATTATAAGGATGAAAAGAACGATAAATAGTGCACCCATTGCCATTATAATGACCCCCCTTCTATGGAGGACTGGGGATGAATCAGTGCCTTTACAGCTTCAACCAGATAGATCAGCGCCCTGACTATGAAAAGTCCGCATCCTATTACGAGGGATAAATAGCCCCAGGAAGTGCTGATTTTTATCCCGGCATAGGGGACCTTCCACTGTATACCCATAAGATAAACCGCATAATACAAGGTTACACCACATATAGCAATCAGGACTATTTCATTCAGGATTTCTACTATGTTCTTTGCTTTAATCGGAAGTTTGTCCAGAACCATGGTAATTGTGATATGTTCCCTTTTTCTGTGGCCAATGCTGATTCCCAGCCAGGAGAGCCAGACGAAAAGGAATTTTCCCAGTTCTTCTGACCAGGATGAAGAGTTGTTGAACACAAAGCGCATTATGACCTGGAAAAAAATAAATCCAACCATGGCGGCAAACATTGCAATTAAAACAATATCTTCTGTTTTGTTAATAAATTTTAATAATTTTTTCATGCTTCAATCAGTACTCCTTTATTTCAAAAAACATGTGAGGCAATGATGCCCCACATGTTTCACCTCTTATTTGCAACTAGGGCTGGGTTGCAAGCCACCTGTCGACCATCTCATCGCCCACAAGTTTTCTCTGATAGTCGTAGACGGGTTTAACGATCTCCTGGAATGCCTTAACCTCTGCGGGAGTAAGTTCGTATACTTCTGCTCCCTCATTTTTGAATCTTTCCAGATATTCCAGCTCTTTGGCATACTCTTCTGCTCTTTGCTTTTTGGCAACTTCTTTTACGCCGGCCTCTAATACAGCTCTGTCATCGGGATCCAATGATTCAATCCAGGCAACGGATGTGATTATGGGGAAAGGTGAGCTGCAATGGTTGGTGAGGGTAACATAAGGTGCTATTTCATGGAGGTTGAAGTCATTGAAAACACCCAAAGAGTGATCAAGAGCATCAATCTGTCCCTGAGAAAGTGAAGTTACAACTTCACCCCAAGCCATCGGTGTTGGGTTGGCGCCCATGGCTTTCCAGATTTCTATATTGAGGTCATTCTGTGCAATTCTTACCTTCTGGCCTTTGAAATCTGCACTGGTTTTGTAAATTTTGTCTCTGCTGATTACCTGTCTCATACCGTTGTAATACATATCGATACAGTAGTAACCGGCATCTCTTAATGTTTCGTTGAAGAGCTCAAGCCCGCCATTCTCAAAAGTTCCTTTTTCCCAATCCTCAAAGGAGGGATACAGGTAAGGAAGGTCGATACAGGTGGAATCGGGGCCTGATGCTGCAGTTAGCACCGATGAAAGGTCAAACATCATGGTTACAGTACCGATTTTAATACCTGAAACAAGGTCGGGAGTATCTCCCAACTGTCCGTCGGGATAAACTTCAACAACGAAGCGTCCGGGAGCATGTTCTTCAAGGTATTCACCTAAAGCTTCGCTCCAAAGGTGAGTAGACCTTTGAGATGAGTCTGTGTGGCCGATTTTGATTACAATGGCATCATCAGAGCCGCCGCCACCACCGCCGCCGTTGCCACCGCCACATCCTGCAAAGAGGCCAATGGCTAAAATCAGGATTAAAATAACTGCAAAAAATTTAGTTCTTTTCATAATTCTCGTCCTTTCTTTGTGTATACTGAATATAAAACCTACGTATTCCTATAAGCAAATGTTATGCCAAATGCAAAGCAGCGTATAAAGACCAAATTTCAATGGCCGGAGGAATTGCATCAAAAAAAGCGTGAAGAAAACTTCACGCTTTGCTGCCATCGGTGAAATTTTATGCATCTTTTAATGAGATATTATATTGGTTGATTTTATTCCACAGTTGCCTGGTACTTATCCCAAGAGCTTTGGCGGTTTTTGATACATTCCAGTTATTTTCCGCAAGAACTTCTTTAATAAATACTGTTTCAAAATCATTCCGGGCCTCTTTGAGACTCTTTAAGGGCATAGGTTTCAGCCTTTCCTGACCAAAATTTGCGCAATCAATGGGCATCAACATATCGCTGATGGAAACTATGCCGTTGCTGCTTAATGTAATCATTCTTTCTATAACATTCTTAAGTTCTCTTATATTTCCGGGATACTCGTAATTAAGTAAAAATTCCATGACTTCATCTTCAATTACGCTGATTTTTTTCTTTTGATCCTTTTCCGTTTTTTTAACGAAAAAATCGATAAGGGCAGGTAAATCCTCACGACGTTCCCTAAGGGGGGGGATTTCCAGGGTCAGGGCATGAATTCGATAGTATAGATCTTCCCGAAAGTGTCCACTTTCAATAGCTGCGGTCAAATCTCTGTTGGTCGCTGAAATAAATCTCACATCAAGGCTTATTGATTTGTTACTGCCCAGTCTTTCAATCGTCTTGCTTTCAATGGCTCTTAGCAGTTTACCCTGCGTATTTATTGGCAGATCTCCGATTTCGTCCAGGAAAAGAGTGCCGAAATTTGCCTGCTCAAATTTTCCAATCCTCATTTCGGTGGCGCCGGTAAAAGATCCTTTTTCATGTCCAAAAAGTTCTGAATCAATGACACCTTCAGGGAAAGCCTGGCAGTTAATGGGAACGAAGGGTTCGCTATGTCTTTTGCTTTGTCTGTGAATGAAATTGGCTATAACTTCCTTTCCCACCCCGGACTCTCCTAAAAGCAGGATGTTGATATCTGTTTCAGAGCCGCGTTTGCACATTTCAAGGAGTTTGAGAAACTTTTCATTTTTTGATTCAATAAAAAATTCATCCGAATTTTGTGCATTCTGCAGGAAGGAGCTTTTCCTTTCCAAACGGTGAATTTTTGCCAGCCTGTCCACTTTGATAACCAGTTCATTCATATTGCTACTTTTTGCAAAATAATCTTTTGCCCCATATTTGATAGAATCCACAGCACTTTCAATGCTGCCATAGGCAGTGAGAACTATGACATCTATTGATTCATTTTTCTCCTTTATCTTTTTAATCAATTCGACACCATCCATGGAAGGCATTTTAAGGTCAGTTAAAACCAGATCCACCACATTGTTTTCTATGTGCTCTAAGGCCTGAAGTCCGTTGGATGCACCGGACACCCTGTAACCCTGATCAGAAAGAATGAGAGTAAGAACTTTCTGATATTCAACCTCGTCATCAACTACTAATATGTTGTAACCTCTTTTTTCGCTCATTTGTTCACCTCAATAATGGAAGCTTAATTCTAAAAGTCGTTCCTACTCCCTTTGTACTTTCGACAGAAATAGAGCCGTTATTATTTTCAATTTCCGTGCTGACAATATAAAGCCCCAGACCGGTACCTGTTTCCTTGGTCGAATAGAAAGGATCGAAAATACTCTCGATTATATCCTTTTCAATTCCCGAGCCGTTATCTGAAATTTTAATCTGCAACTCATCATCTTTTATTACAGTCTCCAGAGTAATAATATTTGTGTCGACATCGTCTTCAAAGGAATCGATTGCATTTTCCAACAGGTTCTGTACAACCATTTTCAGAACATCCTCATTCACGGAAACCTCCCGGTCAGAACCTTCAAAATAAGTTGTGTAGATATTAACGTTTTTATCTGTTTTTTCCTTTTCTATTTCAACAATCCCATCAATAACCTTTGTTACATTGGTTGCCCTGGCTTCGTAATTAGACAGCCTTGAAAATCGCAGAAGGTTTTCAATAAGTGTGTTTATGCTGTCAACTGAGTTGTCAATGATTCTTAATGCATGATTGCCTATATCATCCAAACTGTATTTTCTCAACACGAAATTGTAACTTTTTATAAGCCCGAGAGGATTTCGGATTTCATGGGCTAGGCCTGCAGACAGCCTGCCGACTGCTATCATTTTAGACTCTTGTCTGGCTTTGCGTTCGCTGAGATATTTTTCGGAATAATCCTCTATAATCAGCATCTGTTTATTGTTGGTGATGGCAATCTGGCCTGTGAGATAGTAGGAATTGCCTATAGCAATAAGGCGGCTTGCTTGTGCTTTATCCAAAAATGGTTGTAAAGGAGCAACCTCTCTGTAAGGCTTTCCGAGGAGATTGTTTATGCTGATACCCAGTATTTCACCAATGGCATAATTACATTCCACGATGATGTCATCATTTTCTATTACCATTATTCCGCTTTTAATGGCATCAATTATCTGGCGCAGTTCTTCCTTGTTTTCCATGAGTTCACGGGTTTTTGCATTAACCCTTTTGGTCATGACATAATTCCAGATTGTAAGGGCAATAATTATGATTAAGATGCCCAGTATAACTCTTCCTGTTATGGCGATGAGTCTCCAGTCAAGCTTGGTGCTCCTGTAATCGCCCAGCCATTTATACTGAGTCTGGTTAATCAGATCTTTCTTTTTCAATGCAAGGATTCCCTTGTTTAAAATATCCAGCAGATAGGCCTTGTCTTTTGGCACGGCCAGTGCCATTTTCTTTTCCTGAAGCACGGGTTTAAGAAACCGGTAGGAATTGCCTTTACTTGTAACATTCAGATAGTGGGCAATTTGTAAATCATCGCCTACGTAACCGGCGACAGTGTTATTTCTCATCAGGGCAAAGCATTGATACATATTGTTAACTTCCATAAACTCAATCCCCGCACTTTCAGAGAATAAGCTGTTGATTTCGCGATTCTGGTTATCCGAAGCCAAAACGACCAGTATCTTTCCTTCCAGATCCTTTAATGAGATTATTTCGCTAGCTGTGGGCACAATCACCTTGGTTTTAATTGAAAACATGGGAATAGAGAGATCTGCAAAAGCAAGATTGTTCTCAGTGCTTTCCAAGATAGTAAAATCAATTTCTCCGTCCTCGAAAGCCTGTTTCAGCTGTTCTTTTTTTCTGACCTTCATGTTGATATTGCTTCTGGTCTCAATGGCCAGCTGGGCAATATAATCAGATACTATCCCGGAATTATAATTATTGAATTCGTTCGTAAAAGCCAGTGGGGGATCTTCATAAATGCCAAAATTCAAAGGAAGTTCGTTTAGCAACTTTTCCTCTTCATATGACAGTGTTTTGCCATACTTGAAATAATCCTCCAGAGACATATCGTAGCGGAGAAGAATATCTAACTTTATAACGGCAAAAATAAGCAGCACAATGGCGGTAATTGCCAGAATAATATTGCGATTCTTCCTGGATATCATAAAATAATAATAGCATAAGTGAGCCTGCAAGGACAGAGAGGCCGAATAATAACTTGTGCATGAAGGAATCATTGAATATAGTAGGCTATAGTAAATCATGTCAATTAAGCATTAAAAGGAGATAAAAAATGGCAGAAACAAACAATTTTAAGGAATTGATGAACAGACATCTGGACAATTTGCAGCTGTATGTCCCTGTGGTAGCCAGGGTGCACGGGGGAACTCATCCCGAGTTTCTTCAAGTAAGAGAAGTTTATGATGAGATGATAAAAAAGATTATTCGTGCGGGACTGAATGTTATTGATGAAGAAGAACTGAAGAGCGATTTTACCAGGCTCAGGGAAATCACCCATGACTATAAGGTCCCGGAAGATACCTGCGAAACCTACGAGGCAGTATATGAAATGCTGGCAGAATTGGACAAAGCATATTAGAATATCTCATAGAACCAAAACAAACAGTTTTATCGTAAAGGGGGTACTGATTTGAAGAAGGAATACCTGGATTATGCTCTTGAACAACTGGAAAATATCGTCGGAATCCCCAGCCCTTCTGGGTTTACAGATGAGGTTTCGGAATACGTGTTCAATGAGCTGAAAGCCATAGGTTTACGGCCTGAGAGGACGGTTAAGGGCGGTGTTATAGTTGAGCTGAAGGGCGAAAAAAGTCAGGATGGACCGCTGATTTTGTGTTCACATCTTGATACTCTGGGAGCCATGGTGATGACTCTTAAGGAGAACGGCAGACTGAAAATTTCTCCCATTGGCGGCATGTCCCCCCATAATACAGAAACCGAGAATGTAAGCATCCACACGAGGACAGGCAAAAAATATTCAGGTGTATTTCAGCTTGAAAACCCTGCAGTTCATGTAAATAAAGAGTATAACGAAAAAGTAAGAACTTTCGACAATATGGAAGTGGTGGTGGATGAGAAGGTGAGAAATAAGGATGATCTGCTCGGTTTAGGTATAAACAGCGGAGATCTGGTAACCTTCAACCCGCGGTTTAGTGTCACCGATTCAGGCTTCATAAAGAGCAGGTTTTTGGATGATAAACTCTCCTGTGCAATACTTTTGGCCCTGGCAAAGGCACTTGCCATTGAAGACATACTGCCAAACAGAAAACTTTATCTGTATTATACTGTGTTTGAAGAGGTGGGTCACGGTGCCGGAGGCTTTGTGCCCGAAGACGCCGAAGAAATTATCGCTGTGGATATGGGCTGCGTGGGAGAGGGCTTAAATTGCGACGAAACTATGGTTTCAATCGGAGCAAAGGATACAAGAGGCCCATCGACACAATCTCTTGTCAATAGGCTGGCCGATTTGTGCGAAGCCAATAAAATCAATTATTGCGTAGATGTATATCCGTTTTACAATTCCGATGCAGATCTGGCAGTCAATGCAGGCTATGAGATGAGACATTGTGTTCTTGGTGCAGGAGTGGCGGCAAGTCACGGATATGAGCGAAGCCATGTTGAAGGATTAAGCAATACCTTTGACTTGTTGTATGCTTATGTGGTAAACAGGGGATAGATTCTTAAGAAGGTATTGCCAAAATGAGAGCATTTTTAGCTATTGAATTGCCGGACCAACTGAAAAATGAACTTCACGAATATAGGAATTTGTTTCGGGAAAATGCAATGAAAGGGAGATGGAGGCACAGCGATAATTTCCATCTCACCCTGAAGTTCTTTGATCAATTAAGCGATCGCCAGTGGTTTGAGCTGGATGGCTTGCTGGGAGAGGCCTGCAGCAAACTCAGGCCTTTTTGTCTTTTGGCGGATGAGGCAGGAATTTTCGCAGGAAAAGGCTGTAACAAAGACATCTGTAAAGATATCAGGACATTATGGATGGGCATCGGCGGAGACATGAAAGCCTTATATAAGCTTTATGAAGTTACGGAGGCAAGCTCCGAAGCCGTTGGCTTTGCGAGAGAGAGACGAAGATTCAGCCCTCACATTACTTTAGGCCAGGAAATAAAGCTGGAAAAGGATTTTGAAGAGCTTAAAGCCGAATTGGACCGACCGGACTTTGCTGAAATACCGGTAGTCAGCCTTTTCCTTTTCAAAAGCGAGCAACTTGCAGGGAAACGAGTTTATACGAAGATTTCAGAATATAAATTAGCAGGAGCTAAACAGAAAAGAGGATAAATGCATGTTGGGTTGGCTGGTTTACAACGGTTCTGAGGAAGTGCCAAAAGTCAATATCCTGGTGGAGAAAATGCTTTCCGAAACTACTAGGCTGGGCTACCGTTTGCATGGGGTCAAATCCACAGAACTCTTCGCGACTTATGACAGGAACAACAGGCCTTTGCTTCACACCATGAAAGAACATGACGAACCGGATTATGTGCTTTTTTGGGACAAGGATTTTTATTTAGCCCGACATATGGAAATCATGGGCTATAAGGTTTTCAACAATAGCCGGGCAATAGAAACCTGCGACAACAAAGTGCTGATGCATCAGGCTTTTGCAGGAACGGGGCTCAAAGTGCCCAAAACTATTTTGGGCCCCTTTGCTTTCTTTGAGAATAAATTGGACAAGGCATATTACGAGGACGTAGTGGGGCAGCTTGGAGAGGATTTCATTCTGAAGGAAGCCTTTGGCTCCTTTGGCATGCAGGTATACATGATTTCCTCATGGGAAAAGTTCCGGAAATTAATGAATATGCTGGGAAACCGGCGTTTTATTATGCAGGAAAATATAAAAAGCAGCCGGGGCAGAGATCTGCGTGTAAATATCATCGGTGACCAGATCATTGGTGCCATGGAAAGAAAAAATCCCAATGATTTTCGAGCCAACATTTCTTTGGGAGGCCGGGGCTTCCCGGTGGAATTAAATGATGGGCAGGCAGAGCTGGCACTCAATGCACACAGGCTGCTGGGGTTGGATTTCAGCGGGGTTGACCTATTGTATGGTGAAAATGAAGAACCTATCCTTTGCGAAGTCAACTCAAATGTTAACTTTATAAGCTACGAAAATACAACAGGCATTAGCATAGCGGATAAACTTCTGGCTTATATAGAGAATAAAGTGATGGCTTCCGGCTCCGGAAAGGACACAAAATGAAAGGCCTGTTATTTTACGAAAAAGCAGATGCCGAAAAAAATCGGGACTATATACAGTGGTTTATGGACGAGGCTGGGAAAAAAGCAATAGGCCTGAGCCTTGTTTTAATTGAAGATTTTTTCAGAAAAGGTTTGAGCCCGGAGCAACTTTCATCAGGTTTTGCATTAAACAGAAGCCGCAGTTATGAACTCGCGGTGGCATTGGAGCTGAACGGCATAAGGGTAATGAACAATTCAGAAATAACTCTGCTTGGTAACAATAAGCTGGCAGCTTATAAATACGCAAGAGATGCGGGGGTGGATTTCTCGCCTGTTCTGGCATCCTGGGAAAGTGAATCGGAACTCATTACAAAACAGGTTAAAGGTCATGGCGGAGAAGGGGTTGAAGTGATTAAACCACCTTATCCGGATTTCGACAGAAACAGCTTGCAGCAGAGGCTACAAAGCAATCTGGCAGGGGATCTGCGATTTTATATTCTTAATAATGAAATAGTGCAAGCCGTTCTTAGAAGGCCCAGACAAGGCTATGTTTCAAACTTCAGCCGGGGGGGCCAAATTGAAATCTACAAGCCTTCGCCTGCGGAAGAAAAGCTTGTATGCAAACTGACAGGCCGGCTGCACATTGATTATGCCGGCCTGGATTTCCTGCTGTTAAAAGATGGAACTCTTTTATTCAACGAAATAGAGGATGTAGTGGGAAGCAGAATGCTAAGTTACCTGGGTATAAACAATACTACAGAGCTTTTATTCCAAACCATCTCCAGATTCTGAAAGCACCCAGCCCAAAAAACAATATGGACATGGAAAAGCCGAGAATTCTGCTAGTTAAATTGTCGTCTTGCATATATTTGAGAAGTTCTTCACGGGTAAATTCACCTTCAACAACAGCATATTTTTTCATTGCCTCAATATTTTCCAAAACATCACCGCTTTGTCTTGCCGTAATGGTAACCTTGTCGCTTTTAGTCATATCGAAAGCTTCGTAGTGGTAACGGACCTGGTCTCCGGAAGATTTCAAAAAAAACCTCTGGGGAGTTCTGCTGTCTTCTACTAGCCTCAGCCCTGCTGCTTCGAGTTCGTTTTGCTCGAAATCCTTGTAGGTGCTTCTGACTTTGAATTTCTCCGTAAGACCGGTCGAAATAATGTAACCGCTCACTTTTACCGTTCCAAGCAAATCCTCAGATTCGCAAAGTACCCAGTCTTCATTGTCTTTGTCATCTGGCGTGAAAACATAGGTGTCTTTAGTTGCCCTGGGTGAGTGGATACTCAATTCATTTTCTTTATCATAGGCAGGTTTCAGAATTTCCACTGTGCCGTTGATAATTATTATTTGTCCCTCATTTTCGACAGACGGCGGAGTGGCGCCTAGATATATGGCATTTTCCACGGTTTGCTTTTCCATAGGACTATCTTTTGTGATGCTCTTAATGCCGGCTGAAGCCAGGAAAAAGCTGATGACAAGAAAGACTATTCCGATTATGGGTATTCCGCGCTTCATTCAGTCTTCCTTTCATTCTTTTGCCTAATATTTTTTTGTTTGTATACACTGATTAGCAACGCTGCTCCCACAAAAATAAGACTGACATAAAAAATCGGATAAAATACTTTAGTCACGAAATCCTTATAGGGCAGGGCACGAAAAGGAAGTATGAATAGCCGCATACAGGAAAACCATATGCCGTATATTAAAAAAGCTCCGCCCACAGGCAGACGTTTTTTAAAATAGAGCCACATAACCGGCACAAGTCCCACTAGTGCCAAAGCCAGCTCAAAAAGCTGGGTGGGATATTGACGCAAAGTTGCAGAACTTAGACCAACCAGTGAATAAATGGAGTCAATGATTTCCTGTTCCACCTCGTTTAGAGGGAAACTTACACCCAGGGGTGATTTTGTAGCTGTGCCGGCACAGCAACCGTTTAAAAAACACCCTACCCGGGCCAGGGCAAAAGCCAGGCCGGCAGGCAGGACCAGAGCATCCAGCAGGGGCAGGACAGATTTTTTCTTAAAAAAACTGTAGGCCAGAAGGATTAGGAAGGACCCGAAAATTCCTCCGTAAACAGCCAGACCCTTGAGTCTGAGTGTATAGATATGCAGGTTGCCACCGTATGCCTCCGGGTTGATGAAAAAGTTGAAGACCCTGGCTCCCACTAAAAAACCTAAGGCCATAATAAGGAGCAGGGGAAGGGATTGGCGGATTTTCAGCCCTTCCCTTTTTAGAAAGGGAAGGGCTGTGACAATTCCTGTTATGGCTCCTATCCAGGTGAAGAGGGCATAAGAGCTATATACAAAATGTTGACCGAAAATATCAAAGTCGATTTGGGGATGCATAAATACTCCTATAAAGGCTTGGTCCCTTTAAATACTACGTCGATATGCGCATCACCGTTTTTATCGCTTAAGCGGACTTCTCCGTTTAATGTAACATCTTTGTTTTTGCCGTAAGCAGCATTTATTATACCTTGGCTGATAGTGTCTTCATCAATGTAAGTATCGAAAATCATCTTACCTCCTGCATAAGTAAATTTTATTGGATCGTCAAGGCCTTCATCCTCATCACTATCACCATCTTCATCTATCACATAAAAATCAAAAGTTCCTCTGTCCTCTCCCGTTTTTGCTACCCTCAAAACGGCTTTTAGCGTTTGCCCTTCCATAGCTTTTATCATTTCAAGAATACCCAAATCGCAACCAATCCCATCCTCATCGTCATCATTATTTGCTTGCAGTAAGCGATCGGCGATATATACTTCCTTAAGATAAAGGCTGCCATCCTTATATTCACCCACCAATTCATCTAAGGTCGGGGCAGCGGGGAATTCCGCCTTCACTTCATAACTTTTTTTGCCGCTTTCATGGAGGCCTGTGACGATTGCCAGGAAGACTACTTTATCGGCAGTTGCTTTCTTGAAATTCTCCATGCTGCCTCCGGACATTACGTTGAAATCGCGGCCCTTTATGGATAGTAAGGTCAGGTGGCCATCGCCTACGCTGACCACAGGATTCATGTCATCTTCTAAATTCTTAAGATTCTTTTCGTCTATGGTAAAGGCTACCAGCTGGGCCCCGAAGGCTTCAATATTCAGTGTAGCAGAGCCCAGAAGGGGTGACTCATCATTTTCAAGCATCTGTTTGACTTTATCCGGGGAGGGAATTTCCAATTTTACAGAAGTGCCTACTTCCGGGAGGCCACCCTTTGCCAGATTGCTATGGAGGGTGAAGGGGGCATAATCGCCAATTTCTCCCTTGACCAGAGCCTCATAAAAGACTGGAGCCCAGTTTGTCCTGGGGCCAAAGGATGAAAGAAGTGCATCATCCCAACTTGCACCGTCTCCGGCCATGGTATAAACGTTTTTAATACCTTCTTCACCAACTTTGCCCACAAGGAATTTAATCAAGGACATTCTTGCATAACCCTGGCCAGCTGTATTTTCTATGGGGAAAACGCCTCCAAATATCTTTTCTTTGTATTCACTTACTATGGTGGGAAGTTTTCCGGCCTTTTCACCTTCAAAGTAGGTGGCTGTAGCCTCATCAAGCCAAAGCAGGTCGCCTGCATCGTCCATATAGTTGGCCTGGACAAAGTGGAAAAACTCGTGGGCCAGGAGAGGCTTGACCTGGTTTGCTTTATAACCTCCTGCAAAGAATTTGCGGTTGATGGAGATAGAACCTTCAGCCGGGGCCCAGTAGGAGCCCGAGTAATATCCTTCGGCATCCAGGCTTTGAATGGTTACTTTCATGGGCCAGTTCTTGCGCTTGGAGTAGGTAAAACCTTTGCTAAGATATGTTTCATAGACTTCTTCCAGGTCTTTCAGGAATTCGGGCCTGGTTTTATAGTCCAGGAGGAAACCGTCTTTTTTGAGGTTCCCTACGGGGAAGTCAACCAGAAAGTGACCTCCGTCTTCAAAAAAGGTCTGGAACCAGAAAAGGCCGAAACGGATTCTTTCTTTGCTGGGCCTGGCTTCGCCGTTTGCCCCGTTGACTGTGATTTCTGCCATGTATTCAGAGGGTATAAAAGTAGCCACGATATTGCTTCCGTCTATTTCAGCCGGTATGAATGCATAAAGGGTGTTTGTGCTGCCGGTTTTTGATGTAACTATTTGGCCGATGCCAAGGGCCGGGCCAATATCATCGCCTTCAGGCTTTTCAGTGTTTTTCATGGGAATAGTGACTGTAACCGGCTGGTCTAAATCTTCCTCCAGATAGAGCTCAAAAAGGTCCGAGTTTATGCCGTCCACCATCTCGTGGTCAGAGTCGCTTAATTTTATGACTGTAAGGGTGGATTTGGATGAATCAGATATGGCATTGGCTCCGAAATCCAGCCGGGCATCAGCCAACTCAATGGCCCCATCCTTTACTCCGGCAGATTGGCCACCGCCTCCTCCTCCGCCTCCACAAGCAGAAAACAGGAACATTGAAAATGCTAAAATGAAGAAGAATACGAGATAAGTTTTACGCATACTTTTTTTTATTTCCATGGATGCTCCCTCCCTTACATAATTTAAGAATGAAGAACTATTGAGGAAATTATATCACAGGAATCTGACAAGTGGCAGTCCTTTTGCCGTATGGTTATGGTAAAATGATTGTATAAAACATATGATATTATTGTATGAGTAATCAACACAAAAGGCAACGAAGGAGATATATGAAATGAAAGTAGGGCTTATCGGCCTGCCCACAGTGGGCAAGACAACCTTTTTTAATCTGCTGACAAACCAAAGATTGGAGACCAACTCTTTTCAGGGGGGAAGAGTTGAGGCTCATGTGGGTCTGGCCAAGGTGCCGGACGGGCGGGTAGATTTTTTGTCGGATTATCATCGGCCGAAAAAGACCACTTATGCCCAGATTGAGGTAATCGATCTTCCCGGCCTGGTTACGGGCTCAGGAAATCAGTTCATGAATAATGTGAGGCAGGCAGATTGCCTGGTTCACATAGTCAGGGCTTTTGAGGACAATCAAATTGTCCATGTTGACGGGTCAATCGATGTAATCCGGGACATTGAAAATATCAAAACCGAGCTCCTGCTTGCGGATCTGCAGTTGGTGGAGGGCAGGATAGAGCGCATTGAAGCAGGCAAAAAAGTGACCAAGGAACAGTCGGCTGAAAAAGAAGTGCTTAGGGCCCTGCTGGATCATTTCGAAAACGAAGGCACTTTTGCCAACATAGATCTGTCTGGTGAGCAAAGACAGGCGGTTGAACACCTGGAGTTTTTGACGGACAAGCCGGTGATAATAGTGGTTAATATAGATGATAATCAGCTGTCATCGGGTCTTGAAGGCTGGGACCAGATTCAGGCCCACTGTCAGGAGAGCGGCTATCCCGTATTTGCCATAGGTGCAAAAGCGGAAATGGAAATAAGCGAATTGGACCCCGAGGATAGGGACATGTTTATGGAAGATTTGAACATAGAAAGGTCCGGAGTGGAAGTGCTGGCTGAAACCGTTTACAGGAGGCTGGGCCTGCTGTCATTCCTGACCGCCGGTGATGACGAGGTAAAAGCCTGGACAATTAAGACTGGCACCAATGCCCGGACGGCTGCCGGTAAAATCCATTCGGATATAGAGCGGGGCTTTATCCGAGCGGAAGTTATCAGCTTTGATGATTTTAAGGAGGCGGGCAGTATGTCAAAAGCCAGAGAACTTGGAACCCTCCGTCTTGAGGGCAAAGAATATATCATGCAGGACGGTGATATAGTGAATTTCAGGTTCAATGTATAGACGCCTGGACACGATGATATTACAAATAAAATATAACAAATCAACCAAGAACCTTGCAGACATTAAAGCCGCAAGGTTCTTGCCTTCCTGGCACACCAAAGGGAGAGAGACTACGAGCTTCGGCTTGAATAGATATGTAGTAATTGTGCAGTTTTTCAGTTAATTCTTGAATTTGGCCGAAATCGAAGTTATGTCCGTATAATGGTGTAAATTAGAAAACAAAAAAAGAGAACATGTTTCTCCTAATCGGTTACAATATAGTTACCACAACTAAAACCGGAGGTGAAGAAACATGTCTCAAGTCAATATTACC
>JBPOJA010000026.1:0-68052 GCA_052034085.1 Bacillota bacterium | reverse complement strand
GGTGTCAAAAGGGCTGTCCCCCTGTCATAAAGCTATACAAGGAACAAATCGGTGCTAAGATATTTTTCTCCTCTGTCAGGGAATATTACCACGATAGTTCCTTTTTCTATATTTTTCGCAACTTCTAAAGCTGCTAGCATAGCTGCTCCGCTGCTCATGCC
The DNA here is from genome assembly GCA_052034085.1 of Bacillota bacterium. Classification (GTDB taxonomy): domain Bacteria; phylum Bacillota; class Clostridia; order Peptostreptococcales; family Anaerovoracaceae; genus UBA1426. Next base: position 67,891 of record JBPOJA010000026.1, on the reverse strand, counting down.
TACGAAAATGCCTTCTTTGTCAACGATTTGCCTGGCCATTTCAAAAGCTTCCTGGGACTCTATCTTGATACTTATATCTATTTTTGAAGGATCATAAAGTTCGGGCACCAGAGCTTCCTCCATGCTTTTCAAGCCTTGGATATAATGGCCTTTTACGGGGTGGGCTTCCACTATTTTTATGTCAGGATTCTTCTCCCTCAATCCCATACCGACACCCATCAGAGTTCCGGATGTTCCCAGGGCCGAGACGAAATGGGTCACTTTCCCTTCCGACTGCTCCCAGATTTCTTCGGCTGTTGCATAGTAGTGAGCAAGTTTGTTGTTTTCATTGGAAAACTGATTTGGGTTAAAATATTTGTCGGGATTGGCCTCACATAATTCCCTGGCCTTAATTATTGCACCGTCAGTGCCCAGATCAGGGTCTGTTAAAACAACTTCTCCACCGAAGGCTTTTATCATTTTACGTCTTTCTGTGGAAACAGCTTCGCTCATGACAATCTCAACCTTGTAACCCTTGATCCTGCCTATCATGGCCAGGCCAATGCCGGTGTTACCGGAAGTGGCTTCTATAATAGTTTTGCCTTTGGTTAGAATACCATCAGCTTCTGCCTGCTCTATCATTTTCAGGGCTATTCTGTCCTTGATACTCCCGGTGGGGTTAAACCCTTCCAGTTTGGCTAACAGTTCGACGTTTGGGTTGGGATTCATTCTGTTTATTCTGACCAGGGGGGTGCCGCCTATGGTATCCAAAATGTTGTTGTAAGGTCCGGCTTTCATGCTCATCGTTTTATTCGCTCCATATAAGATTTAGGACACCTAAATTATGCCCTGAAGATTGTTATTATAAACGCTGAAAAATGACAGGGGGACAGCCCTTTTGACACAATCCCCAAAATTTAAGCAGGCTTGTGGCAGAGTAGAGAAGTTTTCCGATTTCCGCCACAAGCCTGTTCAGTTGTGAGAAAAGGTGACAAAAGGGCTGTCCCCCTGTCATCGATTACTGTCATTTAATAGCAGCTTCCAGCGCCAGGGTCATCATATCGGTAAATGACTTCTGCCTCTCTTCTGCCGTGAGTTTTCCGCCGGTAATGAAGTGGTCGCTGATTGTTACCATGCACAGGGCCTTGGCACCCAGCCTTGCAGCATTCATATATAAGGCGGCAGCTTCCATTTCAACTCCTATAACTCCCACTTTTGCCCAGGCCTTCCACCAGTCCGGATCATCCTCATAAAAAACATCACAGGAAACCAGATTGCCCGCAGTAATGGGAATATTCGTTTCCTTTGAAGCTTCCTGAACTTTTACCAGCAGATCATAACTGCAGCAGGGAGCCAGATTTCCTTTAAGTCCATAAGTATGCTGCCAGTTGGAGTCTGTAGACGCACTCAGACCCAGCACTATGTCCATAAGGCCCACATCCTCTCTGAATGAACCGGCAGAGCCAATACGTATCAGATTTTTAACACCGTATTCATTAATCAGCTCAAAGCTGTAAATGCCCATGGAAGGCATTCCCATGCCGGATCCCATAACTGAAATGGGCACACCCTTATAACTTCCGGTAAAACCCAGCATACCTCTGATTTCGTTGAAGCAGACCGGATTATCCAGGAAGTTTTCTGCAATGAATTTTGCTCTCAGGGGATCTCCGGGCATAAGTATAGTTTCTGCGATTTCGCCTTTCTTGGCGGCATTTATATGCGCTGTGCTCATAATTACCCTCCTTACTGCTGAATTACATTTCATCCGACGAACAGACATAGAATATAACTTGAGTAAATTATAGCAAAGCTGTGTACAAAGGCAAGTCCATAGGTTATCATGAATGCGTAGTGCCCACTAATATGCGGAGGATTCCGAAATGAAATGTGAAATTGAGAAGCACCTTTATCCGGCCAGGGAAATAACGTCCATAAAGGACATGCTGAATCAGAGTGTGAAGCTTTTTGCGGACAGGCCGGTTTTTCTGTCGAAAAAAGAAAAAGCAGGAGATTATTTCGAAACCAGCTATCAGCGGCTGGGCCGTGATGTCAATGCGCTTGGAACCGCTCTGGTGGAGATGGGCCTGAAAGACAAAAAAGTGGCCATCATAGGAGAAAACTGCTATCAGTGGATAGTTACTTATCTGGCAGTGGTTTGCGGCCTGGGTGTCGTTGTCCCGCTGGATAAGGAACTTCTTAAAGAAGAAATCCACAACCTTATGAAAATCTCTGAATGCGATGCCGTTTTTTACACTGACACCTATAAGGATGTTTTTGATGATTTACCGGTTGACCACAAAATAATGATGCAGGTTTATCTTGACGGCAAGGGCCAATGGGAGGCCCTGAAAGCCCGAGGCGAGGATCTGCTTGCATCTGGCAATGATGAATATACCAGGCTGGAACCCGACACGGAAGCCATGAACATGCTTCTGTTCAGCTCAGGAACAACAGGAACCGCCAAAGGCATTATGCTCTGCCACAGAAATATAGTCCATAATATCATGGACACAGCCAGAATAGTCAAAGTAACCCCTGAGGACAGAACCCTGTCCCTGCTTCCCATACATCATACTTTTGAAAATACTTTGGGCATGCTTTTTGTCATGTACAGCGGGGCTTCCGCTGCTTTCTGCGAAGGCCTGAAATATGTAGCCAAAAACTTTGCCGAAGCACAAGCCACCATACTGGTGGGAGTGCCGCTTATCTTTGAATCCATCTACAGCAAGATATGGAAACAGGCCGAAAAATCCGGAAAGAGCGGAACTCTGAAAAAAGCCATCAAAGTCAGCAGAACTTTGGGAAAAATGGGGATTCACCTGGAAAGAAAACTTTTCAAAGCGATTTACAACAGCTTTGGAGGCAAGTTGAGACTGGTAGTCTGCGGTGCGGCGGCTGTGGATCCGGATGTAGCCAGGGGCTATGAAGATTTCGGAATCGGCTTTCTTCAGGGATATGGCCTGACCGAGTGCTCCCCCCTGGTAACGGGAACTCCTGATTTTTGCAGCCGTTTTGGCAGGGAAAACTCCGTGGGTCATGTGGTTTTTTCCGGAGAACTAAAAATAGACAATCCGGACGAGGACGGTATAGGAGAAATTATTTATAAAGGACCCAATGTAATGCTGGGATATTACCGGATGCCTGAAGAAACGGCGGCGGTTTTGAAGGATGGCTGGTTTTATACAGGCGACCTGGGATACCTCGATGAAGAGGATTGGCTTTATATCACAGGCAGAAAAAAGAATGTCATCGTAACCAAGACCGGCAAAAATATATATCCCGAAGAAATAGAAATGTATGCCAACAGAAACAAATATATTCATGAAAGCCTGGTCCACGGAGTTGATGATGACGAAGAAGCCGGCACAGTGGTAGGAATACAGGTTCATCCCGACTATGAAACCATTTACGAGGAATTCGGCGAGGATCTGGATGAAGCAGGCATCTACAAGCTTATAAAGGAAGCCATCAAAGACATCAATGAAAAACTGCCCATATATAAGCGAATCAGGAATATAAGCATCAGAAAAGACGAATTCATAAAGACCACGACCAAAAAGATACAGCGCTTCAAGCACCTGGGGAAATAAGGGCGCAGGCTGCGCCGGCTTGAAAAAATACAAAAAATAAAAAAAGCCGGGAGACACATCCGGCTTTTATTCTGTGGGGACGGGTGAGATTACTCAGCCTTTGCCTTGTTCAGCTTCACGGTCATTCTTGAAACTTTTCTGGAAGCGGCATTCTTGTGAATGGTTCCTTTTGACGCGGCCTGCATCAGTTTCTTTTCTGCCAGAGCCAGCTTTTCCTGGGCAAGGCTTAAATCCTTGTCTGCAATGGCCTTGTCATAGCTTTTGACAATCTCCTTAAGATGGTTTTTCACCCTCTTGTTTGCCGCTGTTTTCCTTGCTATGACGCCTATTCTTTTCTTAGCAGATTTAATGTTTGCCATATTTTCACCCCACTTTCATGAATATAGCCTAATGAAGTATATATTATGGAAAAAGGAAATGCAAGGCCAATTGTATCAAAAATAAAAATATGCTACAATTAGTGAGCTTGTAAAGGAGGACCTATGAACAGCTATCAGGACCGCATAAGAAATTTCAGTATAATTGCCCACATAGACCATGGAAAATCAACCCTTGCCGACAGACTTCTGGAACATACAGGCCTGGTTCAGCAAAGGGATATGAAGGACCAGTTTCTGGACAACATGGATATTGAAAGGGAGAGAGGCATAACCATCAAACTCCAGACCACCAGGCTCACATACAGAGCCGGGGACGGAAAGGAGTACATTTTCAATCTCATCGATACTCCGGGACATGTGGACTTTACCTATGAAGTTTCCAGGAGCCTTGCTGCCTGTGAAGGAGCTGTTCTGGTGGTGGATGCCACCCAGGGAGTGGAGGCTCAGACTCTGGCCAATGTATATCTGGCGCTGGATGAAGAACTTGAAATCCTCCCCGTTATAAACAAGATAGATCTGCCCAGCGCCGACCCCGATGCGGCAAAAGCTGAGATAGAGGAGGTTATAGGAATTGATGCTGGCGGAGCTCCTCTGATTTCCGCCAAGGAAGGCATAGGCATTGAGGACCTTCTTGAGAAAGTCATTGAGGTTATACCCCCTCCAAAAGGGGATCCCGAAGGCAGACTGAAGGCCCTGATTTTTGATTCCTATTACGATAACTACAGAGGGGTGGTCATATACACCAGAGTGTTTGACGGCAGCGTGAAAGCCGGCGACACTATACGCCTCATGTCCACAAATAAAAAATACGAAGTAACCGAGGTTGGAGTTTTTGCACCCGGTCATACTCCCGTTGCTGAATTGAAAGCAGGAGAGGTTGGATACATAAGCGCCAGCATCAAGCAGGTAGCCGATGCAAGGGTGGGTGACACCATTACCCTGGACAAAGATCCTACCGATAAACCTTTCCCAGGTTATAAGAAGATGCAGTCCATGGTTTATTGCGGCATATACCCTGCCGAAGGTGAAAAATACGAAAGTATAAGAGATGCCCTGGAAAAGCTCCAGGTCAACGATGCGGCCTTCCTGTTTGAGCCGGAAACTTCAACAGCTCTGGGCTTTGGTTTCAGGTGCGGATTTTTGGGCCTTTTGCATATGGAAATCATAGTTGAACGTCTGGAACGGGAGTTTGACCTGGCCATAGTAACCACTTCCCCCAGTGTAATATACAAAGTAGTAAAAACCGACGGCACAGAGCTGATGATACAGAATCCTTCAAACCTGCCGCCGCAGGTGGAAATAGACCATATTGAAGAGCCTATAGTAAAAGCGGATATCATGATTCCCAATGATTATGTGGGCGGAATAATGGAAATCTGTCAGGAAAGACGGGGCACCATGACCCATATGGAATATATTACAGAAAACAGGGTTGCCCTTCACTATGAGATGCCTTTAAATGAGGTAATCTATGACTTCTTCGATGCCCTTAAATCCAAAACCAGGGGCTACGGTTCTTTGGATTATGAGCTTTTGCGTTATCAGAAATCCAATCTGGTGAAACTGGATATTTTGCTTAACAAGGAGCTGGTGGATGCATTTTCCATGATAGTCCATGAGTCAAAGGCCTATTCAAGAGGACGCTTCGTCTGTGAAAAACTGAAGGAGATAATACCCAAACATCAGTTTGAAATTCCCATTCAGGCATCCATTGGCCAGAAGGTGATAGCCAGGGAAACCGTTAAGGCCGTCAGGAAGGACGTAATAGCCAAGTGTTACGGTGGCGACATTTCCCGTAAAAAGAAACTGCTGGAGAAGCAGAAGGAAGGCAAGAAAAGGATGCGTCGCTTCGGCAGTGTGGAAGTTCCCCAGGAAGCTTTTACTGCGGTGCTCAAGTATGACGACAACAAATAAAAAGCCTTTGGGCCTCTATATTCATATTCCTTTTTGCGTGCACCGCTGCAGTTACTGCGATTTTCTCTCTTTTCAGGATCCTGGAAAAGATGCGGTTGCCACCTACATTGATGCCCTTAGCAGGCAGATCGGAAGTTTCAAAGCCGGATTTACCCGTGAAAGCCTGCATTTTGCCGCAGACAACTATTATATAGATACAGTGTATATCGGAGGGGGAACCCCCTCCTTTATTGATGCCGGCCATGTAGCAAGAATAATGGATGAGCTGCGAACACCTTTTTCGTTTGCGGGAGACGGGAGAATAGAAGGACTTCCGGAAATCACCATAGAAGCCAACCCCGAATCCATAACGGAAGAGAAACTGGAGGCCTACCTGAAAGCGGGCATTAACCGCCTAAGCATTGGTGTTCAAAGTTTGAACAATGAAATGTTGAATACCTTGGGGCGGGCCCACAGCAGAGAAGTTTTTCTCAGGAAATATGAAATGGCAAAAAATGCCGGCTTTAAAAATATAAGTCTGGATTTGATTTTTGCTCTTCCCGGTCAGACCCTGGGCGATTGGGAGAAGACTCTGGGTGAAACCATAAGCCTGGACCCTCAGCATATTTCTTTTTATGCACTGCAGATTGAAGAGGGAACGCCTTTGAAAGAAATGATTGATACAGGCTTCCTTGACGCAATTGACGAGGAGACGGACAGAGCCATGTATCACAAGGCAGTGGGAATGCTGAAAGCTGCAGGATATGTCCATTACGAGATATCCAACTGCGCAAAGCCGGGCTTTCAGTCCCGTCACAATCTGAAATACTGGTCAATGGAGGAATATCTTGGGCTGGGTTTGGGTGCCCATTCATACTTGAGCGGGCACAGATGTGAAAATGTAAGAGAGCTTGATGTGTATCTTAAAGGCATGGGGAGCGGGGATTTCATGGACTCCGTGCATAAAAACACATTGGAGGATGAACTGGCGGAGTATATGTTTACAGGTCTGAGAAAAGTGGAAGGAATAGAGATAAAGGATTTTGAGCAGAGGTTCGGCATGGATATTTACAGTAAGTACGGAGAGGCCATAGAGAAAAATGTGAAAGCCGGGCTGCTGAAAAGCGATGAAAAGACCATAAGACTGAGCCTTGCCGGCCTGGATTTATTCAACCGGGTCCTGGTGGATTTCGTGTAATATGCAAAGAGTTGTTTTGTAGAAAAGGAACAGGTGAAGAAATGTCAAAATACATAATGTCTTTCGACCAGGGAACTACCTCATCGAGGGCCATGCTGGTAAACCACAGGGGTGAAATAGTAAGCATTGCCCAAAGAGAGTTTAAGCAGATCTACCCCAGGCCCGGCTGGGTGGAGCATGACGCCATGGAGATCTGGGCGGTTCAGGTGGGGGTGGCACAACAGGCCATGAGGCACATAGGGGTGGAATTTCATGACATTGAAGCCATAGGCATTACCAACCAGAGGGAAACCACCGTGGTCTGGGACAAGACAACCGGGAAACCGGTTTACAATGCCATTGTCTGGCAGTGCCGCCGCACGGCTGATTACTGCGATGAGCTGAAAAAGCAGGGCCTTGAAGAAAAGTTCAGGGAAAAGACCGGCCTCCCCATCGATGCATATTTTTCGGCTACCAAAATTAAATGGATACTGGATAATGTGGAGGGGGCAAGATCAAAAGCAGAAAGAGGCGATTTGCTTTTCGGAACAATCGACAGCTGGCTTATCTGGAATCTTACTAAGGGCAGGGTTCATGCAACGGATTATTCCAATGCCGCCAGAACCATGCTCTACAATATTAAAGAACTGAAATGGGACGAAGAACTGCTGGAAATCCTGCAAATTCCTGCAGGCATGCTGCCCCGGGTTATGGATTCAAGTTTTATATACGGAAGCACTGATCCGCTGATTTTCGGAGGAGAGATTCCCATAGGCTCGGCAGTGGGGGACCAGCAGGCTGCTTTGTTTGGCCAGGCTTGTTTTCATGCCGGCGATGCAAAAAATACCTATGGCACCGGAGGTTTCCTCCTCATGAATACTGGAGGTAGGCCTGTCAGCTCTAAAAACGGGCTGCTGACAACCATTGGCTGGAAAATAGGAAAGAACATCACTTATGCCCTGGAAGGTTCTGTTTTCATAGCAGGAGCCGCTGTCCAGTGGTTGAGGGATGAGCTGAAACTCATAAGGACAGCCCAGGAAACCGAAGAGCTGGCCATGGAGGTAGAGGACAGCGGCGGAGTCTATTTTGTTCCGGCCTTTGTGGGTCTTGGGGCACCTTACTGGAATCCCTATGCCAGGGGAACAATCACAGGGCTCAGCAGAGGCACGGGCAGAAACCATCTGGTCAGAGCAACTCTTGAGGCCATCGCTTATCAGACTGTTGATGTTTTAAATGCAATGGAGGAGGATGCCGGCATAAAACTGGCAAATGTCAAAGCAGACGGCGGCGCCTCTGAAAACAATTTTCTAATGCAGTTTCAGGCAGATATAACCGGTGCGGCGGTGGAAAGACCTGTAAACAAAGAAAGCACCGCCCTGGGCGCCGCCTACATGGCAGGCCTGGCCACCGGCTACTGGAAAAGCCTTGATGATGTAAAAAACAACCGCCAGGTTGAACGCTTTTTTGAGCCGGACATGGAAATCCAAAAGAGAAAAGAACTGCTGGAAGGCTGGCACGATGCCGTAAAAAGAAGTTTTTGAGAAGCCTGCGTGCAGCCCAAAACTGTAAGGAGGAGCCTGCAAAGTGAAAGAGTACAAGCAGTATTACGATGAAATAATTAAAACACCCCCCTTTGCCCACATTGACAAGGAAGATGACATGGACTGGCTGATGAGCTGCCTGGATGGCCGCATTGTGGACAACACCAGGGGGGAAGATCTCTGGTATGCGGACGGATTCGTCTTTTTTGACATACCCGGAACGGGAAAAGCTCTCCGGACAAGGCAGAGGATTACTGAAAAACTCTGTTCTTTCAAATGCGAATTTCACAAAAAATTAATTGATTATCTTGAGGAAAGAAAAACCCCGTAAAACTGTTTGACAAGGGCCTTTTCGGGTAGTATATTATTGTTAGATTAGCACTCACTTGGTAAGAGTGCTAATAAAATGAAACGGGAGGAGGGAAATGATGGATTTAAACGAAAGAAAACTTAAGATTCTTCAGGCTATAATCACGGATTTTATAGTTTCCGCCGAGCCTGTAGGATCCCGCACCTTGTCCCGTAGGTATGGAATGGGCATCAGTCCCGCCACCATAAGAAACGAAATGGCTGATCTGGAGGAGATGGGCTTCCTGACCCATCCTCACACATCGGCAGGCAGGGTTCCGTCCACAAAAGCTTACCGCCTGTATGTGGACAGCCTTATGGAAAGGCATGAGCTTTCAAAGTTGGAAAAAGAGCGGATCAGAAACAACCTGAACACCAAGCTCAATGAATTCAGCCAGACTGTTGAACATGCGGCCAAACTGCTGTCGGAGCTTACCAGCCTGACCTCTTTTGCGGTAACGCCAAGCCAGCATGAGGATGTGCTCAGGTATGTAAATATCGTACCCATAGATGAAAACAGTGTGGTTCTGGTGCTTGTTGCCGAAAGCGGCAAATCCACCAACACCATACTCCAGCCCAAGGTTCCATATAAAGAGGACCAGCTGGAGCTGCTGGCAAAGGTGCTGACTCACAACTACAAAGGCAAGAAGCTGTCCGACATACTGACAATGGACATTGTGCGTAACTTTGAAGTTGACATAGATGCACTCAGCAAACTGGCCGACTCCATCATGCCTCGATTTATGAGGACTTTGGAGAATATGCTGGACGAAGAGTTTTACATGGAAGGGCTTCTGAATATTTTCAATCTGCCTGAATACAACGACATAGAAAAGGCGAAAATTTTCCTTGAAATGATTAACAGCAAGGATTTCCCCCGGGTTCTGGTTAACAGGGACAAGGGAGTGATTATCACCATAGGCGAGGAAAATATTGACGAAACCCTGAAGGAGTGCAGTTTAATCACAGCTACATATAAAATCGACGGCAAGCTGGTGGGCAGACTGGGGGTCATCGGCCCCACAAGAATGCAGTACGGCCAGATAACCTCGATTATGGAATATATGACTGATCATTTAAACGAGGCATTTATAACCGGAGAAGAAGGAGAAGAGGATGAAGAGTAAAAAAGGTGCGGCAGAAGAAAAAGATCTGATGGACAATCTGGAGGATATTTCAGAACAGTCGGAAGAGGAGGCCAAGACGGCCGGTGAAACAGACGAAAAAGTTGAATCATCAGATGAAACGATGGCAAAAGACGACCAGCTTTCACAGGAAGAGGAGGAACTAAACACCAAGTATTTGCGGCTGGCGGCCGACTTCCAGAACTTCAGGCGTAGGGTGGACAAGGAGAAAAACGACATATACTCCTATGCCAATGAAAAGATTATGACGGAGCTTTTAGCCGTTATAGATAATTTTGACAGAGCCCTGGCGGTGGAAACAGCGGACACGGGAATGAAAGAGGGCATGGAGATGATTTTTAAGCAGCTTATGGGCGTGCTGACCAAATCCGGCCTGGAGGAAATTCCCACGGAAAACCAGGAATTTGATCCGAACTTTCATCATGCAGTGCAGACTGAAAGCACGGATGAAACAGAAAAGGGCCACATAACCACAGTTTTGCAAAAGGGTTATATGCTGAACAAGAAAGTTATAAGACCATCCATGGTGATAGTGGCCGAATAGATTAAATAAGGAATTAATCGGACAAATAGAGATACAAGATATACAGATAACAGAAATCACAGGAGGAAGAAAGAAATGGGAAAAGTAATAGGAATTGATTTAGGAACAACAAACTCGGTAGTATCCGTTTTAGAAGGGGGAGAGCCCGTTGTAATAGCCAACGCAGAAGGCAACAGGACTACACCCTCCATAGTTGCATTTGCCAAAAATGGCGAAAGACTGGTAGGCGAGACAGCCAAGCGTCAGGCCATAACCAACCCCACCAGAACAGTAATGTCCATCAAGAGAGAAATGGGAACCAACTATACAGTTACCATAGATGGCAAAACCTACACACCGCAGGATATTTCTGCAATGATACTATCAAAACTCAAGCAGGATGCAGAAGCCTACCTGGGTGAAAAAATTACAGAGGCGGTTATCACGGTGCCGGCTTACTTCACAGACAGTCAGAAGCAGGCAACTGCCGATGCCGGAAAGATTGCAGGTCTTGACGTAAAAAGAATTATAAATGAGCCCACGGCGGCATCTTTGGCCTACGGTCTTGATAAAGAAAGCGGTGCCAACCACAAGATTCTGGTATATGACCTTGGCGGTGGCACATTTGACGTTTCCATACTGGACCTTGGAGACGGAGTATTTGAAGTTCTGGCCACCAACGGCAACAATAAACTTGGCGGCGACGACTTTGACGATGCACTGGTAAATTTCATAGCAGACAGCTTTGCCAAGGAAAATGGCGTGGATCTGAGAAGTGACAAAATGGCTCTGCAGAGGCTGAAGGAAGCCGCGGAAAAGGCGAAAAAGGAATTGTCCTCAGCCCAGACCACCAGCGTAAACCTGCCATTTATCACGGTTAATCCGGAAGGTCCTTTGCACCTGAACATGGATATAACCAGGGCGAAATTTGACCAGCTTACCAGCCATCTGGTAGAGAAGACCATTGACCCCATGAAAAAGGCTATGGCTGATGCCGGCGTTACCGCATCGGATCTGGAAAAAGTTATTCTGGTAGGGGGATCCACAAGAATTCCAGCCGTTCAGGATGCAGTAAAGAAAATTACAGGCAAAGAACCTTTTAAGGGCATCAACCCCGACGAATGTGTTGCCATAGGTGCGGCCATCCAGGCCGGAGTTCTGACCGGTGAAGTTAAGGACGTGCTTCTTCTGGACGTAACACCTCTGTCCCTGTCCATAGAGACTCTGGGCGGAGTTGCCACCAGGCTGATCGAGAGAAACACAACCATACCTACCAAGAAGAGCCAGATTTTCTCCACGGCTGCAGACAACCAGAGCGCAGTGGATATTCACGTAATGCAGGGTGAAAGGGAAATGGCGGCCGGCAACATTACTTTAGGCAGATTTCAGCTCAGCGGAATTCCTCCCGCACCCAGAGGAGTGCCCCAGATTGAAGTTACTTTTGACATAGACGCCAACGGCATTGTAAACGTCAGTGCCAAAGACCTGGGCACAGGCAGGGAGCAGAGGATTACCATAACTTCATCAACCAAACTGAGCGATGAAGAAATCAAGCAGAAGGTTAAAGAAGCTGAGCAGTTTGCCGAAGAGGACAGGAGAAGAAAAGAAGAGGTTGAAGCCAGAAACAAGGCTGAAAGCTTAATCTACGAGACGGAAAAATCACTGAAGGAGCTGGAAGGCAGCCTGTCAGATTCTGAAAAAGACACCATAGTCAGTGCAAAAGATGACCTCAGTGCTGTGCTTGAAAACGGTACACTGGAAGAAATAAAAGCAAAAACTGATGCATTAACCGAGCATTTCCACACAATTTCTGCTAAACTGTATCAGCAGGCCCAGGGAGCCCAGGGAGCCCAGGGAGCCCAGGGCGGCTTTGACCCAAGCGGTGCCGACAGCTTTGGCGGCGGTGACTTTGGAAGCGGTGCTTCCTCAGCCGGCGAACATGACAATGTGGTTGACGCGGAGTTCGAAGTAGTGGAAGATGATGAAAACGGAAGCAGCGAAGAAAACTAAAGAAAGCTGAAAATAAATAATAAAGGAAGATAATTTAGCGGGAGACGAATACCCATGGCAGAACAAAAGAGAGATTATTACGAAGTCCTTGGCATAAAGAAGGGCGCCAGTGAGGATGAGATTAAATCGGCCTTCAGAAAGAAGGCTATGGAATATCATCCTGACAGGAACCCCGGAGACAAGACTGCGGAGGAAAAGTTTAAGGAAGTAAATGAGGCCTACGGTATTTTATCGGATCCTAAGCAAAAGGATAAGTATGACAGATTCGGCCACGCCGGCGTAGATCCCAGTGCGGGATTCGGCGGGGCCGGCGGCTTTGGCGGTTTTGGCGGAGCCGGTGGTTTTGAGGACATATTCGGCGATATTTTCGGCAGCATGTTCGGCGGAGCAGCCGGCTACGGCCAGCCCAGGAGAACAGGCCCTCAAAGGGGTGCAGATCTGCAGAAAGGTCTCAGAATTACTTTTGAAGAGGCTGTTTTCGGTGCCAAGAAGAATTTAAAGATTACAAAGACCGTTATCTGTGAAGGCTGCAAGGGCACCGGTGCCAGCAAAGGTTCCGGCAAGAAAACCTGTCCCACCTGCGGAGGAAGCGGAGAGGTAAGGAGTACTCAGAGAACGCCTTTTGGCCAGTTTGTAAACGTTCAATCCTGCCCCACCTGTGAAGGTACCGGAGAAGTCGTGGAGGATCCCTGCAAGCTCTGCAACGGCAAAGGCAAGCTGAAAAAACAGGTGACTATAGCCGTGGAAGTTCCGGCAGGCGTGGACAATGATTCTGTAATTTCCATCAAGGGCCAGGGAGAGCCGGGCAAGAACGGAGGCCCGGCAGGCGACCTTTATGTGGTAATCTCCGTTGAGCCCCACAAGCTCTTCAGGCGTGAAGGTAACGACCTCTGGCTTGAGATCCCCATAACCTTTGACCAGGCAGCTCTGGGAGCAGATATAGTTGTTCCGACTATGAAGGAAAAGGTCAGCTATAAGGTTCCTGAGGGAACCCAGCCTGACACCATATTCCGCCTGAAAGGCAAAGGTGTTAAGAGTGTGAGAAGCAGCAGGGTGGGTGACCTTTATATAAAAGTGAAACTGGAAGTGCCCACCAAGCTGAACGCCAGGCAGAAGAATCTTATTAAAGATATGGGCGCCGGCCTGACCGATGATTCTTATACAAAGAAGAAAAGCTTTGCCGGCGCAGTGAAAGATTTGTTTAAATAATGACATGACAGGGGGACAGCCCTTTTGACATGTGTCAAAAGGGCTGTCCCCCTGTCATTCCCTGTCATTCAGTAGGCAAAAAATGAACTATATAAAAATCAAAGTATATGCCAAGAGCAACAGTTTAGAAGACATGGCGGGAGCTATATTCGAAGCTATCGAAACAGGATCGGAAATCCACGATCCGGGCTCCTTTAATGAACTTGTCCGGAAAAAGAATGAGTATGACTGGGACTATATTGATCCTTCAGTGGAGGCTATCAGGAATATGGAACCCGGCATTGAGTTTTATCTGGAAGACAGCGAAAAAGGTCTGGAACTTCTGGATGAAGCTTTGGAAACATTACGGCCTTTCCGGCCTGAAAAAGTTGAAATTTCTCCGGCGGACTCTGATGACTGGCAGCATAAATGGAAAGAGTATTTCAAACCGGTTCACATTACCGAAAAAATAGTTGTCAGGCCCAGCTGGGAGGAATACCGGGCGGCAGCAGGCGAATTGGTAATTGATCTGGATCCCGGTATGGCTTTTGGAACCGGCGATCATCCCACCAGCAGGCTTTGCATTGAACTCATGGAAGAATACATGAAAGCCGGCTTTGCCGGAAACCCGGGGCAGGGTGAGAAGAGCAGTTCGCTGAATGGCCCGGCTGTGCTTGACATTGGAGCCGGTTCGGGCATATTAAGCCTGGCGGCAGCTCTTCTTGGGGCGCAAGAAGTACTGGGTATTGAAATTAATCCGGTTGCCATACCAGTTGCCATGGAAAATATAAAAAGAAATGGCCAGGAAGAAAAAATCACCATAATCAAAGGCGATCTAAATGAGGGTGTGGAATTTGTGGCGGATATAGTTGTGGCCAACCTGATGGCAGACCTGGTTATCAGGCTTGCCCCACTGGTCAGGCCAAACCTTAAAGAAAACGGAGTCTTCATATCTTCAGGCATCCTGATTGAGAAAGAGGACGAAATTGTAAAAAGCCTGCTGGATGCCGGCTTCATTATAGACAAGATTATGGAAGAAGGAGAATGGTGTGCCATAGGGGCCAGATTCAAGCAATGACCCCGGAGGTTAAGACAAAATAAGGTGAACAGGTTTTTTGTGGAGCCTGCCCGGGTGGGCGGGGAAAACATAGAAATAATCGATAAAGACGATATAAAGCATATCGTGAAAGTGCTGAGACTTAAGGCCGGCGATAAGATCGAAGTTTCAGACTCCACAGAGTTCGAGTATATTGTGGAGCTTGTAAGCATTCCTGAATCTGTCGGGGACGACTCCATAGTGGTGGGGAGAATTATAGATAAACAGGCTTTCAGAGGCGAGGCGACCACCCGGGTCACTTTGTTCCAGTGCCTTCCCAAGCAGGGAAAAATGGAAACAATTATTCAAAAATCCGTGGAGCTGGGCGTTTATAAGATTGTTCCGGTATATTGCAGCCGTACAGTTGTGAAGGATAAAGAAAACAGGGGCAAAATTCAAAGATGGAACAGGATGGCCGCAGAAGCAGTTAAACAGTGCAAAAGGGGCATAATACCCGAAGTTGCCGAACCATTGAAACTTGAAGAGATGACAGAAATGTTCGGGCACTTTGACCTTGTGCTTTTCCCATACGAAGATGAAAAGGGTACTAGCATGAAAGATGTGCTCAGGCAGTGGCTGGCCTTGACGGCTGCAGCATCAGCAGGAATCGGAACCGGCGGAGACGGGCTGAAAAGAGGGCCTGAAGCAAGACCTGAAACAGGGCCTGAAATCGGGCTTGTGATTGGCCCGGAAGGAGGCTTTTCCGTCGGAGAGGCGGCCCTGATTACCGAAAAGGGCGGAAAAGCCCTCTCATTGGGTAAAACAATATTGCGAACAGAGACGGCAGGGCCGGCAGCACTGGCCATGATTATGTACGAATTGGAGCAATAACTTATGTACGAACTGGAGCAATAACAATCGTACGAACCGGAGCAACAATGAAAGTAGCATTCTACACTTTAGGCTGTAAAGTTAATCAATACGAAAGCAATTCACTGATGGAGGATTTTGCCGGACGGGGCTACTCCATAGTTAATCATGACGAGATGGCAGATGTTTATGTAGTCAACACCTGTACCGTAACCCACCTGGCAGACAGGAAATCCAGGCAATATATCAAACGGATGAAAAAGCTCAATCCCGAAAGCATAGTTGCTGCCATCGGCTGCTATGCGGAAATAAACCCCGACGATTTAGCGGCCATAGAAGGGGTTGACATTATTCTGGGCAATAAAGAAAAACTTAATTTGCCGGATTTGATTGAAGCCAGGTTGAAAATGGATGAGGAACATGAGTTCAGGGGCATGGGCCGGAATCTTTTGGATTTTTCGGGGGGAAATTCAGGACAGACACTGCCGGGCGACAGGACAAGGGCCCTGATAAAAATCCAGGAAGGCTGCAACCGCTTCTGTTCTTATTGCATAATTCCCTATGCAAGAGGCCCGGTCTGCAGCAGAAGCATAGAAGATATCGTGGAAGAAGCTCAAAACCTGCTGAAAAAAGGTTACAAGGAGCTGGTGCTGACAGGCATCAACACGGCCCTGTATGGCCTGGATTTTAAATCGACGGCGGCGAACGGCGACGGTACAAAGCCAACCATAGAAAATCTGGTGGCCCGGCTGAACGATCTTCCCGGCGACTTCCGAATCCGCCTGGGTTCCCTTGAGCCCAATGTTATAGACTGGCAACTGGCGGAAAGACTTCTCAAATTTGACAAACTTGCCCATCATATGCATCTCTCGATGCAAAGCGGCAGTAACAGAACCTTAAAGTCTATGAACCGCCGCTATCAAATGAAGGATTTCGAGAAAATTATAGAAGTACTCCGGGCTACGGATCCTGACTACGGCATTTCCACTGACATCATTGTAGGATTTCCGGGAGAAAGCGACGAAGATTTTCAGGAAAGCCTGCGAGCAATCAGAGAGAACAAGTTCGTCAAAACCCACGCATTTCCGTATTCGCTGAGAGAAGGAACTCCTGCAGCAAAAATGCCAGATCAGATAGATCCTTCGATAAAAAAAGCCAGAAATGCGCAAATGATAAAGGCCGGCGAAGAGTCAGCCCGGGAATTCCTGCAGGGATTAAAAGGTAAAAGCGAAAGGGTGCTGGTGGAAGAAGTTGATGGCGGCTGCCTGGTAGGTCACACCGGAAATTTCGTGAAAACCTATATAAAACTCCCGTCAGCAGAAGCCGGCAGTGAGAGCTATATCAACACCTTTGTTGCAGTAATACTTGAAAAAGTCTATAATGACGGTATGATGGCCTCACTGAAATGAGGTCTGAATGCCGACAGATAATTAATAATCATAGCCATAGGAAATGGAGGAAGACATGGATAATTGTATTTTTTGCAAAATAGTGAATAAAGAGATTCCCTCGAATCCCGTTTATGAAGACGATAAAATACTTGCCTTTCACGATTTGAATCCGCAGGCTCCCGTTCATGTGCTTATAATTCCCAAAGAACATATAGCTTCATTGGATCATATAGAGGAGCATCATCAGGAAGTATTGGGCTATCTGATGGGAAAAGTCAGGGAAATTGCTAAAGACCTCGGTCTGGAAAATGGTTACAGGCTGGTAAGCAACTGCGGAAGGGATGGGATGCAGACCGTTGATCACGTGCACTTCCACCTGCTGGGCAAGAGACTCATGAAGTGGCCGCCGGGTTGATACGGGTCAATTAGTAAATCTTATAATAAATTTGCTGTCAAGCACAAATGAAAATGTCACCCAAAAATCAAAAATATGAGTTTTCTAGGGAGTAGATATTTTCGGTTGAATACATAAGCTCTTCAAAGGAATATTTTGAAGATCGATAATCTTTAGCAAAGGCTTCGAATTCATTTTTCCGCCAGGGATGCATAAAAGGTGGAATATAGGGTTTTGGAGTCTTTTGTTTTTCAGTAATAAAATCCAGGTCATAAGAATGTTTCTTGTGGTCAGCAACTTGCTGCAAGGCAAAGAGTCTATCCTTGCAAGAAGCGAACAATTGGCCATCAAAAGCACGGATTACCAAGACTGTCTGCTTTGGAGCCAAGGGTATGCGATTTCCATAGCTGTCAAGAAAGCGGTAATGCTGCTTGTCGTAGGCGATGCAATGACCACCATCTACAGTCCTTTTGGAAATTACAGCCAAAATCAGATTGATTTCCTCATCAGATAGTTGCTTCTCATAGGCTGATGGTATAGATTTAAGTGGAGCAGCGAATTCTTGATTATGTATGGGGATATATGATTTCAAGAACTCATTGGCTTGCTCGATTGTGGTCACGCCTTGGAGTCGTAATTCGACAACAAGGCGTGATTGTAAAGTGCCAAAGAGTCTTTCAATCTTCCCCTGAGCTTGAGCGCTGGTTGTGGATCGTAGCTGTATGCCTAAAGTCTTACAGGCATAGCCAAATTGAGTAGCGGCATCTTCCTCCAAAGAAGTCAGGCCCTTTCTTTTGTATTCAAATACAGTACGCCCATCAACACCAAGCTTGTTAAGTATACCATGGTTTTTAAGAATTTGAGCAAGGACATGGTAATGGCCTTTTAGAGTCTCCTGTTCTTCAAATCTGGCCCCTACCAATGTGCTCGTAGCATCATCCACGGCTGCATGCAGGGTTGTATAAGCACCATTAAACCAGGGATGTACAGATCCATCCTGATAAATTAATTCTCCTGCATATTTAGATTTTTCCCTTCTTGGATGAGGAGAAATGCTTACGGTTGGTTCTTCTATCTTAACAGGTTCTTCCTGATTACTTGCTTCTATTTCCTGCTTGTCTTTGATTCTCAGGGCTTTTTTAGTGCTTCTAAAGGCTAAGGGCGAGAGTATATCATTTTCTTTCATAATGTTTCGTATGGTAGAAAGGCTGAGATTTCTGAATTCGGAATTAGTCCTTTGTAGCAGCCGATGAAAATGTGTAAAGTTTGCGTCAAAATATAGCTTGTTGTATAGCTCAATCAACTCTCTTCTCTTATCTTCCGATATGGTTGTAGCTGGTTTGTTATCATGATTTTTGTGGCGGAAGAAAGCTCTACCTTCTTTTTTGTAGCCCGCTATTTTTCGCCGGGCCGTTCTTTCGCTGCAGCCTAATCTTAAACACAAAGCCTTAAAATTGCCACCCTGGTGCACATAATTCTTGATTTGTTGATAGACGTATTCTTCTTTCACTGTTAATGCCACCTTTCTCAACGGAACCACCTCCCAGGCTCCATTGTAATTCTTTACTGTGTCATTTTCATTTGCGTTTACAGGGTGACATTATCATTTGTGCTTCATACAATTAGTAAATCTTATAATAAATTTGCTTGCCTATTCTTTAGTAAGCAGTTATAATGATAAGTCGTAAGCAAACCGCTCCACAAACTCTATTTAGGAAGGGGCGTGAGCCCGGGAGTGACAATGCGGAAGTCCTAAATACGGAGGGAGGGAAAATGGATAGATGGCTCAAGTGGTTGTTAGAGAGGGTGAAAACCTCGAAAGCGCTTTAAAGAGATTCAAGCGTTCCTGTGCCAGAGACGGCGTCATGTCTGAGCTTCGCAAAAGGGAACACTATGAAAAGCCCAGTGTCAGAAGGAAGAAAAAATCCGAGGCGGCACGGAAAAAAGCAAGAAAATATTAAAATAGTGTGATAAGGATAACCCGCCAGTCGGGTTATTCTTTTCTATAATTCGAAGGGATCGATAATTTCGAAGGGATTAATTGTTTCAAAGAAGTATATAAACTTTGAGGAGAAAATTACTTGGGAAGCAACGTAATAAATACAACAAACGATATTAACGAGATAAAAATCGAGCTGAGTTCTGAGGCGGAAGGCCATCAGCTCTTTGGCCCGGGAGACACCAACCTGAAAATCATCAGGGACAACTACAGGGTTGACCTTATTCAAAGAGAAGGGAATCTCATCGTGCTTGGTGATGAAGCCAGGGAAGCAGCCGGCCTCATTGAAGAGCTTGTGGCAATTATTCAGGCGGGAGAAAAGCTTGACGGCCAAACAGTCAATTATGCAATAAGCTTGAAAAAACAAGGTTTGTCCTATAGTAAATCAAAGCTTAATGGGGATGTTTTATGTTTTACGCACAGAGGCAAGGCCATTAAGCCCAAAACCCTGGGTCAAACCCTTTATGCAAAGAGCATAAGGGAACATGACATCTGTTTCGGCATAGGCCCTGCCGGAACCGGAAAAACCTACATTGCAGTCGCCCTGGCGATAAACGCTCTCAAAAATAAGGAAGTGGAAAAAATCGTCCTGGCAAGACCGGCCGTGGAAGCAGGAGAGCGACTGGGGTTTTTGCCGGGAGATCTCCAGGAAAAGGTGGATCCTTATCTGAGGCCGCTTTATGATGCCCTTTATGACATGCTGGGAAGGGACGGAGCCCTGCGTCTGAAAGAACGGGAAATTATAGAAGTGGTTCCCCTTGCTTATATGAGGGGGAGGACTCTTGACAATTCATTTATTATTTTGGACGAAGCTCAGAACACAACCGGAGAGCAGATGAAGATGTTTCTGACAAGGATGGGCTTCGGATCAAAAGCGGTCATCACAGGCGACATTACCCAGATAGACCTTCCGGGACATACTCAGTCAGGCCTGGTGGAAGCCCACAAAATATTAAAAAATGTCAGAGGCATTGATTTCTGCTTCCTGAAAGATGAAGATGTGGTGAGACATCCTCTGGTAAGACGGATTATCAACGCCTACGAATATTTTCAGAAGCAGATGGACAAGGTTGATGTGTAAAAAGTAAGGCAAAAGAAAACAAAAGGTGGAGCAAAGGTGGAGCAATGGAACTGATTTTCAGCAACGAGAGAAAACCCGGCAGAACCATACTTAAAAAGATCCGTGAGGCGGCGGAAATCTGTTTTACGGAAAATGATCTGGAGCCCGACAGGTTTGCCGTTTCCGTCAGTTTTGTCAGCAGTGAGGAAATACGCGAATTGAATGCCCTTTACAGGGGAGTGGACAGAACCACCGATGTTTTGTCTTTCCCTCAGTACGATGGAATCGGAGACCTGCCGCCGACAGGTAAGGTTCTGCTGGGGGATGTGGTTATATGCACCGAACAGGCTCTGCTTCAGGCCGATGAATTCGGACATTCCCCCGAGAGAGAGCTCACGTATCTATTCGTTCACAGCATTTTGCATCTTTTGGGCTTCGACCATGGGACAGAAGATGAAAAAGCGGGTATGAGGGAGAAAGAAGAAGCAATCCTGGCCAAAGTGGGTCTTTCCCGCGATTAACCGGAAATAGGTTCAGGGAGTGAAAGATTCGGGAGAAAAGAGGTTCGGGGAGTAAAATAAGATGAATAATAATGACGGATCAAGGGATAAAGAACTGTTTCGACTGGCGAAGAGCATGCTGAACAAGGCTTATGCACCATTTTCCAACTTTGCAGTAGGCGCGGCTCTTCTGACCCGTGGCGGAGAGGTTTTTACGGGAGTAAATGTGGAAAACTCATCCCTCGGTGCAACTATTTGCGCCGAACGGACAGCTTTCGTAAAGGCAATCTCAGAAGGCAGAAAAGACTTTCATACCGTGGCGGTGGTTTCGTCTGAAGGGGCCGTGCTTCCCTGCGGCATCTGCCGTCAGTTCATGTTCGAATTCGGCGATGACCTGAGGATAATAACCGGGGAGGATGAAGACCACCTGAAAGTATATAAAATAACAGAACTTTTGCCGGAAGGTTTCCGGCTGGAAAGATAAAAGGCAAAATGGAGCAGCAGAAATTAATGAAATCCGGGTTTGTAGGAATCATAGGCAGGCCAAATGTGGGAAAATCCAGTCTGCTTAACTATATTTTGGGGGAGAAAGTGGCTATCACCGCCGACAAGCCCCAGACCACAAGAAACGTAATAAGAGGCATTTACACGGAGCGGCAGGAAAACAAAGACCGACCCGGGGAAAGCGGGCAAGAGGCCGGAATGCAGATAGTGTTCCTGGATACGCCGGGCATTCACAAGCCCAGGACCAAACTGGGTTCATACATGAGCAGTGTGGCATCCAACACATTGCATGAAGTGGATCTGATTCTTTATCTGGTGGACAGGCCCATGAGAGATGGCGATATGATTCTGGAGATGATAAAAAAGTCCGGCACAAAAGCCATACTTCTCATCAACAAAATCGATGTCATGGGTCCCGAAACCTTCAGGGAAATTTATGAGGACTATGAAGCAGCAGGAGTGTTCGATCACATTATGGGTATATCGGCCCTGACGGGAAAAAATGTGGATAAAGTGATGGAAGTGATAAGGGATTACATCCCGGAAGGGCCCATGTTTTTCCCTGCCGACATGGTAACTGACCATCCCGAAAGATTTCTGGTAAGTGAAATCATAAGAGAAAAAGCCCTTCATTATCTTGAAGAGGAAATTCCCCACGGCATAGCAGTAGAGATTGAAAACTTTGTAGAGTCAGAGAATCTGATCAGAATATCAGCCTTGATTTACTGTGAAAAACAGTCACACAAAGGCATTATTATTGGCAAAGGCGGCAAAAAGCTCAAGGGCATAGGAAAAAGCGCCAGGCTGGAAATTGAGGCCCTGCTGGGCGCCCACGTATTTCTCGAACTTTATGTGAAAGTCCGGGAAAACTGGCGGAACAGCAGCTTCGCAATTTCGGAATTGGGGTATAAGGAATGATGACAGGTGATGACAGGTGATGACAGGGGGACAGCCCTTTTGTCATGTGTCAAAAGGGCTGTCCCCCTGTCATCTGTCATCAAAGAGGTTGATGTGGAATTAGAGGCCATTGTTTTAAGACAACATAAAATTGCTTCCGGCAGGCGTATGATAGTGCTGTTCAGCAAGGCACGCGGCATTATAAGTGCAGGCACTTCCATCAACGAAGGAGGCAAGAGTCGTTCCGCAGCGGCCCTGCGGCCCTTTGCCCATGGGAAATATGAAATAAGAAAGACCGGCGACAAATATCATATCAACAACAGCGACTTGATTTCATCGCATTACGGTCTTGGCGCCGACCTTGACAAATACATGTACGCTTCCATGGCTATGGAATTTACAGGGAAACTGTTGCCGGAAGACGCGCCGGCCCCTAAACTTTTCAACATGCTGCTTGAGTTTCTCACACACATGGAAAAAAGGACCAAGGAGTTTGAGATACTTCTGCTGGCCTATCAGTTCAAGACCCTCAAGCTCATGGGCTGTGCACCGAATCTGAAAACCTGCGTCAGATGCGGTTCTGAGGAAAAAGGCGGAGGGTTCTCGGTCGCGGAAGGTGGAAGGCTCTGTCCTGCGTGTTCCGACAAGGAAGAGCATAAGGAACAATTGATTTACGGGTCGGGATTTGATATAGTAAGTGTAATCGATTTTTTGACGGAGACAGCTTTTTCCGGCCTGGAAAAACTGACTTTAAATGAGGATGCGCTTCCCATTTTGCGGGAGGTTGTAAAAAATTATTCCCTTTGTCATTTAGACATAGGTTGTCTGAAAACCGAAGAATGCATGAAGATTCTGGAATAAGAGAGGAGAGAAAGCAATGGAGATTACATTGGAAAAGATTGAACTGGTAAAAGACAGAACCGGAGTCAGCTACAAAGAAGCTAAGGAAGCTCTGGAAGCGGCTGAAGGCAGCGTTGTGGATGCCATCATAGCCATTGAGGAATCCATGGATATCAAATCCAGAAGCAAACTTGGAGAACATAGTTCTGCAATAGTTGAAAAAGTTAAGGCCGCCATCAAAAAAGGCAATGTTTCAAAAATAGTGGTCAGAAAAGGCGACGATGTCATGCTCAATCTGCCCGTCAATGTTGGTATAGTGGGAACAGTTCTGGCTCCATGGGCAGCGGTGGCCGGTGTTGTGGCTGTCTTCGGAACCAAGTGCACAGTTGAGCTGGTTAAGGATAGTGGCGAGGTTGTCGATATAAGCGAAATGGCCACGGATACTTTCGAAGAAGTAGTTGAAAAAGGTTCAATCATTGCCGATGAGATGAAGGAAAAGGGCGGCGAAGTCTTTGAAAGTGTCAAATCAAAAGCCAGCGAAGCTTTTGACAAAGCCTCCGACGCTTTCGATAAAGCAAAGAAAAAAGGCGCAGATGTAGCGGAAGATGTGGAGGATTTTGTCGAAGAAGTTGCAGATGAATTTAAGCCCGAAGACTAGAAAAGCTGGTAGGGCAGGAAAGATTAGTGAGATTGGAGCAAACAAGATAATATGAGTAAAGATTTTACTTTGGACCTGATCGTGGCTCTGGCCAAGTCCAGGGGTTTTGTATTTCCCGGATCCGAGATTTACGGTGGCCTGGCCAATACATGGGATTACGGCCCGGTGGGAGTGGAGCTGAAAAACAATGTAAAAAAAGCCTGGTGGAAAAAATTTATTCAGGAATCCAAGTACAATGTGGGTCTGGATGCGGCCATTCTGATGAACCCGAAAACCTGGGTGGCATCAGGTCATGTGGCAGGTTTTTCGGACCCTCTTATTGACTGCAAAAGCTGCAAATCCAGGTTCAGAGCCGACAAGTTGGCAGAAGACTACATAAAGTCCAAAGAAAATATGAATATAAGCGTGGACGGCTGGTCCAACGAAAAACTGCAGGATTTTCTGACTGAGCAGGAGGTGCCGTGTCCCGTGTGCGGCAAGCACGATTATACGGCAATCAGAAAGTTCAACCTTATGTTCAAAACCTTTCAGGGTGTTACCGAGGATTCTCAGGCTGAGCTGTTTTTAAGGCCCGAAACCGCTCAGGGCATTTTCGTCAACTTTAAAAATGTTGCCAGAACCACCAGAAAAAAGATCCCCTTTGGGATTGGCCAGGTGGGCAAGTCCTTCAGAAACGAAATAACTCCCGGAAATTTCACATTCAGAACAAGGGAATTCGAGCAGATGGAGCTGGAATTTTTCTGTAAACCCGGTACAGATCTCGAATGGTTCAAATACTGGAGGGATTTCTGTGAAAACTGGCTTGTCTCCCTGGGCATGAGAATGGAAAATATCAGACTGAGGGATCATGAGCAGGAAGAGCTTTCCCATTACAGTGCGGCCACCACGGACTTTGAGTATAAGTTCCCCTTTGGCTGGGGCGAGCTTTGGGGCATAGCTGACAGGACAGACTTTGACCTGAAGCAGCATCAGGAGCATTCGGGGCAGGACATGACCTATATGGACCCCGAAACCAATGAAAAATATATCCCCTACTGCATCGAACCGTCGCTTGGCCTGGACAGGATGACTCTGGCTTTTCTGTGCGATGCTTACGACGAGGAGACCGTGCTTGACGTAAACGGCAAGGAAGACACCCGCGTTGTACTGCGCTTCCATCCGGCCCTGGCGCCATTCAAGGCAGCCGTACTGCCGCTTACCAAGAAGCAGCACGAGGCGGCATCGGCTCTTCATGAAGAGCTGGCCAGGTATTTCATGGTGGATTATGACCTGCCGGGCAGCATAGGAAAGCGCTACAGAAGGCAGGATGAGATAGGCACACCCTTCTGTATAACTGTTGACTTCGACACGGAAGCCGACGGGGCAGTAACCGTCCGCGACCGTGATACAATGGAACAGGTTCGCCTGCCAATATCAGAAGTCCGAAATTACATTGAGGAAAAACTTGAGTTTTGATGACAGGATGACAGGGGGACAGCCCTTTTGACATCTTTTGTCATCAGGCGTTAGAATGCCCCTGTCATATGCCATATGTCAAAAGGGCTGTCCCCCTGTCATATGTCCCCCTGTCATATAATTAGTAAATAAATAAAAGGAGAATAGATTATGAGTGTAAAGTATGTTTATCAGTTCAAAGAAGGCAATGGTTCCATGAAGGAACTCTTAGGCGGCAAGGGCGCAAACCTGGCCGAAATGACCAACCTGGGCATGCCCGTGCCCCAGGGCTTCACCGTTACCACGGAAGCCTGCACCAAGTATTACGAGGACGGCGAAGTCATCAATGACGCCATCCGGGCAGAAATTATGGAACATATTACAAAACTAGAAGAAATCACAGGCAAGAAATTCGCCAGCGTTGAAAATCCCCTGCTGGTTTCCGTCCGTTCCGGCGCCAGAGCCTCCATGCCCGGCATGATGGACACCATTTTAAACCTGGGCTTAAACGACGAGGTGGTTGTAAGTTTTGCGGAAAAAACCGGCAACCCCCGTTTTGCATATGACTCTTACAGAAGGTTTATTCAGATGTATTCAGACGTCGTAATGGAAGTGGGCAAATCCCATTTCGAAAGACTCATTGACGCAATGAAAGCTGAAAAAGGCGTGAAGGACGACATTGACCTGGATGCCGGCGATCTGAAAGCCCTGGCTGAACAGTTCAAAGAGGAGTACAAAAAATCCGTGGGAGACGACTTTCCTCAGGATCCGAAAGTCCAGCTTTTCGGAGCCATTGAAGCCGTATTCCGCTCCTGGGACAACCCCAGAGCCATCTATTACAGAAGGATGAACGATATTCCCTCATCCTGGGGCACCGCTGTTAATGTCCAGTCCATGGTATTCGGAAATACCGGCAACAAATCCGGCACCGGTGTCGCTTTCTCAAGAAACCCGGCCACCGGCGAAAACAAGCTTTACGGTGAATTCCTGATGAATGCCCAGGGTGAAGACGTGGTGGCCGGCATCAGAACTCCCAACCCAATCGATTATCTAAAGGAGATTAACCCAGATGTCTACCAGCAGTTCCATGATATAGCGGAAAAGCTGGAAAAACACTACAAAGATATGCAGGACATGGAGTTTACCATTGAAGACGGAAAGCTCTACATGCTGCAGACCAGAAGCGGCAAAAGAACTGCGGCCGCGGCCCTTAAAGTTGCCTGCGACCTGGTGGACGAAGGCATGATTACTAAGGAAACAGCTGTAAACATGATTGATCCCAAGCAGCTGGATGCACTGCTTCATCCACAATTTGACGCTGCCGCCCTCAAGGCAGCAACTCCCATCGGTTCAGGTCTGCCTGCTTCACCGGGAGCGGCAACCGGACAGGTGGCCTTCACCGCAGACAAGGCTGCCGAATGGGGCCGGGCCGGCAAGGATGTTATTCTGGTACGTCTTGAAACCTCTCCGGAAGATATTGAAGGTATGCACCATTCCAAGGGAATTTTGACTGCCAGAGGCGGCATGACTTCCCATGCGGCGGTAGTTGCCAGGGGCATGGGAACCTGCTGCGTAGCAGGCTGCGGTGAACTTCACATCGATGAAGCTGCCGGCAAATTCACCCTTGGCGGCAAAGAATACAAGGAAGGCGACTGGATTTCATTGGATGGTTCCACCGGTAAAATTTACGGCGAAGCGATTCCCACAGTGGAAGCCACCATTTCCGGTGACTTTGACAGGATCATGCACTGGGCTGACGAAATCAGAACCCTTAAAGTCAGGACCAATGCCGATACTCCTGCAGACTCAGCCCAGGCCATTAAATTCGGTGCCGAAGGCATAGGCCTTTGCAGAACCGAGCACATGTTCTTCGAGCCGGACAGAATTTCCGCCATGCGCGAAATGATTGTCTCCAAGACTGAAGAACAAAGAAGAACCGCACTGGACAAGCTCCTGCCCATGCAAAGAGGAGACTTTGAAGGCATATTCGAAGCCATGCAGGGCTTCCCGGTAACCATCCGTTTCCTGGATCCCCCCCTGCACGAGTTCCTGCCCACTGACGAGGATGACATCGCCGAGCTGGCAAAAGAAATGAAAATGGAAATCACCGAACTCAAGGCGGTAATCACATCCCTGCACGAATACAATCCCATGATGGGCCACAGAGGCTGCCGCCTGTCGGTTTCTTATCCTGAAATCGCAGAAATGCAGACCAGGGCCATCATTGAGGCAGCCATCAATGTTCAGAAAAAGCATCCCGAATGGGATTTGGTTCCCGAACTGATGATTCCTCTTGTAGGCGAAGCCAAGGAACTGGCTTTTGTAAAGAGCTTCGTTGTAAAGACCGCTGACGCCATCATCAAAGACTCCGGTGTTGACCTGAAATACCTGGTGGGCACAATGCTTGAAATTCCAAGGGCTGCCCTGACTGCGGACGAGGTTGCCAAAGAGGCTGATTTCTTCTCCTTCGGCACCAACGACCTGACTCAGATGACTTTTGGATTCAGCCGTGACGACGCCGGCTCCTTCCTGGATGCCTACTATGACAACAAGATTTATGAAAGCGATCCCTTTGCAAAGCTTGACCAGACCGGTGTCGGCAAGCTTGTAGAAATGGCTGTTGAATTAGGCAGGAAGGGCAATCCCGACCTACACCTGGGTGTTTGCGGCGAACACGGCGGCGACCCCGCATCTGTGGAATTCTTCCACTTTGCAGGCCTTGACTACGTGTCCTGCTCGCCCTTCAGAGTACCAATAGCCAGGCTCGCCGCCGCCCAGGCCAGACTCCATGAACTGACTGGAGTTAAAAGCCTGGGACAGAAATAGGCAGATGCGCAAGGCCCCTTGCGCTACCATAGAATTCAAATGAATTCAGATAAACTCAAATAATCTCAAATAAACTCAGATGTGACAATCGGGGCCGTCAAGACGGCACTAGACAGCGCAAAAAGGCGGGAACTCTGCCGGCACACATGCCGGGCCACCGCCCGCCGGTCGGCCCCGATTGTTTCTTTGTATTTCTCTTGATACTTTTTATAGATAGATTAGATGGGCTTTCAGGAAATCGGCAGGATTTGAGCAAATAAAAGAGAAGTGCTATGGCAAATTTAAGATTTTGGGTGTTTTTGAGCAAAAATCATAGAAGTGCCAAAGAATATAGAGAGCCAGCCCACTTAATCTCTAGCACTTCTCCGTTTTTCGCTCAGCCGCTCCCAGATTTATCAAATTCTCCATAGCACTTCTCCCTTTTTCGCTTAATAATGAAGCCTCTTTTGCAAAGAGGCCACTTCTGAAAGGTTTCAGTTAAGTTCAGAGGTCAGAAAAAGCTGACTTTGGCATAATAAATGGTATTGACAAACAATAATGGAAATATATGGTTGCAACTAACACTGAATTAAGTTATGATACGGAATATGAATAACAGCAAATCCTTTATCAGTCATTATACGGCAGCGCGAATTTGGCAAATTTCTTATCTTGATCAAATTTTTATGAATTTGGATGAAAGGTCAGAGAAGGCCCATATTACTTATTTAAAAAGAGGTGAAAGAAATTTCAGGCACGGGCAGATTACGCATTTATGTCAAACACCCTTACCTTCAAATGCCGTACTAAGCAGCAGCTCAGTAAAAAAAGTCATAGGCGCAGAAGCAGATAGTGAAAATACTCGGCCGAATTTGAAAATTGCTTCACCGGAACTGGTTTTTCTGCAGTTGGCTACAGAATTGAACCTTCATCAGTTAACTCTTCTTGGCCTGCAAATGTGCTCATTCCCTCCGGGACAGCCCCAAAAAGCTGTCACATCAAAACAGAAATTATGCAATTTCATAAAAAAGGCACCCGGGCTTCGTGGAGTACAGAAATCCGCTCACGCCTTGCGATTCATCGAAAACGGCTCAGCCTCCGTAATGGAATCTTTTGCGTTTATGGTTCTGTCGCTGCCCAACCACTTGGGAGGATACGGCCTTGGAAAACCGATTTTCAACTATGAAATAAAGTTGAGAGACGAAGGGAAACAGCGCCTGGGCCAGAAGCGCTGTTTCCTCGATTTATATTACAAGGAAGCAAAACTGGTCGTAGAGTACGACAGTTTTGCTTTTCATAACAGTCCGTCAGAGCAGGGAAAAGATGCAATGAGATCTGTCATTCTGGAAAGTCAGGGGATCGGCACCATGAGTTTAAGCACCTTGCAGCTGCATAATCCGGACGCCTGCAGGGATTTTGCGCACAACCTTGCTAAAAGAATAGGGCGACGGGTTCAAATCAGAACGGCAAAATTCGACGCCGCCCATGCACAATTGCGCGGCCTTTTTCAAAATGACCGATAATCCTCGTGTAATAGCTGATAACATCTATTCCTGTTCCTACTTAACATGACAAATGTTATAATAATTCCAGCAAAAAAATATTTAGGAAAATATCAAGGAAACGGAAAGATGACGGACTGGGAACATGAACTGCAAACGGCTTTCCCCGGCCGGAAAGTAGAGGATTTAAGCGACTTTGACCGGACGCAAAACAAGGCTTTTTATGTGAGCCTGAGCGATTTTGACGGTGATTTTGGAGGGGAGGAGTTCGCTGATTTCTCGGACCGCAACCATGTATTTTACATGGTTGTAAACATTTCAGAAGATGAAAAACTGGCATATCTGGATTTTCTAAAATACGTTAAGGGGAGCAAGGGGCAAAATCTGATTGTTTCGGAAGAACCTTTTCTGTTGGAGCATGAGATAATCCGGTCGGGTGTACAAAATTTCCTTGAAAGCAGGGGCTTAAAGTTGCTTGCATATGAAGATCTGCTTAAATTGAAAAATGCAGACCCTATGTTTTTCTCCAAAGAAGTGCATTATGCCGGAGATTATGTTGTTGAATATAAAGTGCTGGGTGCAGAAGATGAAAAAAATCCGCACTTGCTGGAAGAGCTGAGGCGTCTTTTCAAACAATATGAGAAACATATCGGGATTGATTTGCAGTTTCAGGGCTTTGCCCGGGAGCTGGCGGAATTGCCCGGGGCTTATGCCTCGCCCGACGGCGCCATCATAATTGCGCAAGTCGTTGACGCAGATGCGCCGGCGCCTGCTGAAGCTTCTTTATACGGCCAGTTCTCATTCACAGCCGAACTTGCGGCAATAGGCTGCGTGGCTCTGCGTCCCATAAGCAATCCGACCGGTCGAATTCCGCCAGACAATAATCCTGCGAAGCCGGATTCAATCTGTGAAATGAAGAGGCTCTATGTAGACCATGCCTATGGCGGACTTGATATCGGCAGCGAGCTTGCACGTCGCATCATAAATGAGGCTAGAAAAAAGGGCTACAAGTACATGAGGCTGGACACCCTGGCCACCATGGAAAAAGCTCAGAAGTTATATGAGAGCCTGGGCTTCTATGATATCGAGCCTTACATCTACAATCCCATCCCGGGGGCAAGATTTATGGAGCTCGAACTGTAGAGAAGACAATGAGACAGATGACAAAATGATGACAGTGGGACAGACCTTTTGACATATGTCAAAAGGTCTGTCCCACTGTCATATGACAAAAGGTCTGTCCCACTGTCATACATGTCTGTCATGTCAAAAGGTCTGTCCCACTGTCACCACTGTCATCCCTGTCATACATACCACCGTCATACAGTCGCTACTTTCTTATTTACACATGCACCTAAAATTGTTATAATTTCTATAAATATCAGACTATTCAGACTGAGGGGTGAGGCCGAAAAATCAGCGAAAGACTTACAGTCAAAAACCCGAAATCTTTTAATTAACAATTGAGAAAGGCAGGTGTGAAATGGAACAGGAGAAACGATCCCTGGTCAGAACCATTTTTGGCATGATGATTAATCCTTCGGGTGCAATCAAAGATGCCTTTGCCAACAAATGGTACTTATCTGCGGCGGTTTCCGCCGTGGCCTTTGGGCTGTTCTTCCTGCAAACCGGCATGGATCTTTACAAAACGGGCCAGAAAGGCACGGGTTTTGTGATTTTTTCAGCCGGAACAGGGCTGGCCTACGGACTGGTTGTCATTCCTATTCTTGGAGTGGTAGTTTGGGTCATATTAAAAGCCGCGAAAACGGACAAGAGCATTCTTGAGGCGGTATCCGCTTTTTGTTTAAGCTACAGCGGCGCCTTGATTTACGGAATTTTAGGAATTATTTTTTCACTTGCCCTAGGCTGGAAAACTTCCATTGCCTTTGGCGTAACCGGAGTTCTCTGGGCAATAGGCCCCATGATGTTTACGATACGGGAACTAACCGGCGGGAAAAATGCTCTCAGTGTCCCCATAGCCAGCCTGGTGGGAGCCCTTGTGCTCATCTCCTGGTCTGTCTTTGGGAATCTTTAAGGGGGTGGGCATATGGACTTCAAAAAAGGCAAGGGAGCCAGAACACTGGTCAGAAGGCTTTCGTTTATAGCCCTTGGAATAGGGGCCTTTGCAGATCCCATGAATCCATTAAACCTCTTTCATCTAATAGTTGGAGCCGTTGTGGGTCTGATTTTCGGCATGGTCTTCAGGATTTTTCTTAAGGCAATACTCAGCGCCTTCAACGGGAAAATAAAAAAAGAGCATGGCAAAGCGGCAATGAAATATGCCATTGATAACGGCATGCTCTTCCTGACCCCGTTCGCAATCATGCTGCTCATTGCGGTGTTCGGGTTGCGCTGGTCCATGAGCGTGCCTTTCATTACGGCAGGAATTATGGCGGTGGGAACAGCTTCAGCCATCGAAATGAACAAGCTATCAGAAAAGCCCGCTTTTAAAAACACCATAGGGGCGGCAGTTATGTCCTTCCTGTTTTCTGCGGCCTGGACCCTGTCTTTTGGATACATGTACAGAATTCCTTCATTTATTGAAGGCGGTTATGAGCTGTTACGTTCCCTGATAGGGGGTGGCATACTATGATCAGGAGACCAATTAAAAATAGCACAATGAGACGGATGCTAAGCATAATATTGCTGGCCTATCTGCTGGTCATGACATTTATGCCTTTTTCAAGCTATGCGGCAGGCCAGGGTGCACCGCCCGAAAGACCTTACGAAAAAGCAATCGTTCAAAAGGGCAGCTGGTACACCTCTCAGTTCACCTACGAAGGAGCAAACACCCTGGTAGTGGGTTTCAGAGGCAATTTTAACAAGCCCAGCACCGAAGCATTCTTCACCTTTGATGTGAAGGAAACCACAGTGCTGACTGGCATCTATATTCCATTCCCGGGGCTTCTGCTTGAACCTATGTATATGGCTCTGGTTTCGGATCAGGGCAATGTCTATCAGGGCTTTTCGGGAGAAATAGCCTATGTGGGTACCTTAAAAGAAGTTCAGCCACCTTCATCGCCGCCTCCTCCGGGTTACGATGACACGGGAGGTATGCCGGATGGAGAACCGGACGAAGAACAGGATGAGCTAATAGGAGACCTGGAAAATACCGAAGGCATCGAGGATTATACTCCACATTACGGCGAGAGGCTTGAAGGCCAGAAGGGCGATACCATAGTTTACTATTATCCGGAAGATGCCATAGTGTTGCCCAAAGGCAGATACATGATTCAGCTGGCGGGTGGTGCCTGGCCGGCAGAGGGTTATTTCGTCAAAGGCATGGATTTCAAGGCCTATGAAAAATATAAAGAAAAACTGGTAAAGTGGCTAGGTGAAGAAGAACCGGAAGTAATCGGCAACCAGGAACTCAGCGATGAATTCTGGGATAGGGTACTCTCCGATCTGGTGGAGGAACCGACCTGGATGGGTGTCGAAATACCATATAAAGCCCCCGCTTTCGAACTGGATGAAAGCTATATAATCGATGAAATAATTCTTAGCACCTGGAACAACGGCGAAGGCGCCATGCCGGGCATCATATATATCTATAATGATGAAGACGAGATGGTGGCCGCATTCCAGTCCCAGGGCTACGGCCCCGGAAATGCGCCAAATACTTTCTGGATGGTTATGCCGGACATTATACTGCCTCCGGGAGTGTATTACTTAGACATCGATGATAAATGGGCATTGGATTTTGACGAAGACGGGGATCCGGTGTTTTCGGTCAGTGTTTCACCCGCACCGGAAGAATTTACGGTTTTCACCGGCACTTACAATATGAACATATTTCTGTATAAGATAAGAACTCTCATGGGGGATGTGGATCCACCCGAGAAGTCTAAAGAACTCTATGATCAGGTGCTGGCGGTCATTGATAAAGGCGAATTCATTGAAATCATTGGCAAGTACGAAGGCATGCCGTTCTCGCAAAACTGCCCCGTGCTGGAAAGAGGAGTGGATTATGCGGTTGCCAAACTGGAATTTGCGGCAGACCTGACCGGACTGCCATACAAAGCGGCGATTTCAGCCAACGGCGAAATTCGTTTCGAAAAAGCAATCAACGGGGTAATTTCAGTGACTGTCGGCGGCAACGGTTACTACGACAGAATGCCATCAAAGAACAAAGGCGCTGACAGCAACACATACAATCTCAACGGCAAAGGCTACAAGGTAAAGGATGAACTTCCTTCCTATGTAATTGCTGCCATAGGAGCGGCATATGGAGCCGGAAATATTCCGGGCCCCGACAGTCCCTTTGAAGCTGCGGCTGGAATGCTTTTCCCGCCCTTGGTAGGCCTTCTTGCCACAGCTATTTCGAATGCGCTTAAGCCTAAAGAAATGCCCAAACCCAAACCTTCGGGCAGGCTCATTTCTGAAAGAGAGTCAGAGGCCTGGGCAATTCTTGCAGAAGCCCTGGGGGCCTCAGGTGGCGATCCCAACGATCCTGTTTCAGTAGGTGACAACGAAATAGCCGCTGCGACCGGCGGCGCTTCCGGAGGAGAGTCGGGAGGTGTCTTCGGCGGATATGACGAAGACGGCGGCTACGACGGCGGCGATTCGGGATATGATGGCGGCACTTCCACCGACAGCTATGAAGGCGGCTACGAAGCCGGCCATGAAGCCGGTACAACCGAAGGCGGTTACGAGACCGGTGCCCCTGACAGCGGTGTTGCGGCAACCGCGGCCGCAGGGCCGGATGCAGGCCAAACACCCGGCACACCGGGAACAGGCATGCCCGAAGGTCCGGATGAGCTTGAACTGGTAACTGACCATACCGGCAGGATATCCAGATATGTTCGTGACCCTGCAACGGGCGAATATGTCAATCCGGAAACCGGCGGTGTCTTAGATATGGAAGCCTATGAGAAAGTTGTAAAACCCAATCTTGAAAAAGACAGGGAATTCATAGAAAGAGAATGGGAGAAAAATGTAAAAGGCGAGACGCTTCAGGATTACCTTGTGTGGGAAACTGAAATGAAAATTGATCAACAGCGCAAAAAAGATGAACTGTACCGTCAATTGTTCAAGAAATATAACGTCTCTTCGAGGGCTGATCTGGAAGCAATAATAGGTATAAATGATGCATTCAACAAACAGTCATATGAAAGATGGATGCACGTGGATAGAGTAGGAGCATGGGCAGAAGGCGGAGCCACGCTAGTTATGAATGCTGCCGATGCCTCAATGGATGCTCTGGGAAAGGTAACCGGACCCGTTGGGAAAGGAATCAACGCAGGCTACAAATTTGTCAGAAATGTGGCTTATGAAGGCGCATCCGGCGACTGGTCCGTCAAGAGTTTAAAGAAAGGCGCGGTGAAGGGCGCAGCCGCTGCAGCAAGGGGTTATGTCCCCGGGGCGGCTGGCAAATTTGCCACAGTAGTTACAGGTGAAACCGTAGCTGGTTATATTGATAAGGGAGCAGAAGGTGCCGCACAAGGCTTTGTGGAAGGCTCGATAAAAGGAGCTATGCTTCATGTCAGTGATAAGCTGGCCAAGCCGGCTCCCGGGACCACTCTTCCCAAGTTCCCATTAACAGAGGGAGATGGAGCGGGCTTCATCAAAAGCGCGGCAGGCCCCATTACAAAAGTTTTCGGAGCCAAGCTCGGAAAGAATGTAACAGATTCTTTCGTAGTTAAACCATATGTGAGCAAACCCCTGGGCAAGGCAACTGCCGCCGGAGTGCGAAAATTAATATAGTGATTGTAAAGGAGCTGATGAGATGAAACTTAGTATAAATGAAGTGGCCTATGTGGCAGAACTGTTGGAAGAAAAGTCCCCGATTAGCCTCTTTACGACACTGGAGGCACCAATGGACGGTTCCGAGGCGAAGAGTCTTGAAAGCAAAGGCATTTTGAAAAACGGAGCCCTCGATGCCGCTGCCGCGGAGGTCTTTGAAGTGGTGGCCAAAGGAACCGGTGCGGCAAGACTGGCAATTCAGGACGATAAGGTGATCGTTGAAAAATATGTTTACCGGATGGGCGAAAAATATGTCCAGATTGACAACGATATGGGAGACCTGTCATTCAAGCTGTTGCTGGAATTTGACATGATGATGATTTACCTGTCGGAATTTGTGGGCATGGGAAAAATGAAGATTGCGGATATCGAAGTTGAAGCAGCTTCAAAAGAGATGCTTGTGTTGTTTGCGCTGGTTGACGCATACAGAAAAAATAATCTTCTTTATCAGGGCGGTGCAGCGGAACTGCATGACACATACGATGAAAAAGCCGTGGCGGATGCCTTGTTTGACTCTAAAGGCAACAGTATGACAAAGATACTGATCGAAAGCTATGGCTATGAACCGCCGGAAAAAGCAGACGTGAAGAAACTTCTTGAATCCCTGAAAGAAAAGGGCCTGGTTGAAGGAGATTACAGACTTAATGATGAATTGGCAGAAATGGCAAGAAGTATGCTTGTACCCAAAGCCATGGTGGTGCTTGAACTGTTTTCCCTGGATGAAGAGGGAGAAGTTACATTTGACACCGGACTTGCTTTTGTTGCCGGCCTGAGAGATATAATTTACCTTTCGATGGGCGACGAAGAAATTAATCTGCTGGCCTTAAGCGGAGAACAGCTGCTGAGCATTGTAGAGCACTATCTCAGATGCCCGGAGATTAAGGCCTGAGTACAAAGATGCCCGGAGATTAGTACCTGAGCACAAAGATGTCCTGAGGTAAAGGTCCGATTTCAGCGACATCGATTGAAACGTGAAAATGGCTGTGATATTATCATCACAGCCATTTAATTTCAGATGTCCCGGCCCCGTGCCGGCTGTAAAAAGACATCCCGGCTCCGTGCCGGCTGTAAAAAGACATCCCGGCTCCGTGCCGGTAAGCCAAAAATTGCAAAGGGAGACGAAAAATGAAGTACATCGATTTGAGAAGCGACACAGTAACCATGCCCACGGCAGAAATGAGAAAAGCCATGGCAGAGGCTCAAGTAGGAGATGACGTCTACGATGATGACCCCACCATGAACAGACTCCAGGCTCTGGCTGCGGAAATGCTTGGAAAAGAAGCCGCACTCTTCGTGCCCAGCGGAACTTTCGGCAATCAGCTCTGCATTCTCGCACACACCAACAGGGGCGACGAAATAATTCTGGGCAAAGAAAGTCACATACTGATTCATGAGGCAGGAGGTGCCGCCGTTATAGCAGGCGTGCAGCTCTGGACGCTGGATACCAAATACGGCACCTTTGACCCCTCCGAAGTGGAAGGCGCCATCAGGGATCCGGACGATATCCATTATCCCAGGACCGGGCTGATTTGCGTGGAAAACGCTCACGGTTCAGGAGTTGCGGTGCCTCTGGAAAACCTGAAGGCTATCAAAGCAATAGGCGAAAAATACGGCATACCCGTTCACATGGACGGCGCCCGGATTTTCAATGCGGCAGTTGCTCTGGGCATTGATGTTAAAGAAATCGCCGCCTGCGCCGATTCGGTAATGTTCTGTCTGTCCAAAGGATTGTCAGCGCCGGTTGGTTCCATGGTAGTCGGCAGCAAAGAATTCATCGATAAGGCCAAACGCGGCAGAAAGCTTATGGGCGGCGGCATGAGGCAGGCCGGTATCCTGGGCGCCGCCGGCATCATTGCACTTGAGCAAATGACCAAGAGGCTTAATATAGACCACGAAAATGCAGCCTACATGGCCGACCAGCTCTCCAAACTCCCCGGCATCAAAGTCATGGAAGACCGCCGGGACATCAATATGGTCTTTTTCCAGACCGAACCTGATATGTCAAAGACCGAAGAAGATGCTTTAGTTAAATATTTATTTAACAACGGCATTAAAGTTAACGGAAAAGAGCTGGGAGAGTGGCGTTTTGTGACTAACGCCAATGTGAGCCGCGAAGACATTGACTTCATGATAGTCAAAATGAAGGAGTTTCTGGCCAAAAACAACTAGCCTGATGCTGCGAAGCAGAGACAACTGATTGGAAACACAAGATAGAGCTGTTTGTGGGTGCAAAAACAGGAGAAGTGCTAGCCCGAAATAAGAAATCCAGGCTGAAATGTGCAAAAAAATGTGAAGTGCTAGGGATTTCAGGGTTTATCCCCAATTTTTCCTAGCACTTCTCGTGTTTTCGCTCACTGCCAGCCTCATATCCACTTTCGCGCCTAGCACTTCTCCTGTTTTAACTCAAAATCCACCGATAACCGATAAAAGAAACAACCGGGCCGCCTTTTAGGACCGGCCCGGTTGTAACATTTCCAGAAGCTCTTAATGCAGCACTTTGCTTAAACTCTAATATGTAATTCCTTTCAGGGCCTGGGTCAGAGTGTACAGGTCCGCTATTTCCTGGCTGACCCTTTTCTTGTATTCAATCTTTTGGGCTTCGATGGAGGCCTCATACACAGCAATTTCCTTCGCGAATTTTCCGCCTTGCTCATCGTATCTGGCCACTAAACTGCGGGTGGCTTCCTCAACTTCAGCCGGCAGATATTCCTTGCCGGAGCCCCAGAAGAGATTGTGCTTGTTGTCGGGGCTGTAGAACATATCGTAGCCTATTTTGGTTACTTCTGGGCTGAAATACATGGCATACCATTCTTCCACATTATTAATCTGCCAGGCATACTCATCCACCGCAGTCTGCACATCGCCATCTTTCAGCAAAGCAATGATTTCCTGCATAAGCATGAGGTTTTCCTGGGCCGCCTCGTGGGGAACTATTGGCCGTTCGTACATGAGGCCCAGAATCTTGTCCTGGGTAAGCTTAAAGAGGGCCAGGTTTTTCTTGTTCATATCGCGGGCGGCGGCCCATATGCTTTCCAGATCGCTCTCAAGATCGCCTGAATTGTCCGCGGTCTCCCCATTTCCCGAACCTGCCCCAGTACCGTTGCCATTGCTGAGCAAAGCAAAATACGCCTTGTTCAGGGCATCAACAGCTCCGAAAGCATCCTCTGCCGCTTCCTTGTAAGCCTTGGCAGCTGCAATATAGCCGTCATAATCCACACCGTAAGCTAGAGCCGTTTCCTCGTCTATGGCATCCATCAGTCTGTCATAGTGAGCCGTGTAATCCAGCTGCAGGGCAGGGGTGGAGTCTATGTAAATGCCGAAAGCTCCATAAAACTCCACGGTAAAGCGCAACACATTGAAGTTGCAGGTTTCCTTGGTGTCAAAATTGGAATGGTAAATCTCCCGGTAGAAGGGGAAAACGTCTTCCATATCCTTATCCAGCAAAAAGCCGTTCACAGTGGAAGGAACCCCCGCTACGTAATATGAAAAGTCGTCGGAATAAGTGTAAGTCTGAAAACCGTCGGTGAGAACCCCGTCAGGGAAGCAGTCAACTGGCCCCGGTGAAGGTTCTTCATTTACGAAACGGTCTATCATGGTGTACATTTCCGGTGCGGAATAAACCATGGTGTAGTCATCAAACTCAAAGGCAGGAAGCTCGAAATTGATGAAAGCCAGAGTTTTTCCCGCCCATTCCGGGTGCGCCTCGTTGATCATGCGCCAGGCTCCGGTGGTCCAGTCAAACTGGGAGTTGCTGGCGCCCCATTCTTCGGAGCCGTGAATGCAGAAAACGATGTCTC
This sequence comes from Bacillota bacterium, assembly GCA_052034085.1. Lineage (GTDB taxonomy): Bacteria > Bacillota > Clostridia > Peptostreptococcales > Anaerovoracaceae > UBA1426. Next base: position 28,685 of record JBPOJA010000026.1, on the reverse strand, counting down.
TCTCGGGAGTGTAGCCCGAATCTATCATGGCCTTTGCAATGGCCAGTGCCGAGCCCACAGCAACTGAGTCATCCTGAAAACTGGTAAAATACATATCGTAGTGGGCGCCGAAGATTACCATTTCCTCAGATGATTTTCCGGGGATTTTGCCCACAATGTTGTAAGAGGTACCTCCGGGTTCAACGATGTTGTCCACTTTCAGATTGCCGCGGACCGGACCTTCTTCCATCAGGCTTTGGAGATAGGCGGAATCCTTGGGAGTTATGCTGACGCAAGGAATGCCTGTGGGTCCGCAGATGTCATTGGCATTGTAGGCCTCATCGCTGATTTCGGAAAAACCTTCGGTCGAAGCGGCTAGCAAAGCTGCCGCCCCCTGATGCCAGGCCTCCAGCATGGGCATAGTAACCCACCAGTTGTCACGCTGGTTCACATCGCATAGAACGATTTTGCCTTTCACATCAAGACCCTCGTAGTCTGCCATAGTGCCTTCGCCCACATAGATGATTTCCGCATCAATGCCTTCTTTGGGAGTTGCCTCGGTAGCGTATGAGTGGAGGAGAATCTCTTTCTTTTCGCTGTTGCCACCACCTGCACCATCGCCATCGCTCTCGAGCACCAGGCTGGCGCCGTTAAACTGCCATCTGTCCACTTTGACTCCCACTTTTTCCACATCCTGCAGGCCAATGGATTCCATCAGGTTGGCCAGATAATCAGCTGCCTTGTGCTCCGCATCGCTGCCGGCGGTCCTGGTGCCCATGGGAGAATCGTGGTATTCGGGATTTTCCGCCAGCTCAACCCCAACTTCATATGCAAAATTTACATCAACTGCTTCGAGAAAACTTGTGTAGATTGTGGTCTCAGTTCCCGGCTCTTCGGTGCCGTTCTCATCGCCGCCCCCTTTGCCGCAGGCGGACAGAAGACCCAAAATCAGAATAAGAATTAGTGCAATACTGAGAAGTTTTTTATTTCGGGACAATTGGGATCACTTCCTTTCAGATTATTCAGATAAATTATACCACATTCCAGGCGGTCCGTGCAGTGTTGGTTTGCGGAAATTTCCGACTTACTAACTGCGGTGCATCAGTTGAGTGAAAATGTTGTATTTTGAATAAAAATATCGTGGCAATACTTTGCACAAAAAAATTTCTGTGACTTTTGTGCAAAAAATTTCTGTGACTTTTGTGCAAAAAATTTCTGCTCTTCTTTTGAGCAAAATGAGGAGAAGTGCTAGCCAGAAATCGGGAAAACAGGAGCGGAATGAGCAAAAAAGAGCGAAGTGCTATGGATTTTCGGACTTGCACCCAAGTTTTTCTATGCACTTCTCGTGTTTTTGCTCACAACCGTCCTAATATCTGCATTCCGGCATAGCACTTCGCCGGTTTTAGCTCAAAATCTATTGAAATCCCGAAGAACCGGCTTTTATTTACCTGTTCTTCGGGATTACAGCACAGCATCTGAGGCGGTGCACCCGGCGGCCGACAAAAAGCGGCCGTCGGGCTTCTTGAAATGCTCCGGCCAGAAGCTCCCGACATAGACTCCAGGTAAAAGCTTCCGACATAGGCTTCAGGCCGGGACTCCAGGCAGAAGCTCTCAACACAGGCTCCCGGCAGGAGCTCTCGGCCGGGCATGATGTAAGCAAAATTTCAGGATATCTGAAATTTTGCCACTTACTTTCAGATTTCTGAGCAAATATTCTAGATGCCCGAATTCAATCCGAACTCGAGGGGCCAAAAATCAATGATAAGTCGAAAATTTGCTCAAAATCCCCAAAACGCTCTAATTTTCATCTATAATCATAGGCATGGAATCATCAGAAAAAATTCAAGCCGGCGGCCTTGAAGCTAAAGCAAAAGATGCCGGTAGCCTCGAAGCCGAGGCAAAAGATGCGGGTAGCCTCGAAGCAAAGGCAAAAGATGCCGGCGGTCACAAATCAGGAAGTTCAGATGCCGGCAATCTCACTGAAGGCGGCATACTCAAAAAACTCCTCATGGTGGCACTGCCCATCATGGGGACTCAGTTTATGCAGATGGCCTACAACCTGACGGATATGTTCTGGCTGGGGCGGACGGATTATGCGGTTATGGCGGTAGCCGCCAGCGGGCTGGCGGGCCTCTATATGTGGCTGTCCGCTGCTCCCATGCTACTTGGGCGGACAGGAGCCGAAATCGGAACCGCGCAAAATCTGGGCAAGCGAAAGCCCGGCAAAGCCAGGGACTATGCCCAGGATTCGGTGCGGATAGCCCTGATTCTCGGGATAGTTTGCGGAGCTATTTTCATCATATTTCCCGAACCCCTCATAAGCCTGCTGAAAGTTCAGGAACCCACCGTTTATCAGAATTCAGTTCGGTACCTGCGCATAATAGGGGCGGCCGTGCCTTTCTTTTATGTTTCCGCATCGATAACAGGCATTTTCAATGGTGCAGGTAATTCCAAAATCAGCTTCAAGGCAAATGCTGTGGGGCTTCTGGTTAATATGGTTCTGGATCCTCTCATGATTCTGTACTTCGGCTGGGGGGTGACCGGAGCCGCAGTAGCCACTTCCCTGGCGGAAATAGTGGTGTTTGTGCAGTTCATAATTTTTATAAAGCATCCGGCTACAAGGCCTTTCTCAGGCTTCAGAATTTTCGGCGGCGGAAGAGCATGCGGTCGTCAAGCGGAAAACGGCGGAAGAGCCTACGCCCGCCATTTCACACCACAAAGCTCGGAGAAAGACCTGCCGGGCTTGCATAAAAGTCTGCTGGGACTGCGGAAAAGACGCAGCAAAATCATCCTTTGGTGGGGCACGCCTTTGGCATTGGAAAGCGCCGCCTTCACCATCCTGTCCATGGTGGTCACGGCAATGGCGGCAGCCTGGTACGGAGAAATGGCAGTTGCCATCAACCGGGTAGGCAGCCAGATTGAATCCCTCTCCTGGATGGTTGGCATAGGATTTTCATCCGCCATGACCGCTTTCGTAGGGCAAAATTACGGGGCAAAAAAGTGGAACAGAATCCGAAGATCCTTCAAAATCGCCACGGCGGCGCTCCTGATATGGGAGCTATTTGTAACTTTCCTGCTGGTGGCTTTTGGGGGATTCTTCTTTTCGCTATTTCTCAGGGAGCCGCCCGAAATCATCGGCATGGGAGCTGTTTACCTGAAAATAATGGCCATTTGCCTGGTGTTTCTGGCTTTTGAAGGAACCTGCTCGGGGGCCTTCCGTGGTCTTGGAAAAACCCTGCCCCCAAGCATCTGTAGCATAGGGGCAAACCTTTTAAGGCCGATTCTCTGCTGGCGGCTCCACCTCATTATGGGCATGAACGGACTCTGGCTGGGCATCAGCCTTTCGGCGGCGCTGCGGGGACTTTCCATGCTGATCTGGTATATATTATCATTGCATAGTTGGGCCGGCAGTGATAACCTATCATATAGAGAATAGCCGGACCGGCCCAAAATAAGCCGGCCCGCAAACCCAGGCCGGACCGGCCCACAAGATTAGCCGGCCCGAAAACCCAAGCCGGACCGGCCCAAAATAAGCCGACCCAAAGAACCCAGGCCGGACCGGCCCAAAATTAGCCGACCCAAAGAACCCAGGCCGGACCGGCCCACAAACCCAAGCCGGCCCACAAAACCCAAGCCGGCCCACAGAACCCAACCCTGTAGATGCAGCATAAGATTGCAAAACAGAAAAACCACAAAGTAAAAGCAACATAAGGAGGAAGTACGATGAAAGGCGATCCCAAACTACTTGAAACACTTAATTCACTTTTGGCCGATGAACTGACGGCGATTAATCAATACATGGTTCACTCGGAGATGTGCGCGGACTGGGGCTACGACAAGCTTCATGAAAGCTTCGAAAAGAGAGCCATTGACGAAATGAAACATGCGGAGAAACTCATAGGCAGGATTCTGTTCCTGGAAGGAAGGCCCATAGTCACAGAACTCAGAAAAATTCACATCGGCGCCCAGGTGCCCAATCAGCTGGAAAATGACAGGCTGGCGGAAGTTGATGCCATCAGGGCTTACAACGAAGCCATCAAGCTGGCCAGTGAAGTGGGCGACTTCGCCACGAAGGACCTGCTTGAGGAAATCTTAATGGACGAAGACCGCCACATGGACGATATCGAAGGTTTTCAGGACAGGATAGACCAGATGGGTCTGCCCATATTCCTTACCACTCAGGTCTAGTGCCTTCGAGGCTCAGGAGCGCGCAAGAACCAAAAGCCCAAAGCGCATGGAACTCCGGAGTGCGCAAGAGCGCATGGAACCCCGGATATCCGAATTAAAGTAAACAAAGAAGAAATATCGCTGGAAAACGAAACAACCATACAGCAGCTCCTGGGATATAGAGATTATAGCACAAGGGCTGCTGTGTGGGTTAACGGAAACCAGCTTCGAAAAAACGAATACGCCGGCCACATTCTGGGCGACGGAGATGCAGTGAAAATTCTCAGGCTTGCAGACGGAGAATAATGCTCTCCGTCATCTCTGCGTAATACCCTATTCTTATGACATGTGTTGAATGAATTTTTTTATTATAGTAAACTGTACCATAATAAACTTGTGGTGTGGTTTGCAGGAAAGGATATCGTGACATCATGTTTGGGCCAGACAAAAATAAAGATAAAAGCCTGGAAGAACTACAGGAAATTATAGAAGGTTCTTTTGATGGAATAATGGTCACTGACGGGGATGGAAAAGTTCTCCTTGTTAATCAATCTTACGTAAGAAATACTAATATACAAAAGGATGAGCTTTTAGGTCACAATGTTCGTGAGCTCATTAATCCTGTCTGGATGAAAAACTCAGTTGTTCTGCTGGCTATTGAACAGGGGAGGCCGGTTACCATGCACCACACAACCAGGCATGGCAAAAATATCATTGTTACAGGAACTCCCATTTTCCAGGAAGACGGAACTATAAAAAGAGTAGTTGTCAATACAAGAGACATGTCTGAAATATATGCTCTCAAAGAAGAACTTGACGATGCCAGGAAAATGGAAAGGATATATTTTGACCAGCTAAATGCTGAGAAAAGCGGAGAAAGTCATGGAATTGTAGTAATAAACAGGGTTATGGAAGAAATTTTTTCTCTTGCCAAAAAGGTGGGAGATTTTAACACAACGATACTGATTTCTGGAGAGTCCGGGGTGGGCAAAGATGTGTTGGCCCGATTTATCCATGACAACAGCATGCTGAGAAGGAACAAACCTTTCATTGCCGTAAACTGTGGTTCCATTCCGGAATCATTGCTGGAGTCTGAACTTTTCGGTTATGCCGAAGGTGCTTTTACCGGAGCTGCGAAAGGAGGCAAAGAAGGTTTAATTGAAGCCGCAAACGGCGGAACGCTCTTACTGGATGAAATAGGAGAGATGAGTTTAAACCTGCAGGTAAAATTACTGAGGGCATTGGAATCAAGGACCATTAACCGTGTGGGATCAACAGAATATATTCCGGTGGACATACGTGTTATTGCTGCTTCAAACAAGGATCTGAGAGAAATGGTGGCTTCCGGCGATTTCCGCGAAGATCTGTACTACAGGTTAAATGTTATAACAATAGACATCCCGCCGCTAAGGGAAAGAAAAGAAGAAATTATGCCCTTGGCGCTTGGTTTTCTGAATCAGTTCAATAAGCAGTACGGGCAGAACAAAAGACTCACGTACGAGGTGCTTGAAGAGTTGAAAATGAACAGCTGGAAAGGAAATATCAGACAGCTGAAAAACGTTATTGAAAACATGGTGGTGGTCAGCAATAATGAATATCTTCAAATATCAGACCTGCCATGGTTCAGGGACACAAAAAGGGAAGATCCCTGCAGTCCGGGTGAAAGCAAATCATTTAAAGAATTAGTTGATGATTATGAAAAGTTTATTCTGGAAAGGGCAAAATCCCAGTATGGCAGCAGTCGCAAAATGTCAAAAGCATTGAAAATAGATCAATCGACCATAATAAGAAAACTGAAAAAGTATGGCATTTAGCAATTGATGCATAAATGCCAAAAGAACACAGAAATTAGGCGGATATGATGCGCAAACGCATCGAACCCGCCTGTTTTAATGCAGAAAAGATTAAAGAATACACATTTTCAACACATTCTTAGCTGAACCTTCATTTGGCACAACTTTTGCGACGATAGAAAACATAGTAGACATAGTAGTAACAGCAACAATAACATAAAAAATATTCGCATTTGCCTATCGTCGTATCCGGGAGGGTAAAAGTGGACACAGTCAAAACGTCAAAGCAGCTGTTGAATGAAATGCTGGACAGGCATTACAAAGAGGCTTTCACAGCGAAAGAAGAAGGAAAGCTTGTGGCCTGGGCAACATCTATCTCCCCTCAGGAAATTCTCACAACAGCAGATATCTATACCATGTATCCTGAAAACCATGCAGCCGCAATAGGGGCCAGAAAACAGGCTCAGGAATTCATAAACCAGGCAGAAGGAAAGGGATATTCCGTTGACATCTGTTCATATGCAAGAGTCAATATGGGCTATCTGGACATCATGCATAGCGATGCCGGAAATATGCCGCGCCCGGATCTGATTTTTTGCTGCAACAATATCTGCAACACTGTCATCAAATGGTATGAAAACATTGCCAAGCAGCTCAATATTCCCATGATAGTATTCGACATGCCTTTCAATCACCAGTATGAAATTAATGAGCAAAACACAAAGTATATGAAAGCACAGCTTTTAGATGCTATCAGACAGGTTGAAAACATCACCGGTAAAAAGTTTGATTATGACAAATTTTCCGAAGTAATGAGCATATCGAGAGATACATCGATATGGTGGAAAAAAGCTTCTCTCCTTGCAAGAGCCAAGCCTTCGCCCTTAAATGGCTTTGACTTATTTAACTACATGGCCACGATTGTGTGCGCAAGAGGCACGGAAGAAGGAAGGGAACTCTTCAAAATGTGGCATGATGAGCTGAAAGACAAGGCAGAAAAGGGTCTGGGCCCATGGAAGGACGGGGAAGAAAAGTACAGGGTAATGTGGGACGGCATAGCCTGCTGGCCATATTTGAGCAGTACTTACAAGACATTGAAAAACTACGGAATCAATATGGTGACTTCCACTTATCCCGATTCCTGGTACATAGTTTACGATGACAATGACCTGGATGGGATGGCAAGAGCTTACAGCTCAAATTATGTAAACAGAAATCTTGATTTCGGCGTTGACAATATTGTCAATCTGGTTAGAAATTTTGAGCTTGACGGGATAATCTACCACTCCAACAGAAGCTGCAAGCTTATGGATTTCAGGCAGTTTGAGGTTCAAAGAAGGGTAGAGCAGGCAACCGGAGTACCTTCCGTAATCTTTGACGGCGATCAGACGGACCCCAGGGCATTCTCACAGGCCCAATATGAAACCAGAGTGCAGGCACTGGTGGAAATGATGGAAGAGCGCAAAGCAAAGGGAGGCAATTCACAATGACAGATGTTAACAAAGTAATAGAAGAATTTAAGGAAATTGCCAGGCATCCCGCAAGATCGGTGGAACTCGCAATTCAGAAGACCGGAAAAAAAGCTGTTGGCTGCTTTCCTATTTATTCGCCGGATGAGCTGGTTTACGCAGCAGGAGCACTGCCCATAGGCATGTGGGGAGGTCCCCAGGTTGGAAATCTCAGCGACAGGTATTACCAGGTTTTTTGCTGTTCAGTAATAAAGGCAAACACCCACCAGGCCCTTAAAGGTGTTTACGACAAACTGTCTGCAGTGCTTGTAAGCGCTTTCTGTGACACTCTGAAATGCACGATAGAAAACTGGAAAGTGGCAGTCCCTCATTTAAATATCATCCCCGTGGTTTATTCGCAAAACAGAAAAACCTCTGCGGGGAAAATTTTTATGAGAGAGGAGTTTGCCCGTGTTAAGAGAGAGCTGGAAAAAGTCCTGGGTGTGACCGTTACAGACGAGGCTCTTGAAAAAAGCTATGCACTCTATGAGGAATACAGAAGCCTGATGAGAGAATTTGTCGCAGCAGCCGGAGATTATCCTGAAATATTTGATGCATCCACAAGGCACTTAATCATCAAAGCGGCATATTTCATGGATAAAGCAGAATATGTAGAGAATATGAAGCTCCTGCTGGAGGGGCTTAAAGAAATACCCCGGAAAGAAAACACCTATAAGAGGATTATCATTTCAGGGCTTCTGGCGGAACCCGAAGAATTTCTCAATCTCTTTTCAGAAAACAATCTCGTTATAGTTGCCGATGACCTTGCGCAGGAGTCGAGACAGTTCCGGGTCAGAGTCCCCCAAGAAGGTGATGTTTTTGAAAGAATGGCTGAAAGGGTGGCACGGCAGGACGGCTGCCCCTTCCTGTACGATAAGGAAAAAACCAGGGGGAAGATGCTGATTGACCTCAAGAAACAATTCAATGCGGATGGTATTGTATATTGCCAGCTCAAGTTTTGTGATCCGGAAGAGTTTGATTATCCGGTGATAAAAAAAGAGCTGGAAGAAGCAGGTGTACCGGCACTATACATAGAAATTGAACAGCAGATGGATTCTGTTGAGCAATTAAGAACAAGAATCCAAACTTTCAGCGAAATACTCTAAAATAATTTACAAAAGGAGAAACTATATGTATCTGGGACTGGATATAGGCTCGTCGTCCTCTAAAGCAGTAATTTTGGACAAAGATGGAAATATTGCCGGGCAGGCGGTAATCAATATAGGAACAGGTAGCAGAGGCCCTCAGAAAGTGATAGATGAAGCACTTAAAATGGCAGGCATTCAGCGCGACGATATAAAAAAGACCGTGGTCACAGGTTATGGACGTATGACTTTTGAAGGGGCAGACAAGCAGATTACCGAAATAAGCTGCCACGCAAAAGGAGTAATCAAAACTGTTCCGGAAGCCAGGACCATTATCGACATAGGAGGCCAGGATGCAAAAGTCATATCGATAGATGAAAACGGCAATGTTAAAAATTTCGTCATGAACGAGAAATGTGCAGCCGGCACAGGCAGATTCCTTGAGGTCATGGGCAGGGTTTTGGATACAACCATTGACGGGCTGTCCGATATGGCGGAAAGAGGCAAGGATGGAGTAACCATCAGCAGCACCTGTACCGTTTTTGCTGAATCTGAGATGATTTCCCAGCTGGCGGCAGGAAAGAAAATCGAAGACGTAGCTTTGGGAGCTCATAAATCGATAGCTCAAAGAGTTGCAGGTCTTATCAATCGCATCGGGTTAACCCCCATGATTGTAATGTCGGGGGGTGTGGCTTTAAACGAAAGTGTAATAAAAGCGTTGGAAACGGAAACAGGTTACGACATAGTAAGGTTGGAAAGCCCACAGACAATGGGTGCGTTAGGCGCAGCGATATATGCTAAAGAGATGGATAATTAGCATTATTTAAAAAAGGAGAAAGGGTGCAAAATATGGAGATTAAGAAAGCAGCAGTATTGGGAGCAGGTCTGATGGGAAATCAGATTGCGATGCAAATAGCCATAAATGGTTTTGAAACCGTCTGTTATTCAAGAAGGCAGGAAACAGTGGACAAGGCGCAAAAATATGCAGACGGGTGGTTTGAAAAGGCAGTAGCGAAAGAGAAGTTTTCTCAAGCGGAAACAGATGAAATCAAAGGCAGGCTCACTTTCACCACAAGCCTTGAAGAGGCATGTAAAAATGCCGACATCATAGTGGAAACAGTCGCAGATGTTTTGGAAATCAAGAGAAAAGTTCTGAAAGAAGCCGACAAATTTGCGCCGGAACATGCTATTTACGCAAGCAACAGTTCCTACATAGTAAGTTCAAGATTCTGTGACGTAGTGAGAAGACCTGAAAATGTATGTAATATGCACTTTTTTAATCCGGCTTTGGTAATGAAGATAGTTGAAGTTGTAAAAGGGCCTCATTCATCTGAAGAAACCGTAAACACGGTTTATGAATTTACAAAGGCTATAGGCAAAACGCCGGTTCTGGTTGAAAAGGAAATTTATGGCTTCATTGTTAACAGGATTTTCAGCGCTCTCACAAGAGAGGCCTGCTATCTTGTGGATATGGAAATCGCGTCGGTGGAAGACATAGACAAGGCAGTAAAGGGCGGACTGGGTCATCCTATGGGACCTCTTGAACTTCTGGATATGACAGGGATAGATCTGGAGTATAACGTTTATATGGAAAAATTCAGGATGACTGAAAAACCTGAAGACAGGCCTGCAGCCTGCCTCACAGAAATGTATGCCAGAGGCGAGTATGGAAGGAAAACCGGAAAAGGCTTCTATGAGTATTAATTGAGGGGAAACAGATGTCATATATCAACATCAGAAACGAAAATAACATTGCAGTGCTCAGCATACAAAGGCCGGAGGCTTACAATGCTCTTAACAGGGAGCTTGTGGATGAACTGGATGAGGCAATCGAGCGCATAAAAAATGATGAAACCGTCAAGGTCCTGGTCATTCACAGTCAAAAAAACTTTGCAGCGGGCGCAGATATCAAAAGCATGCTTGATTTTAATGAAGAGGAAGCCAAAGCCTTCGCCTTCTCAGAAACTTTTAACAAGATTGAAGATCTCGAATTTCCAACCATAGCAGCAATTGAAGGATATGCACTGGGCGGAGGATTTGAGCTGGCTTTGGCCTGCGATATGAGGATTGCCGATGAAGACGCCAAATTGGGCTTTCCCGAAATAACACTGGGCATAATGCCCGGGGCGGGGGGAACCGCCAGAGCGGCGCGAATTGCAGGAGAAGCCAAGGCAATGGAACTGGTTCTGCTCGGCACCATAATCAGCGCAGAGGATGCGCAAAAAGCAGGTCTTGTAAACAAAGTCAGCGCAAAAGGAGCCTGCTTTGAGGATGCCATGAATTGGGCGGAAAAGCTGGCCATAGGAGCCACCATTGCACAGAAGATTGCAAAAAAGACAATAAGGGAAGGCCTGCTGGAAGCGGATGTTAAAAAAGCCGTGGAAATAGAAGGCAGCAACTGGGCCGGACTTTTCAACACCAAAGATCAAAAAGAAGGCATGAGCGCTTTTGTGGAAAAGAGAAAACCGGTTTATAAAGGTGAATAAAATAAAGGTGAATCAAATCAGGAGGGAAGAAAAGTGAGAAATGTAGTTATTGTTTCGGCAGCCAGAACACCTATAGGAACTATGGGCGGGCAGTTTATGAACATTACTTCGCTGGATTTGTCTATACCGGTAATGTCATCTCTGGTTGAAAGGGCTGGAATAAATCCTGCCATAATAGATGATGTTATCTGGGGTTGCAACTATCAAAGGACTTACATGGAAAACAACCTGGCAAGAGTGGCCCTGGTAAAAGCGGGATTGCCGACCAGCGTTCCCGGCATCACCATTCACAGAAACTGCACATCTTCCATGTCTTCCGTACAGCTGGGATTTTATCAGATAAGGGCAGGAGAGGCCGACTGCATTATGGCGGGAGGGGCTGACAGCATGAGTACAGCCCCGCACATGGCATTTAAGGCCAGATACGGACAGAAGTTCGGTCACATGGAACTGAGGGACTCCATGTGGGATTCTCTGACTAATCTCGGTATCGGGCCGGGTATGGGAATAACCGCAGAAAACATCGCGGAAAAATTCAGCATTTCCAGAGAGGAACAGGACGAGTATGCGCTTCTCTCACAGCAGAGAGCTGTGGCAGCCCAGGATGCGGGCAAATTTAAAGAAGAAATTGTCCCGGTTACCGTAAAAGGCCGTAAAGGTGATGTGGTTTATGACACGGATGAATATCCAAAACGGGATGTTACGTTAGAAAGCCTGGCGAAACTGAAGCCGGCATTCAAGGATGACGGAACCGTTACCGCAGGAAATGCATCCGGAATGAATGATGCCGCTTCCGGTGTGATTTTACTGGCAGAGGACAAGGCAAGGGAACTTGGCGTTCCCATATTGGCAAGAATCGTATCTGTTGCTACCACGGGCATCGAACCGGAAATAATGGGGCTTGGTCCCGTCAGTGCAACTGAAAAGGCTTTGGGAAAAGCCGGACTGAAACTGGAAGACCTGGAACTGGTAGAGGTCAATGAAGCATTTGCCGCCCAGTATATAGGCTGTGAAAAAGCTCTTGGGCTAAACAGGGAGATTACCAACGTAAATGGCGGCGGAATTTCTTTGGGGCATCCGGTCGGAGCAACCGGCACAAGGATAATGATAGCTCTGCTTTATGAAATGAGAAGGCGCGGCAACAAGTATGGACTTGCAACCCTGTGCGCAGGCGGCGGAATGGGAACTGCAGTCATACTGGAAGCTTTGTATGATTAGTCCAATTAGGAGGAAGCAAAATGAACAGAGTAAGCAATATCAGTAAATTTTCCGGGATTGAGGCGGAATACAGAAAAAAATGTGTTTCCGCAGATGAAGCGGTAAAAGTCATCAAATCGGGTGATCGTATTCACTATGGCCTGTTTAACGGTCTGGTTGTTGATTTGGACAAAGCCCTGGCCAAAAGGACAGAAGAGTTGCGGGATGTAAAAGTCTGCACGACTATCTGGGCATATCCCGATCCCCCCGCAATTCTTGAAGCCGACCCGGGGTCGCAGCATTTCAAATATTTAAGCACTCATTTCAGCGGTTTGGACAGGCAGATGAATAAAAATGGATGCTGCTGGTACATACCGGTGCAGTTCAGGGAAAACACCAAGCTCTGGGCCGAGAATGTAGGCGACATAGATGTTGCCATGTTGCAGGTTGGACCCATGGACAAATGGGGAAACTTCAACCTGGGACCTCAGGTGGCTGAATACTGGGGGATTCTGGAAAAGGCAAAAACAGTAATAGTGGAAGTCAATGAAAAGCAACCACAGGCCATGGGATTAAAAACCACAATTAACATTGGCCAGGTGGATTATGTCGTAGAAGGCAGCAATGTAGATATGCCTATTATTACGGCCAAAGATGCAAATGAGGTTGACAAGGCAATAGCGGGACAAATTGTCAACAGGATAGAAAGCGGGAGCACATTACAGCTTGGAATAGGCGGAATACCAAATTATGTGGGCAGCATGATTGCGCATTCGGATATAGGTGATTTAAGTGTGCATTCGGAAATGTTCGTTGATGCATATTTGCATCTCTACAAGGAAGGCAAAATTACAGGCAATAAAAATACAATGAAAGGTCAGATGGTGTACACCTTTTCACAGGGTTCCCAGGAGCTTTATGATTTCATCGACGGAAATCCGATCTGTCATTGTGCCCCGGTGGAATGGGTCAATGATTTGGGTGTGATAGCAGAAAATGACAAAGTGGTTTCAATCAACAGCTGCCTGCAAATCGATCTTTTCTGTCAAGTCAATTCAGAATCCGCCGTATGGCAGCATATTGGCGGCAACGGAGGACAATTGGACTTCGTTATGGGCGCTTTCAAGTCAAAAGGCGGACAAAGCTTCCTGTGCCTGCCTTCCACAAGGGCGAAAAAAGACGGAAGCAAAGAGTCCCTGATTGTTCCCAGACTGCCGGAAGGGTCAATCGTGACGGTGCCAAGAGCAGCCATACATAATCTGGTAACCGAATACGGCACGGCCAATTTCAAAGGAAAATCAACATGGGAAAGAACCGAACTCTTAATCAACATAGCACATCCCGATTTCAGGGAAGACCTGATAAAAGAGGCAGAGCGCATGGGTATATGGTGCAATACAAGCAAGATTTCTTATTAACGCAAAGGCATCAGTTATTTTAAATTTTTAATACAGGAGGGGTAACATGAAATTTGAAGAGTACAAACAGTATCTTAGCCCGGCTTTAGCAAAAGCGACAGATTTAATTATTGAAAAAGGCGAAGGATGCTATGTGGAAGATGTGAACGGAGTCAGATATCTGGATTTCGTTCAGGGCATTGCAGTAAATGCTTTCGGCCATTGTCATCCGGAAATAGTCAAAGCCCTGCAGGAGCAGGCAGGAAAACTTATCACTGCATCATTTAATTTGGTCAACTATCCCAGCACATTAAAATATGCGGAAAAACTGGCAGAAGTCACACCCGGTGACCTGGATGTGTTTTTCTTCAGCAACGGCGGCGCAGAGGCCAACGACGGAGCTTTAAAACTGGCCCGCAACTTCACAGGAAGACCGGGAATAATCTCCATGCGGGGATCGTTTCACGGACGGTCACTGGGAGCAGCATCCATTACAGGCTCAAACTCAAAGTACAGGAAAAACATTGAGCCGCTTCTTCCGTCAGTATATTTTGTTCCCTATCCCAACTGCTTCAGATGTCCCTACAACACAACCTGCGAAACCTGCAGCCTGGAATGCTTAAGGGAACTGCAATGGACATTTGATTACCTGATAGCACCCGAAAATGTGGCGGCAGTCATAATGGAACCGCTCATGGGTGAAGGCGGATATGTCGTCCCGCCGAAGAAGTATGTTGAAAAGCTGAGTGAATTGCTGAAGAAACACGGCATACTCCTCATTTTTGACGAAATCCAGTCAGGCTTCGGAAGAACAGGCAAAATGTTTGCCAGTGAGCATTTCGGCATAGTTCCTGATATAATGACCATGGGCAAAGCCATTGCCGGAGGACTTCCCATGTCATGCATTGCAAGCAGAAAAGAAATTATGGACAAATGGGAACCGGGTATGCATGGAACAACTTTCGGAGGTCACCCGGTATGCACAGCAGTCGCACTGAAAATTCTGGAGCTCTTTGAAAAGGAAAACATACTGGACAACGTCAATACTCAGGGCTCATACCTGAAAGGAAGATTATTTGAGCTTAAGGAGAAATATCCCGTAATTGGCGACGTAAGGGGCCTGGGTCTGATGGTTGCCGCTGAGTTTGTCAATCCGGAAGACAACTCTCCGAATGCAGATGCTTTCAACAAAGTTAAAGAATTTTGCCTCAAAAAGAATATGCTGATTCTGGGATGCGGAGTATACGGAAACGGATTCAGATTTGCAACACCCCTGAATATTTCGAGAGAAGATCTGGACAAAGGACTTGCCATATTCGAAGAAGCTCTCGCATCTCTATAATGCATATTTCAGCCGAATGGGAGAAAGATTATGAAAGATTTTATGTTTAAAATGCCTACAAGGATAATGTACGGAACCGGTGCTGCGGAGAAAATCGGGGACACATTGAAGAGTATGGGATACAAAAAGATTTTTATTGTAACAGGCCCGACAGTAGGTAAAACCGAAGGTGTTTTGCAGATAAAAAAATCCCTTGAAAATGCCGGCATGGATTATGAGGTTTACAGCAATTTGGCGGCAGAGCCTTCTGTTAACCAGATTGATGAAGCTTCAGCAGTCCTTAAGGCCAGCAATGCCGACGCAGTTCTGGCAGTCGGAGGCGGCAGCAGAATAGATGCGGCTAAGGCAATGTGTCTGATGCAGACTCATGATGGGTCGATTGCCGACTATCTTTTCGGGGGTAGCAAGACAGTGACCAATCCTACAATGCCTTTAATATGCGTGCCGACCACAGCCGGCAGTGGCAGTGAAATGACACCGGTATCGGTTGTGAATGACGAAGCCAGGGGTGTAAAAGTCTCCGTCACCCATGATTATCTGTTCCCGGCACTAGCTGTAATTGATCCCAAATTGCATGTAGATATGCCGAAGTTCGTCACGGGAACCACCGGTATGGACGCATTAACCCATGCAATAGAATCATATGTTTCGTTGAATGCGGGACCTCTGAGTGACATGATGGGGCTATATGCCATCAAATTAATAGGTGAAAATTTGATCAAAGCCATAAATGACAGGGCAGATCTCGAGGCAAGGGGAAAGATGGCTCTGGCAAGCTCTATTGCCGGAGTAGCCTTTATGAATGGTGGCCTGGGTGTCGTTCATGGCATAGCACAAACAATGGGAGCAGTGGCAGACGTTCCCCATGGGGTTGCCAACAGCCTGATTTTACCGTATGCTATGAAGAAAAATATAAAGGGCAATATCAGGAAATTTAAGGATATTGCCATAGCCCTGGGAGTGGACGAAAGCGGATTGGCTGAAGAGGAAATTGCCGCAAAATCATCAGAAATTGTTTTTAAGCTGGCGGAAGATGCCGGCATACCCATGAAACTAAAAGAAGTAGGGATAACCAGGGAAATGTTCCCCGATTTGGTGGAGGGAACAATGGCCTACAGATTGCTCGCATTGAATCCTGTGAAGATTACATCTGATGACGTACTGGAAATACTGGAAGAAGCATTTGAGTAATTGGATTTATTCGCAACAGCTTTTAAAAAAGAAGCTGATAATTGTACTCTAAATAAAAAGGAGGAGAACAAATGAAGAAATTATTATCGTTTTTGCTGATTGCAATGCTGATTGTTGCTTTAACAGCATGTGGCGGCGGTGGCACCGGCGGCGGCGGTGATAACGGTGGTGGTGGCGGAGATGTTGCCGAATTTGAAGGAGTAACATGGAGAATTCAAAGCTCATACCCACCGGGAGACCAATGTTGGGATGTTCAAATGCCGATGATAACAAAAGCTATAACTGAGGCTACCGATGGATTGATCAAGTTTGAATTGTTTCAGCCCGGAGCAATTTGTGAACCGGATGAAGCGCCCACAATGCTTTCAAAAGGCCTGCTGGATGCTGCGCTGACTGCACCGAACCATACTGCAGGCTTAATCCCGGCAGCATATGCGGAACAAGGAGTACCATTCTTATGGCAGGATGGACAGGATGTATATGACACCTATTACAATGCAGGACTCCTGGATTTCATTCGGGATGAGTATGCAAAATCAGATATCTATTTTGGGATGTATGTGCCAAACGGAGCATATATGATAATGACCAACTTCCCTGTAACCAAAGCAAGCGATTTTGTAGGCAAGAAAATCAGAGCATCCACGACCTATGGAATGTTCATTGAAGAGCTGGGCGGATCTCCTGTTGTAATGTCAGGCGGAGATATCTACATGGGAATGAGATTAGGAACTATTGATGGTAATATTTATACCGTATGTGAACTTGAGACTTCAAAGCTGATGGAAGTTACTAAATATTTAGTGACACCGGCAGTTGGTGGCAGCGCCCCGGTTAACCTGAGCATCAGCATGAAATCATGGAATGCTTTGCCAAAAGAAGTTCAAGATATTGTGAATAAAACTATGCAGGACATATTTATGGACATTTACGAGGCATCCATTTCGTTTGATAAAAGTGCTATTGAAGCCGGGTTAGATTATGGAACTCAAATATCAGAGATTCCTGAAGAAAATTTACAGCCTTTCTATGATGCGGCAGATGCTGTCATTGAAAGGTGCAGAAAAGAATATCCGGCAGCCGGGCCGGGCTATGATATTATACTCAAGTGGGTGGAAAGCAAATAAAGGATCCAATTATTATGCACATGGGGAGATAATCTTCCCATGTGCATAATAAAAACAAAGGTGGTGAAAATTTTTGAATACCTTAAGAAAGATCAGACATTTTATTGATACGGCAAATGACTGGGTCGGAAGAATCTTTAAATGGACCTTGCTGGTAATTTGCGGAGTTCTCTCTTTCGAAGTTGTTTCCAGATATTTCTTTAACAGCCCGACAATTTGGGCGCAGGATATTGCCCGGCAATTATTGGCTTTGGTGGGATGCATGGGCGGCGGTTATGCAATGCTGTATAATTGCCATGTACAAGTTGATGTTTTCTGGGAACGGTGGTCTGTCCGAACCAGGGCAATTGTTGACATCTTCACTTCGATATTATTCTTTATTTTTGTTGGACTTTTAGTATATAACATGGTTGATATGGCAAAAATATCCTGGGCTTTTCGTGAGAGATCTACTTCGGTGCTGGCACCAATATTATATCCAATCAAAACACTAATTGCTTTTGGTGTGTTCATGTGTTTTATACAAGGTATTTCCAAGCTTATACACGATATAATAGTACTTATTACGGGTGAGTCCGAAAATGTGCGGACTATGGGTTATTAAGAGAAAGGAGAAATAATATGACATTTCCTGCCTGGAGTTTTGCAGTTTTAATTGGAATTATGATTATATTCCTGTTCTTAGGACAACCCGTAGTTTTTGCCCTAGGAGGAGTAGCTACAGTAGCGATACTGTTTATTTGGGGAATTGACGGCACTTTTGTCTTGGCTAACAGCGCATTCTCTACTTTTACGACTGAAACTTATTTGGCTATTGCCATGTTTTTACTTATGGCAAATTGCCTTCAGCGATCCGGCATAGCCGATGATTTATATGAGATGCTCTATAGATGGATGGGTGGCCTGCGAGGTGGACTGGCGATGGGCACTGTCATAATTTGTGCAATTTTTGGAGCCATGAGCGGCGGGAGCGGGCCTGCAACCATAACGATGGGTCTTATTGCACTTCCTTCGATGTTAAAAAGAGGCTATGACAAAAAGCTTGCTTTGGGTTGCATAGCGGCCGGCGGTGTTTTGGGCATTATTATTCCACCCAGTATTCCAATGATTATAATTGCGCAATTTGGCTCTATTTCAGTCGGAAAACTGTTTTATGCTGGCGTGTTGCCGGGATTGCTATGTGCAGGCATATATATTGTGTACATAGGTATAAGATGCTATATCAATCCAAATCTGGGACCTGCAATTCCTTTGGAAGAACGTGCAACGTGGCCGGAAAAAATGAAATCCGTCAAAGCATTAATCGGGCCGGTAATACTTATTGTCGTTGTACTCGGTTCAATCTATACAGGAGCAGCAACACCTACCGAAGCGGCTGCAGTTGGGGCTTTAGGCTCACTGCTTATTGCCCTTGCAAAGCGTAAATTAACTTTATTTTTGCTGTCGGATCTTGTGAAGCGCACGTTGGCTCTTACTGCCATGGTTCTGTGGATACTGGTCGCTGCATCAGTTTTCAATGTAGTATATAATTACATGGGGGCATATACAGTCCTTAACAGAGTAGCATTGGCACTGCCTGGAGGCAGATGGGCGTTTATTACATGTATACTTTTACTGAATTTTATTTTAGGTATGCTAATGGACGACTATGCGATTATTACCCTTACTGCGCCTTTATATCTGCCTATCATCAAGGCACTGGACTTTGACCCAATCTGGTTTTCTCTGATATTCATGCTGAACCTTCAGATGGCTTATCTGACGCCGCCCTTTGGTTTCAACCTGTTCTTCCTAAAGAGCATTGTGCCAAAAGGAATTGTTATAGGCGATATTTATAGATCAGTAATACCATTCGTTATGTTGCAGATACTTGCGCTGATATTATGTATAATCTTCCCTCAGATAGCGTTGTATCTGCCGAATTCAATGATTAAATAATGCTCTTATTAGTTTAACCTAGAGAAGGTATGGAAATGAATGTACTGCCACAAGAAGCTTACAAAATCAAGCTTCCGAAAATGATAAAAGTAACTCAGCTGTTTGATGACAGTAAAATTGATGCTGACAGGATACCGTCAGTAGTCAGAGAACAGATCAACAAGAAAGACATTTTAAGTACTTTGGATAGTGGAAAAACGGTTGCTTTGTTAGTAGGAAGCCGCGGTATTGCAAGCCTGGACATAGTTGTTAAGGCTACGATTGATTCCCTTGTCGAAAATGGACTAAAACCATTTATTGTGCCTTCAATGGGCAGTCATGGCGGAGGGATAGCTTCGGAACAACAGAAAATAATTGAAAGCTATGGCATTACTGAACAAAACATGGGAGTCCCCATCGTATCAAACATGGATACTGAGATAGTAGGCAAAATTGACGGTAATATTCCCGTTCATGTTGCAAAGGACGCTTTAAAAGCCGATTTTGTAATACCAATAGTCCGTGTGAAGCAGCACACGGACTTTGAAGGCCCAATTGAAAGCGGATTATGCAAAATGCTTTCAATTGGGATAGGCAAACATAATGGTTGTTCCCGACTACATATGGAAGGTTTCGCAAGTTTTGGAGAGCTAATACCAAAAGCTGCAGAAATCGTTTTAGAAAAAGTAAATGTCCCTTTTGGAATTGCAATCGTTGAAAATGCGCATGATTTTGTTCATACAATAGAAGTAGTGAAGGGGACTGATATATTGACTGAAGAGCCGCGGCTGCTCGAACTTAGTAAAAAACTGATGCCGAAATTGCAGTTCAAGGAAATAGATGTGTTGATTATTAAGCAGATAGGGAAAAATATTTCCGGCGCAGGGATGGATCCTAAAATTGTTGGGAGAGTCAATAAGGAAGTAATCAGAAATTATGATGGGCCCACGATAAAAAGGATAATTATTTCTGGATTGACGGAAAAAACACATCACAATGCCACCGGCGTGGGCCTGGCGGATTACATCACAAAGGAGGCTTATGATGAAATTGATCTTCAGGCTACTTACACAAACTGCATAGCAGCAGGGGAGCCGGAGGCAGGTAAAATCCCCATCATAATGGATAACGAAGAAGAAGCGCTCAGAGCTGCGATTATGACATGTGAAAAAATCGATGTAAACAATGCAAAAATCGTAAAAATACAGGACACTTCACATCTCATGGATATTGAAGTGTCATCGAACATGAGTTATCTTTGCTCAGACAGAAATAAATTTATTATCAAAAGCCCTTACTAAGCGTGTAGAAAAGGGAATGATATTGGACAAACGATACGAAAGAAACATGAAAACCTTTTCTCCTGCGGAAAACGAAAAGATTAAAGGCTTTCGGATTTTCATAGCAGGCTGCGGAGGACTTGGAGGTTACGCGCTGGAAGAACTGGGAAGACTGGGAGTAGGGCATTTGACGGTTGTCGACAATGATGTCTTTGAGGATACAAACTTCAACAGGCAGATACTGGCAACCGACTTTACCCATGGAAAAAGCAAGGTGGAATCAGCCCGGGAAAGGATGAAACTGGTCAATCCCGAGGTGCAGGTCGCCACGCACCACCGGAAAATCACAGAGGAAAACGCCGTCGATCTGATAAAAGGTCACGACCTGGTCGTTGATGCCCTGGACAACATCGAAACCAGGCTGGTGCTGGAAAAAGCCTGCGAAAAGGAGGAAATCCCACTGGTTCACGGAGCAATCGGAGGATGGTACGGCCAGGTTGCCGTCATATTTCCCGGGGACAGGGTGCTGGAAAAACTCTACGGAGACCAGACGGAGGGAGGCATCGAAAAAGAGCTGGGCACTCCCGCTTTTACGCCGCCCGTGGTGGCTTCCATTCAGGTGGCCGAGGCCATGAAAGTCCTCCTGGGCCGGGGCGACATCCTGAGACACAAAATCCTGTCAATCAATCTTCTTGAACACGAATATATGGTTATACAAACAGGCGATGATATGTTATGATACTCTATGATAATCAGAAACAATTAATCAAAGGAGGCATATTAAATGGCAAAAACAAAAATGACCATTCAGGATTTCAAGAAGTTCAAGGAAGAAGGCAGGATATTCAGCTATGTAACGGCTTATGACTACACCATGGCTTCCATCGTCAACGAAAGCGACGTGGAAATCATTCTGGTGGGTGACTCCCTGGGCATGATTATGCTGGGCTACAAGGGCACCGAAGCCGTGACCATGGACGACATGGTTCACCACATCAGGCCCGTGGTAAAAGGCGCCCCGGACACATGGATAGTGGGCGACATGCCCTTTGGTTCATACAACGTAAGCGACGAAGAGGCAGTGAGAAATGCCAACAGGCTGATCAAGGAAACCGGTTGCGACTGTATCAAGCTGGAAGGCGGAGTGGAAATGCTTTCACGCATCAAGGCCATAGTCAACGCAGGCATCAATGTAATGGGTCACATCGGCCTTACTCCTCAGACCGCATCTTCACTGGGCGGATTCAAAGTGCAGGGGGGCACACCTGAAAGCGCGGCAAAACTCATTAAAGATGCCAAGGCTCTGGAAGAAGCCGGTTGCTTCTCATTCGTGCTGGAATGCGTTCCGTCAGTAGTTGGTAAAGCCGTTGCAGAAGCGGTCAGCATACCCGTTTTGGGCATCGGCGCAGGACCCCATGTTGATTGCCAGGTGCTGGTAACCCAGGATCTGCTGGGCATGTACGGCGACTTCAAACCCAAGTTCGTCAAGCAGTATGCCAACATAAGGGAAATCATGGTAAATGCCCTCAACGAATTCCGCCGGGAATCAATTGAAGGCAAATTCCCCACACCGGAATTCAGCTTTAACAAGGAAGTGGACATACCGAAGTTGTATTAGATGATATTGTGGAAAGAGGACAAGCCTCTGGGGAAACCGGGGGCTTATTTGATCTTTTCTTCTTAATTTAGTAGCCAATCCATCAGATTAAGGGTCTTGATACCGTCATAGGATTGGATAAAGCTTCTGTCCATAGAGAGAATGATTTTTTCATAATTGTCCGGTATTTGCAATAAGAGGCGCAATTCCCGCTCTCTGACTTCTTCTGAGGATAAGGATTCAGTTACTTGAATATATAGCTTGTCTCCCGGTTTTTCTGCAAGAAAATCAACTTCCCTTTCTCCAACTTTGCCAACGGAAACTCGGTAATCTCTGCGAAGGAGTTCCAGAAATACCACATTTTCAAGAATATGGCTCCGGTCTGCATCCCGATAACCAAGCAAAAGATTCCTGAAGCCCAAATCCACAATATAGTTTTTCCCCAGAGTTTTCAAAAGTTGTTTGCCTTTAATATCGTACCTGCCAACCGGGTAAAAAACAAAGGCATTTTCCAGCATGGAAATATAGCGATTTATGGTTTTGCCTGCAATATTTTTCCCTTTTCTACCTTCAAGTTCTCCTTCTGCAGAGAGCACATTTCCGATACTATTAGGCGATGTCAGGCTTCCGATGTTATCGCATAAAAACAGGGCGATTTTATGCAAAACACTTTGGTCGGAAGCAGGGTTTCTTTGCAGAATATCCTTTAGCACCACTGTTGCATAGATTCCTTCCAATGCCTCATTGCTTCGGGCCTCGTTGAACTTATATTGCCCCAGTACCGGCATACCGCCAAATTGAAGATACTTCTGGAATTGCTCTTCCATTGTCGCACCAGGCTCAAAATCATAAAAGGTCAGGAATTCCTTGAATGAAAGGGGAAGAACCCGAATTTCGACATAGCGCCCAGCCAGCAGAGTGGAGAACTCAGTGGAGAGTAAATAAGCATTAGATCCTGTTATATAAATATCTACATCAAAGTCAAGCCGGAAGGATTCGATTGCTTTTTCCCATCCTGTTACCGCCTGGAGCTCGTCGAAAATAAGGTAAGTCTTGCGCCCGCTTGTTATCGCATTGCTGACATAATTATAAAAGGACATATAGTCGGATAGATTTTGGTACTTAAGGGATTCCATATTCATGTGTATGATATGGCTTTCGGGAACACCTTGGGCCAGGAGGTCTCTATGAAATAAATCAAGCAAGGAGGACTTTCCACACCGTCGGATTCCTGTGATGATTTTTACAAGATCCGTATCTTTATGTTCCATCAGCTTTTTCATATAATCCGGCCTATTAATAAGCTTTGTCATGCTTTACCCCTCCTTAGCACTGCCTTGAGGCGACTTCTTGCATCCAGTATAACCGAAAATGAAGAAAAGTAAATAGTTTTTGACCTGAAAGTCGAAAAGTTTCAATTTTAACCAAGTTTTGGACATAAAAGTCGATTAAGTGGTCAGGAAAAGTCAAAAAATAATGATTTTTCTTGACTACTTTGATTTTGTTCAGATACTGTTGACTATTTATTCCAGCCGGGCTATACTGTTCATACGATGAACACGCAGGAATTGGACATTTTAGATATAGTTGCAAAAGACCCCGAGACCTCCCAACGGAAAATCGCTCAGAAAATGGGCATTTCCCTTGGCCAGGTCAATTTTTTGTTGAAAAAATTCGTATCCATTGGTCTGGTAAAAATCGAAGGGCAGACAGCCAAGTCCATGCAGTATCATCTGACTCCCAAGGGCATGGCTACATTGGCTGAAAAGACCATGCGCTACATGAGAAAATCCTATATAGCTGTCCGGGCCATGTCGGAAAAAGTCATGACTCTGGGGAGCAGTTATGCTGACAGGGGCTTTGATATTTACCTGGCAGGCGCCAAGGATGAGATTATGGAGATTACAGCTCTGGCTCTGAAGGAAGGGAAGATTCCTTATCAGGTGGGCCTGCCGGCTGCCAATGATGGAGCCGGTTCCGGGGAAAAGGCCGGCAAGACAGTAGTTTTTTACTGGGAAGATCAGCACTTAGGTCCGGCATCAGATACGCCTGCTGACCGCTTAGAGGCAGCCGAAAAGGTCAACATTTTGGAGGGCCTGGACCTCTAGCTGGAAGGCAGGGAGGCAGGAAGGCCGGCGAAAGAAGAGGCCGGCCACAAATTCCCGTTTTTCGCAATCGTCGCCAGGCGCGTTGCCAAATCCGGGATGTCATAGCAAGTGTCAAAGTGACGCAAGTCTCGTGTGCGTCATGGGGGACACGAAAAAAGCCGGGCCAGGGGCCCGGAGGGCGAAGCTGTGCCCAAAACAAATCGAAGAATCCGCTCTACTCAAAACAATAACCAATATTATAAAATGAAAAATCGCATATACCTGTCCTCCCCTCATATGAGCCAGGAGGGCTTTGAAAAACAATATATCGAAGAAGCCTTTGCCACAAACTGGATAGCCCCCTTAGGGCCCAATGTGGATGCTTTTGAGACAGAATTTGCCGAAAAAGTGGGGGTCGGCCAGGCGGCTGCCTTATCCTCCGGGACAGCAGCTCTTCATCTGGCCCTGCTGGCTGCAGGAGTCGGAGGAAGGGCCGGTGGCGAAAGCGGCAGCCAGAAGGATGTGGTTTTCTGTCAGAGCCTGACCTTTTCAGCCACAGCCAACCCCATAATCTACTGTGGAGCCACACCCGTTTTCATAGACAGCGACCTTAAGACCTGGAATATGGACCCGGTGGCACTGAAAAAAGCCTTTGAAAAATACGCCCAACAAGGTCAGTTGCCAAAGGCGGTAATAGTGGTCCATCTTTATGGCCTGGCGGCAGACTTAGACCCCATTTTAGAGCTTTGCCAAAACTACGGGACCATCCTGATAGAAGACGCAGCCGAATCTCTGGGGACCAGCTATAAAACCAGACAAACGGGGACTTTTGGCGATTACGGCATTTTCAGTTTTAACGGCAACAAAATCATCACCACATCCGGGGGAGGAATGCTGATTTCCCAGGACCCGGAAAAAATCCAAAAGGTAAGAAAGTGGGCCACCCAATCGAGGGACCCGGCCAGGCATTACCAGCACAGCGAACTGGGTTTCAACTACCGTATGAGCAACATAGCCGCCGGCATAGGCAGGGGCCAGCTGAAGGTCCTGGACCAAAGAGTTGCCAAGAAAAAATATATATTTGACTATTATAAAAAGGCCTTAGGCGACCTTGCCGGAATTAGCTTTATGCCGGAAAACCACTGGAATGAGCCAAACTACTGGCTGACCTGTATGCTCCTTGCGGACAAAAGCCTGCCGGACAAAATCATGGATGCCCTTGAGGCAGAAAACATAGAAGCCAGGCCCATCTGGAAGCCCATGCATCTCCAGCCTTATTTTGAGAAGTACGATTTTGTGACGGCAACAAGCGAGGCCGGTGTGGGCAAGGGTGCCGAGCAGGCCGACGGGTCCGTGGCCCGGGAGTTATTTGAACATGGTGTATGCCTGCCCAGCGACACAAAAATGACAGATGAAGACCTGGACAGGGTCTGCGGGATAATCAGAAAAGTATTACAAAGTGGTTAGTGCTGATATAAACAAACAAAAGATAAGGAGCTCATAAGCCAGGCCGAATTTGAAAGTTATAAGAAATTGCTGGACCAACGGAATATTATTGAGTTTCAATATCTTGCAATTGACAAGAAAAACATTTACCAACTAGCCACAAAAAACATAGCAGACGTCAAGAAGTTGATCCTGTTTGCGGAAGAGTGTTATTAAACAAATGCAGTCTTTTTGGGTCTTATGCAGAAGGTAAAGTAAGCAAAGAGTTTTTGATGATTGATAATGTGGTGCCCTTATATGAACAGTGAGAAAACCAACATAGAATTAGCTCCTGATTCAGTAAATGCAGAGTTTATGACAGATGCTGAAATTTATGAAAAGCTGACAGAAGGACTTGAACAAGCAGAACAAAGGAAAGTTTATGATGCCAGAGAGGCTCTTGCTGATTTGCGAAATAAGATCAGTGAACAATACATTTGATCATTATATGGCGTTCGCAACTACAGTAAATTAGAGATTATCTATAGATGTACCGGAAATATTTCAAAAGAATATTAGACTTTACACTAGCTCTGATAGCTCTAATCGTCCTTTCGCCGGTGCTTGCAGTAATAGCCCTTCTTGTGAGAATAAAATTGGGCAGCCCGGTAATCTTCAAGCAAAATCGGCCCGGTTTGAACGAAAAAATCTTTACCTTATATAAATTCCGGACCATGACCGATAAAAAAGATGAAGAGGGTAAGCTTCTGCCCGATAGCGAAAGGCTCACAAGCTTTGGCAAGTGGCTCAGGTCTACATCATTGGATGAACTCCCAGAATTATGGAATATACTAAAAGGAGATATGAGCATCGTAGGGCCAAGACCCTTAGCTGTCGAATATTTGCCACACTATAACGAACGAGAAAAACAGCGGCATAATGTGCGTCCTGGATTAACTGGGCTTGCTCAAGTAAATGGAAGGAATCGCACATCTTGGGAAGAGCGGTTTGGATTTGATGTGAAATATATTGAAGATATAACACTAAAAGGGGATATAAGAATTATCACTGATACTGTCAGGATTGTAATAAACCGCTCTGATATTGGAGTTAGGGGAGTTAATTCGCTCGAAGATTTTAATGTTTATAGGCAAAAAGAGGGGATAAAATGAATATAAAAGGTAAATTCGTTACATTGCGAGCTATGGAGGAAAAAGACCAGGAATTATTAAGGGAGATGGTTAATGATCCTGAAATCGAAAGAATGGTTGGGGGATATAGTTTCCCGATTTCAATGCAGCAACAAATGGATTGGTACAAAAATAGTCTACAAACAACCAATGAATTAAGGCTTATCATAGAGACAGATAATGGCGAAGCTGTTGGCTATGCAAATATTTTTAATATTAACTGGAAAAATAGGTCTGCTTTTCATGGAATAAAGATATCTAACAAACGGAATCGCCAAAAAGGGATTGGGACAGACACCGTTATGGCAGTAATGCGCTATGCTTTTGAAGAACTCAATCTTAATCGCTTGGATGGAGCCATTGTTGATTATAATGAAGGGTCAAAAAAATTATACTGTGATAAGTGTGGGTGGAAAGTTGAAGGCATAAAAAGAAAAGCTATATTTAAAACAAATGCTTATCATGATGAACTTGTAGTTGGAATCTTGAGAGAAGATTATTTGGAACTCATTAAGGGGAACAACTACTGGGATGAATAGGGTAAATAGTGAAATTGGCGGCGAATTTTGGGAAGTGGAGCTAAGTGGCACTCCTACTTTGAAAGTCAATGAAAACCTCCGTTTTTTGCTTACAGGAAGGACAGCGCTCGATTATATTATCAAAGATATCAAAGCAGAAAATCGTTTTAACAGGGTGATGCTTCCAACATATTGTTGCCATACAATGATAAAACCTTTTTTGGATAATGGCATTAATGTGAAGTTTTATGAAATTGTTTTCAATAACGGTAAATATGAGCATGCAATTAATTTTGATAGTACTGTTGAATGCGATGCGATACTGATTATGCAGTACTTTGGTTTCATCGACAAGGAAGTTAAGGAAACTATAAGGAAAGTCAAAGAGAAGGGATGCATCGTTATAGAGGATGCAACACACTCATGGTTTTCAGAAAAACCATATAGCAATGAATCGGATTATGTATTTGCCAGCTTTCGGAAATGGACCGGATTGGCATGTGGTGCAATCGCCAAGAAACAATCCGGAGATTTCATCTCAGGAAATCCCCAAAAGATAAATCAGAAGTATATTGATTTGAGGAAACAAGCAGCTCTTTTGAAGGGGAAGTACATATCTAATAAAGAAGGTAACAAGGAAGATTTTCTAAGCCTTTTCTGTGAAGCCGAAAGCATTATCGAGGCTGATTACAAGGAATATGGTATCCCAGATGTATTTACAAATTTGATTACTCATTTAGATATTAATACAATAAAAAATACACGCAGAACCAATGCGAAATATTTAATTGAAGGCTTAAGTGCTTACAATGGCATAGAGATATCTAACATAACAGCAGAAGATACCCCTCTATTTGTCCCTGTTTTGAGCAAGGCGGGCAAACGCGATGCTTTGAAGCAACACCTTATTAGAAACAATATTTATTGCCCGGTCCACTGGCCACTTTCGAAAGATCATCATATAGAAATTGAAAGTCTCTACGATGAAAGCATATCCCTGGTATGTGATCAAAGATACAATACAATGGACATGCAGAGGATTATTGACTGTATAGGTGATTTTTACAACTAACAATTATGGATATGAGTTTCAAGATTATAAGCATAGAAGAACAAGAAAAATGGGACAGCATAGTTAAAAGCTTTGCTAATTATGATGTGTATTATTTAAGCGGCTACGCAAAGGCATTTCAAATTCATGGAGATGGTGAACCATTACTTTTTTACTATGATGATGGGAAAACAAGGGCAATAAATGTCGTAATGCTAAGGTGTCGTTTCTCACATTAAATAAGGACGCTATTCTCAAAATAAGCCCGGAAAAAATAGTCCTTTTATCTCACATTAAAATAGGCAAATCTCCATTACTAAATTAAATTCTCAAAATAAGTGCTCACAA
>JBPOJA010000010.1:0-83582 GCA_052034085.1 Bacillota bacterium | reverse complement strand
GTAATATTGACTTGAGACATGTTTCTTCACCTCCGGTTTTAGTTGTGGTAACTATATTGTAACCGATTAGGAGAAACATGTTCTCTTTTTTTGTTTTCTAATTTACACCATTATACGGACATAACTCGATTTAGGCCGTCAGCTGCACAGTTTTTCAAGTAATTCCGCCCAAACCGGCATATTTTTTCAAATTACTTGAAAAACTGAACAAAAAACATAGCAGAAGGCAGTTTTTCTTGGAATTAATTGAAAAACTGCCCACCCACTAACAAAAACCCCTGTGCACAGCTCCTATGCGTGGGGTATACCAGCATATTCTGCCAGGTCTCTGTCAACAGTGCAAAGATCTTCCAGTGCCAGATCATGGATGTTGTCATGACCCGTTATCCTGCCATAGGTCTTCAGTTCTTCTGCAGTAACTTTCAGGAAATTGTAGACCCGCTGGCTGGCGGCCTCTATATGGACACGTTTTCTGAGTTCCGGGTCCTGGCTGGCCACTCCTGTTGGACAATATCCCGTGTGGCATATCTTGTACTGCTGGCAGGCGGCGGCTATCAGGGCTGCAGATGCTATTGCAACTGCATCGGCTCCCAAAGCCAGAGCTTTTGCAAAATCAGAAGATACCCGCAAGCCGCCTGTAATCACAAGTTCAATATCCGAATTAATGGAATCCAGATATTTTCTGGCACGGCGAAGGGCGAAAATTGTGGGAACACCGCAGGCATCTCTCAGGAGCTTGGGGCTGGATCCCGTGCCTCCCCCTCTGCCATCAACCGTAACAAAGTCGGCCCCCGCATAAACAGCAAAAGCCAGATCTTTTTCGACCCTGCCCCCGGCCACTTTTATACCAATTGGCCTGCCCCCGGATCTTTCCCTCAGCTCATCAACGAGCTTTTTCAAATCATCTTTGCTGTCTATCCCCGGGAATTTTGAGGGGCTCAGGACATCTTCTCCCGCCTGCCTGCCCCTTATTTCGGCAATCTCCTCTGTTACTTTGTGGCCGGGCAAATGTCCGCCCATGCCGGGTTTTGCAGCCTGCCCTATTTTAATTTCTATGGCGTCCGCTCTCTGCAGGTTTTCATCGGTAACGCTGTACCGGTTGGGAACATATTCAAAGATATACTTGTAGGCCGCATCCATTTCCTCAGGCAGGATTCCGCCTTCACCGCTGCACATAGCGGTTTTGGCCATAGCTGCCCCTTTTGCCAGAGAAATTTTTACTTCTTTTGACAGGGCACCAAAGGACATGTGGGAAATATAGACCGGCATATCTAAAACCATGGGTTTCTTTGCATTTTTACCGATTACGGTGGTTATATCCACAGGTGCGTCGTCTTCCAAAGGCATGGGGTCCAGTTGAGCTCCCAGAATATGGACATCATCCCAATATGGTTTAACAAGTCTGGTGCCCATGGCTCCGATTATGGTTTTTCCTTCTACGGCCATCTCGTGTATTTCAGCCATAAAGCGCTCTTCAGGGTCGGTTCTCACGGTTTCGCTGTCGTATTCCAGGCCGGCAGAAGCCTCCCTGCCCGCTTTTTCCGCCCCTGCCGCCACCACTCCGCCTTCTATGAGTTTAAACTTTGAAACCGGCGCGTGGCAGTTGGGACAGTGGGTCAGATCTTCAAACCTTATAGGCTCCACATTTTCATCAAATATATAACCGCAAACACTGCACTGATAAACTCTGTGGCCGGGGCCTGAAGAGCCTGAAAGACCTGAATGGCCCTCAGAAACCGGTTCGGAACCGGCTTCAGCCTGAAAAAGCTCCAAAGGCGCTGTACAAGACGGGCACTGGCTCAAATCTGAGAAAGGTTTCCCCTCTTTTGCCTCGTCGTGAACGTATCCGCATATATTACATACATACTTCATATTCTTTCCCTCTTTCTCCTGAATTTTCCGTACTGATAGGTGTGGAATTATCTATTATTGAGAATTATATATTAGGCCGCAGGCCGGTTCAACCTTTTCTATTCTTTCCACCTTTTAAGCCAATGTGATATAATATGGATTAGCAAAAATCGGAGAATAGCGAGTTTACGGCTCGCGGATAACAAAAGGAGACCAGCCATGAAAAAGAAAATATCACTCATTATATTCATTGTGATGGCTTTGTTGCTGTCTATGTTATCAGCTTGCGGCGGCGGAGGAGGTTCGGGCGGAAACGGCGACGGGCCGGTTAAACTCTATGTTGTGAACTGGAAGGACTATGCCACCGATGATAAAGACCTGGTGCGGGCTTTCGAGGAGGCAAACAACTGTGAAATCGTAAATACTTTCATGTCCAGCGAAGAAGACCTTCTGACAAGGCTGCGCACGGCGGCACCGGGAGAAATAGACATCTGCCTGCCTAATGTGTCAATACTTACTTCTGCCATAAACGATGGGCTGCTGGAGGAAATCGACGTATCCAAAATGGAAAACTTCGATGCCCTTTTCGAAAGGTTCAAGACCCAGAAGGAATGCATGAAAGACGGCAAATATTACGCCGTACCTTTTGTCTGGGGTTCCACATCGATAGCTTATAACACCGACATGATACCAACGGCTCCCGACAGCATGAACGTGTTCTGGGACGAAGCATACAAAGGCAAAATCGCCTTCAGGGATGACTACAAGGATGCCCTTATGATTGCGGCCATGGTTGACGGCCAGGATCCCAACCATCCCAATGATCTTGGCAGAGTCAAAGACCTGCTCATTAAACAGAAACCCCTCAACAAGACTTACTGGGAGACCGGCAACGAATTCAGCACCCTCTTTGCCAACAAACAAATTGCCTTAGGTGTCATGTGGTCCGGCCAGGCTGCCACCATGAAACTGGACGGCGAGCCGATAGGTTTCACCATACCCAAAGAAGGTGCAGTCGGCTGGGTGGACAACTGGGGGATTTACAAGGGCAGCAACAACAAGGAACTGGCCCTGAAATTCATCGACTACCTTATAAGCAAGGATGTGCAGTTAAAATGGTCATCCAGCGGCGGTCCTGCCCCTGTTAACCAGGATGCTGCGGAAGCCCTGGATCCCGATTATGCCGCTTCGGCATGTATGGATGAAGAATCCCTGAACAAGCTTCATTTCATGGAATATCTGTCGGAAGACGAAAAAGCGGTATGGAACGAGCTCTGGACAGAGGTTAAGGCACAGTAAAATTCGGGAGAGTGATTCCTTTGCATAATACCAAAAGATGGCTGACAGCGCCCGGTGTGCTGACCCTCCTGGTGTTTGTCATAGCCCCGTTGTTTATTATGTTTTTTTACAGCTTCAAAAGCGACTCAGGGGCTGCGGGTTTTACGCTGGAGAATTACAGGCACTTTTTTGAAAAAGGTTTTTATGTCAAACTTACCGGGAAAACCATTGTCAACAGTCTTCTTGTGACGCTGATCAGCCTGATAATCGCTTATCCCCTGGCCTATGTAATGGCAAAAAGACTTAAGGGCATGAGAAATATCATTCTCATGCTCATTATTATTCCCTTTTTCACCAACCAGCTGGTCCGCATCTATTCATGGATAGTATTCCTGCAGGACGGGGGGATTTTCAACGACCTGCTGCAAAGCCTGGGTTTGGTCAGCGAAGGCCTTGGTCTTCTGTACACCAGGGTGGCGGTTATTATAGGCCTGGTTCACGCATATTTCCCATACATGGTCATCACCATTTACCTGGCAATGGAAAGAATAGACAATTCTTTGCTGGAAGCAAGCAGAAGTCTCGGTGCCAATTCGGTTGCCACATTTTTAAAGGTCACACTACCCCTTTCCTGGCCCGGAGTTGTTTCGGGAGTAATGCTCGTCTTTGTTCCCTGCCTTGGCAGCTTTGTGGAACCCAGAATTTTGGGAGGAGTTGACGGCAGCGTCATTGGAACAGTCATAGAAGCCCAGTTTTTCCAGGTTTACGGCTGGAATTTCGGAGCAGCTATAGCTTTTCTCCTGCTGGCCATGGTGCTGGCAAGCATGGGGCTTTTCAATAAACTGGGGAAGGAGAAGCTGGTATGAAGCAGAGAAACTTCCTTTCAAACTTTTTAATCATAGCAGTTATGCTTTTCCTCTACACACCCATTGCAGTGGTGATTGTCATGGGCTTCAACAGGTCCAGGTACAATTCCCTGCCTTTTGAGTTCAGCACCCGCTGGTACATCGACCTGTTCAATAACGAGAAACTCATAGGTGCCACACTTAATTCCCTGTGGATAGCAGCCGTAACCGGAATAGTATGCGTTATACTTGCAACAATGATGGTCCTGGGAATGCGGGCTCTGGGAGTGGGACTCAGGCGCAGGCTGAATGCCCTGCTCCTCATGCCTCTGGCAATCCCCTGGCTCATTCTGGGGCTCTCCATGCTGCTTATGATAAGGGCGATGGGCATGACCAAGGCCATGGGCTTTGTGCTCGCAGGCCACATTGTAATTTCACTGCCTTATGCGGCCCTGGTGCTTTTAGCCAGAGTCCAGAGCATGAACCCGGCTCTTGAGGAAGCCAGTGCCTCACTGGGGGCTAAGCCTCTTACTACTTTCTGGCGGATTATCCTGCCTGTCCTTGCCCCGGGAATGGTGGCGGGAGGATTTCTTGCATTTATGATCAGCTTTGACAATTTCGTAATCAGCTATTTTCTCATGCCATCGGGAGTTTCCACCCTGCCTATTGAAATTCAGCTTTCAATCCGCTTTGGTTTTACTCCCGAAATAAATGCCGTCTCCACCATAATCATCGGTGTCTCTCTCATGTGTATTCTGGGAGTGGGGCTGATAATAGGCGCTTCGGGTATGAAAGAACTGTTTTCAAAGGGGGGCTCACAGTAATGTCCACTTTGTCCGTTAAGAATCTTACTAAAATATATGGGACCAACACCGTTTTAGACCATATCGACCTTGATGTTCCGGAAGGTGCCCTGGTTGCCCTGCTTGGGCCATCCGGCTGCGGCAAAACCACGACGCTAAGGCTTATTGCAGGCTTTGAACCGGCAAATGACGGAGACATTTATATAGACGGCGAACTTATCAACAATGTCCCTGCCCACAAGCGAAACCTGGGAGTGGTGTTCCAGAGCTATGCCCTTTTCCCCCATATGACGGTTTTTGAAAATGTCGCTTACGGCCTTGAGCAGAGAAACTTCACAAAAACAGAAATCCGGGCCAAAGTAGACAAGATGCTGGAAATAGTCCAGCTTACGGAATACAGGGAAAGAAAGCCAAGGCAGCTTTCGGGAGGTCAACAGCAAAGGGTAGCCCTGGCCAGGGCTCTGGTTATAGAGCCCAAAGTCGTCCTCCTTGATGAATGCCTGAGTGCCCTGGATAAAAAACTCAGGGTGGAGATGCAGGTTGAACTCAGGAAAATACTTTCACAGGTAGGCGCCACAGCCCTTTTCGTTACCCACGACCAGGAAGAAGCCCTGACTTTATCCGACTATATAGTGGTGATGGAGAAAGGAAAAATCATTCAGTGGGGAGAGCCTTATACCGTTTATGAAAAGCCTAAAAATCGCTTTGTGGCGGGCTTTTTGGGCAAGGCTAACTTCTTTGAAGGTGTTGCCGTGGAAGACGCAGAGAACATGGTGACTCTGGACACGGCCTACGGCGTCATCACCATCCCTACAACCAAGCCGGTGAAAGCCGGTGAAAAGGCTCTCTACAGTGTCAGGCCGGAGAAAATCATCCTGAAATCAGCGGAAGAGCCCTGCAGAGAGGGAGAAAGCCCGGGATGCCTGACCGGCCGGATATCCATAGTCACCTACGTGGGCAACCTCTCAACTTACCGTATAGATTGCAACGGCCGTGAACTGGTGGCGGAAAGCCAGAACATAGGTGAAACCACCAAGTTTAATCAGGGTGACAAGGTAAAGATTACCTGGGAACCTGAATTCTGCAGGCTCATCGAGGATGCCTGACATGGAGAAAATGAAAGACAGAAATGGTATTTTAATATTCGGCGGCCTCATGATTGACAGATACTTCATGGTGAACCGGTTTCCCCAAAGGGGCGGTGATGCCCTTATCCTGGATACATATGAATATGTGGGAGGCTGCTCCATTAACATGGCCATGACCATTAAAAACCTTGGCGGTACCCCTTATATAATCTCCCATCTTGCTAATGACGCAGAAGGGACAACCTGCCTTGACTATGTGAGGGCAAAAGGGTTGCCCGAAGATTGCATTAAAATGACCGATTTGAATCGGGCGGGAGACAGTAAAGCTGAAACCGGGTACAGCATGGTCTTTGTTGAGCCGGACGGGGAAAGAACTTTCCTCACCAAAGAAGGTGTGGAAGGCTGGTTTGAAGATGCTCTTGTCAGCGGGGACATCAAATCAGGCTGCGGCACAGCCGCCGTAACCGGCTATTATCTGCTGAATGATGAAGGCCGGAAGGTAATCCGGACCCTTGAAACTCTTAAAAGGGACGAGGTTTTGATTGTTTTTGACCCCGGTCCCATGGTAAGCCATATCGACCCCGGTGTGCTCAGGCAGATGATTGAAATATCGGATGCCATTATTCCAAATATGGAAGAGGCAATTTTCCTTGCCGGAGAGGGAGACCCTGAAATCTGGGCATCTGAGCTGGCCTCACAAGGCAAAATCATAGTGCTCACCCGAGGGGCAAAGGGAGGCACAGTATTTTCCAAAAATGAACACTTCCGTTATGACATTGCGGATTCCGCCACTGTTGACAGCACGGGAGCCGGGGACAGCTTCACCGGAGCCCTTGCCTGCGGCCTGTCCCAAAACCGGGATCTTGAAAGCTCGGTGGAGCTGGCAAAGCGTTGTGCCGCTCTTACTGCAGGAGTTTACGGACCCCACGGAGAATTCAGCCGGGAGGATATCTATGGAGGAGACCAATGAATGACGAACTGAGCAGAATCAAAGGCTGTCTGTACGGCGGGGCCATAGGCGATGCCATGGGCATGCCTGCTTCTTTTATGACCGTTAAGCAGATTAAGGAGACTTATGGATATATAGAGGATTTTCTCGAACCTGACAGGGATGCGCAGAAATATCACACAGCTCTGGGTGCAGGCGATATTACGGACGACACCTATGAAAGCCTGATAATTGCCAGGATTTTGATTGAAAACAAGGGATTCGATGAGCCTGCTTTCAATGATTATATGCGAACATGGGCCATTGAACAGAAGATGCTGGAAAGCGATGTTATCGGCCCCAGCACAAGAAAATTCCTGACTGCCCTGGTTGAGGGAAGAGATCCGAAAGAGGGTTCAAAAACCAGCGATACCAATGGAAGCGCCATGAGAGTTGCTCCGATAGGATTGTTTTACAGAAACGATTTTCAAAAATGTGTGGAAGCGGCGGCCCGGTCTTCCATGCCAAGTCATGGAAGCGCTCCGGCAGTGGCCGGAGCCTGCGCTGTGGCCGCTGCCGTTGCTGCCGGAGTCAGGGGAGGCCTGTCCTGCGGGCAGGTCATACTGGAGGCAGCAAGGGCCGCCGCCTACGGAGAAAGCATAGGTTTTGAGATTCCTGCGCCTTCGGTCAGAAACAGAATCCTGCTGGCCAAAGAAATCATCGATGACATGACTCAAAAAAACAAAACACTGGAAGAAATCACCGCTTATCTTGTGTCCATTTTTGGCGCGGGCATGAAAGTTTATGAAAGTGTTCCCCTTTCTCTCGGAGTTTTTTATGCTGCAGGTGGCAACCCTGCAGCCGGCATCCCTGCCGCCGTAAATGCCGGCGATGATGCGGATACCAACGGCTCCATATGCGGCGCCGTCTGCGGAGCCTATGCCGGAATAGATGCAATCCCCGGAAGATGGATAGACAGAACCGACTCCGGACTTTCAAACCTGGATTTCAGCAAGATGGCAGAAAGCTTGCTCTAATTGAGAGTTTTTAGTATTCTTGGAGATAGTAACAAAAGGAGATTCCAAATGGCGGAAGACAAGGTCAGACTCACGCAGCTGACAGAAAATGCAGGTTGAGCGGCGAAGATTGGGCCCGATGCCCTGGCACAAGTTTTGTGTCATCTGCCGAAATTTGACGATCCGAATTTAATAGTGGGCTTTGACCACAGCGATGATGCCGCCGTTTATAAGATAAACGACGATGTTGTCATGATTAAAACCCTGGACCTTTTCCCGCCTATGGTTGACGATCCTTATAGTTTTGGACAGATTGCGGCCGCCAATGCTCTCAGCGATGTATATGCCATGGGCGGCAGGCCAAAACTGGCGCTGAATATCCTATGCTATCCCGAAGATATGGACACCTTAACGGTTCAGGCTATTTTAGAAGGGGGCTATGAAAAGATCATTGAAGCAGGAGCCATTATTGCAGGAGGGCACAGTCTCAAAGACCATGAACCAAAATATGGCCTCTCGGTTACGGGTTTTGCAAAACCGGAAGAAATTATAAAAAATTCCGGTGCCATGCCGGGGGATGTTCTGATCCTGACCAAGGCTCTCGGGACAGGCATACTGACCACAGCTGCAAAGGAGGGCCTGCTTTCGGAGGAATCTCTCAGGGTGCTGATTAATTCCATGTCCAGGCTGAACAAAGATGCCGCTCTCACTATGAAGAACCACAAAGTCAATGCTTGCACAGATATTACGGGTTTTGGTCTGTTGGGGCATGGTCATGAAATGGCAGAAGGCAGCGGAGTAACGCTGGTGCTGGAAACCGGGAGAATGCCTTTGCTTCCCCAGGCCAGAGAAATGTCAAAAATGGGCATCATTCCGGCCGGAGCTTATGCCAACAGGTCTTTTCTGGAGAAGAAGATTCTTATCGGGGCTGATGTCCCCCTGGATATAAGTGATATTTTATTTGACCCTCAGACATCAGGCGGCCTGCTTATTGCCGTTCCCGAAGCAGAAAGCAGAGAGCTGTTGGAAAAACTTCAACAGACTGATGAGAATTCCACCATTATAGGGCAGGTTGTTGAGCCCGAAAACCACTCAATCGAATTGTTGTAGAATATTATTTACGGAGGTATCATATGACAAAAGAAGCCTTGTTTGATCAACTGAATCTGTATATCAACACCAACTTTGTGGAAGAAGCTTTTGACTTCGTTTGCGATGAGGTTACGGACCACACTCAGGACGATCCGGAAGACCCTTTCACCTGGGTTTCCGAATCGGTTTCCTGCAGGCCTGTAACTGACAGCGACCAGGAACTACTGGATGAAGATGAGCTGGAAGTAAGCTTCCGGGAGCTTTTCCTTGACCTATACACCCAAAAAGGAATTGAAAATGACGATGTCATTTACGAAAGAGTTCCGGTAGACAGAAACCTGATTAACAAAATCAGAGAAAATCCTGATTATATTCCAACCAAACCCCTGGTTATCCTGCTTGGGATGGCCTTGGAACTGAAAAGAGACGAAATGGACCTGTTATTGAAATCAGCCCGATATCGTCTCTCACGTTCACACAAAGATGAACTGGTAGTCGCTTTCTGCCTTGATAAAGGCATATATGATGCAAGGACAATTGACGAACTCCTGGATGACCAGGAGCTGCCGTTAATCTCTCAACGAGTTTAATATAGTTATTGCTGATTTTTATCTCCCCACTCTTTCAGGGCGACCATGTCTTCTTCCGAAGGATTGCTGACTCTGGTATCGATATCAATAGTATGAGCGCTTGCCAGGGGACTGTTTGCGTAGGATGGACTTATGGTCTGCTCTTTTTCTTCTGCATCTTTCTCATCAACCACATCGGTTTTCTTCTTTTCTTCTGTCATCTCAACACCTCCTTTAAGCTTTTTTATATACATACCAGTATATTATACCCACAAATAAACCGCCGCCAACAATATTGCCCAAAGTAACAGGCAGCAGATTGTATATGAAGAAGCCCGGCCAGGTCAATCTGGATAATTCTGCTGCCGAAACCCCGGCCAGCTCAACGAAGGCAGAGTTTGCCTTGATTAACAGCCCTGCCGGAATGTAGTACATATTTGCCACGCTGTGTTCAAAACCTGATGTTATGAAGAGCCAGATGGGAAAAAATATACCCAGAATCTTCCCTGCCATTTCCGTGGCTCCGTAGGAAAGCCAGACCGCCAGACATACCAGCCAGTTGCACATTATCCCCAGATAAAATGCCTGCATGAAACTCAGGTTAACTTTATATACAGCAATCTTCAAAGTAACGGCACCCAACATCTGAGCTCCGCTCCCGAAAAGTCCGGAACTGGCCATAAGGTATGCCAGAAAAACTGAACCGATCAGATTTCCTGCGTACACTATCGCCCAGTTTCGCAGCATTTTCCCCACAGTAACCTGCCTGTCACAGACAGCGGCAAGGATTAGTGTGTTTCCGGTAAAAAGCTCGCCGCCGGCCAGAACCACAAGCATCAGTCCTGTTCCGAAGATGGCACCTGCCATGGCTTTTCCCAGGCCATAGGTTTCAGGCTTTGCAAGCAGGTTGAAAGCTGCCATGTTGGAGCCTTCAGAAGCAAAGGCTATGAAGACCCCGGCCAGAAACCCAAGAACCAGCAGTTTGACAAAGCTTGACTGAGTCTTGACCCTGGCGACTCCTATGGTAAAATCCAGTATTTCTGCCGGACTTAATACCTTCTTTTCCACTAGCCCCTTTCCTCCATTAACTTCATTCCCTTAATGACATTCCTTAAGAGTATCATGGAAGTAACCGTTCCCACGCCTCCCGGCACAGGAGTAATAGCCTTGACTTTATTCTCAACATTTTCGAAATCCACATCTCCGCACATTTTTCCGTCCACAAAGTTTATGCCTACATCAATGACTATATTGTCCTCGCTGAAATATTCCTGACCGAAAAATTTGCCTCTGCCTATGCCCGAAACAAATACATCTGCTTTTTTCGCCAGGGCAGGGATATCCCTGGTCTTTGAATGGCATAAAGTGACTGTGGCATTTTCATTCAGCAAAAGCATGGCAAGGGGTTTTCCTAAAACCAGGCTCCTGTTTACTATCACGATATTCATTCCCGTAAGGTCTTCGTAATAATATTTAAGTATTTCCACCACCGCTTCCGGTGTGCAGGGAGACAGAGCTGTTTTATCACCTGAGACAAGCTTTGCAAGGTTGACGGGACTCATGGAATCTATGTCTTTTTCAGGCTTGATGGCCCTGCTGATTGCATCCATATCATAATTTTTGGGAAGAGGCCGAAAGACCATGATGCCGCAGACATCATCATCTCCATTCAGTACTTCCATCGCATTCAAAATATCCTGAGTTGTGCCGTCTGCAGATAGCTCAACAACCTGGTTTTCCAGACCCAGTTCACTGCAGTTTTTGATAATCCTGTTTTCATAGGCTATATCATCAGGATTGGCTCCCACCCTTATCAATCCCACTCTGGGCGGATTTTTGCCTGCAGCCAGTCTCGCATTCACGGCTTCAACTATTTCTTCCTTGATTTTATCCGCAACCGGTTTACCTTTCAGAAGCATTTTCTCCTCCTATCAGCCGGCTTTCTGTTTCCCCAGATAAGCCTCTTTAACGCTTTCATTTGCCAGCAGTTCCTTTCCGGTGCCCTGCAAAGCAATGACTCCTGTTTCCATAACATAGCCTATGTCGGCTGTTTTCAGAGCCATATTGGCGTTTTGCTCGATGAGCAGAACTGTAATTCCTTCATCGTTAATTGTCTTTATGATATTGAAAATATCTTTTACAATCAGAGGGGCAAGACCAAGTGAAGGCTCATCCATCATTATAAGTTTCGGCCTGCTCATAAGAGCCCTTCCGACAGCCAGCATCTGCTGTTCTCCGCCGGACAGGGTCCCGGCAAGCTGCCATTCCCTTTCCTTGAGCCTGGGGAAAAGTTCAAAAACTTCCTCCAGCTGGGCATGTGATTTGTCATGATGAATATAAGCCCCGATTTTCAGGTTTTCCAGAACAGTCAGATTGCTGAAAACCCGCCTGCCCTCCGGAACGAGGGTAATTCCCCGTGACACAATTTCGTGGGGCGCTTTTCCTATTATTTCTTCACCATCGAATATTATTGAGCCTGCCTTTGGCTTGACCACACCGGCAATAGTTCTCAGAGTGGTGCTTTTCCCGGCACCATTGGAACCAATTAGTGTGACGATCTTCCCTTTGGGAACCTGCATGGAGATCCCCTTTACTGCCTGGATTCCGCCATAAGCAACTTCAAGGTCTTTTATTTCCAGATAATTTTCGTTACTCATCTTCAGCCACCCCCAGATATGCATCTATTACCCTTTGATTCTTCTGGATTTCTCCGGGAGTTCCTTCCGCAATCAATTTACCAAAATCCAAAACATAGATTTTTTCGGAAATTTCCATTACCAGATTCATATGATGCTCTATCATAAAAATAGTCAGGTCAAAATCTCTGCGCAGGTTGTATATGAATTCTGCCAGGTCATAGGTTTCCTGAGGGTTCATGCCCGCCGCGGGTTCGTCCAGAAGCAGAAGCTTGGGTTCCGTAGCCAGAGCTCTGGCAATTTCCAGCCTTCGCTGCTGGCCATAAGGCAGGGAGCCTGAAATTTCGTCCTTTTCAGAAGCCAGACCAACAATTTCCAGAAGTTCCATAGACTGATCCTTCATGGCCTTCTCTTCTTTATGGTTAAGCATACAGGTGGCGGAAATGATTCCTGCCTTCATGTTCATATGCTTGGCAATTAGAACATTTTCAAAAACGGTTAAATCCTTGAAAAGTCTGATGTTCTGAAAGGTCCTGCCAATGCCCAGTTTTGTTATGACATCGGGAGTCTTTTTAACAACCTCGGTATATTTCCCCTGATTCTGACCCTGATACTCCTTCTTCATTTTGCCCTGCGGGTAGTTGCTTACTATGGTTTTTCCCATGAATTCAACCGCCCCGTTAGTGGGCGCATAGACACCGGTAATTACGTTAAAGGCCGTTGTTTTCCCCGCTCCGTTGGGCCCGATAAGTGCAACTATTTTGCCTTTTTCCACATCTATGGTCAGGTTATTTACTGCTACGACGCCTCCAAACTGCATGGTTATATCAGATAGCTTTAGGGCCATGCCGTTTCCATTATCCATTACGGCTCACCCCCCTTGCGAAAGGTCGCCTTATAAATCGGTATATTCCGTCCCAGGAAAACTCCTTGTTGCCCATAAGTCCTTTTCTGTAATAGAGAACCACAGCCATCAGAATTATGGAGAATATAACCATTCTCAGTCCGCTCCTGAATAAGGGTACCGCAAAACCGCCGATGACCAGGGGTCTGTCAAAGAAACGCAGCCATTCCCTGCCTGCAGTCATGAGGAAGGCACCTACTACACTGCCTGTAATACTTCCAAGGCCGCCAAGCACCACTATAAGCAGAATGTCAAATGTAAGTGCCACCTGGAAAGTTTTTGAATCTATGGAACGCATAAATACTGCCAGCAATCCTCCGCTTACACCGGTAAAGAAGCAGCTGATTATAAAGGCCATCTGCTTGTGCAGGAAGAGATTTATGCCCATGGCTTCAGCTGCGGTCTCGTCCTCCCTTATTGCCTTGAAAGCCCTTCCGTAGGATGACCGCAGGATCAGGATCATTAAAGTTATGCATATTACCGCAACAATGTAAACAAAGAAAGAGGATGGGAAATTTGGAATGCTCTTAAGCCCATAGGACCCGTTGGTTATTCTGTCCATCTGGGGTGAAGCAATAATGGCTCTTATTATTTCGGAAAAGCCCAGGGTTGCAATGGCCAGATAGTCGCTTTTCAGCCTTAAAACCGGGATACCTATAAGGCCCCCCACTATGGCAGCAAAAAGGCCTCCAAGTATAAGTGCGGCCCACAGGGGCAGCCAGGCATTGGCTAAAGGCTCCGCAATGCCGTTAATATAATAAACGTTGGGTCTTGTCGCCACAGGGATGGTGAGGATGGACACCGTGTAGGCTCCTATGGCCATAAATCCCGCCTGACCCAGAGAAAACAGGCCTGTGAAGCCGGTGAGCAGATTCATGGCGACTGCCACTATGGCAAAGATAGCTCCTCTTTCCAGTATGGAAACAGCGTAACTGTACTGGGCCTTATGTGCGTTTAAATATATCAGAATTGCCACTATTATGGCTGTTAAAAGCCCGGACAATATTATTTTCGTGATTGGTTTGAGCTTCATCATACTTTATCCGTCACCTTCTCTCCGAATATTCCTGTAGGTCTGAACAGAAGCATTATAATCAGCAGTACAAAGGTAAAGGCATCGCTGAAGGTGGAATATCCCAGGGCAACCAGGGCTGTTTCGCCCAAACCCAGGACAAAGCCGCCGAGAACCGCTCCCGGTATGCTGCCGATGCCACCCAGAACCGCCGCTACAAAACACTTAAGACCCGGCAGGGTGCCGCTGAAAGGAAATACGGTCATACGGTCTGTAAAGTACAGTATGGAGCCTACTGCTGCCAGCAGAGATCCTATGGCAAAAGTGGTGCTTATAACCTTGTCCAGTTTAATTCCCATAAGCTGGGCGGTCTCAAAATCCTTGGATACAGCTCTCATGGCCATGCCCATTTTTGAAAAGTTTATAAGCATCATCAGTATATAAACAAGAATTAAAGTCAGAATCGGAGTAATGATGGTTACAAGAGAGGCCGATAAACTTCCGATCTGATAGATTCTCTTAAGCAGAGGAATTGTAGGATATCCCCTTGGCAGGGCAGTAAACAGATAGGTGGCCAGATTTTGCAATAAATAGGACACACCTATAGCTGAAATCATTATTGACATTCTGGGGGCATTTCTGATGGGTCTGTAGGCCACTCTTTCAATAAGTATGCCCAGAACCACCGTGGCCACCAGCACAATTACCATGGCTATGTACCATGGGAAGGAAGCTGCAGCAAAAACCATAAAATAACCTGCCATCATGAAAATATCGCCGTGTGCGAAATTTATCAGGCGAAGAATACCATAGACCATCGTGTAACCGATGGCAATCAGAGCATATGCTCCGCCCAGGGATATGCCGGTCAGGCAGTGCTGCAGGAAAACTGTTAAGCTCATTCACTTGTCTCCCATAAAGGCTTACATAATAAATTGAGTGGGAGGAGAAATCTCCCACTCAATAAAGTTATTCGTTTTTTAATTAATCCACAACTGTAACAGTCATGAGGAACTTGAATGCGCCGTTCTCCACGGTCTTGATGAAAGCCATATCTTTGTTGGCATCGCCTTTGGCATCAAAGGAAATGGCACCGGTTACACCTACCAGGGATACGCCGGTCAGAGCATCTCTGATGGCTGTTCCATCTGTTGAATTTGCAGCCTTGATGGCCTCCAGTACTGTCAGATATGCGTCATAGCCCAGAGCCGAAACTGCGGGGATAATGTCATCCTGCTTGTTTGCAACCAGGTATTCTTTGAATCCGGTAATAAAGGATGCTGCTTCATCTGTTGCAGGCTCTGCTTCGTCGAAGAAAGTGGAAAGCACAATGCCTTCAGAGTCGGCACCTGCGTTTTCAATGATG
Source organism: Bacillota bacterium (assembly GCA_052034085.1). Lineage (GTDB taxonomy): Bacteria > Bacillota > Clostridia > Peptostreptococcales > Anaerovoracaceae > UBA1426. Next base: position 68,194 of record JBPOJA010000010.1, on the reverse strand, counting down.
GTTGCATTCTCCCAGGTGTCACCACCCATAATGGGTACTTCAATACCGAGTTCTCTTGCCTGTTTGATTATAAGAGGAGCTGTGGTAATTGAAGACGGTGCAAAAATTACATCGGGATTTGCCGCCTTGACATTGGTCAAAATTGCCTTGAAGTCAGTCTGGTTGGTCTGGAACTGCTCTTCTGCCACAACCGAACCTGCTCCGCCCAGTCTGTTGAAGGCGTCTTTAAAGAAAGCGCCAAGACCGGAGGAGTAGTCATCGCCGAGCTGGGTGATAACCGCCGCGGTCTTTGCACCGTTCTGAATGGCGTAGTTGGCCATAACAGTTCCCTGGAAGGGGTCCAGGAAGCAAACTCTGAAGTAATAGTCGTTACCTTCAGTTACCTGGGGGTTGGTGCAGGATGCGCCGACAGCGGGCACTTTGGATTCTGCAAATATCTCACCTGCCGCAATGGATACACCCGAACCATAGGAACCAATTACGGCAGACACGCCCTGGCTCATAAGGCTTTGAGCAGCCGTAACAGCTTCTGTCTTATCCGACTTATTGTCCGCTTCTACCAGAACGACTTTGTAGGTTTCTCCGTTAATTTCAACGGTAGGATAAACTTCGTTGGCATATCTGATACCCAGAACTTCCTGGAATCCGCCTCCCCCGTTTTCTCCTGTAAAGGGTTCGAACACGCCGATTTTAATAACTTTCTCGCCTTCAGTTCCGCCATTGCCGCCGTCACCGCCACAGGCTGTAAAAACAGAAATAACAAGCACTAAGGCCAAAAGCAATGCAAGTTTTCTTTTCATAATTTACCCTCCATAAGTGTAATAAATACGGAGTTAATTATATCGCAACAAATCACAATTGGCAACTGTTTATGCCCCTTACAGTTTGATTTGAAAATGAAAAAATGATAACATAACCGCATAAGAAAGGAGAAATTCCATGCCTACTTATGATTTGAGATGCAAAGACTGCAAACACGAGTTTTCCGTCTTCTGTAAAATAAGCGAAAAAGACAAGCAAATGTGTCCCAAATGCGGAAGTAAAAATCTCGAAACCGTTTTCAAAAAAGTCAACCCCTACGGCGGAAATACCGCAGGGGCTGGTTCTTCCGGTGGATCCGGTTTTGGCTGAGGCTGCTGACTAACGGCCGTGGGCCGTTTTTATGAAATCACCTGAGTCAAGCTCCATGAAGGCCAGATTCAGTTCTTCCTCTGTATTCATAACTATGGGGCCGCCCCAGGCTATAGGTTCTCTCAGGGGTTTTCCTTCCAGCAGTATAAATCTTAAGCCGGAAGCGTCAGCTTTGGCTTTGAATTGAGTCCCTGCTTCAAAAAGTAAAACCTGTTTTTCTTCACCGGGCTGACCCGATCCAAACTTGCCTGACCCTTTAAAGATATAAATAAACAGGGTGTTTTCGGGATTGCTTTCGTATGTCCATTCTGCACCGGGTGCCATTTCCACATCGAAATAATTTGCATCCACATATTTGCCGTGAAAAGCTCCGTCTTTATCTTTATATTTCCCCGCTACAATTTTTATGCTGACGCCTTCTTCACCAATCTGCGGAATATTTTCGTTCTGAATGTCGCCATAGGCGGGAGCTGTCATTTTATCTTTTGCCGGCAGGTTAATCCAGAGCTGGCCTCCCAGCATATGCTCTGACGGTTTGGGCATTTCCTGGTGTATGATGCCGGAGCCTGCTGTCATCCACTGGCAGTCCCCGTCTAGTATGCTCCCTTTGTTTCCAAGGCTGTCACCATGCTCTATGTCTCCCTTAATAAGATATGTAACAGTTTCTATGCCCCTGTGGGGATGCCAGGGAAAGCCCTTTATGTAGTCGGCAGGATCAGTGGAGTCAAAGGCATCGAACAGTAAAAACGGATCAAAGTCTTTAGTATCTCTATATCCAAAAACCCTGACCAGGCTGACTCCAGCACCGTCTACAGCCCTTCTGCCGGTCACAATTTTCTTTATTTCTCTTATATTGTTCATTTTATATCTCCTGTCTTCTGTTTTATTTTTCTTGTTCCACCTGAGAGGCAAAATTCCAGTTGCCCTGCTAGAAAAGGCCAAGTTTCATTTCAACATAGTAAGCTATCAGGCCCACCAATACGGCAGGTATTGTGTTCAGCACCGTTGCCCAAAATGCAGAACGTCTGTCCATGGCAAGCAGCGGGAACAATGCGTCTCCGTCCTGGGATATGCCGTTGGCAAGAAGAGCGGCAAAAGGAAACATCCCTTTAAGGTAAAGTGAAACAAATATCACCTGCGGTCCGCAGCCCGGGATAATACCCACAGCCACTCCCATGAATACAGATGCCAGCCCTGCAGACGTCATCACAGCCGCTACTACCTGGTCTCCGCCGGCGAAATAAACCGCCAGCTCATAGACCAGATACGCCGCAAAAACCCAGGTTCCCACGAATGCCGTTTCCTCGGCATTGTGTGCAAAGGTTTCCCGCAGTGAAAACAGCTTGTGCTCCTCATCTTCGTGGGTTTCCGCCCTTATAAGCTTCTTGGAAAAAGCCATATAGCTTACGGTGACGACTGTACCCACAATACCCATAATTCTGCCCAAATTGGGCAAACCCGGCAGGTTGTTTATGTCCATCTGGGTCAATTCGATTATACCCAAAACAAAGCCTATGCTCACCACCAGCCAGAATAATACAAAGTGATTATGTATCATTCTGTAACCCAGCCGCTTCGTATCAAGGGGTTTGCCATGATGGAGCATCATGTCGATTTCGTCACCTTCCTCATGACCTACGTGTTTCAGATGACAGGACTGGCAGACAATATCATCCGGAAAAGCCAGGCCGTGGGTAGGATTGGTAAGTTCCTCCGCCTCGGCATGTTCCATTTCCGATGCTTTTTTCTCAATCACAGGAGATTTTTTTCTTACCCAGTCCCCAATTTTGAAAAAGTCCGTTATATAGCCTGTGGCCGTCCCAACTATAAAACAAAGAGATGTAAGAAGCAGGAAAATCTTTGGGGCCTGTGTCATAGTGACGAAAGCTGAATCTCCTGCAGTGGCAATCAAGGTGGCCACAATTGTCCCGAAAGTTACCGTGCCCCTCAAATACAGGGGCATCAGGAAAATTGAACCGCCGCAGCCCGGAAGAATGCCCAGCAGGGCGCCTATCAGGGGCTGGAACTTCTTTGCGTTTTCAATTTTCTCCACCAAAGCGCCCTGCTGCAAAAAATCGACGTATCCAAAAAGCAGAAGCACTGCTCCCACAAATACCGTAACCTGGATAAATGATCCTTCTGCGCTGGCTACCAGAATATTAGTTAAATCCTCAAACATATATTTCCTCTCTGGCTTCTATCTGCAAATTATGTATTATGAATGCTATTTATAATACCATTTATTCTTCTTTCGCTCAAGTTGTTGCCGTGGGGCAGTGTGACAGTGGTGACAGTGGTGACAGTGGTGACAGTGGGACAGCCCTTTTGTCATATGACAAAAGGGCTGTCCCACTGTCACACTGTTCACTGCCAGACCGATTTTGCACAAAAAGAGCCCCGGATAAACCGAAGCTCTTTTGCTTATAACTACTATTGCCTGTTTCTACAGTTTCTTTGAGAATACACCGATTACTACGATGAAGAGCACACCTACAATCATCAGAGCTCTCTGAGGAGTTGCAGTGATTCCTACTACCGCGATTACTGCAATGATTATTGGTACGATATATTTAACAACAGCATACCAAAGCTCGAAAAGCTTGAACTCCTTGGTGCCACCGTTTGTCATTTCGTCTTTCAGATCCTCCTTCTTCAGGAACCAGCCGGCGAATACGCACAGCAACAAACCGCCCAGAGCCAGGAAGATCTTGTCTGTCAGGAGGTCGAAGAAATCGAAGGCTCCAACTCCCAGAACTGTAATATGAGACAAACTTCCCAATGACAGGGATGAGGCCGTACACATGATGACCATGATGACTCCGCTAAGCACTGAGGATTTTACCCTTGGCATCTTTCTCTCATCCATGAGATATGCTACAACAACTTCCTGCAGTGAAACTGAGGAGGTCAGGGCAGCTATGAACAGGGCAAGGAAGAAGATACCGGAAAGAACCGGGCCGATGCCGCCCATCTGAGCAAAGATCTGGGGGACTACTACGAATACCAGTCCGGGGCCTGCTGTGGGCTCCATACCAAATCCGAAGAGGGCCGGGAACAGGGCAATTCCGGCGAAGATAGCAATACCTGTATCCATGGATACAACTATCAATGCGTTGTTGGGCAAATCCTGATCCTTGGTCAGATAGCTTCCGTAGGTAATCATACAACCCATACCAAGGCTGAGCGAGAAGAAGGCTTGTCCAAGTGCGGCAAGCACTGTACTTCCTGTGACTGCTGACCAGTCAGGTACAAACAAGAAAGCCATACCTGCACCGGCTCCGGGAATAGTGAAACCTTTAATAGCTACTATGGCAAGCAATACTATAAGTGCGGGCATAAGAATCTTTCCTGCCAGCTCAATACCGGAAGATACACCTCTTGCAACAATTACGGTATTAATAAGCATAAAGATTAACATCCATAATAAGGGCATTACAGGATGGCCGATAAATGCACCGAAGGCATCTCCGATGGCTCCTGCATCAGCAGAAATCAGACCTGTAAAGGACTTGAAGATGTAAGCTATGGCCCAGCCACCTACTACGGGATAGAATCCCATAATGAAGAATCCGCTTATTACTCCCAGCACACCGGCAAATGTCCAGCTTTTGCTGTTGCTCTTATAAGCTCCTACCGCTGCCAGCTGAGTTCTCCTTCCAATGGTGAACTCTGCCAGCATAACACTGAATCCAACTAATACTACACACAAGACATAAATAATTAAGAATGCGCCTCCGCCGTTCATACCAGCGAGGAAAGGAAATCTCCAGATGTTTCCAAGGCCTACAGCCGATCCGGCCGCTGCCATGATGAAACCAAACCGGGATCCCCAGTGTTCCCTACCTTGTTGTTCCATTTAATCACCTCTTTTTTAATAATAGTTCAAGCAGTAGGAATTATAATGCTATATTATTATACAGCGTCCAGTAAAATATGACAAGCACTTTCAAATTGCCAATCTTCAGAATAATGCGTTTTGTTGACAAATATCCTGCATGACTGATTAGTGGTTTCATCTAGTTTAACCTGGTTTCATACTGATAGTGACTTTTATTTATATCATTAGTAACTTTTTGCATATTTAATATTGAAATGAATTCGAAAACAAATTATATTGTACTATATGCATTGATTTACACATTTTCTTATCTGCATATACATTTCCGAAAAGTCACGGGGGCATAGTCTCAGCCGGTTAGAGCGCATGCGTCACAAGCATGAGGCCGCAGGTTCGAATCCCGCTGCCCCCACCATTTTCGGGGAATTAGCTCAGCTGGGAGAGCGCATGGTTCGCAATCATGAGGCCAGGGGTTCGATCCCCCTATTCTCCACCATTAATCAGCGGCGCCTGGAGCGCCGCTATTTACTTTAGTGTGCCGCCGTATGGGAACAGCTTTCTGAGTTCCGCATGCATAAGCTCAAAATCTTTAGCCCTGATTCGGATGCGTTTATCCAAATGCCTTGCCAGGTTGAAGGCAAAATTCTTGCAAGCATGCTTGTCGTACAGTTGAATTGTACTCAGACTTCTTGTTTCTATGCCGTTTCGCTCCATTAGTGCCGCCCTCAAAGCATCTTTCCCCTGCTCGTATGGACTGCTGTGAAAAGCATGGCTGTCATATTCAACGGCCAATCTCGCTGACTTATAGTATAGATCTGCAAAGCATCTTTGCTCACCCAATTTTTTATCGGTTTCATTTTTCAGTTTAATCTCATAATTAAACAAAGCTCCTTTTAATCCATAACCACCTAGAAAATGAGGCAGTGTTAATACCATGAAGGCAAGTGACTCCATAATAGATGCTGAACCGTTTTCTAAATATTTTATTGCTTGGGCCGCTTTGCGATGGCCCTCGAGACCTGACGACTTATCAACGAAGTTTTTAAGCTTGTTTTTTGTGGTAACTGACAGTTCAGGTTTTCCCGGAGGATGCGAACATAATTGCAAGCCCAACAAAATCAGCCTGTGAAAATCAATTTTGCCGGCCAGTTGAACAAACACCAACTCCGGGGAAGCTACATATTTGCCATTTACACATTTTACTGCCCTGGCAGGCAAGGGTGTCCGGCACAAATGAACCCTTTCTCCTTTTGCAAAATACCTGTTGCTGCTCCGGTAATAAGTGTAATCAAATGCTTCACAGAGATTTGCACTCGAGCCCAAAACAACATCAAGATACGGGATGTCCCAAAATGTAGCTGCTGAAAAATGACTTATATATCTGTTTCTGTTCATTCTTTGAATATATCATCTTCATTATTGTCTAGCAACCATTTATTACCATTAATTCTATTATTATGCATTTCCGCTTCAATTAGCTTGATTGGAATATCTTTGATTATCTTGATTGATATGTCTTCGATTATCTTGATTGGTATGTCTTCGATTCTCTTGATTGGTCTTTTTTCGCCCTGCTTGTTCAATCACAAATTAAGGATTAAAAATTAAGGATTAATATGAGAGCCACTCATTTTTGAAATTTATTTCACGTGAGGTGGACGAAACTGCAGCTTATGCTAGCGCTAATGCTTGAATCCAATATGGTGGTGGTCGAAATTGCAGCATATGCTAGGACTCAGTCCAGTTTGTATCGGGGTCCCCATCGCAAATCTTGAAAACTTGACCAGAAAACTCTTGTTTATGCAAAAATCTATAGCACATCTTGCAATTTCGACCATTTCAGTGTTGCCAAGTTTCCAGATCCGACCTTTTTAGTGTTGCCAAGTTTCCAGATCCGACCATTTTAGTGTTGCCAAGTCTCGAGATTCGGCCGTTTCAGGGCTGCCAAGTCTCGAGATCCGGCCGTTTCAGGGTGTCAAGTCTCGAGATTCGGCCGTTTCAGGGTTGTAAGCCACAGAATTGCAGAAAGGAAGACCCTGTGACGGCATTGCGTCACAGGGTCTGCACCAATGGAGCTACTGAGGAGATTCGAACTCCTGACCTGCTGATTACGAATCAGCTGCTCTGCCAGCTGAGCCACAGTAGCACAATACAGAAATCACACAAATATAGTCTCTTTCAGATTTTCCCCCACATATTATCCATATTATCCTTGTTATCCATTTTAACCATTTTAACCATTTTATCCATTCGGCATTGTGAGCATCACGATTTTACCACATCATAGGAGCAGCCGTCAAAGGATAAATCAAAACCGCAGATGCTTTTATATGTACAATATGTACAGGCGCTGATATCATCCAGCTTCTTTGGCCTGATGTCAATATTTCCTGCCGCCAGTGAACTGCAGAGCTGACTTATAACCTGATCCATTGTTTTTTCCAGTTTTTCAAATTCTTCTTTTGACAGCATCCGGCCTTCCGTATTTCCGCTGTACAGGCCGTCTTTATCTTTTTTGATGGGCAATATATGAGAATAGGATTCGAAATCTCCGGCAATACTTTCAATAACCTTGCTTTCATTAAGCACCGTGCCGTCCAGCCGGAAACTCTTGCGGATTTCCTTTTCTACCGCCGCCAATATTTCTTCCCTGCTTTGCCCGTCTCCTTCCACCATAAGGTCTGCAATTTCAAAATAAAACACTCCGGCAGACTTTACGTATTCCATGCCTTCCCTTACCGCTTTCAGATACAGCATAAGCTGGAGCCGCCAGCCACCGGTTGCCTCGCCGGGATTGAAGCTTTCCCTGCCTGATTTGTAATCGATGATTTTGGCATAGTTATCGGGTAAAATATCAATTCTGTCTATTATGCCTTCAATGGAAAAATCCCCATTTTCCGTAGACACTGAAATGGGTGGCAATAAAGAGCCCTCCGCTGAACTGAAGCGTTCTTCGAAAAAAATCTTCTCTATTGCCCCGCGGCGGATATGATCAACCAGAGCCTTTGCTGCTTTCTGACACACCCCTGTCATTCTTGCCAGCCTGTAATTTGCTTCTTTATCCGACTCAAACAGTCCTTCTTTGTAATCTGACGCCAGCTTTGCCATAAGATCTGAAATCCTTTCTTCAACCTCGGTTTCCGTAATCTGCATCCAGGGAGATTCCGCGTCCTGCAAAGGCAGACCTTCTACGGTGAGGTCCTGAGCGAAAAGTTTAAGACAAAGATGGTATATATCTCCCACTTCTCTGCCGGATACATGAAACACTCTGTTCTCGTCAGGCCGAAGACCATATCTGATCATATGGGCGAAAGGACATCTGGAATAGGTCTCAAGGCGGGTGGGACTTAACCGCAATCTCCCTCCCGGCTTCAAGCCGAAAAGATTTGAAAGTCCGGTCCGGCTCAATCTTTCTACCCTGTTATCAAAATTCAGACCCTTCTCTATGAGATTGATTTTTTCTTTATGGTTTTCCCTGTACCAGTTGGCTGCAGACTGCCAGACCGGATCCAGCCTGTGCCCTTCACGATAGTGCATCTGTAAAGCCTCTGCGAAGTACTTGAAGCTTCCCGCCGGCCTTATCAGAAGCGTGGAAGGATCCTCTCTGTTGGCAATATCCTTTTCCACAGGATTTGCCGGGAACATTTTGCGCATTTTATTAAAAATCATGGAGGGTCGGGTCTCCTGTCCATCCAGGTTGGCGGTTGAAAAACTCAGCCAAAGATGCTGTCCGGCCCCGGATAGCTGCTTATAAATTGCCAGGTTTTCTTCCATAAGTTTATGGTCTTCATCCCTGCAGATTAATATTCCCTTATCGATCAGCTGCTTCTTTTCATCCCTGCTCAGCAGATCTTCCTCCCCCCGGTTTTTGGGAAGCACACCATCGTTAGCCCCCAGTACCAGAAGGGCTTTGACATTTCCGGTTCTGGTTCTTTCCATGGTTCCTATTACAACCTGGTCCATTGTTGTAGGAATCAGGCCTAATTCCATTGAATCAAAGCCCGACCGGATAATTTTCGCAAAATCCTCATTATTAATAGTTTCATCGCCAAGCAACTCATTCAGCTGTTCCAGAAGGTCAAGGATTTCATCCCAGATCTGGCTTATTTCCATGGCCGGGACAAACTGCCCTTCTGCTTCAAGGTTCAGACATATCTGCTCCAGAATATCCTCCATATGAAGCTTTTCCCTGAGAAATTCAGTCAGTACCAATATCTTTTCACTAATTGTCTCAGCCTTTTTACTGCTTTCAAAATAGTCTCCAAGAAATCCCAGCAGCTCTCCTCTAAGGCCGTTCAACAGCCTCATATCCTCTTCACCGTACTCTTCCAGTCCGTATTTAAAATCCTTTTTCCACGAGCTACCCCTTATTTTGTACTTAATACAATAATTTTCCAGCAGCTCGGAGTCTTCCACGGACAAAGGAGTAAGCCCGGTCTTGACCAGGCTGAAGATATCCTCATAAGCCCAGTCTGAAGAGGCCGCCTCCAGCAGAGATATCACAAAAACCACTGCCGGATTGTAGTGAACCGGTCGTTTTTTATCAAGAAAGAAGCTGATTTCGTATTCATCAAATACTCTCTGAATTATGGTTCCACGCTCTTCCATATCATTGCAGATGACGGCAATATCTTTAAATCTTACGCCTTTGTCTCTGACCAGCTCAAGTATGAAAGCAGCAGCAGATTCCGCCTCATTATAGAAATTGGCAGCATTTAAAAAGGTCAGTTCCTCCCGTCTTTCATTTAAAGGCACAACGGCAGGCTCAAACAAGTAACGTTCCAAATGACTGACGGCTTCGGGCCTGCTGACTTCTGGCCCTTCCAACTCTTTCACTCTTATTTGCATCAGCCCCAAAGCCCGTTTCAGGTTTGCCAGTGTTGTTTCCGTCAGACTGAATATTTTACTGCCCTTTTCATAGGTCAGCATCATATTTACACCTCTGCTGTGAGAGGACAGTTCCTTTATAATTTCAACAGCCTTGGGTGTCAGAGAATCAAAGCCTGAAATCCAGAACTCACTTTCCTTCACCAACTTTGATTTTCCTATCTTTGTAATAAAAAAGTCCAGATAAGCCTCGGTGTCTATGAACTTATCCTTTAATGCCTCTTCATATTTAGTAAAAATCAGATACAGATCCGACAGCTTGCGGTTCAAAATAACAGAACTTTCCGTTAAGGATAAAGCCTGCGCCACATCATCGGGAGTGCCGTTATGCTGCTTAACTTCGGATATTAAATTATTCATAAGATCTATAAAGGAATGAGATTTGACCATGCCGCCGAAGGCTTTCAGATTCTTTTTTTCGCTGAGAAGAATTTTCGACAGAAGCATGTGCCTGCCGTTTTTATCTATTACTTTTTGCGGGCTTCCACCCGTTTCCGCCAGCACTCTGGCTGTCAATCTTGAAAAAGACAATACCTCCAGGCTCATAAGCCCTTCCGTCTCATAATAGTCAATTGCGTTGCGCTCCATTTGGAGAGTGTACTGATCGGGCACAATCAAACATGTCCGGGAAGAGGGATTAATTTTCCCGAACATGGCCTTTTCTTTATCAATGTTCTCCCGCCCGGTATAGATATTCAGCATGTTTATCCGCAATAACCAACAGGAATGGCTCCATTAATAGCCTCGCTGACGGCAGCAGCTTTTTTGCTGTCATACCACCTGCACATTTCTACGAAGACTACACCTTTTTCCACCATGGCTCTGACGGCCTTAATGGTTGCTTCAAGACTGTTGACAAAAGCTATGGTTGTGTTGAATTCATCATGTTTCTCATAAACCCACTGAGTTTCAGGTACTGAGCCATCCATCATAATAATGCCAAACTCATGCAATGACGGCATTTCGTTCATGCGTTTGTCATCTTCAGGGCTGTACTTTGCATAATGCACATCCAGCCTGCCATCTGTGCTTTCTCTGACTTTCTGCGCTTTTTCCGCATTGAAGGCGCCGCACAAATCCAGATGTTCATAACCCTCGTCAGCCAGTTGCTTTGCTGTTTCCACAGCCATCTTAAATGAGTTTACTGCAAGCAGTCTGGTGTAATCTCCTTCAGTATCGTGCAATACATCAAAAACCTCCGGTGTAAGGGTCCCTGACATCATTATAAAAGCATATTTTACTCTATCCATTTTCTCCCTCCTATAGAATTATCCCGAACAAATCGGCAGGCTCTTCTATTATAAAATCGGGTCCGTCGGGTCCGTTCAGCTCTTCATCTGAAAGAGCCATCTGCCAGCCTACCATGGCAGACAATACCCCTGCATTTTTTGCACATTGGACATCAAAACCGGTATCCCCAAGCATCAGGGCTTCTCCGGGCTGAGAAGACAGTTTTCGCAAAGCAATCAAAATCGGCTCTGGATCCGGCTTATGTTTATCCGTGTCTTCAAAGGTTACCAGGGCATCAAGATAGGGCATAATGCCGAACTGCTCTAATCCCGAAATGGTGGTGTCCGCCACCCTGGAGGTAACAAGGCCTGTTTTAAAACCTTTTTCTTTAACTTCTTTTACCAGTTCAGCCATGCCGGGAAAAGGTTTTATCATAGCATCATAATGCTCATATAAATAACTTCTGTAAATGGCCACGGATTCTTCCACACTGATGTGGGGAAAGGTCTTTGCCATAGTTATAAAGAGCGGTTCGCCAAAAGTTTTCACTATCTCCTCTTCAGGCCTTTCTTTCCCTTCAATGGTTCTGAAAGTATGCTGCCAGGATTCCAGGACAATCCTGTTGGTATCCATTATTGTTCCGTCATAATCAAATAATATCGTTGTAACTTTGCCCATTCCGCCCTTTGCGCTCCTATAGTTTCATGGAAAGGGAAATCTTCCCTCTCTCTTTATCCACACTCAAAACTTTAACTTTTACCGTATCACCTACGCTTACGATATCCATTGGATTGGTAACATATTTGTGACTAAGCTGGGAAATATGAACGAGACCGTCATTCTTTACCCCTATGTCCACAAAAGCTCCGAAATCCACCACATTTCTCACAGTGCCTGTCAGCACCATGTCAGGTTTCAGATCCTCAAGTGACAACACATCGCTTCTGAATATCACCGATGGCATATCTTCTCTTGGATCCCTGCCGGGTTTTTTAAATTCTTCAACTATGTCGTCAAGGGTTAAAACCCCTATGCCAAGTTCCTCAGCCAGTTCTTTTCTGTTTCTGAACTTTTCCTTAAGCCGTAAGTCTATTTCCCTGCTGCCGCCTCTTGAGATTTCTGTTTTTTCTATACCAAGCCTGGCCAGAAGCATTTCTGCCGCTTTGTAGGATTCGGGATGAACTGCAGTTGCGTCGAGAGGATTGTCACCGTCGGCAATTCGCATGAAACCCGCACACTGTTCAAAAGTTTTGCTGCCCAGTTTCGGAACTTTTAAGAGTTCTTTCCTGTTATTGAAGCGTCCTTTTTCTTCTCTGTAATCTACGATATTTTTCGCGATAGCCGAATTGATCCCCGCAATATACGAAAGCAGGGAAGGCGATGCTGTGTTAAGGTCCACCCCAACCTTATTGACACTGTCTTCCACGACATTGGTTAATGCGCTGTCCAGGAGTCCCTGGTTTATATCATGCTGATACTGACCCACACCAATGTGCTTAGGAGATATTTTCACAAGTTCAGCCAGCGGATCCTGCAGTCTTTTGCCTATGGATAAAGCACCCCTTGTAGTCACATCGAGTTCCGGGTACTCTTCCGCAGCCAGCTTTGATGCTGAGTAGATAGATGCTCCGGCCTCATTCACAATAGTGTAGCGAACATCTTTTATGCCGTTTTCCTTTAGAAGGTTGGCTATAAACAGTTCAGTTTCCCTGGAGGCCGTGCCGTTACCTATGGCGATGACTTTGGCCTTATGCTTTTGCATCAGGCCGAGAACGACTGCGCCGGCTCCGGTAATATCATTTTTGGGCTCAGTAGGATAAATGGTGTCATATTCCAGTAACTTGCCTGTTTCATCCAGCATGGCTACTTTACAGCCCGTTCTGAACCCCGGGTCAATTGCCAGTACTCTGGCATTTTTCAGCGGAGGCGCCATCAAAAGTTTTTCTGTATTCTTTGCAAAAACTTTGACTGCATCCTTTTCCGCTCTTTCCGTAAGCATATTTCTCAGTTCCCTTTCAATGGAAGGAGCGATGAGTCTGCTGTAGGAATCTTCAATGGTGCTTATCATCAAATCCTTAAAGATGCTGTTTTCGTTAAGGAGATAACTGCGGCTGATTACGGAGTGCATGTCCTCTTTTGAGACTTCCAGCCTGACTTTCAGCTTTTTTTCTTTTTCGCCCCGGTTTATGGCCAAGATCCTGTGATTGGGGATTTTAGAAAATCCTTCGCTGAACTCGTAGTACATGTTATATGGGGTATCTTCTTCCGAATCTACTGCTTCAGTTATCAGCAAGGCCATAGCCTGGCTCTTTTCCCGGATTTCCGCAAGCAAATCGGCATCTTCCGAGATGATCTCTGCAACAATATCTGCGGCTCCCTGCAGGGCATCTTCAGCCGTTGGAACTTCCTCATTGATGAACTGGGATGCAATCTCCAACGGATCACCTTTTTCCTGATCCATAGCCTTAATTATCACAGCCAGAGGCTCCAGGCCTCTTTCCCTGGCTTTGGAAGCCCTGGTGGATTTTTTCTTTTTGTATGGTTTATAAAGATCTTCTACTCTTTGCAGCAGCTCTGCCTCTCTGATTGCCAGCTCAAGTTCTTCCGTCAGTTTACCCTGCTCATCAATAAGGCGGATAACATCCTCTTTTCTCGCTTCCAGGTTTCTCAGGTAAAGCAGGCGTTCTTCCAGATTTCTCAAAACTTCATCGCTCATGGCGCCTGTAACCTCTTTACGATATCTGGCAATAAAGGGCACCGTGTTCCCCTCATCCAGCAGATTGACGGCCGCTTCCACATTGTGCAGTTTCAGGTTCAGCTCTTTTGCGATTTTCTCATTTATCATATCTGTCTCCGACACCGGTTCGGCACTCATTGCACCAAATTAGTTTCCGGCTTTGAGTTTTTCGTTAATTAAATAGTCCAGGTCACCGTCCATTACTGCATAGACATTCCCCACTTCTGCATTGGTCCTGTGGTCTTTGACGAGTGAATAAGGGTGGAATACATAGGACCTGATCTGACTTCCCCAGGTAATCTGGCTGTAGTCGCCTTTCAGCTCATCTATTTTGTCCTTATGTTCCTGCTCCGCCAGTTCCAACAGTCTGGCCTTTAAAATTTTCATAGCCACTTCTTTGTTCTGGTGTTGAGACCGCTCATTTTGGCAGGCAACCACGATATTCGTGGGAATGTGGGTAATTCTGATTGCAGAATCTGTTTTGTTGACATGCTGACCACCGGCGCCGCTGGATCTGTATGTATCGATCCTAAGATCATCGGGGTTTATTTCCACTTCGATGTCATCATCCAGTTCAGGTATGACATCCACGGACGCAAATGATGTGTGCCTGCGTCCGGATGAATCAAAGGGTGAAATCCTCACTATTCTGTGGACTCCCTTTTCATTCTTCAGATAGCCGTAGGCATTGTCGCCTTCAACCTTAAGAGTGGCATTCCTGATGCCGCCCTCAGTGTCATCCTGAAAATCAAGAAAACTGACCTTGTAACCCTTGTCTTCCGCCCAGCGGGAATACATGCGAAGCAGCATCTCCGCCCAGTCCTGGGCATCAAGTCCGCCGCTGCCTGCATGTATGGAAAGAATTGCATTATTTCTGTCATACTCTCCATGAAGAAGAGTCTTGATTCTTAAATCTTCAAATTCCCTTGTATATTTTCTTTGAGCCTCTTCAATTTCCGGCAAAAGGCTTTCATCGTCTTCTTCCTCTGCCAGTTCAATAAGGGTTTCCAGATCTTCAAAGCTGGAAACCAGGCTTTCAAACTCCTCTATCTTGGTTTCCAGCATCTTTTTTTCCTTAAGCACTTTCTGGGCTTCTTCATGGTCGTCCCAGAAATCCACACTTTCCATGGTTTTGGTCATGGAAACAAGCCTGTCTTTTAAACCCGACAGGTCAAAGAGAATCACCCAATTCTTTAAGTTTTTCAGGCTCGTCTTCCAGCTGATACCTGATTTCTTCCAATGCTATCATTTGTTTGCTCCGCAACATTTTTTATATTTTTTGCCGCTTCCACAGGGGCATGGATCATTTCTACCCGCTGTAGCTTCTTTTCTCACAGTTGTCTGCTTCCCTGTCCTCTCCGGAACCGGTGCAGCCTGGGGAAAATCGCCTCCGTCCGTTGGTCCGTCATCGTCCAGAAAATCATCTTTTTTGGCCATGCCTATATCCATGACCTGCTTCCTTTCGGTCTGAGTCTGTATGGTCACATTGAAACAGAAGCGTACCGTGTCATCCTTGATGGATTTTATCATCAGGTCAAACATTTCGAAGCCTTCATTTGCATATGCGGCCGCCGGATCCTGCTGACCCAGGGCTCTCAGCCCAATGCCGTAACGCAGCTGGTCCATGGCATCTATGTGGTCCATCCACTTGTTGTCCACTACCCGGAGAAGAATCATTCTTTCCAGTTCACGCATGCGGTCGGGCTGGATTTCTGCTTCCTTTTCATCATAGATTTTCCTGATGGTTTTAATGGTATCTTCCCGCAGAGTTTCCTCGTCAAGGTCCTGAATTTCATCTTCCGTATACTTATAATCCGGGAATTGGCCGAAATATTTTTTCAAAGATCCGGCAAGACCTTCCAAATCCCATTCCTCTGCAAAGCGGGAGCCTGATATGGCAAAATCCAACTGTTCTTCCGCAATCTCCTCTGCCATTGAAAGAATATGTTCTTTCAGATCTTCACCATAGAGAACCCGCCGTCTTTCCCCGTAAATAATCTCCCTTTGCTTATTCATGACATCATCATATTGGAGTACATATTTTCTTATGGAGAAGTTTCTGCCTTCAACTCTTTTCTGCGCGTTTTCAATGGACTTCGTGAGCATGCCTGCCTCAAGGGGGGTATCCTCGGTCATACCCAGCTTGCCCACGAGTCCCTGTATTCTGTCTCCGCCAAAACGACGCATGAGGTCATCCTCCAGAGAAATGAAGAACTGGGTTTTACCCGGGTCTCCCTGACGCCCTGAACGACCTCTCAGCTGATTGTCTATCCGTCTGGATTCATGGCGTTCTGTGCCTAAGATATGCAGACCGCCGAGTTCAACAACTTTATTTCTGTCTTCCTCACTGCCTTCGCTTCCTCCCAGGATTATGTCCGTCCCACGGCCTGCCATGTTGGTGGCTATGGTTACGGCTCCCAGTTTGCCTGCATCAGCCACTATTTCAGCTTCTCTTTCATGCTGCTTTGCGTTCAGCACATTGTGCTTAATGCCCCGCCTTTTTAAGAGGGCACTGATGGCCTCTGATTTCTCGATGGATATTGTTCCCACCAGAACAGGCTGACCTTTTGAATGGCTTTCTTCTATCTGGTCTGCAATGGCTGTGTACTTTCCTCTTTCTGTGCTGTAAATGGAATCTTCCATGTCTTCCCTGATTACGGGCTTGTTGGTGGGAATTTCCACAACGTCCATATTATAGATTTCCCTGAACTCTTCCTCTTCTGTCTTGGCGGTACCGGTCATTCCTGCCAGTTTCTGATACATCCTGAAATAGTTCTGCAGGGTAATGGTAGCCAGAGTTTTGGATTCCTGACGCACATGAAGGCCTTCTTTTGCTTCTATTGCCTGATGGAGTCCTTCGCTGTAACGCCGTCCGAACATAAGCCTGCCCGTAAATTCATCTACAATAACTATTTCGCCGTCCTTGACGATATAGTCCACATCTCTTTTCATTATCTTCTGGGCCTTCAGGGCCTGGATAATGTGGTGGTTCAGTTCCATGTTTTCGGGATCGGAAAAGTTTTCCACATTGAAATGTTTTTCACATTTGGTCACACCTTCTTCAGTCAGGGAAACAGTCCTGTCCTTTTCATCTACCGTGTAATCTATCTCATTGCGAAAGCCTGAAACGAATTTGTCTGCTTTACGGTACAGGTCGGTTGATTTTTCACCCTGCCCCGAAATGATAAGAGGTGTCCTTGCTTCATCCACAAGTATGCTGTCCACCTCGTCCACAATGGCATAGTTCAAAGCTTCCTGCATCATATTCTCTTTATAGATGACCATGTTGTCCCTTAAATAGTCGAAGCCGAATTCATTGTTGGTGCCATAAGTGATGTCGGCCAGGTATGCTGCTTTTCTTTCCTCGCCTTTTATATCGTGAATAACACAACCTACAGTAAGGCCTAAAAATTCATATATCCGGCCCATCCATTCCTTATCTCTTTTAGCCAGATAATCGTTAACGGTTACTATGTGCACGCCCTTTCCTTCAAGTGCGTTTAAGTAGGCCGGCAGAGTAGCTACGAGAGTCTTTCCTTCACCGGTCTTCATCTCGGCTATCCGCCCCTGATGCAGAACCACACCTCCTATAAGCTGTACTCTGAAATGCCTCATGCCAAGAGTCCGGACCGAAGCTTCCCTTACTGCGGCAAAAGCTTCCGGCAGTATGTCATCCAATGTTTCCCCTGCTGCCAGCCTTTCTTTCAAAGTCGGCGTAATGGCTTTCAGTTCTTCGTCAGACTTCGAAGCCATTTCCGGTTCCAGGGCTTCGATTTCATCTACTATGGCTTCTATCTTTTTCAGTTCCTTGGTATTCAGATCACCAAATATTTTCTCTAATAAACCCATACTTTATTCACCGCAAAAGGCATCGTAAATAGCTCTTATGCTCTTCTCCATATCTACGTTTTCAACACCTACAATTATATTCATTTCGCTGGAACCCTGGTCTATCATTCTTATATTAACGCCGGCCTTATAAAGGGCCGTAAATAATGTGGCTGAAACACCGGGTCGGGCACTCATACCCCGGCCAACGGTGGCTATAAGGGCCATATTATCGTAAACATCCAGGCTGTCAGGGTTGACCCGCCTCTTCATTTCCTCAATAATATCCTCCAGCTTGCCGTTGATTTTCTTTTTGGAAAGCACTATGGAAACCGTGTCAATGCCGCTGGGCATATGCTCCACAGGGATTCCGTAATCCTCCAGAATGCTCAGGCATCTTCTCAGGAATCCCGCTTCTGCGCTCATCATATTCTTGTAAATAGCTATTACTATGAAGTCCTTGCTGCCGGCTATACCTGTAATGATTTTGTCTTCTGCCCTTTCCGTAGCATCGGAAACTATCAGGGTTCCGGGATGGTCCGGCTCATTTGTATTTTTAATCCTTATGGGAATCCTGCCTGCTCTGGCGGGATGTATGGCATCTTCGTGAAGCACGGATGCACCCATATAGGATAATTCCCTCAGCTCCTTATAAGAGATTACATCAATCAGAAGAGGATCCTTCACTATCTTGGGATCTGCCATCATAAAGCCCGAAACATCTGTCCAGTTTTCATAAACTTCGGCTTTTATGGCCCTTGCCACCAACGCACCTGTAATATCGGAACCGCCCCGGGAAAATGTCTGAACCTTACCTTCCTGATCGGATCCGTAAAACCCCGGCAGCACGGCTCTTTCATGCCTGGCCAGTTCTTCTGCCAGACGGGCATTGGTTTCTTCTTCCATAAGCTTGCCTCTCTGGTCAAAACAAATCAGGCCTTCAGTGTCCACAAAATCATATCCAAGGTAGGCAGACACAAGCAGGGCTGTCAGATACTCGCCCCTGCTGGCGATGTAGGCTTCTCCAACTCCTTCAGACAATCTTTGCTCTATGATGTCAAATTCCTTTTCAAGATCCACCTCTATATGGAGGCTCATGCTGAGCGCCATAAATCTGTCTTTCACAACCTGAAAAATCTGCCGATAATCAATGTTGTGATCTATATGCGTTTTGCACAGATATAACAGGTCTGTCACCTTGCTGTCCTGATCAAACCGTTTTCCCGGCGCTGATACAATGACGATTTTTCTCTTTTCATCAGCTTCAATAATGCTTTTTAATTTTGCCAGCTGTATGACGTCCGCAACGGAGCTCCCGCCAAATTTCGATACTATTACACCCATTTTTACTCCTTACTTCAACAATCTGTCCGCTTCATCAATTTTTTCCCAGGGAAGATCCAGCTCAGGTCTGCCAAAGTGACCATAGGCAGCCAGCTGTCTGTATATAGGTCTTCTCAGATTCAGGTTTCTTATAATTGCTCCGGGCCTTAAATCGAAATTCTCATCTATCAGTTTCTGCAAATCTTCGTCTGAAATTTTTCCTGTGCCGAAACTGTCCACAAAAACTGATACGGGTTTTGCCACTCCTATTGCGTAGGCAAACTGAATTTCACATTTATCCGCAAGCCCTGCTGCCACAATATTTTTTGCAATGTAGCGGGCCATATAGGAAGCCGATCTGTCAACCTTTGTAGGGTCTTTCCCTGAAAAAGATCCTCCGCCGTGATTGCCATAACCACCATATGTGTCCACTATTATTTTTCTGCCGGTCAGGCCCGAATCTCCGTGTGGTCCGCCAACCACGAACCTGCCCGTTGGATTAACATAGTAATTCGTCCTGCTGTCAAGCAGTTCTTCCGGTATTATCGGCTTTATTATTTTTTCAATAATGTCGTTTTTCATATCCTTTGCTTTCACCGCCGGATGATGCTGTGAGGATATAACAATGGTATCGATTCTTACCGGTCTGTCCCCTTCATATTCCACTGTTACCTGGGTTTTTCCGTCCGGTCTCAGGTATTCGAGTTCCCCATCTTTGCGCACCTGTGACATTTTTGCCGCAAGCTTATGGGCATATGATATGGCCATGGGCATAAGTTCTGGGGTCTCATTGGATGCATATCCAAACATAATGCCCTGATCGCCCGCTCCCAGGCTGTCAAGATCTTCTTCGGGAACAATGCCGTTTTGACCGTTGGCCTCGCTTTTATATTCCATGGCCTTGTTCACTCCCAGCGCTATATCCGACGATTGCTCGTCTATGGCCGTCAGAACAGCACAGGTATTGCCGTCAAACCCGTAATCACTCTGATTATAGCCTATATCAATGATAACTTTTCTCGCTATTTTCGGTATATCCACATAGCAGCTTGTGGACATTTCTCCCATTACCAGCACCATGCCGGTAGTTGCGGCGGTTTCGATTGCGACCCTGGCTCCCGGGTCCTTGCTCAGGGCTTCGTCCAGAACCGCATCCGAAATCTGATCACAGATTTTGTCGGGATGACCCTCTGTAACCGACTCCGATGTAAAAAGTCGTTTTGCCATTTTTTTCTTTCCTTTCCGGGGGAAATACTCTGTCTTATTAAAATATCCCCTTTTTAAACGGGGATAAGCTTCACTTTGTTCCCCTCATCTCTCAGAATTACTCTGTAGGATTTAGCACCTTTTCCGCCGGGTGGCGATCAGGTTGCCGGGCTTCACTGGGCCTATTCCCTCAGCCTCTCTCGATAAGGTTTATGCACTTTACCAGTATATTTTAATGTTTTCGAGTGTTTTTGTCAAACGAATTTGAACTCCGACAGCTTTTAAAGTATACTGCTTCCAAAGGAGTTTCCATGGCAAAAATCAAAAATCACAATTTCAAAGTCATAAAAGGCGGTAAAGGGGATGTAGCCTCTTTTCAACCGGATGAGCTTATTTTCATCAGCGCCTATGTAACAGATACCCGGCTAATGGGGGTATTGGGTCTGTCCATCAGCTGGGAAATAATAGGTGAATGGGAAAATACTCCATTCCACCAGTTTTTCTATTACGATGCAGAAGAATACGGGCTCGACACTTATGAAAGCCTTCAGGGAGACCTTCCCGACCTGCTTAACGTAATCGAACAAAATCTCATAGGAGGCCTGGGGGGTATGAAGAATCCTTTGAGCGAGGCTGAAGCCCTGAACCTGCTGGGCGAATTTGTATCGGGCAGTGAAAAGCTCGGAGCCCCCCTGGCAGAACCAAAGGAACAGTATCTGAGTTTATTAAAAGATATACCTGCACTTACTCCCGCCGAAAAGAACCTCCTTGAGAAAAAGACTTGCACACCCATCAAATCTGATTACCATCTGATCAATTATTATCTGATGCGAAGCCTTGCTCATGATTGCAAAGGTTCAGGATATCTGCTTGCAAAAGATCAGGACCCTCTCGAAGGCATGTTTAAAAATCCGGGGACTCTTTGCAAAAATACAATAGAAAAGCACGAAACTCACAAAGGTATATCATCCTATCTATGCGAAGCCCTGATAGACAGGGATGGGGAATATGAGATGGCGCTGCTGGAAATTAAGGTTTCCAAAGAACTGATAGAAGATGCACTGGTAAACTCCTCCTTCAAAGTTTCAACGACTGAAGCTCTCATGCTTTTGAACCGTTCAGAATATGTGAGTGTTTATGAAATTTTAGCAGAGCCGGAAAGTTTTGATGAAGTATTTCTCCCTCTTATGGCAGGCGCCTTGAAGACCCAGCATGAAAACGGGCGCCTTTACATGGAGTTTAATAAAGACAATGAACATGTCAACAAAAAGGTTTTCAGGCTGAACGAAGATATTCACGGCCTGTTTTACGTATCTGACTATGGGCAGCTGCTCCTGGCTGCATATAGTCTGGATAAAATCCATGAACTGGAAAAATTCCTGCAGAAGGGCTCCATGAGCATGATGCTTATGCCAACGGCAAAATACGAATTCAAAGAGCCTGTGGTTTATGATTTTATCCAAAGCGGTTACGAAGATTTTGAGGATTATATTCTGTCCCTGCAGTAGTTCTTATTCCATCAATCCTGCCATCTCTCTCATAATATCAGAAATCGGCAGATGCTGAGGGCACTGCTCTTCACATTGTCTGCAAGAAATACAGTCTGAAGGCCTTTTCCCTGCAGGAATCAGGCCATACTCTCTTTTTGATGTTCTTTTTGCTTTGTATATGTGCCATTGATTGTATAAATCCATTACGTGAGGAATATCTATATCAACCCGGCACGGCAGACAATACCTGCATGCAGTACAGGCCGCTTTTATCAGTTTGTTGTATTCTGCGGCCGCTTCATCGATAAGTATTTTTTCCTTATCTGTAAGGCTTTGCGGCTTTGCTTCTCCTAAAATTCTCAAGTTCTCGTCTATATCGGAAAATCTGCTCATTCCGCTTAAAATGGTCAGGACTTCGGGAAAATCAGCTACATAACGAAATGCCCACTCTGCAGGGCTCCTCTTGATATCCGCCTCGTCCCATACCTTTTTAACGGTATCAGGAATAAAACTGACAAGTTTGCCTCCTTTTAGGGGTTCCATTACAATTACGGAAATCCCTTTGCTGCCTGCATATTTCAGGCCTTCAACCCCTGCCTGGAATTCTTTGTCCATATAATTAAGCTGAATCTGGCAGAACTCCCATGGATATTCATCCACGATTTTTTTAAAGGTCTCAAGATCATCATGAAAGGAAAATCCTATCTTCCCTATACGCCCTCGGTCCCTTTGTTCCTCAAGAAATGGCATGAGCCCGGCATCCTTTGCATGCTGCCATATGCTTTTTGTCAAATTGTGCACCAGATAATAATCTATTTTGGTTACACCCAGTCGCTGAAACTGTTCCTCGAACAAGGCTTCAATACCACCGGCCGCCTTAGTCCACCACATGGGCATTTTGTCTGCCAGAAAAACTTTCTCCCTGTAGCCATTTTTTAATGCCTTTCCCAAAACTATTTCACTTTTGCCTTCATGATACATATAAGCCGTATCAACATAATTCACACCCTTGTCGATGGCGTACCTGATCATATCTATGGCTTCTTCCTCGTCAATAATGCCTTCATTGCCATTGATAACCGGCAGTCTCATGGTTCCAAAGCCGAGAAGGGATAGCATTTCTCCGGTATTTTTATATTCTCTGTACTGCATCAGTTTTGTCCTCCGCTATGATATAATATTAGTATAAGGAGTTTTTATATGGCAATCAACTTAAACGAGGAACAAATCCATAAACATATAGACAAGGCCCTCTATTATTATGATTTGCCCGGGCTTGGAATCGGCCTGTCTTTAGGACCCGGCGAAAGCGGCAGTTTCCGTTTTGTCGCCGGCTGTCAGGATGCAATCGACAATAAACCTCTGAAAACAGACCACGTGTTTCACATGGCTTCGGTCACAAAGCTACTTGTCGGCACGTCAATGCTTCAGCTTTGGGAAAGGAAAATGATTGATTTTTCAGAACGGCTCATTTACTATCTGCCGGAGTTTAAGATGGCAGACGAAAGATATAAAAGCATTACAATAGAACAAATGCTTTCCCACACATCAGGTATGCCTGACGTGGAAGATTACCGCTGGTATGATCCGGAAACAGACGATTCAGCTCTGTCCCGGTATGTGTATTCCGATGAAGTTAAAAGCTCACGGCTTCTTTTTGCACCCGGAGAGGGAAACTTTGCGTACAGCAATATCGCATATGAAGTCCTTGGACTGATTATCTCGGAAATTTCCGGCTTAAGTTTCGAGGAATATGTGGAGAAAAATATTTTCGTGCCACTCGGCATGGATGAATCGGATTTATTAAGCTTCAGGCGGAATAAGAATAGTCTTTGCACCCCGCATGAAAAAGATAAGGAAAACAGGCTAAGAAGGGTTGCACATTTCCCGTACAACAGAGCCCATGGTCCCAGTTCAACATTAACTTCTACATTGCAAGACATGAATATTTTTGCACAAAAATATATGACAGGTAAAATTCTCGGTCATGAGGCAATGCAAAAAGCCTGGGAGGAGCACGGCACTGTTCCAAACAGCGGGGAAAAAATCTGCCTTTCCTGGTTTAAACGGGAGCAGAACAATTATGTTTTCTACGGACATGAAGGAAATGATGAGGGCTTCAGGGCAAGTTACTGGCTGTGTCCTGAGCTTGACCTGTCCATTACTGTCTGCGCCAATCTGACCAAAGCCCCCGTAAAGAGGATTAACAGAGAAATTTTTGACCTTTTACTTGGTAAATGATTTTGAGACGGAGATGGATACGATATTTTCCTTCCCGTACAGCGGTTCCAGGTGCTGTTCCACATTATGGTCCCTGTCTGACTTTAGAGTAAAATAATAAGTAACTGTTTTATCCTCATTGTGTGTAATTTTACCGTCTGTGACCCTGACTTCCGGTGAAAACTGACTTTTTATCCATTCCAGATCCAGAAGATCTTTTGTAATAAGTGTAACTCTGCTGGTGTAGACCACGCCCTCGTCTGATGAATATTTGTGGGTAGCTACCTGAATTATTACAAGTACTGTAGCCGTAAAAAGTCCAACCAGATACATTCCGGCGCCTACTGCCATTCCAATGGCTGCCGTGGTCCAAAGTCCGGCTGCTGTTGTCAGGCCTTTTATGGAATTTCCCGTTTTGAAGATTACACCGGCGCCTAAAAAGCCCAAACCAGTAACTATCTGAGCTGCAATTCTGGCAGGATCAGCTCCTCTTATCCCATTTATGGTGATCCCCACCATGGCAAGATCCAAGTCCGAAAATCCATACTTGCTCAAAATCATAAAGGCGGCTGTGGCGCAGGCTACAACGCTATGAGTCCTTATTCCTGCTTCCTTCTGACGTTTTGATCTTTCTATTCCCACAATGGCTCCTAAAATGCTGGCCACCAGTATCCTGATCATGAATTCAAACGTCACAGCAAGGGGTGTTGCGCCTGCCAGTTTTGAAAGCACAATATCCATATTTCACGCTCCTTTCCCTGCATCAGCCTCATTGTCATAGGATTACAATAATTATAATAGGAAAAATAATTATTACAATAGGGCGGTTTCGCATCCTGTCCCGGATCACTGATGAAGTCAAAAGCGAACCGGCGGGATTTCCTCTGCCGGTTCGCTTTTATTGTAAATCATACTTCCAATATTGTTATTTCATAGCCTTTAGCATGGCTTCCTGGTGCAATCCCTCTGCATATTCCGAGTCTTTTTCTTCAAGGCCTGCAGGGAATTCATATTTGGGCAGCCTTTCCACATACGGATCTGGATCAAAGGATTCCGGTCCATGCACACCATTAAGGTGCCAGATATCCTTTGCAATGAGCTCAAGCATGATAACCGGACTTACGGCCGTCTGAGCCACAACGGAGTTTGTTCCGTATTTGGCCAGACACTCCTGGTTGTCTGCAATCTGATACAGATAGACAGACCTTCTCTTGCCGTCTTTTGTTCCCGTTACCCAGGTTCCGGCACACCCTTTTCCTACCATGTTCTTTGATACCTCCTGAGGGTCCGGAACTACTTTAACTAAGAAATCCCTGGGAGCGATTTCAGAGTCACCCACTTTGATCTTCTTTACTGCTTCGGCCATGCCCGTATCCTGCAGATTCAGAAGCAGCTGCCGCATTTCTCTGGGAACGCCGTATTTGAATGTAACTCTGTTGCAGTCAATAACTCTGGGAACCAGCATTACTTCCTCGTGCTCAACATTGATTACCTCCACATCTCCAATGCCACCGGGGAAGCTGAAGATTTCAGGTTCAGAGAAGTTTTCAGTGGTAAACCAGCCCTTGCCTTTTTCCCAGACATGAGGCGGATTGAGACATTCTTCGATTGTGGTCCATACGGAAAAACCAAAGGCAACTCCCTCATATCCAGGAATATCGTAGTTATCACCGTCTCTTACGTTGACCTCATCAATTTCATCAAAGAGATGTTTGTTTGCGTAAGCGGCAAAAACGTCAGCCATCCCCGGTTCAACGCCCGAACCTACCAGAGCCATTACACCCTTTTTCTCCCAGGCTTCGTGTCTTTCAAACTGATAATCTCCCAGCTTGATATGGGCCAGTTCGAAAGGTTTTTCCGGATGCCGTTTACTCAGAGTCATGGCACAGTCCATATAACCTATGCCCAGATCATAGCAGGTGTCGAAAATAGTTTCGTTAAATTCGGGTTCAACTGTATTTAAAATCCAGGTAATATCATGTTTTGCAACAACTTCCTTAATGCTTTCAGGGCTTCTGGCGTCAATTTTTTCGGGGATAAATCTGGGATCGTTAACATCCTTTGCCACGGCTTCCGCACGGGCCAGATTATAGTCAGAAAGCACAACTTTCTGCGCCCATTCCCCTTCTGCGCCGGCTCTTTTAATGATTTTCGCAACGGAAGTTCCAACACCACCGGTGCCGATAATCAACAGCTTCATGTCCATTATTTTACCTCCTGTTAATAAAGAATACTACTTCGGTAAATTCAGAATACTACAATAATTCAGAACTCACAATCATGTTTTTGCTATAAAAAAGTACTGGTTTGCTGATTAACCGGCACTACCAGCACCAGCTCAACTGTACTTCCCTCATGCATCGCCTTGGTGCTCAAAACCTTCATGGCTTTTTTACTCTCAATGTTTATTTCAGGTTTTGCCAACCAGCTCTCCAGAAGCATTTCATTGCTGCTTCTGCTGCTTTGGGCTTTGCCGTTTTTTACCCTGGCAGACAGAGCCGTTTTGGATAATTTCCACCGGGCGACAGTATATTCCCCGTCCAAACCGGTAAGCCTTATGAAATATTCGCGTTTTCCTGGAAAGTCATTCAGCCCCGTCCAGTCTCTTTTCTCCCCCAGATTTAACAACATGATACAATATGTTTTTCTGCCGTGGTCTCCTTCTTTTACGGATTCAAAAACAAAATATGACTCACCTGCCGCCACTATGTTTTCTACTGACATTTCCAGAGCTCTCAGGACCTCTGCCACGGGTTTCATAAATCCCGGTTTCATAAATAGCCTGAACCTTTCCAGATTATGCTCTTCCACCCACATGTAATCCTTTGTATCAAGTTCCAGCGAAACCAGGTCCCCGGAAGATTTTTTATCCTGGCCATAGGATTCATCTGCAAACGATAGAAGAAGTTTCCTCACATCAGCCTTTTCCGGGATGACATACTTGGCAGGCGAATTCTCACCCTTTACTTTATTTTTAAACTCCTGCCTATATTCTGCAGGGTGCATTCCAAACCATTTTGTGAAGTAAGATATATAATACCTTACGGCGGAAAATCCCGACTCCACAGAAATATCCCCTATCTTTCTTCCTGTGCCCAGCAATAGTTTTTCCGATTCCTCCACCCGGATGAAACCCAGAAGTTCCTGGAAACTCAATCCCGTTGCCTCTTTTATGAAATGGGACATATAATAAATGCTGAGATGCTCTCTTTCGGCAATCTCCGCTAAAGTCAGGCGGCGGGTGTAGTTTTCATACATGTACTCAATGGTCCGCTTAAGCCTTCCCGCTAAAATTTTATTGCCTTTGTGTCTGGATTCGTTAATAAATCTTCCGTCTTCCATGGCAAAATACTGAAAATTGTTAAAAAGACAGTCAATAAGGTCATGGGCAAGGCCTATGGCTCTTTCCTCATATAACTTTTTACCATCTTCACACTCAAGAGCGATGTGAGCCAATATTTCCTGAAGCTCTTCAATATCCTTGTCATGTGATTCATTTATGTCTGTGACAAAAAAGCTGTTCTTCAGAGCTTCGTAATATCTGGAGAAATAGGAAAGGTTTAGCTGCAGAAGCATGACTGTGTTCGGCTCCCCGATGCTGTAATAGCTGTGAAGCTCCCTGTCGTTCAGAATATATATATCCCCTTCCTGCATCTCATAGTTATAATAACCATTTTTCATGTGTACGCGGCCTTCCAGCACAAAAACCACTTCCAGATCGTTATGGAAATGAATCGGATACTCCTCCACATTTATAATCATGCAGTTCAGGGGAAGATTATCTTTGTAAGCAATTATTTCTTTCAACATAATTATGTAAACCTTTGTTTGCGCTGTAAAGAACAGATATCAACATTGTAACAAGTGCTTGTTTTTAATCTTTTCGGGACTTTTCCACATCCGATTATTTTTTGTATACAAAGTTATCCAAGTGTGCCTGTGGATAATAAAGAGTTCTGTATCCCTTGATATCACTCATTCCTGTTGATTTTTTCTAATAAAAGGAAAAAGTTATCCACAGCTTGTTTACTTTTATTTTAAACTCGGTAAGTTTTCACTCATTATACCAAAAAACCCCGGTCCATGCTATACTTTATGCCAGGAATGCAAGGAGGCCCCTATGAATAAAACTGTTCATCTGTATGCAAATGACCCATATATGAAGGAATGTCAAAGCACCGTACTGGCAGTTACCGAAGATGGAATCATTTTGGACCAGACTATTTTTTATCCTGAAGGCGGAGGTCAGCCTTCTGATACGGGAATAATAATTTATAACGATGAAATTATAAATATACTTCATGTCCATGAGAAAGAAGGATTTGTCTACCATAGGGCAGAATCTGTTCCGGACTTTCTTAAAGAAGGTGCTGCAGTTATGTGCCAAATAAACTGGGAACGCCGTTTTTCGCATATGCAAAGACACTGCGGTGAACATATACTTTCTGCAGCCTTTTATGACTTATTCGGGGGAATTAACAGAGGTTTTCACATGGGGGAAGACTATATGACCATAGACATAAGCCTTGAAACCATGGATGAATATAAAGAAATGACCCGGGAAATGATAGATGCAGCCGAATGGGAATCCAACCGTTATGTGTGGGAAAATACCCCTGTAATTACTAAAAGGTTTAAAACAAGAAAAGAGGCAGAAAACCACCCTATGCGAAAGGCTCTGAACCTGGAGGAGGATATAGTTATCGTTTGTGTGGGAGATAACAGCAAGGCGGCGGGGTGCGTGGCCTGCTGCGGTACCCATCCAAAAACCACGGGCGAAGTGGGTCTGATTAAGATATACCGTTGGGAAAACTATAAAGGGATGCAGAGAATCACCTTTGATGCGGGCCCCAATGCTTTGGCGCATGTCAGCCGTAACGAGGAATTATTAAAGTCACTCAGCATCCGCTACTCCTCGGATCCGGAAAAGCTAATGGACAATATTGCAATCCGGGAAAGCAAAGCAGCAGAAATCCGCCAGGAGTTATATGAACTTAAGCAGGAATATTTCAGCAAACTAAAAAAGGAAATAGAATCATTCTGGCTTGATGATGTGCAAAAAGAAGGTCCCGCCACTTTTATCAGCCCGATTCTCAAAATTGATGATTTGCTTAGTCTGGCGAAACTCATCCGGGTACCAGGCGGCAGGCTGCTCGTTCTGGTTTCTGAAAAAGAAAACAGTCTGCTCCTTCTGTCAGACGGCAGCCCCGACTGCAATAAAATAATAAAAGACAATGCCCCTGTCTGGAGGGGCAAAGGGGGTGGCCGCAGCAATTCTGCCAGGGTCATGTTCCCGGATAAAGAAAGCCTGTCCTGCTTCCTTGACTATCTTTATAAGGTTTTTATATAGCCTTTATTAATAAGGTAATTTTCTATTGAGTCCTGGGCACCCTGGACTTTTCCGGCATATCTGGTAGTGTAGGTTCCCCGTCTGATGGCGCCACTGCCCTGATTGTAGGCTGAAAGCGCAACAACCTCATTATTTTCATACCTGTCCAGATTGCCTTTAATATATCTGGCTCCAAATTCAATATTCACATGAGGATCCAGCAAAGCTTCCTTGCTGATGCCAAAGCCTGCAGCGGTTTTGGGCATAATCTGCATGATGCCTACCGGTCCTTTTCTGCCCACAAGATTGTATTGGAAGGTGCTTTCTTTTTGTGCAATGGCTATAAGCAGCAGTTCGTCCACATCATGTATTTCTGCTTCATGTTTAAACAGGAAAACCAAATTAAGAGCCCAGCCCAAAGTGATATTCTTATTCTTGCTGATTATGTAATTTGCCAGCCCTCTGTTGTAATCTGACTCCCTTTTATCAAACAGGCTGATGGCCCTGATTCGTTTATCCGTACTTATATAGACACCGGAGTAGTTGTCGTAAAACACATCCCATCCAAAGTCGCTGTCCTCAGTGAAAGCCCTGACAGGAACATATAAGGTGTCATTTGATATCAGAAGGGGATAAGATGCCGTATCCATGGCCCTTTCAGTCTTATGATAATTTTTAAAGAACCTGTCCCCAAATGCTACTGTATGTCCGTCTGCATCCTTACCCAGCGGGAAATCCAGTATTGCCTGAACAAAATTCTTATGCTTCTCATCTTTCTCGTTTTCTGTTACGGTATAAGCATCCAGACCTCTCACTACTATAGCCGGGCAATTTTTTAGGTTATTTTTTAAAACCTTCTCCTTCAGTCCGATTCTTTCAGGCTTTCCCTGATAAATTTTCAGCGTGTTACTTTCCCAGTCCACCTCATAATCAAAGCCCAGGAATTCACCCATCTCCTCAGTTAATGGCAGGTAAGTAAGCCCTCCATATAACAAAAGCGGCTTTTCTAAATAATAGTTCTCTAAAGTTGTTCCGTTTATATTGATATTTCTATTTAGAAACTGACCTTCGACTTTCTCGTCTGCATAAATTGCAATTGTTGAAAAAAGCAGGATGGTTGCGGAAAGCCACACTGACACAAGCTTCTTCGCCATATCTTTTTTCCTTTCTTTCTTATCCATAGCAATTGATTATACCACATATCGTCCTTTTGTAAAGTTTTTGTATACAAGTTCCAATTTTCTGATTAATATAAATGTTGAAATTTCAACGAAAAACCCTCTTCTTTCAAAGAGGGTTCCGGTTTTTTCGAATTGAGTTTTCAGAATCTTTAGAGTTTGAACTCAGCCTTTGCATCGATAATTGCTTCTTCAAGTTTTTGAATAACTATGTCTATTGATTCATACTTGATAACAGCGGGAGGCTCGATTCTTACGGTCTTGGCGTTAACAAGAGTACCGGCTGTCATAACATGTCTGTCAAACATCCCTTTAACTACTGCATATCCAACTTCCGCTGCCGGGAATTCCATACAGATCAGCAGGCCTGCACCCCTGATATCCTTCAGGACTGTTGGATATTTGGCCATGAGGGCATTGAGTTTCTCCATGAAGTAGTCGCCTTTTTCCTTGCACATCTTGGGAATATCATGCTCGAGCATGTAGGCTATTGTGGCTATGGCTGCCGAACATGCCAGGGGATTTCCGCCGAATGTCGGTGAACCCAGTATCCAGGGGTTATCAACCAGTTTTTCAACCCACATATTGGGCCTGGCAACGATTCCGGTAATGGGCATTACGCCGCCGCCGAAGGCTTTACCGAAGGTCATGATATCGGGAGTAACTCCTTCATGCTCGCATCTCCACATAGTTCCGCAACGTCCCATGCCTGTCTGGATTTCGTCAAAAATCAGTGCTACTCCGTATTTATCACAGATCTCCCTTAAGCGCTTAAGGTATCCATCGGGAGGAATCTGAACGCCTGCTTCACCCTGTATAGGCTCGACGATTACACCTGCAACGGTCTCGCCGACGGTTACAAGGTTTTCGATAGCAGTCTCAACTGCATCCGCATCCCCGAATTTAACATGCTGAACTTGCTGAATCATGGGGAGATAGTCTTCTCTGTAGGCAGCTTTTCCGCCCATGGAGATAGCACCGAAGGATTTGCCGTGGAAGGCGCCCACGGTGGAAATATAATATTTGCCGCCGGTTGCGAGTCTGGCAAGTTTGAGTGCCATCTCAACTGCTTCGGCTCCACCGTTGGTAAAGAAACAATACTGCAAATCTCCCGGTGTAATCATGGAAACCAGTTTTGCCAGATATCCTCTCAGAGGATCCACCAGTTCCTGGCTGTGCAATGCATACCTGTCAAGCTGTGCTTTTACATATTTTACTATGTCAGGATTTCTGTGTCCGCATGTGTAAATACCAAATCCGCCCAAGCAGTCAATATAGTCGTTTCCATAAAGGTCAGTAAAATGTTCGTCAGTGTCTGTCCATTCTACAGCAGCGGCATCTCCGGATACAGATTTTCTGTATACCAGCCATCCCGGGTTAACGTGGTTGTTAAAGTTGTAGATGGAATCTTCGGTAATGGTTTTGCTCTCTTCCGGTGTTAATTCCGGTTTCTCAATGAAGTTCAATATCCTTTTCGCTTCTTTTAAAGCAGCTTCTTTGTTTGCAGCCATCAATCTTACCTCCTTAAAAATTTTTGTGATTTCGTCTGCACCCTTAACTATATTCAAAAACCGTGCCAAAAGCTGGCACGGTTTATCCTGCTTAACACTAAAACCGTAGTTTTCACTGATTTTAGATTATTATATTTTCTGTTATCTAATTTAATTTATCTGAATTTTTTAAATTAGTCCATAGATTTATCTTGTTTTTGATACAAATACATTTGATTTGTCTCATTTGCGATACAGCTCGCCTCTTTTATCTACCAATCGTCAGCATAACTGTCAAAATAGCCCTGTATATATACAAAAGGCGTTCCCTTGTCCCCGCTTCCTGACACCAGGTCGCAAAGGGATCCCAGCAGGTCCGTAATCTTTCTGGGAGTGGTCCCCTGTTTATCTGATGAATCCTTGTTTTCAGCTTTTCCCGCCCTTATGCTTTCAGCAATGGCTTCACTGAGCTCTTTCCCTCTGAGATGGGCAAACTGGTTGTCCGCCAGATATTTCAGCTTTATTTCGTCAGGAGAGCCCTCCAGGCCTGCTGTATAGCCGGGGGATACTACCGGATCTGCCAGTTCCCAAATTTTTTCCGTGGGATCTTTGAAAGCACCATCTCCGTAGACCATTACTTCTATATGCTTTCCGGTCAGTTCATATAATCTTTTCTGAATAGTTTCAACGAAAGTCTGGCAGTTATTAGGAAAAAGTTTCATGGAATCACCGGTAGCCCTGTTGGATCCGAGAATTCCATATTTTTCATTATAGCCGCTGCCATCGACGGACTGGTTCATCAGGTTATCCAGGCCTAACACCAGTTTTGCTCCGGCCGCTTTTAAAATCTTTTTTGTTTTTTCTCTTGTGTGTATGTCGCATGCAATTATTTTTTCTGCATAGTCTAAAATCTTTTTTGGGTCATTCGCAAAAATAATTTCTGCCTCTGCACCTGATTTTTCAATGATTTCCCTGTAATAACCCACATAATCCATACCTGTGACTTCATGCCTGGATTTACCAAAAAGTCTTTCAAAGTCTTCCTGGGTCAGAAGGTCGCTCCAGGGGTTAACTCCTTTTTCCTCCAGCATGCATTCGCTGATAAGTCCATTGCCTACTTCGTCCTGTGGATAGCTTAAAAGTAGAACGATTTTGTCGGCAGCTCTGGCAATGCCTTCAAGACAAAGAGCAAAGCGATTTCTGCTCAAAATGGGGAACACGAGACCTATGGTTCCTCCCCCCAGTTTATTGCGCACATCCATGGCCAGCTGGCCTACCGTGGCATAATTGCCGAAGGCTCTTGCCACCACAGCTTCGGTCATGCAGAATACATCTTTGTCTCTGGGCTTAAAGCCTTCTTTTTCGTAGGCCTCCATCAATGTCTGGATGATAATATTCTCCAAATCATCTCCCTGCTGCACAATGGGCGCCCTTATGCCTCTGGCAACAGTCCCAACCATTCTGTTCATCGCATTTCCTCCAGAAAGGTATTATACAAGTTATGTACCTTTCAGTCAACTTTATGCTATTATATAGACATGGCACACAATGAAGAAAAGAACATACTGATGCTGGCCCTGAAAGCCGGTGAAATCATGTTAATCAGCGGATCTGAGATTTACAGAGTGGAAGATACCGTTACCCGCATATGCAAGGCGTATGGCATTCCTTTCGTGGAAATTTTCGCCACTACAACAGGTATCTTCATGACCCTGGATGCCGGAGGAGACAGCAAGCCCTACACTATCATCAAGCGCATAAAAGGCATCTCCCTGGATCTGAAGAAAGTTTCTCTTGTAAACAATTTTTCAAGGAGCCTGACGGCCGAGCCCCTGCCTTTATCCGAAGCGGAAGAAATTCTTGATAAAATTGCCAAAGGAGACAGGCGCACTTTCCCATTGCAGATACTGGGCAGCGCCATGGCGGCTTCCGCTTTCAACATGATTTTCGGCGGAGGACTTTATGAGCTGATTTGTTCTTTCTTTATTGGCGGTTTAGCCTATGCTTTCGCACATTTTCTGGACATACACAGCTTCAACAGGTTTTTTAGAAACTTTACCGTATGCGCCTTCATTGCTTTCGCAGCAATGATTGCAGCTACCCTTGGCATAGCCTCAAACACCAGTGCAATGACAGTAGGCCCGCTCATGATATTTCTACCCGGCCTGGCTTTTACCAATGCCATGCGGGATTCCCTGGCCGGCGATCTGCTGGCGGGGGGAGCCAGAGCCATGGAAGCAGCGCTTATAGCCCTGTCCATAGCTTTCGGCGTAGGTGTAGCCCTGTTTATCTGGCCCCTGCTAACCAGTTTTGCAGGAGGATTGCTATGAATATTTTTATGAGCTTCGTGTTTGCCTTTATTGCAACTGCCGGTTTCGCTCTTATTTTCAATATCCCCTTCAGGCATATTTTCTTCTCTGCTTTCGCAGGGGCAGCGGGCTGGGCTCTCTTCCAGCTGATTAAAGAAGCAGGCCAGACTCCTGTCATCGCCTGCTTTGCCGCCGCATGTCTTGTGGCAGCCCTGGGAGAAACCTTTGCCCGCCTGAGGAAGGAGGCCTCCCTGGTTTTTATCATTCCCGGAATACTGCCATTGGTGCCGGGAAATGGTCTCTACAGGACAATGCTTTCTCTGCTTTCGGAAAACTTAACCCAGACAGCCGAAATTGCAACGGAAACCTTTATGTTGACAGGTTCCATTGCCGTCGGCATTCTGCTGATTTCATCGTTCGTAAGAGCACTCAGCAGAATAATTAACTAAAATATTTAAATACAGGGAATGTGCAAAATCACAGGAACAGGTCTCCTCTGGCCAAAAGCGCACCATAGCCGCCTACACGAATTTTTTCGCCTTCTTCCGTAACATCTATGCTGCACGTAATCAGAGAAGGTCTGCCCATGGATTCGCCCTGAAGATAGCTGCATCTTGACCCTTCATCTATAAGGGCATTTTTGTACAGATAATAGCTTAACGCACCGTTAGCGGTTCCCGTAGCTGCCTCTTCATCTATTCCAAATGCAGGTGCAAAATTACGACAATATGCCGCCACCTGATCAAGATCGCAGGCTCCGGCACAGCATTCTCCTCCAATCAGTGCTTCGCCGGGCGCAAAAGCATGAACTCCCACAACTTTGTACCTTCTGGACAATGCTGATAAAGCTTCCATATCGGGCTTCAGTGAGAGCAGTTCGTCCCTGTCTTTGACAGGAAGCATAATTTCAGGGAGCCCCGTGGAAATAATTTCAGGATACAGTTCCCATTCACCCTCAAGAGCCACTTCCGCCCTGCTGAAATGAAGGCCCATTATTTCGTAAAGTTCTTTCAGCCTGCTGATGTCGCTAATAGTGCTTATATACTCAGGCGGGGCCATGTCCATCATGACCATGGCCCCCTCCAGAGATACCACTATATCGCCGGCTTTGGTTGTCACCTGATAGTCAGCATTTTTCTCTATAAGTCCATCCTCCATAAGTGCATGAAATGTTCCTATGGTAGCATGGCCGCACAGATCCACTTCTTCTGTGGGAGTAAAATATCTGAGCTGGAAACTTTTATCGCCTGTCCGCTTTACAAAAGCCGTCTCCGAATAACGCAATTCCGCAGCCAATTTCACCATTGTCTCATTTTTGAGAAAGTCGCCGCCTTCAGGTATTAAAACAACACCTGCCGGATTTCCGCCGAACACTTCTTCCGTAAAAGCATCAACGATATAAAATTTCATTTTATCCCCCTTATTTTGTCTCCGCCGGGCTGATTACGACGAATCCTGCCCAATCCACATCTTCATCATACATGTTTGTCCAGTCATAAATAAGTCTTTCAAAGGACTGTATTACATAACCATCCTGATTATGGTCTGTGGTGTCGTAAGAATCCATCAGGATAATTACGTCATCTGCCGTGCTTTCGGTTCCCATGGTATCATACCCTATTACGGTCTGATAATGTCCGCCCCATTCATGGGTAAGAACCATTACCGGGATACCTTGCGCGAGGAAGTACGGGATAATTTCTCCCAGATCCATATACTCTCCTTCAATCATAAGGCCTGTTTCGAATTCCGAATCTCCCTCAACCAGATCATTTGTGGAGTAGACTTCCCAATAGCCCGGCAGGCTGCCGGCAACTCTCAGCATCTCTTCAATGGTGGTGCCCGGCAGGCCGTCTGTTTTAACCCTGAGTTTGGCCAGATCCAGTTCATTTAATTCTCCGCGCTTTCCAAACCACTCGAGCACAGAAAGCATGGATGTTACACCGCAGGTGTATTCTGTAGCCTGCTGGATGCTCTTGTATCCCTCCAGCATGGTTCTGGTTTTAGTTGATTTCAGATTGTAGGCATCCAGATGTTTATAATATGGCGAGAACATATAGTCGCCTGAACGGAAATAATCTGTTGAGGCAGGCCCCGACAGGCCGTCTGCACCAAACCAGTTGCTGAATACCGATTTATAAGGTTCTGTATTATCGAACTCAATCAAATCAGCAGCCAGCTTATCTCCGTAGGGTATCATATGCACATCTGTAAATCTGCCTGCATTCTTCTTGTCATCTTTGATTCCATCGCCCATCACAGGTTCCCTGCCCTGGAAATCTTCAGGTGTCGCAACCAGGAAAATTCCAAAATCAAAGTCCGGATCCCAGCCTGCACTGAAGTCGTAAATCAGCCTTTCCGCCGACTTGACAATATAGCCGTCCTGATGATGATCGGTAGTGTCAAATGGGTCCGCAAGAATCAGAACGTCATCCGCTGTGGTTTCTGTCCCCATGTTGTCGTAACCGATAATTACCTGGTAGTGGCCGCCCCAGTCGTTCCACCCGACTATTATGGGCCTGCCTTCTGCCAGCATCTTTGGTATAAAGTCAAAGAAACTAATGTTTTCCCCTTTGTAATCTACCGCAGGCAATCCGTCTTCGTTCCAGTCAACATTGGCATCATATGTGGAGAAAACATCCCATGACTGGCCCAGATTCTTCTCAAGACCTTCAAAAATATTTATCATCTGGCGCAGGGTTGTCGCACCCGGCTTTGGATTCTGGCGCAGATAGCCCAGATCCATTTCATTCAGATCGCCTCTCATACCATACCATTCAAGAACCATAAGTGCGGAGGAAGGGCCACAGGACCATCCCGTCATTTGCTGTGTGGTTTTGAAATTGGTTAGTATGGTCAGGCTGTCACTTGAAGTTGCGTTGTAAAAATCAGGGATCTGCCAATAGATGGAATTCATAATGGAAGGTGCATTATCTGTTACGGCTCCGTCCAGACCATACTCGTTTATCAGTCTTTCCCCGTATGGAATCTGCCATTCTTTATACTTGTATGGTTCGGTGGAGTGCCTCAAAAGCATAGTGTCTGTTTCATCACCTGCTATAGGCAGATTCATTGCCCGGTGAAGCATAATGGCAATATCACCTCTCACTGCATGTGTTGAACCGCCTTCAATGTCCTTCAGAATTCCCAGTTCTGTACCTTTGCCCACATAGTAAGCGGGCCATTTTGTGCCGGCATCATCGGTGTATCCCAGGGCACGCACTATCATGGTGATGGCCTCATCATAGGAAACCGGATTCTCGGGCCTGAAGGTTTTGTCAGGATAACCCGTTATAATTTCCAGCTTTGTGGAGTAGCCCACATAACCTTTCGCCCAATGGTTTCCCACGTCCTTAAGCGCACTGCTGTACAGTTTTATGGCATCATCGTCCATCTCCAGGGCTGCTATTATCAGTCTGGCCATTTCAGCTCTTGTAACCGTTTTTTCAGGCCTGAAAGTACCGTCGGGATAACCAGCTATGATGCCGAAGCCTGTCAGAGCATTCACAGCCTCTTCATATTTGGTCCCTTCCACATCTGCGGGTCCTGAGGCAAAAACCATAGTAAAGCTGCCTAAAATCAAGGCTAAAGACAACAATACCGATAAAAATTTTCTCACTTGTAACCTCCTTTCA
Source organism: Bacillota bacterium (assembly GCA_052034085.1). GTDB lineage: Bacteria > Bacillota > Clostridia > Peptostreptococcales > Anaerovoracaceae > UBA1426. Next base: position 30,363 of record JBPOJA010000010.1, on the reverse strand, counting down.
TGCAATAAAAATAACCGTCTTGCTTCCTGTCTTTTAATTATAACAGGCAAGGCGGTTATTACAAGAATATTCAAATAATTTGCTCTCTCAATTCTTATGAAATTAATGGCCGCAGCTGTCATGGTGCTTATGTTCCTGACAGACAGAACCTGTGGATTTCAGCTCTCCGGCAAGGTATGCCTTCACTGCCTCCTCGGCATCTCCTGATGCTCCGACCACCACTTCAATGCATCTGTTATTAAAAATCTCTATGGCGCCCCCGCCCATTCCGCCGGATATGATGACTTCCACTCCCAAATCATTAAGAAAGTTGGGAAGAAAACCCGGTCTGTGTCCCGGATTATCCACCGATATTTTGCCGATGATTTCTCCATCTGCCGTCTCAAAAATATTGAAATTTTCGCAATGGCCAAAATGCTCCGTCACCATGCTTTTATCACTTGCTACTGCTATTTTCATTTACTTACCTCCCATTATGCTCCAACTCTTCGGCCAGCCCGTTAGCCAGGGAATCCAGCCAGTCTCCTTCAAACATTTCTATCATGCCCCTGTCGCTCATCTTTGAGAAACGGGGATCTATAGGAATTTTACCCAATACTTTCAGACCATGTCTTTCTGCAATCTCGTCTATGTGGCTGTCACCGAAAATATTATAGTTCCTGTCATTATCGGGGCATTTGAAATAGGACATATTTTCAACCAGGCCTAAAATAGGAATATCCATCTTCTCAGCCATCTTAACTGCTTTGGATACTATCATCGAAACCAATTCCTGAGGAGAAGTTACCACAATGATGCCGTCCACATCTATGGATTGAAATACGGTCAGCGGTATGTCACCGGTCCCCGGTGGCATGTCTATAAACATGAAGTCTATGTTGTCCCAAACCACATCAGTCCAGAACTGTTTAACTGCCCCTGCAATTACAGGACCCCGCCACAGCACCGGATCCGTATCATCTTCCAGCAGAAGATTCACCGACATAATATCTATTCCTGTGGTGGTTTTAACCGGATATATTTCGTAACCGCTGCTTCTGGCTTTGTTTTTCACACCAAACATTTTTGGTATGGAAGGCCCCGTCACGTCTGCATCCAGGATAGCCACATTATAATCCATTCTGCTTAAAGCCACGGCTAAAAGAGAGGTCACTAATGACTTGCCTACGCCTCCTTTGCCGCTTACTACGGCATATACTCTTTTTACGCTGCTCATATCGTGAAGTTTTTCCTTTAAATTCTGCGGTGCCGTTCTGTCGGCACAGTTTTCTGAACAGCCGCTGCAATTGTGATCACATTTTTCGCTCATTTACAGTAACTCCTTTAAAAATAATTTTTTATATTTCTATGGTTTTGCCTCCGCCCAGATACTCTACCTTGTCGCCCATAATTGTTTTCAAAACCTCATAAGGTTCGAGACCCGTACAATGACCGGTATAGTATTTTGTTTTCTCCTTCATAAGAAACTTACCGACTCTTTCAACGGCCTCAAAATTTTCCGGACCGTCTCCGGAGCCTGAAGCTCTTGATGTCAGATGAAAGCCACCCATGCAATAATCCGGCATACTGCCGGTCAGCAACTGATGCTGTTCCACTATATTTGTTATACCATTGTGGGCGCATCCCGTAATCATCAGAACCTTCCCGTTTTCTTCAACGATTAAATTCTGTTCGTGTGCGAAATCATCGGGCACAGGCCCTTCGTCACCCTCCATGAGAAGGCCCGCATTGGATTCGGATCTGGGGGAGTTCTTAACCTTGTTTGCGAAAATGGTCAGACCCGGTCTGATGACAAAACTGCCATTTGTCAAAACCACCCGGGGATGATTTTCAAATTTTTTGTCCAGACCTATATCTTCTATGTAGCTGTCGCCTTTCAGGGCATAGTGACCCAGGAAAGCTTCTTTGTGTATGAAAACTCTGGCCTTGTCATTATGCTTTAAAAAAGTTTCCAGGCCTCCGCCGTGGTCATTGTGCCCGTGTGAAATTATGAGGTAATCTACTTCGCCTATATCCACGCCCATTTTTTGTGCATTTTCATAGAATATTTCCCCGCATCCGGTATCAAACAGTATGTTGTCACCCATGCTTTCTATGTGCAGACTGAGACCATGCTCATGTCCCAGCCCCTCTGCTAGGGCTATGTTTTCAGAAAGAACCTTAACGATCATAATAATCTCCTTATTTCCCGCTATTCTCCGGATTCCCAAACTTTCGTGAAAAGTAAATCCATAGTTTTTTCGAACACACACCGTATTGCATCGCCGGCAGGACATGCTATTTCAACTGCTGCTTTCCCCTGGTTTACTGCTTTAACCACATGAGAATCATAGGGTATGGCTCCAACAAAACTCAAGCCTTCCCTTCTGCAAAAGGATTCTATCTGTTCAGTGCCTTCAGGGTTAGTATCTTCCTTATTCACACAGATTGCAATAGGCACCCCAAGCTGCCTCGCGGTTTTCACAATCCTTTCCATATCGCTTATACCCGATATGGATGGCTCGGCAACAATCAATACCATATCGGTACCTGTTACTGATGCGATTACGGGACAGCCTATGCCCGGAGATCCGTCAAGAACAGCCAGTTCAGCATCCATATGAGCAGCATTTTTCATGAGATTCTTAACCTCTGTCACCAAAAGCCCCGAATTGCCGCTGCCCATCCTTAGCCTGGCCGTGGAAAAAACCCTTCTTTCATTTCGGAAAAGCCTCAACTCGCCTGCCACTGCAGGAACCATGGAGATTGCCTTTTCAGGACAGACATATTCACATACGGCACATCCTTCACAGGCAAAATCATCCACCAGATATCCCTTTTCCGGATTCACGGATATTGCATCAAATCTGCAATGCACCCTGCAAAGATCACACCGGGTGCAACGTTCCATGTCTATCAGGGCCTTGTCCATACCATAAAAATCGCTGGTTTCCCTTTTTTCATCCGACGCGGAATTCATAACTGTTCCCTGTAGAAGATGAAGGTTGGGAGCGTCAACATCACAGTCGCAATATGCCCTGGCATTTGCCAGTTTTATAAAGGACCCTGCCACTGTGGTTTTTCCTGTTCCACCTTTGCCGCTGAGAACGAGCAACTGTTTCATAGCAGTGCCCTCCCCGTCTCTTCTTCGATCTTTCCTAATATTTCCATGAAAGTTTCTTTAATCCCCTCCATTTTGTAAACTGCAATTTCTCCGCGAGCATTCAGCTCACCCAGCTCATGGTCAAACGCAATTTTCCCCAATACTGGAATATTCTTATTAATGCAGTATTCCTCTGATGGGTTGGGCTCTGCTGTGCATTTGTTCAAAATGACCCCAGAAGGCTTTCCGAAAAGGGCAACCAATTCGTGCACCATCTGAAGATTATGTGCCCCGAAAATCGTAGGTTCTGCCACCAGTATGCAATAGTCCGCGTCCTTTATGCTTTCCATAACAACGCAGGCGCTACCTGGGGGGCTGTCTATAACAGTGAGTTTTTGGGGTTTCCCGGAATTCCTGATCATCCTGCCTATGATGGGCACGCCGGTAGAACGGCCCACGTTCATGATTCCGGTAACAACATCTATACCGTCACTTTTTCCATATTGAATTTTACCGATCAATTTTTCCCCTTCGGATAATGCACCTTCGGGGCAGACAAGAAGGCAACCTCCGCATGAATGACAAATGTCCTCAAAAATGCGAAGCCTGCCGCCAATATATGCCAAAGCATTGAAGCGGCAAAACTCCACGCATTTTCTGCATCCATTGCACAAGCCATCGTCAACTATCGGGAGCATCAGCTTAACATCTTCCTCATATTCCGGTAAGGGTTTGAAAAACAAATGCCCGTTGGGCTCCTCCACATCACAATCCAGATACAAAGCATCACCGGCCTGAGCCGCCATATTTACAGAAACCAAAGTCTTGCCGGTGCCGCCTTTTCCACTTAGTACAGCTATCTTCATTTATGATGCCCCGCTTCTGTTTCGGTCAGCTCCGCAAGTATACCTTTCAAATAGGCATTTACATTACCGGCAGGATCATCACCCTCACTTTTAAATATTTTAATATTTGCCTCTCTCAAAACCTCGGCTGCATTTTCACCGCATTTAGGAGCCAGTAATACTTCTACATCCTTATCCGCCAGCAGTTGCGCCGCTTTTACTCCCGCTCCGCCGGATTGAATGGCTGCGGAGTTATCAGCATATATTCCATGATCTTTTTCTGTATCATAAATGTAAAAAAACGGTGCTCTGGCAAACGCTGCATTAACTTTAGCTCCTGCCTGACCTCTATCTGTCGGTATGGCTATCTTCATCATCCACCTCCTGAAAATCATAAAGTCGCCTGCAACCACGGCCGCATCTCTGACCCCTGCCCTCACATAACCGGTAGTCACCGCCCTCAATAAGAAGGATCTTCCCTTCGACCAGTGATTCTGCCAACTTTTTTCGGGCCTCGGCATAGATTCCCTGAACCGTGGTTCTTGCGACTTTCATCTGTTCAGAGCATTCTTCCTGAGAAAACCCTTCGAAATCTATGAGCCTTATGGCCTCGTATTCATCAACGGTCATGACAATTTTATCCTCAAAATCCACAGGAAAGCCTACGGGGCCAAACCTGTTTCGCTGAGGGAGAACACACACGTTTCTCCATTTTCTGGGTCTTGCCATGTTATTCCTCCTAATCGTCAAGCTCTTTGTCGATTTCTTCCAGTCTTCTTCTTAAAAAATCTCTGTGCTCCCTGAGAGCCTCTTTTTCATCAACATCGGATTCTGTCCAAAAACCCCAGGGACGGCCAATGCCTCCAAAAGGTCCGAACCCTCCAAAGCCTCCAAAACGGCTGAATCTTCTTCTGTAATAAGGACCATAGTCAGCACGGTACCCCCTGCAGGGGCCCATGCCTCTTCCTGTCAGCATTCCCGCTCCAAAAGGACCTGTTCTGTCTCTGCCCGGCATTTATTTCACCTCCTTTATTATATCATTATTTGCTTTTCGCGAATAGTTATTGACATATGTCAATATTATTATACAAGGTTTCCGGCATATGTCAATAACCCTTGATGAATCTATTTGAAAAATACAGTTGAAATGCATCCGGCCATATGCTATCATGTACTAGTCGTTTGGGGCTATAGCGCAGCTGGGAGCGCGTCTGACTGGCAGTCAGAAGGTCAGGAGTTCGATCCTCCTTAGCTCCACCAAAAGTGACCTGTCCTAAGGGCAGGCCACTTTTTTATCACCCTAACCATTGTGCAGTGAGGTACCAATAATGCTTAAACATTCAAGACTGACCGAAGATTCATGGCTCCGCTGGTCTGCGCAAAGTACGGAAGACGCCAAAATCTGTATTATGGGCATCCCCTTTGACGGAGCAGTCAGCCTGGAAAGAGGTGCAGCCAAAGCCCCGGATACTTTGAGAAATCTTTCCATCGACTTGTCAGATGTTGCCGAAAGCTTTGTCCCCATAAAAGATAACCTCATTTTTGATGTCGGGGATATTGCCCCTGAGCTAAACTGGGGAAGATACTTTCAACGTGTTGAAAATGAGGCATATGATTTACTCAGCAGCGGCAGGTTCTGCCTGTTTCTGGGCGGCGACCATTCGGTAACCATCCCCTTGCATAAGGCCTTTGCCCGTTATCACAAGGAAAAAATGAAAAAAGAAAGAATCGGGATCATACATTTCGATGCTCATTACGACCTGTGTCCCGAGTACGACGGGCATAAATGGTCACATGCCTGTACGGAAGCCCGTGCTTTGGAAGGTGTAGTTGATGGAAGGGATTTATTTTTTGTGGGCATCAGAGTTGCCGAATTGAGCGAATTTGAAACCATCGATAAGTATCCCGGCATCAGAACAATAAAATCAGAAGAAGTGCACGATAAAGGCTGCCAATACGTGGTTGATGAGCTTGATAAACATTTCAAAAACTATGACGCCATTTACCTTACCCTGGATATTGACGTGCTGGATCCTGCCTTTGCTCCCGGCACCGGCACCCCTGTTTCCGGAGGCTTATCCTCCCGGGAGCTAATCAGCATCTTCAAGAAAGTAATGCGGAGTCTTCCCGTAAAAGCTATGGATATTGTTGAAGTGGCGCCGCCCTTGGACGTAAATAACATAACCTCCTGGGCTGCCCTGAGAATAATTCACGAAGTTTTCACGGCTTTTTCAGAGTAGAACCCCAGGAGATTTTGTCGCTTCCGTATTTGTTTTTTATGATATCGGAAAGTCTGTCAAGTTCTTTTAGTTTTTGGCGGCCTTCTTCGTCTTGAGCAAAGAAGCTCTGCTGACAGCACTCTTCCCGTGTGACATCGGTCAATGCCACACCAAGAAGCCTGAGAGGAGTTTTGCCGTCCCACAGTTCATCAAATAACTTTTTGCAGATTTCAAATATTTCCACTGTTATATCGGTAGGATTCTGAAGCTTCCTCTGATGTGAACTGTCCTTAAAATCTCTGCTTCTGATGTTGACGGACACACAATAAGCTTTAACTCCCTCGGCCCTCATCCGATACGCCGCACTGTCAGCCAATGAGTGAATAATTCCATACGCTTCTTCCGCATCGACCACATCCTCGTCCAAAGTGGTGGCGCAGCTGTATCCTTTTGCCTCTTCAGCCTCTTTCAGGACAGGCGAAGGGTCTATCCCCCTCGCATAATCGTGAATCTGCCGGCCTGCCTTCTCTCCGACGGCAGACTGTATCAGCTCCACTGATGCCTTGGCAAGATCTCCAATGGTTTCAATGTGGATGGTTTTGAGCTTTTCCTCCGTGGCTCTGCCCACAGTATGAAGGAATCTGACAGGCAGGGGCCAAAGCTTATCTTCTATTTCGTGAGGGAACAAGGTATGAACTTTATCCGGCTTTTCAAAATCGCTGGCCATCTTTGCCAGTATCTTGTTTGAGCTAATGCCTATATTAACGGTGAAACCGAGCTCATTTTTTATATGGTCCTTTATTTTGACGGCTATTTCCAAGGGGTTTTCCCAGACCCTTTCCATACCGGTCATATCCAAAAAGCATTCATCAATCGAATATTTTTCCGCCACAGGTGTATATTTCCTGCAAAGATCCATAAAGGCTTTGGAACTTTTCTCATACAGACGGAAATCCGGTCTTACCGTGATCAAATCCGGACATTTTTTCAGGGCCAAAGCAATGGGTTCTCCGGTTTTCACTCCGCACTTTTTTGCCGGTATGGATTTTGCGAGAACTACCCCCGTGCGCTTTTCGCGATCTCCGCCTATGGCAGCGGGAATCAGGCGAATATCTTCTTTGCCCTGTGAAACCATCCTTGCGGCCTCCCAGGAAAGATATGCGCTGTTGACGTCCACATGAAAAATCAACCTGTTTTCAGATTTTTGCATTCTTTTTTCCGCTTTGCTCCTGATTTGTGCTTGATGCAACTATTCTAAATATTATCTTTCTTTCAAATAATTCTGAATTTTGGTTACAAAATTCAATTTTACTATAGACTTTTTGAAAAATTATGATACAATTACATTTGCATCTAACCTGTTTTTTTAGAATTACGACCCGACTGTTTGAACTTATTATACCATTTGTGAAGCGGAAGGTGGATTAATTGCAGAAAACTACTTATAAGTTAATTATAATATTTGTCTTTATATTTCTTTTTATGGGGACCGCCGAATACGGATTTGCGGCAGAGCCATCTTTTTCAGATGTAAGCCGGAATGACTGGTTTTACGAGTATGTAACTATATTAACAGGCAAAGATATTATACACGGTTACGGCGACGGCACATACTGTCCTCAGAAAAGTGTCAGTTTTGGGGAATTCATTTCCATTGCCACCAGGCTTGTAGCCGCCGATAAAATCCCTGATAAAAATCCCGGACCACACTGGGCCAGCGGCAATTATCAGGCTGCCCTAAAATGCAGACTCATATCATCCGGCGACTTTTCAGGAGATATTGTTGCTTTAAATGCCCCGATCTGCAGGGAGGATATGGCTCTCATACTCACAAATATTGCGGCTGCAAATAATGAAGACCTGAAAGTTATTGACGGCGTGGAAACCGCCATCAATGACTTTGTCCTGATTTCTGCAAACCGCCGCCTGGCAGTCTTAAAGGCATATTCAAACGGCCTCCTCTCGGGGAGCAAAGGGTTTTTCAACCCCAAAGAACATCTTACGAGAGCAGAAGTTGCTTCTGTGTTCTGCAGGGTGATGAAATATACAAACAGACCGGCTGTTGTCATTGAATCCGTAGAAACTGCCTCATTCGAAAGCAACATAGTATTGAGCCTGGTTAATGCGGAGAGAAAAAAAGCAGGGCTGAAACCGCTTATCATGGATGCCGCCATGGTTAAGGCTGCAAAAGCCAAGGCAAAAGATATGGCAGCCTTGAGCTATTTCGCCCATAAGTCACCTACCTACGGGGGCCCTGCTGACATGCTCAATCAGTTCGGCATAGTTTGGTCCTGTTGCGGTGAAAACCTTGCCACGGGCCAGATTTCTCCGGAAAGCGCTGTGCATGACTGGATGAATTCAACCCCTCACAGAAATTCCATATTGTCAACCAAGTATGAAAAAACCGGAATTGCCACTGCAAGAGACAAATCCGGAAAAATCTACTGGGTTCAGTTGTTTGCTTCTTAATGATTTAGGTCGCACCGTTCATACGCCCGTAAGTCATGGCAATGTCTTTGATTTCATCTGCCAGCAGATTCGTAAGCTGATTTTCCTTTAGTCTCCACTGCCAGTTGCCGCCCAATGTTGACGGTGTATTGATTCTGCAGTTTCCCGGCAAATCCAGATAATCCTGCACCGGTATGATACAGAGATCCGCTACTGAACTCATGGCTGCTCTTATAATTCGTCTGCTCCATTTTTCGCCTTTTGTCAAAGCCCCCAAGCCCAGATACTTTGTCAGATAAGCCTTTTCTTCATCAGATGCATCCTCATCCAGCCATCCTTTAACCGTGTTGTTATCGTGGGTTCCGGTATAAACCACGGATCTTTTTGTGTACAGGTGCGGAAGATGTTCACAGCTGCTGCCTGCCCCGAAAGCAAACTGCAAAACCTTCATGCCGGGGAAGCCGCTTTTTTGTACAAGCTTGTGCACGTTTTCATTTAAATCTCCCAAATCTTCTGCGATGATTTCCAGATCCGGCAGTTTTCTTTTCACACGCTTTAAAAAACTCCAGCCGGGACCCCGTACCCATTCACCTTCGGTAGCATCCTCCCTGCCGTAATGCACCTGCCAGTAGCTGTCAAATCCCCGAAAATGATCAAGCCGCAGTGCGTCAAACATATCCGAAGCCGCTTTCAGCCTCTTAATCCACCAGCCGTAGTTTTCCCTTTTCATTCCGGGCCAATCGTAAATGGGATTGCCCCACAGCTGGCCTTTTTCAGAGAAATAGTCGGGGGGAACCCCTGCCACCCAGACAGGCTGCAATTCATTATTAAATTTCAGCAATCTGGCCGAGACCCAAGCATCGGCAGAATCCATGGAAATGTATATTGGCAGGTCTCCGATAATTTTTATTCCGCTGATATGAGCATAATTTCTGAGTTTTTCCCACTGGCTGAAGAAAACAAATTGCACAAAGCGGTGATATCTTATTTCATCACTCAGCAGCTGTTTGTATGATTTAATAGCGGAGGGCTTTCTTTTCCTGATTTCCTCATCCTGCCATTCTTTCCAGGGTTTCATGTCAAAATGCTTTTTTATCGCCATGAAAAGAGCATAATCTTCCAGCCATCCTCTGTTCTCTTCGCAGAACTCCAAAAATTCTTCGCTGATATCCTTCTTGCCTGTGCCCTCATAAAATCTGTCAGATGCTTTTTTCAGAATGCTTTCCCTTGACGTGTATATGGCATTGTAATCAATCCTGTCTGCTTCATTGCCCCAATTTACCGTCTCTGCTTCCTCAGGCTGCAGCAGGCCATCCTCAATCAGCCCGTCCGGATCTATAAAATATGGATTTCCGGCAAAACTGGAAAAACTCTGGTATGGTGAATCTCCAAAGCCTGTGGGACCAATCGGCAGAATCTGCCAGTAACCCTGTCCTGCCCTCTTCAAAAAGTCTATGAATTTATATGCTTCCCTTCCAAGATTCCCTATACCATACCTGGACGGCAGGGAGAATATCGGAAGAAGTATTCCGCTGCTTCTTTTCATTGCAACTCAAACATCCCCATATATAATTGATAATACTTACCTTTCTGTCTCAGCAAATCATCGTGGTCGCCTCTTTCAATGATTTCGCCGTTTTCCAGCACCAGAATAGCATTGGCATTTCTGACTGTAGACAGTCTGTGAGCTATTACAAATACAGTTCTGCATTCCATTAAACTGTCCATTCCCTTTTCTATGAGGGCCTCTGTTCTCGTGTCTATGGAGCTGGTCGCCTCATCCAATACCAGCACGGGAGGATCTGCCACTGCAGCCCTGGCAATGGCCAGAAGCTGCCTCTGCCCCTGTGAAAGGTTGGACCCGTCTGCGGTAAGCACGGTATTATAGCCTTCGGGCAAATGCTTTATAAAAAAGTGTGCATTGGCCAGTTTTGCCGCCTTTATGACATCTTCATCTGTGGCGTTGACATTGCCGTATCTTATATTTTCCATAACTGTTCCCGTGAAGAGATGGGTATCCTGCAACACCATGCCCAGGGACCGCCTTAGGTCGTCTTTCTTTATGTCTTTGATTGGAATCCCATCATAAATAATTTTCCCTTCACTTATGTCGTAAAACCTGTTTAATAAATTGGTAATGGTGGTTTTCCCCGCACCTGTAGAGCCTACCAAAGCTATTTTCTGGCCCGGTTTGGCATAAAAGGAAACATCCTTCAGCACGGTTGTTTCTCCGTCGTAGCTGAAAGTTACATTTTCAAATCTGACATCGCCCCGAAGTCTTACATAATTACTTGTATTATGGCCTTTCGTATTCGTTTCATCACCGGGGATCTTCCATGCCCACCTTCCGGTAACATCCTGACATTCGGTCACGTTCTGATCCTTTCCATTATCATCCGGTTCAATATTTACCAGGCTGACAAGGCCTTCATCTATTTCATTTTCTTCGTCAATCAGTCTGAAAATCCGTTCCGCACCGGCAAGAGCATTCAGCACCGAATTAAAAAGCTGCGAAAGGGTGGTTATAGGATGTGAAAAGTTTCTTGTATACTGTAAAAACGAAGCTATGGTTCCAATATCCATGCGACCTGCTATGGCCAGAGCTCCGCCTGTTGCTGCCGTTATTGCGTAAAGCACATAGGAAAGGTTGCCCATAATAGGCATCAGAATATTGGCAAAGGTATTTGCACTTGAAGCAGCTGCAAACAGGCTTTCATTGTTTTCATCAAAACCCGTTATTGCCTCCTTTTCTCTGGAGAAAACCTTCACCACCTTCTGCCCCTCTATCATTTCTTCGATATAGCCGTTAAGCCGGCCCAGAGCGGCCTGCTGTTTAGCAAAGTAGGCGGAAGTCCTTTTACCGATTTTGGCCACCACATTCAACATGACGAAAATCATGACAACTACCAGGATTGTCAGCACAGGACTTAATATTAGCATCATAATGAATACTCCGCCGACGGTTATGGCCGACGAAATCAACTGAGGTATGCCCTGGGACATCATTTCCCTCAAAGCATCCGTATCATTGGTAAAATGGCTCATCAGCTCACCGTGTGCATGGGTGTCAAAGTATTTTAGAGGGAGCTTTTCCATGTTGTGAAAAAGGTCTTTTCTTACATTGTATAAGGTGCCTGTGGCTATGTTGATCATCAGGCGATTGTAAGTATATGTGGATAGTGCACCAAACAAATAAACAGTCCCCATTATAGTTAACATTCTAACAAAGCCTGACATATCAACGTTTTTTTCGCCAATAAAAGGCACGATATAATCATTAAGCAGGGGCTTAAGCATATAGGTCCCTGCCACACCTGCGGCAGCACTCATGATAATGGCCAGAAAGACCAGAATCAGGAGATACTTTTCCTCCTTCATGTATGAGAAAATCCTTTTCAGGGTGGCCCTGATGTCTTTTGGTTTTTCCTTCGGGCCCATGCCTCTGCCGCCGGGGCCCGGTCCCCTCATCATTCTGGGACCCGGTCTGTCGGGGACCTGTCCGGCCGGACTCCGGTTATTTGCGTTACTCAAGTTCTGCCGCCCCCTTCTTCTGGGATTCATATACCTCCCTGTATATCCTGTTGCTTTCCAGGAGCTCTTTGTGGTTACCCACGGCATCTATTCTGCCTTCATCCATAACAACAATTTTATCGGCATCCATGACCGATGCTATTCTCTGGGCTATAATTATGGTAGTTGTGTCTGAAAGTTCCTCTTTTAAGGCTTTTCTGATTCTGCTATCGGTATTTGTGTCCACTGCGCTGGTGCTGTCGTCGAGAATTATGACTTCCGGTTTTTTGAGCAGGGCTCTTGCTATGGTCAGCCTTTGTTTTTGTCCGCCGGACAGGTTGACTCCGCCCTGCCCCAACAATGTGTCATAACCATCAGGGAAACTCATGATGAAATCATGAGCCGAAGCGGATTTGCATGCTTCAATAATCTCCTCATCCGTGGCGCTGCTGTTTCCCCATTTGAGATTTTCTTTAATAGTTCCCGAGAAAAGCACGTTATTCTGCAGCACCATTGAAACCTTGTCCCTGAGTACGGATAATGGGTAATCTTTCACATCCATGCCGTCAACGAAAACTGCCCCTTCCGTTGCTTCATAAAGCCTCGGTATAAGCTGAACCAGAGTGCTTTTTCCTGAACCGGTACCGCCTATGATGCCAACGGTTTCACCCTTTCCTATGCTCAGGTTAATATGGGATAGTATGGGGTTTTCCATATCTTTGATATAACTGAATGAGAGGTCATCAAAACGTATATAACTGCCCGTGTCTGCCAGCGGGGCCTTTTCTGATTTTTCGGCAAGGAACTTTTCTGAATCAGCCGGTTCCGTAATATCAATTTCCTCATCCAGTACCTCCATAATTCTGGTAACAGAGGCTTTGGAAATGACAATATTGATAAAGACCATGGCTACCATCATGAGGGACATGAGAATCTGGCTCACATAACTTAAAAATCCCATCAGCTCGCCGGGCTGCATGGTTTGGCCGATTATCATGTTGCCGCCAAACCATACAATGCCCACCATGGATGCGTACATGACCAGCTGCATCATGGGCATTGTGAAAATTACCAGTTTTTCAGCCCGGCGCTGGCTGTTCCTCAACAGCTCGGCAGCCGACCTGAACTTTTCATTTTCTTCACCTTCCCGGACATAAGCCTTAACCACCCTGATGGCCGTCAGGTTTTCCTGAACTATGCCATTGAGTTTGTCATAATGCTTAAGCATTATCTGGAATCTGGGAAAAGCCCGGGACATAATAATTGACAGACCCCCAACCAATATGGGAACGGCTATCAGAAACACCATGGAAAGCCTGGGATTAATATAAACCGCAAATGCTGTGGCAAAGATAAACATTATGGGGGCCCTGATGAGCATCCTGAGCATCATCATGACTACGCCCTGTGAATTTGTCACATCGGTTGTCAGCCTGGTAATAAGAGAAGGCGTGCCGAACTTGTCTATGTTTGAAAATGACAAGGACTGGACCTTTTCAAAAAGCGCATGTCTAAGGTTTTTGGCAAAACCCGTAGACGCAATGGCTGCAAATCTCCCTGCAACGGCACCAAAAAATAAAGCCAGAAGGGCCAGTCCCAGCATCAGCCCCCCCGTCCTTAAAATATAGTTCATGTCCATATTTTTTACGCCTATATCTATGATTTTCGCCATAAGAAAGGGAATAATCACTTCCAGAACTGTTTCCAGCATAATGGTTAAAGGCGCTAAAATGGCAAATTTCTTATACTGTTTAATATATCCAAATAGCCTGAATATCAATTTCCATCTCGCTTAAACAAAATTTTAACTTATGCCAAAAAATCTTTTGGCATTATCCAAAGTTGCCGCTGCAACTCCCTCATAGCTCAAACCCTTCAAATCAGCAATTTTCCTTGCCGTATATTCCACATAGGGCGATTTGTTGGGTCTGCCTCTGAAAGGTTCCGGGGTCAGATATGGAGCATCTGTTTCTATGAGCAGCCTTTCCAAAGGCACTGCCAGAGCAACTTCCTGAGGCTTTCTCGCATTTTTATAGGTGACGGGGCCTGCCAGGGAAATGGTGGCGCCAAGCTTAACATATTGTTCCGCCATCTCCCTTGATCCGGAATAGCAGTGCATCAAAAGCCTGGCATCAGGACCTCCGTCCTTATGCCCAGGGAAATCAGCTGCCCTTTCCCCGGAGAAAACGCCCTCTTCCTTAAGAATATCCATCACATCTTTGCTTGCGTCCCTGTCGTGGATAACTATGGGCTTTTTCAATTCAAGTGCCAGCCTTATCTGCTTTCTGAAAACATCTCTTTGTATTTCCGGCGGAGAAAGATTTCTGAAGTAATCCAGGCCAATTTCTCCAATAGCCATAACCTTTGGCTTTTGTGCCAGATTCTTAATAAGCTGCAAATCTTCGTCGCTCATCCTGTCGGCCTCATGAGGATGGAAGCCCACCACTGCATAACACCAGGGATGAACTCTGGCGTGCTCATAAGCTAAGTATGAGCTTTCAAGATCGAAACCTACATCCATCACATAGGCTACATCCGAATCATAGATTTCCTGTATAAGATTTTCCCTTGCAGTTTTCTTATATGTTTCATTGTTTAAATGGGCATGGGAGTCGAAAAGTATCTTGGTCATGATACGATTTCTCCATCAGGAGCCACGGTTGTCAGGTATTCATATCTCTCCCCGTTATCCGCAAATAAAAGCATGCCTTCCGACAGCAGGCCCCTGAGTTTCCTCGGTTCCAGATTTGCAAGCACTATTACCTTTTTGCCGATCAATTCTTCCGGTTCATAGAATTCCGCCACACCGGAAAGAATCTGCCTTTCCTCGTTGCCCATCTTTATCTGAAACACTAAAAGCTTATCTGCTTTCGGATGCCTTTCACATGACTTCACAAGACCCACCCTCATGTCCAGCTTGGCGAAATCATCATACTCAATCATTTCCTTGATGGGGGGATATTCTCTTTCCGTTGTTATCTCTTTCTCTCCCGCATCCCCTTCCCCGGCGGGTTCGGTTTGGCCGGTTCCGCCTGTCATGGCTTCCAGCTCTGCCAGTTCTTTTTCTATATCCATTCTCGGGAAAATAGCTTCACCCTTCTTGACTTCTTCTCCCTGCATGGTGTCAAATACCAGGGCATCCTTCCAGTCGGGCTCTTTGAACCAGAGTCCCAGTTGTTTTCTTATCTTCGTAGAAGTGGTGTGCATAAAAGGATAAATCAGCACCGAAACTATGCGAAGCGATTCGGCCAGATTGTGTAAAACCGCATTCAGACGGTCTTTATCCTCTTCATTTTTACCCAAAATCCATGGTGTGGTTTCATCTATATATTTGTTTGTTCTCCTGATGAGAGTCCATATTTCTTCCAGGGCATGATTAAAGTTGAACTTATCCATGTGGGCTTCAACCTTTGCTGCGGTTCCAAGTGCCAGCTCCTTCAGCTCCTGATCCGGCCCCTCATCTTTTCCGGGGCCCGGAACTATACCGCCGTTATATTTCTCAATCATGGCGATGGTTCTGCTGACCAGATTGCCAAGATCATTGGCCAGATCTGAATTCATGCGGTTCAGCATCACTTCATTGGTAAAAATCCCATCGCTGCCGAAGGTGTATTCTCTCAGGAGAAAATACTTGAGAGCGTCTACTCCGTAACGTTCTATCAGCTTGACAGGGTCGACCACATTGCCCCTGGATTTGGACATTTTTCCGCCTTCCAGCAGTATCCATCCGTGGCCGAGGACCTGTTTCGGCAAGGGAAGTCCCATAGACATGAGCATGGCAGGCCAGATAACCGTATGGAACCTGACAATTTCCTTGCCCACTAAATGCACATCTGCCGGCCAGTATTTTTCAAATTTCTCCGGCTCATCGGGCCAGCCCAGAGCAGTGATATAGTTTGAAAGAGCATCCAGCCACACGTATATTACGTGGCCTTCAACACCGGGTACAGGTATACCCCAGTCAAAGGATGACCTGGATATGCAAAGATCCTCGAGCCCCTGCCTGACAAAGGAAAGCATTTCATTTCTTCTGCTTTCAGGCTGTAAAAATTCCGGCGTATTTTCAAACAGGTCTATCAGCTTGTCCTGGTATTTGGACAGGCGGAAAAAATAGGCTTCTTCATGGGCCTTGTGCACCGGCCTGCCGCAGTCGGGACATTTACCCTCAGGAGCTTGGGTTTCAGTCCAGAAGGCTTCACATGGGGTGCAGTAAAGGCCTTCATATTCACCTTTGTAAATGTCGCCTGCTTCATTGATCTTGCGGAAAACCTCCTGAACCCTTTTCACATGCCTTTCTTCCGTAGTTCTTATGAAATCGTCATAGGAGATTTCCATGGTTTTCCACAGCTCTTTTATGCCGCCGACTATTTCATCCACATATTCTTTGGGTGTTTTTCCGTTTTCCTTGGCTATATTTTGTATTTTCTGTCCGTGTTCGTCAGTCCCCGTGAGAAACATCACATCGTAACCGGCCAGCCTCTTAAACCTGGCCATGGCATCTGCCATAACCGTGCAATAGGTGTGACCTATATGCAGGTTGGAACTGGGGTAATAAATCGGTGTGCTGATGTAGAATGTTTTCTTTTCCATGATTATGTCTCCTTTTAACTTTTTATTCCTGTAATTATGCCGAAGCCTCCATGGTAGGATATTTCAATAATGGAAGCAGGTTTTACATCTATATGCCATATCCAGTCCAAAGGTACATCCAGCATGTGTGAAAGTGCGCTTCTGATAACTATTGAATGTGCCACCACCAGGACTGTTTTGTCTTCCCGGTCATGAAGAGTCACGGCTTTTCCCGGATCTTCCTTCATTAGCTCTTCGAAATCCTCCGCACTTTTTTTTCGAAAGAGCTTATGCTCCAAAAAATCCACCACTCTTTCTTTTACCTGGCCCATGGTTTCTCCTTCCGGGACTTCGAAACGGGAAAAATCATACCAGAATCTTTTAAAGCCAACGCCGTATATTGCAGCCGCCTCTTCAACTGTCTTGTTTTCAAAGGCTCCAAAGTACATTTCCTTCAGTCTGTCATCTGTAATCACGTTTAGTCCGTGACCGTCACCTACCGCCTTAGCCAGGTCATAGGCTCGTTTCAGCGGACTGGCATAGATTTTATCTATTTTTTCATCCGTTAAAAGTTCCACAACCCTGCCAACGCTGGCAAGACCCTTTACAGAGTAAGGGGATTCGGTCCAGCCATAAATCAGGCGGTTGACATTGGCCACAGTTTCCGGATGCCTTAAAAAAATTATTTTCATGAGATACTCCTTTTGCACCGTTTAGGTGAAAGCCGGCCACGGCGTTCCCTAAAACATTACTCTTAATAATAGCACAAGCGAGCCTCCTGTTCAATGAAAATGGGGGCATACTCTTTTGACACTATGTCGCACTATTGACACCCGGCCTCCTTTACTGTAATTTTGAATAATGAAATATCAGAACAGGACAAAAGCTTTCATACTGGCGGCTTTCTTTACTGCACTGACTGCCGCTTTATCCGTGATTTCCATACCTCTGCCTTTTTCACCGGTACCTGTGAATCCGGCGCTGCTGGCCGCCTATCTGGCCGGCGGCCTTTTGGGCAGCAGATATGGTTTTTTGAGCCAGCTTATTTACGTTATCCTTGGAGCTTTCGGGGTGCCGGTTTTCCACAATCTGACCGGCGGTCCGGGAGTAATCGCGGGACCGACAGGAGGCTTTATTGCCGGTTATATGGCAGCCGCCTTCCTGACAGGATTTATTTATCACAGAAGCAGGGATAAAAACACAAGGAGCCTGCTTGTTGCCGTCATCGCAGGTCTCCTTGTCTGTTACAACTTAGGTCTGTTATGGTTCATGCATCTGACCGGCTCGAATCTGTGGACTGCCTTGATGCTCTGCGTCATCCCCTTTATCCCGGGAGATATTCTTAAGATTATTGCTGCATCAGTGCTTATCAAAAAGCTTGAACCCTTTGTTGAAAACGCTTACCAGCCGTAGATATACCCATATCTTTAATATCTTCTCTTCTGAAAATATCTTACGGTGCCGATGCGATGCTGCTTACAATAACGATTTCGCCTACTCCCTCATTCTTTCCCGTAACGGAAAAAATTCTTACAAATTTGTCTTTCTTGATATCTTTAAAGCTGCCGGCTTTGTAGCTTTCAATAATACCGTTTTTAACTACCGCCACAAAAATGGACGCATCGTCCAAAACAGAAAAAGCATCCCTTTCCTTACCTGCCGGTCCGTACTTTTCCGTCGTAACTATCACCTGGTTATCATACTCTTTAACTTTTGCCCATTTTAAGGCGGAATCGGTAGCCGTCAAATCTTCAAAACCGGAGGGGCTTCCTATACCCGCAAAGCCCGGATCTTCGTCAGATGAGCCGATTTTTGTGACCACTCCTTTGCTCATCTGCAGACCCGTCAGAGTTCCTTCAGCATGCCAAATGTCAATGACATCGCTGTCAGGTCTGCCTACCTTACCATTGGTCTTTAAATACAACACCTTGCTGCCAAACAGGAACTCGTATTCATCAACCGTTTTGCCCTCATCATTTAAAACGGACGATACGCTCAGTAGAATTCCGTAAGCTCTCCCGCTGAAATCCGACAGGGGATTATCAACCTTGCCTGCATTATCCTCGTCTTCGTCAACTCCGTCATCCGCTCCATCAAGTTCCCAGAGTGTTTTCTGGCTCATTAAAGCCACATCGCCCCTGATGGCTTTTTCGTTGGCTTTTCCATAAACTCCCCTCAGCAGCCCAAGCTCCGCCGCCTTGTCCATGAAGTTTGCAGGCCAGCTTCCCTGCAGGTCTTCCGCTTTATAGCCCAGGGCTCTCACAAGCATGGATGCCATTTCAGCATAACTGACATTTCCACCGGGGCGAAAAGTACCATCTGTATAACCCGAGATAATGCCGTTTTCTGCTGCATAGTTGATATGCCTCTCAGCCCAGCCATATCCGGCCATATCGGGGAAGTTGTTTGATGTAGCGCTATCCAGTCCGCTCTCCGGAATTCCCAGCAGCTTGACCGCAATTATGCAGGCCTCTGCCCTGTTTATGGAGCTGTCCGGGCGAAAGGTTCCGTCGGGATACCCTGTCACAATCCCTTTGTTTACCAGTTCGTTAACTGCGTCTTCATATTTTGTTCCCGCCAGATCTTTCAGACCTGCAGCATCAGTTGCCGCAGCAAAAACAAAAGAAGCCACTACCAGGCTCAAAACCAAAATAAATGAAACTGTCTTTTTCATTACATAACCTCCATTCTGACAGTTATTATATCACAATTCAGCTTTCCGGGACAGCTGCTTAATGAGTTTGAAAGCCATCAGCAGGACCCCTGCCAGCAGAAGAATATCCCCTATGCTGGCAAAACCTATCAGCCTGTCAAAAAAAGAAATCCCTATTACATCCGCCAGGAAGCTGAATTTCGTATCACCATCAATCAGCGCATATCCATAATGTTTCCCTTCCGCCACCAGATTCAGCAGTTCAAGTTTTCCCGCTTTTTCCAGCAGGCCGGGATGGAGTGGCATCCTGAAACCATTAATCATAATTACAAAAAAATTCAGGCCTGCCCCCAGACCCACGAAGAAAGGCCAGATTCCGCCGCCTCGTATATTCAAAAGCACAAAGAAAAGCAGTATTTCGTATTCAAGAGAATAGGCAATAAATTCAGGCAGGTTGAAATACGAAAAAGCAAACTTAATAAGAAAGGCTATTAACGGCAGATAAAGATACTTTATACTCATGCCGGCTCCTGAGTAATAGCAGGTGATTTAGAATCGTAAACCTTAAGAAATGCTTCAACTACTTTCGGATTAAACTGGGTCCCTGAATTGTCCCGTATAATTTTCATTGCCACTTCATCATCCAGTCTTTTTCTGTATGGTCTGTCTGAAGTCATGGCATCATAGGCGTCTGCAATGGCCAGGATAGCTGCTCCAAGCGGCTGAATTTCCGGTTCGCCGTTGCCTGCAGGATAGCCTTTTCCGTCATAGCCCCAGTGGTGGTAAAGCACGGCTTCTACTACCGTCTTTGAGAAATTAACGTCTTCTATAATTTTGCTTCCTATTACCGGATGATTTTTTATTGCATCAAATTCATCTTTGTCCAGGGCTCCCGGCTTATTTAAGATGCTGTCTTCAACCCCTATTTTACCTATATCGTGTATGAGTGCCGCAATGTATAAGTCATTTATGGTTTTCCTGGAAAGACCCATTGTCTTTGCTATCTGCTCCGCAATAACAGCGACTCTCTCGGAATGTCCCAGGGTATAGGGATCCTTGGCTTCAATGGCTCTGGTCAGTGCTGTGATGGTCCGCATATGTATGGAGCTGCTCTCCCAGTAAAGCTTGAATGAGTATCTGGCCAGCAGCAGTGGCAATATGAAAAGCAGCACGAAAAAGCTACCGTTTTCCATATTCCAGAGTACGGCGATGAATATGCCGAGTGGCACTGTCGCCACTACGCTTGGGAACATCTTTATAATGATATCGGAGGCCAGAACAAAAAAGTTTTCATCATTGTCCGAAATGAAGTAGAAAATAAAAAACAGGAAATTTACCGCTACGGCAATTACTGCAAAGACTGATGCCGATAAAATCGAATAGGGTATGGAGAAAGAATCCCCATATCCCCCCATAAGATTGAGCACAAGACCACCGGCAGTTATAGCCAGAATTATGTTAGCCGTATTGAAAAATTCTTTAATCGGTGAAATCACTATGGGGTACATGGTTTTACCCTTGTTGGCATCATAGGAAAATAAAAAGAAGGTGGACAGGAAGAACAGGACCACCGTACTGTATACTCCGTAGATCATTACACCGGCAACTACCGGTACAAAGGAGATTTCTATGGATTTGTCCTTTGCTATGTAAACCGGAAGGGCCCGGCTCAAAATCAACAACAACAGCATTATCGCCCAGTTGGCGTAATCCATTGCCGATGCGCTTTCCATAGAAAAATCTTTCATCGCTGCCAGATAGCTATGGATAGTCGCAGCCAGCCCTCCCGTTATAATAAGTGCGATATAAAAAATATGTCGCTTATTCATAGTTGCCCCTTTATATAAAAACAGACCCGAATTAAAAATTAACTCTCTACTATTTTACGCAGAAAAATGCGCCACCTGATAAAAGTAAGGCACAAAGACTCGTTAATGCAAGCAATACCTTATTCATGACATAGCCTCCTTCAATGGTACTCTGCCATACCGCTAGAGAGGCAGGCTATATCCGCTTCGCTTAGCTTGAATAACTAGCTTCGGGTCTGTTTTTAGCTGCTTGTCTTTATTCTTCTGTTAAGTGCATCAAGGACGGATCTTACTATGGCATCGTCTTCATGCTCACATATGAAGCATTCCCCAAGATAGCATCTGCCCTGTTCGTCGCACACAAGCACTACGCTTGCTTTTTTCCCTCCTATTTCCAACTCTTCTATGGCCATTAATTCAAAAATACAACTTTCGCCGTTGACATTGGCAATATACTTAAGTACTGCATCCAGCGTTGCCGATGCAACGCCTCTTTTGTGGTTTTCCGGATTTCTGAAAGTATAAATATGGGTGCCTTCGTAACAGTCCTCATCCATGGAAAGATAAACTTTGATTTCTCCCCGGCCTCCGGAATACTTAATGTCCATTCCTGTATAGCAGAGCCGGTGATTCCATCCATTCAGACAGGTGTTTACCCTGGCCACGCTGATAATCCTGTAATCAAGCTCCACCTCGTAGGTAGCCATGATTGCAGACTGAATATCCCGGGTCAAAGCTTTTGCAGATTTATCCCCGCCGGCTAAAACATGAATTTCCCGCGGCTTGTTATTTTCGTCAAAAATAACCTTGGCGTTCTGGACGCCCCTGATGCTGCAGATAAGTTTCTGCCATTCTAAAGCTAAAGATTTTTCTTCCGTATTCATAGCCTTAAACACCTCTGTTCTTAATAGTGTATCATTTTCAGACAATTTTTCAACTATAAATTGAATTTTTGACCCAGGGCTTTAACAAATTTCTTAACACCTGTGGAATTAAGATGCATCTGATCGTAAAAATCCTCGCTAACTATTAAATTCATGGCTTCATAAGCTTCTCTTGTGTTGAAGTCTAAATAGGTGATTCCCCTTTCTGCGGCAATTTCAGCGGCTCCGTTATAGTACATTTTCTGTTCGACAGTTGCATTGGAAGGCGCTTTCAGCAGTATTACCTCTATTCCTTCTGCTTTGGCATAATCTATAAATTTTTCAATATATTCAAGGCTTTTGCCCGTGCCTTTCTTAACTTCCGTGATGTCCGATACATCCTCCCAGACCGGTTCTTTTACTTTTTCCTCAAGCCTTACATAGCCTTTGTCTGGATCCCTCTCATGCTCATACAATCTCAGAAAGTCCTTTTCCTCCAGATCTTCCCACCTGTCATGATATTTCATTATATGGAAAAAGTAATAACGCCTCTCCCCTTTTGGCACAGCAGCATATATCATATCCAGCTTGTTCCTTGAAAAGGGGATAGGGTCAATGGCTGTGTGGTTGGTTGCTTCATCCAGATAATCCTTCTCCGGGTTCTGAGCCAGCATATTCACTTCAAGCACTACTGTCTTCGGCTTTTGCATTTTCAATGCTTCAATCAGATAATGATAGCTTATCCATATTGGCTGCAGCTGAGTGGCAAACACATAGGAATCCAGACCTGTTTCTTCTTTAAAAAGAGCCGGGTCAACCGAGCAATATATATGGCTGGAACCGAAAAAAAGCACATCGAAGCTGTTCGGGTTCTCATTATAAAAACCGGCAACTTTCTGGGTCATGTTCCAGCGCCCTTCTATCTGTTTATGCATAAGGGCTTTACTGAAACCCGTAAAAAACAGGAAGAACACCAGCGTATATGCAATTATTCCAATAATCCTCTTCAGTTTAACCATCCGTCATATCCGACTGTTATTCTTTTCTGCGGAATTCCTTTCATTGACCTAAAATTGAAAATATATAAATTGTCCGGCATTATAGCCCGGGCCGTAAACACCAAACAATATTATTGCAAAAAGCAGGACTAGGGTTGCCAGGCTTCTGAAAACGTAGCCCTGTTCCGCAAAAATCCTGCCCACTGCCAGGCCCCTGTATTGCGCCAGACTGACTGCAAACAACAAAAGCAGTGAGCAGAGCCCCACAAAGAAATTCCCTGAAGAAAGCCCCAGCTCAAAAAGACTCCCATCAGTGATTATCCATGGATTCCAAACCGTAAAAATCCTCTTTATAATATCAAAGGCTATACTGATGCTTTGGGCTCTGAAAAAGATCCAGGCGAAGTTCACCAGCAGATAAGTGACAAACATCTGCCCCAGTTTGTAGCTCATGCTGTCGTCATTAATTCCCAGAACCCTGGTAATCTTTGATTTCCATGGCCTGCTTATCTGACCTATTACCTGGAAGCTGCCGTGCAGAAAGCCCCAGACTATGAAAGTCCAGTTAGCTCCGTGCCACAAGCCGCTGACCAGAAATACAATCATAATATTGATATATTTTCTTATAGTACCCTTCCTGTTGCCCCCGAGAGGTATATATAGATAGTCTCTGAACCAGGTGGAAAGGGATATATGCCAGCGATGCCAGAATTCACCTATGCTTCTGGCAAAATACGGCTGCCTGAAGTTGTCCATAAGTCTGAATCCCATAACCCTTGCGCTGCCTTTTGCAATCAGTGAATAAGATGAAAAATCACAGTAAATCTGAATCCCGAAAAACAGAGTGGCAATCACCAGGGCAAGTCCCTCATAATCCTCATGATTTCCGTAAACCTGATTCACAAGAAGTGCCATGCGGTCAGCAATCACCAGCTTGAGGAACAGCCCCCATAGCATCATCACCAGGCCGCTTTTGACTCTCTCATAATCGAAGTAATGACGCCGGCTTATTTGCACCAGAAGGTTTTTAGACCGCTCTATGGGGCCTGCCACCAACTGGGGAAACAGTGACACAAACAGGGCGTATTTGAAAAAATTCCGCTCTACATATATGTCCCCCCTGTACACATCCATGGTATAGGACAGTGCCTGGAAAGTATAAAAAGAAATGCCCACGGGCAGAATCACGTCAAACGTGGGGTTCACCATCTCCATATTAAGCAGAATCAGAATCCTGTTCAGGTTATCAACAAAAAAATCAAAGTATTTGAACAGGAAAAGTATGGCAAGATTTGATGACATGGACAAAAATACATAGAAATTTTTAACTGCTTTCCTGGTGGCTCCACCGATAAAAAGACCACTCAGATACGTTATCAGGGTGGACAGGCCTATAAGCAGCGCATACTTCGGATTCCAGGACATATAAAAATAATAGCTTGCCGCCAGGAGCCATATGTAGCGTATCCTGTGGGGTATGAGAAAGTGAAAAAGCACCACCACAGGGAAAAATATTAAGTAATTGAATGAATTGAATAACATGGTTATATTCTACACTATGCTGTAAAAATTTACTATCTCAAAATTGACGGCCTCTCTCAAACAACATATAATTACAATAGTCGGACTTTAAACTCAATCTGCCGGTTCAAAAGGCAAGAGCAGAATAAAATATATATGGAGGGTTTTATGAAGAAAGTATTAGTTTTAGGGACCGGAGCCCAGGGATCAACTGTTGCTCAAAGAATGGATGAGGAAGCAGGCGTGGCAGAAATCATCTGCGCCGATTATGACAGAAAAGCTGTAGATGAGCTTGTCAAAGGATTAAAAAAGGCCAGAGGCGTATACATAGATGCCTCAGACGTTAACAGCATCATTGAAGCCGCAAAAGGTGTAGATCTCATAGTAAATGCCCTGCCTATCAGGTTTGCACCCAATGTGCTGGATGCCGCCCTGGCAGTAAAGGCCAACTATCAGGACTTTGCATCCACTGATGTGCTGGACGAATGGTGGCCCACCTGCATTGAGATTATGTACAATGACTATGGGGCAAAATTCAGGGAAATAGGCAAACTGGCCATTATCGGCACTGGCTCCGCACCGGGTATGATGTGTGTTGCCGCCAAAAATGCCATGAGATATCTGGATACATGCGATGACATCTTAATGATGGTGTACGAAGGAGTGGAAGCCAAAAGGTTTCTTCCTTTCTGGTGGTCGCCGTTTACGGCCCTTTCCGACATGGTGGACCCCACCTTTGCGCTGAAAGACGGCGTCCTTGTAGAGACTGAACCTCATTCCCTGCCCGTAACCAGGCATTTCAAAGGGTGTGAAAAAGAGGTAACTCTGGTGGAGCATGCCCATGATGAAACCGTTTTCATCGGGCTTAATAAGGACAGCCATTTCAAGGGCGTAAAAAATGTAAACTTCAAATATGGCGGTGTTGGTATAGATTTCTCCACCCCCCTATATAAAGCGGGTCTGCTTTCCCAGGAGGAAGCCACTTTCAACGGCAGAACATTCGTGCCCTTTGATGTTGTGCTGTCAGTATTGCCTCCAGCCCCAAAGTATTATGATGAGATAAAAGAGATTCTAGATGAAGGTCTTGTCAGGGATGAAGGCGCTTTTGTGGTGGAAGCCACAGGCACAAAGGACGGCAAAAAAGTCCTGGTGGAAACATACCTTAATGCCCCGGGATGTGTAGAATCTTTCGAAAGGGCCGGACTCACAGGAGAGCAATATGTAACGGGACAATGCGGCTTCCTGTTTAC
This sequence comes from Bacillota bacterium, assembly GCA_052034085.1. Lineage (GTDB taxonomy): Bacteria > Bacillota > Clostridia > Peptostreptococcales > Anaerovoracaceae > UBA1426. Next base: position 4,597 of record JBPOJA010000010.1, on the reverse strand, counting down.
CAAAATGTTCATAGACGATGAATACAGTCAGACCGGGCTTATTTCATCTGACATGCTGTCATATGATGAGGTGGACACTTATCTTGCCCATGCAAAAAAGTTCGACCTGGTTTTAGAAACTGAAGTTACTGATTTATAATGATTCATCTGGCTTTAGGACTAATGGGCGGCATCAGTGCCGTATATATAATAAATGCTGTTCCGCCAAAGTGGCTGGCTGAATATGGAGAAGAACCGCCGACTGAAGCCTGGAAAAAAAGGCTGAATGAAGCTCATTTCATGCCTCTTTTTTCAGCTGTGATGATCTGGGCAGCCTATATCCTGCGAAACCGGGATATAGGCTTTCTCATAGCCGGTTTTGCAGCCATCTGGCTTCTCCTGATGATTGCTGTCATTGACTATAAATTTATGGTGATACCGGACCAGTTTACTGTAGCTCTGGCGCTTGTTGGCATTGGACTGGTGCCCTATCAGGGTTCAGTGCTCAATCCTCTTTTCGGAGTTGTTGCGGGTGCCGGTTTTTTTCTTATTGCCGGATTTCTGGGCAGGCTGATATTCAAAAAAGATGCCATCGGCTTCGGCGATATTAAGCTTATGTCTGCTGTGGGCATTCTGGGCGGGCTTCGTGGTACATTAGCTATTCTGACCATTGCATGCATTTCTTCCGGTCTGCTTTTTGGAATACTGATGATTACGGGTCGTATCAAAAAAGATGCTGTAAAGCCTTTTGCCCCTTTCATAGCATTTGCAGGTTCCATATACCTGCTCTTCCCCTATGTTCTCTTTGACTAAGATTGATTTTTACGGGTAAGAATGTTACTATCAGGGAAAGGCATAAAATTTGAATATTTAGAAAAATCTTTAGCGTGATAATGAAGGAGATGATTCAATGACGGAAAAAAAGCAACCCAAAGAGAGGACATTTATTTCTGCCGGGGACGGGAAAGCTGAAAAAAGGGCTCCTGATATACCGTCAGCAAAGAGAACTGCCCCTCCAGCCGAAGTTCAGAAATCCAAGGCAACAGGCTTCAGAATCGCAGCCTTTCTTATGTGGCTTGTAGCAATCGGTTTTGAAGTCCTGACAATTATGGTGTTGAATGGAACCCTTTATCTTGGCAGCAATACCATGGTCTGGGCCATTGTGGGAATTGTTTTAGATTTAATATTTGTAGTTGGCGGCTCTTTTTCGTGGAAACATGCAAACCGCATTGATCCCGCTTCGGAAAAAGACAAGCTCAAATTCTTCCTCTGGAACAATCTGGGCGTGATAGCCGCTGTTCTGGCCTTCCTGCCCCTTGTGGTCCTGCTGCTGAGAAATAAAAATCTGGACCCCAAGGTTAAAAAGGTAGTTACCATAGTGGCCGCTGTGGCACTGGTACTGGCAGTCGGCCTGTCATATGATTTTAATCCTGTTTCCCAGGAGGATCTGGAAGCTGCCAATGAAGCGGCATTTCTTGAAAGTGAGGGCATCGTCTACTGGACTCCTTTTGGAAAAGTCTATCATCTTGACCCCGACTGCAGAGCCATTAAGAATTCCGAAAATATTTTCTACGGAACTCCGGCTGAAGCCTTTGAGGCTCACAGAACCAGACCGTGTTCCTTCTGCGCCACCAGCGTGGAAGAAATAAAGGACGAGATTCTTGAATCTGGAGGTATCGACAGAATCGAAGATGATGGTCCTGAGGAGGACGAATGATGGACTTAGCACAATTACTGATTGAATCTCTGCTTGATAAAGATAGCATAAAAACAGTAAGCAAAAATTCGGGCACCAGCAGCAATCAAACCAGAGAAGTCGTAGTGGGTGCTTTACCCCTGCTTCTTCGCAGCATGCAGGAAAATGCATCCGGCAAGGATGGAGAGGAAGCATTGGCCAAAGCTCTTGAATTCCACTCAAAAAGCAATACCAGCGACCTTACGGCTTTTTTAAAAAACGCCGATATTGAAGATGGCAATAAAATATTGACCCATATACTGGGGAACAATAAAAAGAATGTGGAAGCTGACCTGGCAAAGAAAGCCGGCGTAACAACAGCTCAGTCCTCAAATATTCTCGCCAATATTGTCCCCCTGCTATTAACTCTCATAGGTATACAGGCTATGCAGAAAACAGTTGCCGGCGGTCTGGGGCCTTTGCTTGCCTCAGTCCTTTTGGGTGGAGGTGGCCTGGGTGGAGGCAAATCCGGCGGTGGAGGCAGCCTGGAAGAGATGTTGCTTGGGGGATTAAGTTCAGTTTTAACCGGCCAGCAACCGGCAAAAGGAAAAAAGAAATCAGTTGCCAAGAAAACTGCAAAAAGTTCCGGAAGTACAAGAAGTGCCAAAAGTACAAAAAAATATACAAAGAAAAAAGAACCGGATAATTTAGTCGACGGGCTTATAGGCTCACTGTTCGGTATAAACGGAAAGGAGAAATAGGCATGGCATCAATTATTACTATTGAGGGAATCGGCGATGTATACGCAGCCAAGCTGCATGAAGCAGGGATCAGAACCGTTGAGGGATTGCTGCAGGCATGCGCCACGAAAAAAGGCCGCGTTGAGCTGGCAGAAAAAGCAGGAGTTTCCGAGAAGCTTATTTTAACCTGGGCAAACCACGCTGACCTGTCCAGGGTCAAAGGAATAGGACCTCAGTATTCAGAGCTTCTGGAGGCTGCAGGTGTGGACACCGTTCCTGAACTGGCTCAAAGAAATGCTGCAAACCTGCTTGCCAAAATGACAGAAGTTAACGAAGCAAAAAGACTGGTCAGAAAACTGCCCACGGAAAAATGGGTGTCCGGCTGGATTGAGCAGGCCAAGGCATTGCCCAGAGTTCTTGAATATTAGTTAAACAAACGACAGTTCACAAACCGGGTATTAAGGGCATAAAAGCGGATGGTGGAAACCATCTGCTTTTTCTTTGTAAAGAGACGTAAAATTATGGTACTCTAGGAGTATCACAGCACATAAGGAGAAATCTAATGGATATCAGAACAGGAAATGATGGTGAAGTCAGAGTTTATTTTGCCGCAAAGGAAACAGAAACGATTGCCGGACTGGAAGAGACTTTTCGAGACCTCAAAGTTCGTGAAGTTTTCGAGGGTTCTCAGGGTCAGATTTTCTCAAATATTATGGGACCGGATAGCAAATTCCTGCTGGCAGGAATTGGTGAAAAGCAAAAAGCAAGCACCGAAAGTCTCAGACGATCTGCTTATGCCGCCGGCAAAGAGGTCATGAAGCTTAAGGAAAAATCCCTGCAGCTTATCCTGCCCGAACTTGAAAGCCTGTCATTCGCAGAAATTTTCAGATCCATTATCGAAGGTTTCTTATATTCGGAATACAGCTTTGATAAATATCTCAAGGAAAAGAAGACAAAACCCACAGTGGAAAATGTCTATATTGATGTCACAAAAGATCTGGAAAATGAAGCCAGACAGATGATTGACGAAACAACCATACTGCTTGACAGCGTATTTTTGGCAAGGGATCTGGTTAACGATCCCTCCATGGCCATGACTCCGGCGGCACTGTCAGAAGTAGCCAGGAGCAGGCTGGAAAAAGTGGGAGTAAAAGTTACCATATGGGGCAGGGATAAAATCGAGGAAATGGGCATGGGCGCTTTCCTTGCTGTAACTCAGGGCTCCGACCAGGAGCCCAGATTCATCATCATGGAATACCATGGTGACCCGGGCTCAGCCAGAAAGCTTGCCATGGTGGGCAAGGGCATTATGTTTGACTCCGGCGGCTACAGCTTAAAACCGCCAAAATCCATGGAAACCATGTTTGATGACATGGCCGGCGCGGCTTCTGTCATAGGCGCCATGGAAGCCATCGCAAAATCAGGGCTTAAAAAGAATGTAGTAGCTGTGGTGGCTGCATGCGAAAACCTGATTTCAGGCTCCGCATATAAACCCGGAGATATAATCAAATCTATGTCCGGCAAGACCATAGAGATTTTCAGCACTGATGCGGAGGGCAGACTCACTCTGGCGGATGCTCTTTATTACACTGTTAGGGAATTAAACCCGGACAAGGTTATTGATGTAGCAACCCTGACCGGCGCCTGCGTTGTGGCCCTGGGCCACTATGCCACAGGAGCTGTTACAAATAATCAGGATTTCATGCAGGAAGTTAAGGCGGCAGGAGATCTGGCTGACGAACTCATATGGGAACTGCCCAACACACCCGATTACAGGGAACTGAACAAAGGGTATTTTGCCGATTTGCGCAACACTACTGAGAATGCCGGAGCCATCGGTGCGGGTCTTTTCTTAAGTGAGTTTGTTGAGGACACACCCTGGGTGCACCTGGATATTGCAGGTACAGCCTACCTTTCTTCAGAGAAGGGATATCTGCCAAAAGGTGCTACCGGCATTCCGGTGAAAACCCTGTATTATCTGACGAAAAGATTTTAGTTTACAGAATCTTAAGATTAAATATTAAAGATACAAAGTCAGCGGATGGATTTCTCCATCCGCTGACACTTGTTTTAACTGGCTCTATAATAAATGTTGTGGTGTTTAGAAGATTAAATGCCACAGCATTTTAATTTTGCCAAAAGAGTAGAGCATATACTCAATCTCAAGTAGAATGAAATCGCTAAACCACATTCGAAAGGAGAT
>JBPOJA010000015.1:0-86602 GCA_052034085.1 Bacillota bacterium | reverse complement strand
ACTGCGAAATTTTAAATATGACCGGGAATAGTTATCGCCTGGAGCACAGAAAAACTATTACCAAAGGTTAAATCAATTTATGTACACTTTGTGGCGAAAAAATGTACATTTTACTTGACTGCTTACATATGGACCATTTCCCGTGAAAACAGGCCCAGGCCATAGGGCCCCAGGATTAGACCTGCCAGCAGATAGCCTGTAACATTGGGCAATCGCACAAATTTAACCACACGGCCTAAAATTAGCCCTGAAAATAAAACTACAGAAATACAAAACAGGGTAGAAGGTTCAAAGCTCAAAATTCCACTCCTTCCACATCAAGGACAGGAAGAGTAAACATGACAGCTGTATCAGGCTGATTCAAATCACCTACGACTTCTCTGATTATTTCTTTTGCCCGTGCCACTTTACTTTCGGCAAGGGCCATGAATATAGTTTTGCTTTCACTTCTTTCAAGGTTTACATGAAAGCGCAGAGATCCGAATATAGGAATTTCACTATCCTTTGCCAATTCCTTTAGCATGCCTGTGCTGTTAAGAATCGTTGCCCCGCCAATTTCCTCGTCAGCCAGTCTTTTAAGCAAGGTTTCCAGCAGCTCAACTTTATTAAGTACAATTATAATAAGTCTCATTCCATCACTCCTGTACCTTTTTCACCTTGCTTAACTTTAACCCAATCAACAGTGTCAAACAAGCAAAAAAGGATAACACCAAAGAAACGCTGATATAATTGCCGGAGGCCAGGTACAATTTGCCGGCCAGGGTTGCCGTCAGAGAGGCCGGCATCAGTGCCATGGTCATTATGCTGAAGTTCGAAGCAAACCACTTGTCTCCAAACCAGGCCCGTGTATAGACTGCGGTTATTGTGGGAGCGCAGCCATAAGAAAATCCAACAATTATAAAGCTGATTACACCTATGAAGAACAGATTGAAATAGGCCCCGGCAAATATTGACAAGGCAGCAAGCAGAGCCATGCCTGTAGCCATCATCATTGTAAATTTATGTCCTTTTTTGTCATAACTTATGCCGCTTATTATCCGGCCTATCCCATTGAACATGGATAGTACACCCACAATTGTAGCCGCCAGAGTGGCCGAAGCCCCCAAATCCATTATGTAATCCTTTGCAAAACTGATTACCGTAATGCCTATCATATTTATGCCTACCAAAAGAATGAAGAACAAAATGAAAATTTTGGTTCTGATCATTTCTTTCACGCTGAAACCTGATGCGCCGCCACCAAGCTGCTGCTGGTCAAGCTCGGGTTCTTTTATTATCAGAGCTGTCACTCCCACGATAATCAGGATGGCTGCTCCCAAAAAAGTATAAGTGGCACGCCAGCCTATCATTGGATTGGCTATCATTCTTTCAGCAATATTTCCGACTATAAGGGCGCTGCTGCCGAAGCCCATCATCAGCATGCCGGAGCAGAGGCCCTTTTTATCCGGGAACCATTTGTTCAAAATTGCTATGATAGAGTTATAAATCATGCCTATGCCCAGGCCTGCGACTGTTCCGTAGCACATGTAAAGCAACATTATATTATCAGTTGCCAATCTTGCATATACGATAAAGCTTATTCCTGCCAGAAGAATTCCTGAATACAATGTAACTTTAAAGCCCGTCCATCTGGCAAGATAGCCTGCCAGGATATTCCCCAGGCAGAAAAAAGTCATGGTCAGCGTGAAATTTACGGCAAGCTGTGGAGGCGTCCAGGCAAACTCGGCAGCCAGAGGAGATTTCAAAATGGACCAGCCATAGTTGATTCCCGAAAATATCATGCTGAAAGTTCCTATGGCCAGGTAGACATACCTTTTCATGTTATAAATTATCTCCGTTTCTTAAAGAAATATTAAATATAAGGCTCAATATGTATTGTTATGATTGAATTTTCTCTGAACAATTTTTTTATATCTTCTTCAACTGTTTCCGCAATATCATGTGCTTCTTTTATATTAAGATGCTCATCCAGCAATATGTGGCATTCTATCACCGCTTTGTTGCCGACTTTCCTTGTTCGCAGCTTGTGGTATTCCCTGATATCCCTGTTTTCTCTGAGCACGGTTTCTACTTTTTCTCTTTCCTGAGGAGGAAGGGATTTTTCAACAAGCTCATTAAATGACGGGATAATAATATCATAGGCTACTTTAAAAATAAATATTCCCACCACGATTGATGCTATGGGATCAAGCACAGTCCATTTATGTCCCAAGGCTATGGCTCCGCCTATACCAAGCATAGTCGCAATTGAAGAAAAAGCATCGGACCTATGATGCCAGGCATTGGCAATCAAGGCAGAGCTGTTTATTTTTTTGCCGGCTTTTATGGTATATCTGTAAAGTATTTCCTTTGCAGTTATTGAAAAAATCGCTGCTACCAGGGCTATGGTGCCCGGTTTTTCCATTATGCCGCCATTATAAATGAATAATATTTTTATTATTCCATTTTTCAGTATATGATAGCCAACCACCGTCAGAGCCGCGCTGATTATAACAGTAGCAATTGTTTCATACTTTCCGTGTCCATAGTTGTGGCAGGTGTCAGCAGGTTTGGATGTGAAAGCCACTCCGACTAAGACAACCAGATCTGTGAGGATGTCCGACAGGGAATGAACCGCATCGGCAATCATGGCACTGCTTTTTCCAACAATGCCGGCAAAAAATTTAAATGCTGTCAGAACCACATTTGCAAGCAGCCCTACCAGCGTCACTTTTCTCGCTTTTCCCGATTCGTAACGTTCTTTTTCCATATACGACCTCACTATCTGGTTATTATACCTCTTTTATAACTGTTTATGGTATAATCCTGTTGATTTTAAAATAATTCGAGGAAATGACAATGAGTGTTTTTGATGTTTTGGAGCTGATTGGGGGCCTGGCATTATTTCTCTTCGGTATGAGTACCATGGGAACCGGACTTGAAAAAAGTGCAGGCAACAGGCTTAAAACCTTGCTGGAAAGCTTAACTTCCACAAAGATGAGCGGCTTTCTTATGGGACTCGCCGTAACGGCAATTATTCAGAGCTCGTCCGCTACTACAGTAATGGTAGTAGGCTTTGTCAACTCCGGTATTATGACATTGCGGCAGTCCATACATGTTATCATGGGTGCAAATGTTGGCACTACTGTGACAGCCTGGATTTTGAGTCTGACCGGCATACAAGGTGAAAGTTTCTTAGTTCAAATGCTGAAACCATCATCTTTCACACCTATTCTTGCCATGATAGGTATCGTAAATTTCCTATTCCTGAAAAAGAATAAGAGCAAAGATATAGGCATGATTTTGCTGGGTTTTGCCACCTTGATATATGGCATGAACATAATGACAGGAGCTGTGGAGCCGCTTGGTGAAATGGAAGGCTTCCGGAATGTCCTGTTGATTTTTTCAAATCCTTTTCTTGGTGTTTTGATTGGTGCGGCGGTCACCGGCGCCATTCAGAGCTCTTCTGCCGCTGTTGGTATACTGCTGGCTTTATCTGCGACGGGCCAGATAACTATGGGGGCGGCGATTCCCATCATTATGGGTATGAACATCGGCACCTGCATGACAGCACTGCTTTCTTCCATCGGTACTAATAAAAATGCACGAAGAGCCGCACTGGTCCACTTATATTTCAATGTTATCGGCTCGATAATCCTTCTGGCAACATTTGTCCTTGCCAATCATATTTTTCATCTGGAATTCGTCAGTCATACGGCAAATCATGTGCTAATTGCCCTTGCACACTCGGGTTTCAATATACTATGCACTATAATCCTCCTGCCCTTCAGCGGCGCACTGGAAAAGCTGGCTTATAAAACAATTCCGGATGATGCCAGGCAGGACAGCATCATGCTCCTTGACACCAGGCTTTTCTCAACTCCGGCCATTGCCCTTCGCATCAGCAAAGAGGTTACTTTAGAAATGGCCGGCATAGCAAGAGGAGCTATTAAAAAATCCACCCTGCTGCTGGATAGCTTTACCGAGAAACAGGCTCAGGAAATAAACGAAGCAGAGGATCAGACTGATAAATATGAAGATGCTCTTGGAACTTATCTGGTCCAATTGTCGGGTACCAATCTTTCAAAACAAGATAGTACCGAAGCAGCCAAGTTGTTGTATCTTATCGGGGAATTTGAGCGCATTGCAGACTATGCGAAAGATATATCTGCCTCCGCACGGGAAATACATGAAAAGAAAATTGAATTTTCAGCGCCCGCACAGAAGGAGCTGGCCATGATGATTGCCGCTGTTAAGGAAATTGTAGACCTTTCCATCGAAGCCTTTCTAAATAATGACCTGGCTGTGGCAACCCGGGTGGATCCGCTGGCTGAAGTGATAAAAAACATGAAGGCAGAGCTCAAAAAGAATCACATTGCAAGATTGCAATGTGATGCATGTACTATTGAATTAGGTTTTATCTTTTCCGACCTGACTTCCGTTCTTGAACGTGTTGCTGCACACTGCTCCAATATTGCAGGCAGCCTTATTGAAATGTCTCACGACAGCTTCAACATGCATGAACACCTTTTCCGGGCCAAACATGAGGAAGGCAGCGATTATCAGGAGTTTCTCCGGGAGTATTCAGAAAAGTATCCGGTTCTCTATTGATTGGAAATTAAGTCGATAATAAAAGCTATTTCAGAATCCTCTATTTCTACACCAAAGGCTTTTTCTATATTCGAAAAAGCCTTTCTAATAGCAGCAAATTCCTCTGTATGATTTTGTTTTACTTCATTAAGGTGCGGGTGAGAAAGTGACATATTTTGAATCGTTCGTTCAAGCATACATGCCGTATGAACTATGAAGCGGGTTAGCAGGCTTTTTTGCCTGGCTTTTTCTATGTCTAAATTTAATTTACAAAATACTGAAACAGCCTCTTTGTAAATCCTATCTTCATCAATAATGGAAATTTCGGCCCTAAGCATTTGTTTTATTTTCTGCTCATCACCATCCTGTATGCAAGTTAGAGATTTCTTTTCAATAAGCCTTTTTATAGTTTCAATTCCGTCCTTAAGTATTAATTCGTCCAAAGTGATGAAAGGGACATTAGGTATTTTTAGGTCCACAGTTCCAACAACCGCGAGAATATCATTTCTGTCAGATAAGAATTCTCCTCCTTTTTCTAGATTGGCCAGCTCAAATTCCACAGGATACTTTTGAAGTTCAGGCAACATGTTTTTTATATGATTGGCCACCTTTATAGCCACGCCTTCTCCAGTGATGCAGCTTGTGATAATCCTGAAAGTCCGGTCGCTTTCCTTTGTTAATAGCTCAAAGGACAAAATACCTTTTTGATACCTTTCTATCTGATTGTTTAATAGTTGCATGGCCAGATTATGAACATCTAAATCTTTTCGCTTACCCTTTCTGATTGCTTCAATTAACATGGGACCGGTAAACCCTTGTATTATAGCAACTGGTTTCCCGCTTAGCTTCTCGAGTTTTCCGCCCTGTAGACCTTGGAATTCAATATCTGTTAATACTAAAACGCCCTTCCCTTTTTCAATCACTTTTATTTTGGATGAAATGTGTTCTTCCATTTGAGATAAATCAATGCTCGAGGAAATGTCGTATTGATAGAAGTTTGACGATTCATTAACGGGAATTCTATCGCCTAGAATCTTACCCATTTTTGTCAAAGATGACAGTACTAGGATTACAATCGCATCCTCGCTGTTTTCTTTTGAGTAAATTTCGTTTGTCAGCATTGCCGAAATGAAATAAGCCTCTTTATTATTCAGTTTTAATGATAAAGTGTTTTCAATATAGTCGATAACAAATATAGCTTTTTCATCTTTTACATTAAATTCATCATTGGGATAGTCATCTGCAAATTTGTTTGCCTTCCTGCCTCGCATTGCATCTATATGCATAGCAATAGCGAAGACAACTTCCATGTTTAAATTATCTATCCCATATGCTAATGCTATTGCTTTTTCCACCGTATCGAAGATAAAGGGCGGCACCAATTTATATATATCCGTCTTTGATATCTGTGGTTGAGTCCTGCCAACTGGATTATAATTGGGGCTAAAATGTTCCCCAATTATTCTATGCATATCATAGTTGATTTCATCTATACTTTTTCCCTCGCGTAACATTTTTCTATACTTTGAATAAATTGCCTCATATGAATTTACCACTTTATGACGGCTAATATCCGGTGTTACCCCTTCTGGGTCAAAGGTAAATACTTGATTATCCCACAAGTTCTCTATGAGTAAGCCCTCATCAGTAATCTCATAAGTATTCTTTACGTGTAGAGGTAGAATTGAACTGTCAACTTGAATGATCTTATCATCATAGTGAATATAGTCAAGAAATGCACGGGCACATATCAATTGGATATCTGTTCTTAACTGTCCAACATTCGCAGGGCATTGATATGACAACAATGCTAGAATTACTTCTTGGTCAACTTGAATTGTTGCTCTCATTTTTTGCGCTTCCAACAAAAAGAAATCTCGTATTAACTGAAAACGCTCTTCTTTAGGCCTTTTCTCCAATTCCGGTATTTTTATAACCATTGGAAATCGGCGAACAAAAGTACGAAGCAAATAAGAATCCGGATCTTCCGTTGTTGCCCCCACCACCATTACAGATGCCTTATTAACTGCATCAGACTCTCCCAATTTACGGTAGTAGCCTTTATCAATCAACATGAACAGCATCTCCTGGCCTTCGGGTCTCAACCGGTGTATTTCATCCAAAAGCAAAATGCCACCTTCTGCCTCTTCTACCAGACCTTTTTTGTGAGTATCTGCACCGGTAAAGGCTCCTTTTATATGTCCAAAAAGATGATCCAACAAAAGTTGTGGATTATCTGCATATTCTGAGCAATTGAACATTACAAATTTACTGTTCTCTGCAAGGCATCTCTTATCTTTGCCGTAATTATATATTAATTCTGCAAATGTCGTCTTGCCAACACCAGTTGCCCCGGTCAAAAGTATGTTTAAACCATTTGGTGGATAATGTACGGCTGCTTTTGCTTGTTGTATAGCGAATCGTAAGCTACCATCTGATCCTATAATAGAACTCAAAGAAAGCTCTCCTTCTTTCGAAAGAGGCTCCTTTGATTCTCTTACGAGAGCTTCTAATGAATCACTAATAACAGGAACAATCTCAACCTTAACGTCCAAGACTTTTTCAGCCACGCTTCTCTCAATAAACAAAACCGGTTTGCCTTTTATCTTAATTGCCAGCCCCTCTTCAACCAAGGCATTTAGGTCTCTCGAAACATTGCTTCGATCTACGCCAATAAGCTTTGCTATAGAATACGCACTGCAGCCTGTTATACGTCCATCATTTTTTTCATGTTGATTTTGATTAAGCTCTTTTAACTTTTCCAGAACTAATTCTTTACGTGTCATAGGCAGCTCCTTTGTTCATTTAAGAAATCTTATCGGCTCCTGCCTTCTCATTGTATCACGTATTACTTAGATTATGTATTATGGATCTCGTTTTTAATATGTTGCCAGCAGACATACTAATATCATCGATACCGTAGTCAACCAAATACCGCACCATTTCAGTATTGCTTCCTGCCTCACCACATATGCCTACTTTTATTTTTCTTTCATGGGCATTGTCGATTATTAATTTAATAAGACGCAAGACCGCCGGTTCAAAGGCATTATAAAGATAATGTACTTGTGAATTCATGCGATCTGCTGCCATTGTGTATTGGATTAAATCATTTGTGCCGATACTGAAGAAATCTGATTCCACCGCAAGTAAGTCAGAAATAACCGCTGCTGACGGCGTTTCTATCATAACTCCCACTTCTATTTGTTTGTCATAGGTGATACCTAGTGCATCAAGCGATTTTTTTGCTTCATCTAGGATGTCTTTAGCCTTTTGCAATTCGCTTAATGATGCAATCATCGGGAACATTATCTTAACATTCCCTCCTACACTAGCTCTTAGAATTGCTCGCAGTTGAGGTAGAAAAACTTCTGGCTGATTAATGCACAATCTAATCGCACGATAACCCAAGAATGGATTTTCTTCATGAGGGATATTCAAATAATCTATTTTTTTGTCACCGCCCGCATCTAAAGTTCTGATGATAACCGGCTTACCTGCGAACGCTTCAGCAACCGATTTGTATGCGTGATATTGTTCTTCTTCAGAAGGCATATCTTGCCTTTCCATAAACAAAAACTCGGTTCTGAAAAGTCCAACTCCTTCCGCATCATTTTCTATGGCAAAACTAACATCCTCAGGTCGTCCGATGTTTGCAAGTAAATGTATTTCTTTTCCGTCGGGAGTAATAGTCTTCTTGCCTACCATATTCTGCAAGAGCACTTTTTCCGCTTCCTTTTCAACTGCTTTTTGTCTATACAAATTTTCTTCAGACTCTGTGGGGCTTAAGATATATTCACCTGTGGATCCGTCTAATATTATTTTCTGTTCTGGCAACACTTGGTCCAGTATTCCTTTTGCGCCAACAACCATAGGTATAGACATGGTTTTTGATAAAATTGCAACATGTGAGGTTGCGTTTCCCTGATCTAAGATTATTCCGGCTGGATTTTTTTCTTTTAATGATATTAATTCGGAGGGTAGCAAGTCAGCAGCAATCAATATGCTATTTTGCGACACATCAGAGAAAGGATTTATTTCTTTCGCATCTATTGCCAACAACAGTTTTATCTTAATATCAAGAACATCTGCGCCTCTAGCGCTTAAGTATTCGTCATCCATATTTTTAAAGATTTCAATATATTCATTTAAAACCTCTTCAACCGCCCAGGAAGCTGATAGCTGATTATCTTGTATTTTAGAAAGAATCTGCCTCTCTGTTTCTTCATCCATAAGCATCATTATATGTGCTTCAAGCAATTCTTTCTCAGTATCTGAGTGGGCATTTTCTATATCTGACAAAAGTTGCTTAAAAACAATCTCTCTGGCTTTTGAATATTTTAATATTTCGTCGCCTGCATTTGTTGTTTTTTTACGAATGATATTCGGTACAGCACCTTGGTAAGGAACAGCATTTCCTATTCCTATACCATCGCTGGCAGGTATTCCTTTCATTTTCATTCTTTTGTACCCTCTTCCAAAATAGCACTTAGTGCAGTTACCGCTTCTTTTGCATCATCACCTATAGCACTTATTTTGATTTGTGCCCCTGTGGCCGCACCCAGGCTAAGCACAGACATAATACTTTTGGCATTGGCTTTTTTATCATTATATTCAACATTAATATCAGTGTCTTTGTATTTAATAGCTGTCTTAACAAAATCGCTTGCAGGACGAGCATGCAATCCACCATCAGCTAGAATTATAATCTCTTTTTCGTACATTTACGCCTCCTCTTCCCATTCTGTATGATATGTTCCGCTACGATCAATACGCTTGTATGTATGTGCTCCAAAGAAATCTCTCTGAGCCTGAACCATAACTGTGGGCAAAACTTCAGTTATGATGCTGTTGTAATAATCAAGACATGATGATATGCAGAGTATGGGGATTCTATTTTGAACTGTTTGGCACACAACTTCACAAATATCATTATAGCTAGCCTCAATAATTTTTTGAATTCCAATATCAAATAGCATTGATTGGTTCCCGGCTTTTTTTTGTTGAGCTTTTTTCATCACACCTGAATAAGCTGTCCTGATTATGCTTCCATTATCCCAAACCCTTAATACTTCCTCGGAATCAATGTCCCAGCCATATCTCTTTGAAGCAGTATTTATGATGTTTATTCCCTGCTCAAAAAAGATATATTGACAAAACTCTAAAACACTTCTGATTTTATTAACTAACATGTCCTCAGTTTCTTGCGATTCTTGTTTGTCAAAATTTTGCATGCTACGATATACTCCCAATCTTACAATGTTAGAAATATATCTCATATATAGAGCCGCTGTAAGGGTTGGGGCAGCCACACTCAAATTTAATGCAGCTTCACTAGTCCATAGCCCTGTCCCTTTATTTCCCGCAACATCAGAAATCATTTCAATCAAATAATTGTCTGTAAATGTATCCTTTCTTCGCAAAATTCTGCCGGTTATTTCCACTAAATAAGAAGATACTCTTGAGTCTTCGGCCAATGTTTCAAAAATACCAGCAACGGAATCGATTGGCAGGTTATACAGATCTTTGCATATTAAATAAAGCTCGGAGATTACACCCATATACGCATATTCTATGCCGTTATGAACCATTTTGACAAAATGGCCTGCACCACCTTTTCCAAAATAACCACAACAGTAGCCACCTTCCGGATGTATTGCCGAAATCGATTCCAACATATGTCTAATGCTTTCCCAGGCATCCCTGGATCCTCCCGCCATTATGCTGGGTCCAGTCAAAGCACCTTTTTCACCACCCGATATCCCTATTCCTAAATAATTTATGCCTTTTGCAGAAAGATAATCATTTCTTCGTTCAGTGTCTTTGTAATGTGAATTACCAAAATCTACAATAAGGTCATTTTTTTCTATCAAGGGCAAAAGCTGTTCAATCACATTGTCAGTTACCTGTCCTGCTTGAACAAAGAGCAAAATTCGCCTGGGATGATTCAGTGACTCGACAAAATCAGACAGGTTATTATAAGAGACGATTTCTTTTATCCCCGCAGCCTTACCTTCAGAAAAGACAGTTACTTTCTTTTCGTCAATATCATATATGGAAACGTCATAACCATTTCTGGCAAAATTCAAACTAACCCCCTGACCCATAACTCCAACCCCTACTATTCCAAGTTCTGATTTTTTCATAGCTTAATATCTCCCTCTTTTCTCTTGCGCATAGTATCGTTGAATTCAGTCCAGGCTTGTTCGATAATCTTCCTGTCCATTAACAAATCCACGGCTGAAAGAGCCATAACATTTACCGATATTTCCAGAACTTCTTCAGATTTTTCTGAAATGGCCAAGTCTTTAAATAGTTGACTATGATTTGAAATTTTGCGTTCCGGTAACAGACTTACATATGGGTTACAACAAGGCATTAATCTTGTCACATTTCCGAAATCAGTTGTACCGAAATCAGACGGCATCCCATCCATTAACGGTTCCCCTAAATATACAAAATTTTCCCTGAAAATTTCAGCAAGCCTATGGTTGGGTATTCTACCTAGGTAACCCGTTACATCTTCCAAATGAACCGAGCAACCCGTAGCAATGGCGGCTCCTTCAGCACATTTTTTTGTTCTTTCTACTGTTGAATCAAGATTTTGGTCTTCGGATACAATATCCACACTTACTGAAGACGTATCTGGTATCATTCCGGAGCTTGTTCCCCCTGAGGTAATAATATGAGCAACTCTTACATCTGGCGAAAGTTGTTGTCTTAAGCAAGAAACAGCAGAATAATACACATGAGCAGCATCCAGTGCATTAATTCCTTTTTCTGGATGGGATTCTGCATGGGCTGATTTTCCTTCCCAGTAAATTTCCAAGCCATGAGAAGATAAGCAAGATCCTGCAATGCGGGTCACTGCCGAGGTAGGATGCATCATCATGCATACCGAAAGCCCTTCAAAGATGCCTTTTTCAATCAGAATAATTTTGCCGCCACCGTCTTCTTCTGCAGGAGTTCCGATAACTGTAATCTTCCCTTGTATTTGTTCTTTTTCCATCACGGACTTAATAACGGCTGCTGTACCGATAGCAGAAGCCGCAATTAAATTATGGCCACAACCATGACCCAGTTCGGGCAGGGCATCATATTCTGCCACAATTCCAATATTTACATCTGAATTACCTAAACTAAATATTGCGCGAAAAGCTGTATCTAATCCGCCCACACCTCTTTCGACTTTGAAGCCGTTGTCCTCGAGATAGTCACTGAGAAGCTTAGAAGCTTTATATTCTTGAAAAGCAAGTTCTGGATTTTCATGGATAAATTTCGAAATATTAATTAGTTCAGGCATCCTAGTGCGTGTTTCTGATGTAATATCTGTTTTCAACATTTTCTCGACCATCCTTTTGCGCAATTGGAAAGGCCTAAGCCTTTCCAATTGCTTGCAACTTCATATTATAGAATACCTACCAGTGCTCCGACAAAGCAAATCGCAACTATAATTACTAATACTTGCAAAATCTTATATGGTCTCTTTTTCAGGAACAGGTACACTCCCATAACTGTTGCTAAGGGTAATATGCCTTGCACAATACTGTCTAACAATTCCTGAATTACGATATTTTCGCCTCCAGCTGTAAACTCAAATGGTGTAGACACATCAACATAGTTGGCTGCAAGTGCTCCCATCATAAATACACCTAATATTCCGGCTCCATATATCACATCTTTTATGACTCCTCCCTGGAGGAAGGTTTTTACTGATTCTTTGCCTAAAGAATATCCCATGTTGCAAAAATAGTTTCCAAAGAAATATGTAATTACTACGAAAAGGAAAGGGAAGATTGCCCCCAAAGCGCTTCCTTGCATTGCAAAGGATGCTGCCAGACCCAAAAGAATCGGCCGCAGTGTTCCCCATGTAAGTGTATCGCCTATTCCTGCCATAGCACCCATTAAACCTGTCTTGATATTTGTAATCATTTCACCAGGAATGTCTTCACCTTTAGATTTTTGTTCTTCCATTGCTAAGGTTGTACCATGAATTACCGCACCAAAGATTCCTTCAGTATTGAAAAACTGCATATGCCTTGTAAGAGCATCTGCCAGCCTTTCTTTATCCTTGTAAAGTTTTTTCAATGCTGGTGCAATTGAGGCACAGAACGCTATAGACTGAAGACGTTCAAAAGAATTCGACATCTCACAAAGGACATACCATCTGAAAAATAATCTATTCACATCTTTTTTTGTGATTACTTCATTCTGGTCGTCAAGATTCTCTACATTTTTTTCCTGTTCAAATACTACATTATTATTCTCCATTATGCTTCTGAACCTCCCATTCTATTTTTGTTAAATACCATAAGTAGTGCGATGCAAGTGCCAATAATTGCAGCTAACATAACATTCATGCCCGTATAAATCACAACGAAAAATGCAATGAAAAACAATGCAAAATTGTGTTTTTTACCTATAAGTGTTAAAGTCATGGCGATTCCAAGTGCCGGTAACATACCTCCGGCAATTTCAAAAGCATTCATTATCCATTCCGGGATCATGTCCAATGCTGGCTCAATAACTCTGGCTCCGAAATAATTTGCCACGAAAACAGGGGTTCCATAAAGAATCAAACTCCAAATACTAGGCCAGATAGCTGCGCATCTGAAAATTGCTTTATCGTCGGCACGCAAAGCTGCTGCATCTGCCCAATGAGCAAAAACAACGTTGCCTGCCCTTCTCAGATTCGTTATAAAAACGCCTAAGAAGCTGATAGGCACTGCCAAAGCAGCGGCTGCTTCAATTGACATGTTTGTTTTTATCGCCAATGGGATAACAATCAGAGCTGCTATACATTCATCTGCAGGCCAATTACCTCCGGCGCCGATAATTCCGATATAAATTAATTGAATTGTTGCACCTAGCATCAAGCCTGTAGTTAAGTCCCCTAACAAAAGCCCTAAGCAAAACCCCACGATTACAGGTGAATAAAATGCATCGGAGAAGGTGTAGCCTACAACGCTGGCGCTAAACCAATAGTAGATACCTGTAAATAATGCAAAGAAAAATAATTGAAAATCCATAGTAAAACCTCCTTTTTATGTTGAAAAAAATGATAACAGAAATTAACGCTTTATTTTTTCATACGGCATTGGATCTTCTTCTGGCAACATCTGAAAATATATTTTTGTCCCCAGTTTGGCCAGTCCGTCTAGCTTAGCAAAGTCATCTTCACTTAAAGCTATAGTTTTATATACCAGCTTCTTCCCCGGACCACTAGGCAATCCTCCAATTTGCAATTCATTAATGTCGATGCCAGCATTACTAAGATGCACTACGCTGTCAATGCTTTTAAACAAAACCATAGTACTGAAATCATGTGTCCCATCACCCTTTAGTCTTTCGTGTGCATCTTTAATCGTAAGAACGTCGACGACGATTTCCTGCGGTGCTGCCATTCGATAAATATCGCTCATAAATTCATCTGCTGCAACCTCGTCATCTGCAATAATGATAGTTTTGGTCTTATCTACCAACGACCAACGTGCGATAACCTGACCATGTATTAACCTGCTATCTACTCTGAATCGAATTTTTTTCATTTGTTCCCTCCCTTTACAAGCTCTTTTAAGTTTTTAATTCCCTCAAGTCCTGCCTGGATAATGTGTTCGACAAGATCTGCTATATCCATAATTTCTCTAAGTGATAAGCACTCTATCAGCATAGGTAAATTAACACCGGTTATGGCATTAAAATCATGTTCCCTAAGTGTCATTGCCACTGAGTTGCTGGTACTTCCGCCAAATAAATCCGTGAGAACAATCACTCCACTACCTCTGTTCATCTTTTCGATTTCTTCTCCAACCTCCTTTTGTAGTTCTTTGATATCTTTGTCATACTCCAAAGATATAGCCTTGGCATTTTCCTGCTTACCCATAATCATTTCTGACGTTTTCAAAAGTTCTTGCCCGAAAAAGCCGTGGGTAATAATTAAAATCCCTACCATTACAGTTCTCCTTTTTATGAATCCTTATCACAAATATTGTTCTATAATTGTTCTATAATTCGTAGACGCAAGAATGATACCAAAATGTGTGCAAATAATGTTTGGCCTTAGATGAAACGAAGATTCTGTCTGAAAACAGGTGTTTATGCGGAGTGGAAAATAAATATCATTTTGCAGATTTCATGCAAATCAGTTATTTGATTTTGAAAACCATGTGTGTCAATGCGTGTTAGTTGTTTGCAAATAAAAGAAGCTACTATGATGTAGCTTCTTTTACATTGGTTTTTAAGTCCATGGATCCTCTTTGGCAGGTTTTCTCACATCCATCAAAAGTCCCGGATAATCCCAGATGTACCAGTTTCCGTCTTTTTGTCTGAGCTTGATGTGCCTGGGATTATCAGCTCCTGCAGTTCTCAGATAAAGGCGCACATAGCCTTCTTCCACATCCTGGGGCCTGGGATCCTCCGCAAACTCCAGGGTATAAGGCATGTCCGGTGTATAGTTGTTTTCCGGTTTGGCGCCCTCAAAATAAATCAGGGGCATATAGGGTTTATCCATAAATCTATCTCTTAAAAAATTAATGTCATAATTGCTCAGTGCCACCGGTCCCTTCAGAATATTTATTGCCTCAACCCCCACTTCCCTGTCTTCAACAAACAGCTGGAGTGCACATAAAAACATGGTGCAGGTATTTTCAGGCTTTGTTAAATCCATGAGTTCCATGGCTTTGAATTCTTCCAGATTGGCAGGCATTTTATCGAATACAGTTTTCATTTCAGTCTCCTTTCATGGATCCGTGCGTTACCGATATATTTATTATAATCGCCGTATGCTTTGGTTTCAATAAGCAAAGATGTTATAATGCTAAAAGGCGAAAGCTTCTAATCGCATGAGTTTGATAAGGAATGTTGATATGTTAAAATTCGATGTTAAGAAATACATAGAGAACGAAGTAATGTTGAAAGCTGAAAACTATGGAAAGGACAACGGTTTTTCCCATTTGTTTTCTTCCCCTTTAATCGGTTATGCATCAGCTGACAACCCCCTGTTCATGGCCTTTTTTGAAAAAGGCTGGTCAAAGCATCCAAAGGAAATCTACAGACCATGTAAAACTGTGGTAGTGCATTTCCTGCCCTTTGCAGAAGGATTAAGCCCTGTTGAAATTTCAAAAGCAAAGGATGCATCGATTCTGTTTGCTGCGATTCTAAATGACACTATTAAGGAAAGTCTGGAAAAACTGGGCAGACTTGCTTCCCTTTCTTCTTTGCCGGGCGACTGGGACAATGAACGCGATGATTTTTCCTGGTCCCATAAGCTGGCTGCTTATGTAGCGGGGATGGGAACCTTCGGTCTGGCTTCTTCGTTTAATACAGAAAAGGGAAGTATGGGACGCTTTGATTCAGTCCTGACAGAGATGGAAATTGAACCTTCCCACATATGGCATGAATTAGAAGAAGTCACAATAAAAAATATTCTGCAGGATATAGTAGATGCCCAGAAGTTCGGGCCGGCTGATATTTTATCGAAGAATCTAATGCCTATTGACTCTTCTGTAAGAAATTCCTGCCCTGCCGGCGCTATAGGTGAATATCATATTGACAAACAAAAATGCAGGGACTACTGCCGTTCACTGGATAATATAGCCCCTGCCTCCGATGTTTGCGGATTATGCTTTGACCCGCATAGCATTTAGTATAGCCAGCAGTGCAACACCAACGTCTGCAAAAACGGCCTCCCACATAGTTGCCATCCCCAGGGCTCCAAGTGCCAATACGGCTGCTTTTACCCCCATGGCAAAAACAATATTCTGCCATACTATCCTTCTGGTTTTACCAGCTATCTCAATTCCTTTTATCAGTTTAGAGGGTTCATCGGTCATGAGAACTATATCGGCTGCCTCAATGGCCGCATCAGATCCCAGGCCTCCCATGGCAACACCTATGTGGGCCCTGGCCAGAACCGGGGCATCGTTGATACCATCTCCGGCGAAAAGGAGCTTGCCTTTTCCCTCCACCTGCTTTTCAAGAGTTTCCAATATCTCAACTTTTTGCTGTGGGAGCAATTCGGCATAGACCTGATCCAGGCCCAATTGTTTTCCTACCTTTTCGCCCTCCGCTCTTCTGTCTCCGGTAAGCATGACAATCTTTTTTATTCCGGCCTTTCTGAGTCCTGATACAGCCAGGCGGCTGTCCTCTTTAATTTCATCGGCAATCCTGATAAAGCCGGCATATTCTCCATCAACCCCCACAAAAACTATTGTTCCGGTATTTTCCGTTTCCGGTCCGCCCTTAACAAGCTTGTGATTTCCTACAAGGAGTTTCCGGCCCTCTATGGTGGCCCTGATTCCATTGCCTGCTATTTCTTCATAGTCTTTGACAATCTCCCTGTTAATTATATCTTCTCCGGAGGCCATGCTTTTATGCGATTCTGCGTAAGCCTCAATAATGGATTTTCCGATAGGATGATTGGAATAACTTTCACCATGAGCAGCCAGTCTCAGGATTTCTCCTTCTGTCAGTTTCCCGGCGGACTTGACTTCAGTTACTTTAAAAACACCTTTTGTAAGAGTCCCCGTTTTATCAAACACTACAGTATCAAGGCTGTTTAACGCTTCCAGATAGTTTCCTCCTTTGACCAGGATCCCCTGTCTGGAAGCGGCACCGATTCCCCCGAAAAATCCAAGTGGTATAGAAATCACCAGCGCACAGGGACAGGCTATGACAAGAAAAATCAAAGCCCTCCTGAACCAGTCACCAAACCCCGCTTCAGAAAATAATATTGGAGGGATAACCGCTATCGCTGCGGCAGAAAAGACCACGAAAGGCGTGTAATATGATGCAAATTTTGTAATGAATTTTTCTGTGGGTGCCTTTCTTTCGCCTGCCTCTTCAACCAGTTCAAGAATTCTGGATACTGTGGACTCGGCGAAGGGTTTCGTAACCTGTATTTCTAATAGTCCTCCTTCATTTATGGCCCCCGAATAAACCAGATCGCCGGGAGAAACATCTTTTGGCAGAGACTCCCCCGTTATGGCTGAAGTATCAAGAGTTGAGTTTCCTGCAGTTACTACACCGTCCAAAGGTATCCTTTCACCGGGCCTTACCAGTATCGTCTGTCCTTTTTCCACCTCTTCCGGATTTACTTTATTTTCTCCGTCCTTCGTTTTAATAACGGCAAAATCAGGCCGTATGTCCATAAGACCGGCTATTGATTTTCTGGAACGCTCCAGAGTAAGGTCCTGAAATATCTCACCTATCTGGTAAAAGAGCATCACTGAAACTGCCTCACCAAATTGACCAATAATGAGGGCACCTACTGTCGCCAGGCCCATCAGAAAGTTCTCATCAAAAATAATCCCGTGGGAAATATTTCGGATTGCTCTTAAAAGTACGGGGCCGCCAACAATAAAATAAGCTGCAAAATATAAGGCAATGCTTAAGACGGATAAATCCCTGAATACTATTGCAAGCAGGAGAATAACAGCTCCCGAACCTATCATAATAAAGTTCATTCTTTTTGAGCCGTCAGTATGGTCATGATGGTGCAAGCCGTCATGTCCATGTTCATGTTTCATCTCTTCCCGTAAAAAATCAACAATCAAGTTCATTTTTCCTGAATATGTCTAAATCCTTGCTCGAAAATGTTCCTTATATGTGCATCGTCTAAGGAATAGTAGACAACCTTTCCGTCTCTTCTGTTTTTTACCAGGCGATTTGCTTTAAGGACTCTCAGCTGGTGTGATATTGCAGACTGGCTCATATCCAGCAGCGATGAAATGTCACAGACGCACATCTCCTCTTCCGTCAGTGCCCACAAAATCCGTATCCTCGTGGTGTCACCAAAGACCTTAAACAATTCCGCCAAATCATATAGCCTATCCACCGGAGGCATCTTTGCCTTTACACTGTCGACCACCGTTTTATGTATGGCAGTGCAATCGCATTTTTCCAAATCTGACATCGTTCTCTCCTTTACAACATATGAACGAATGAATAACTATTCATGTATTTATACCGGTTTTTGCTGCTTTCAAACACTAAATCGACTTGCAAATTCAATGATGCGGCATTAAACTGATGTTAGAATAGTCTGAGAAATGAGGCAGTTTGTCTATGGAAAAAAACTGTGATTCACTTGGTCCTTTTCTCCTCAGTCTGGAAGTACTCAACGCCCTCTACTCTATGGATTTTTGGTTCAAAGATGCAGATGGCAATTTTTTGGTTGGAGCATCCGGTGAAGACAGCCTCAGCGAAACGGGCCAGAAAATTGCATTGGACACACGGACGGCAAGTAATCATCTTCATGATGTATTGCTGAACCATAACCATGATCTTTATTTCGGGCCCACACTGATGCACCACATACGAACAGAGCAGGGCACTTTCTGCATTTATGAAACAGAACTATTCAAAAAAGATGGTAGTCGCATAGGAATTTTAGGCTATAAAAAAGACATAACCCAAGAGGTGCTTCTGTCGAATTTCCCCGGATTTGCCTATCGGTCAATTGATGATGCTGAAAATACCATGACTTTCATATCAGAGGGCTGCAGGGAAATGACCGGCTACGGGCCGGAAGATTTCTACGCTAAAAATCCCAGCTTTTATGACCTGATTCGCGAGGATTATCGTGCGAAACTGCTTAAGCAATGGGAAAACGAACTCAAACCGGGTGAAATCGGCAACGAAATATATCCTATTATAACGGCTGCGGGCGAAACCAAATGGCTGTGGGAACAGTATACGGAAAGAAAATCCTCTGAAGAAATATATATGGCTACAGAAGGTTTTGTAACGGATATTACTGCAAAAAAGTTTGCCGAGGAAGCACTGATGGACAGTGAGGAACGCTTCAGAACAATTTTTGAAAAGGCTCCCCTGGGAATTGGCATTTTCAGTACTGCAACCGGAGCCGCCCTGCACGTCAACAACAAATTCTGTGAAATGCTTGGCCTTACACAAGACGAAATCCTTGACACCAGCTGGGTTCAATATTCTCATCCCGATGACATTGAGCCTAACCTCAGATATCTGGAAGTAATGGAGAGAACCGGCAGGGGCTTCACCATGGACAAACGCTATTACAATAAAAATGGTGATCTTGTGTGGGTTAATATGATAATCGTTCCCCTTGCACAAAAAAAAGGTGAAGACCAGCTTCACCTTGCCATGTTTGTAGATATTACCGACAGGAAAAAAGCCGAAGAAGAAATACTGTATCTCAGTTACCATGATGCCTTGACGGGGCTATACAATAGACGTTATTATGAACTGGCATTAACAAAATTAGATGCACCTGCCAACCTGCCATTATCCATTATTGTGGCTGATGTGGACGGACTGAAAAAGATCAACGACACTCATGGTCACCATGTTGGAGATGAAGTTATCAAAGTATCCGCTCAATCTATCTTAAACAATCTCAGAGAGAAAGATGTGGTTGCCAGGATTGGCGGAGATGAATTCATTATAATTCTGCCTAAAACAAAAGAGGAAGATGCCCTGCTTGTTAAGGACAGAATCGACAAAGCTGTAAAAGACGGGTGTCTTGAAGGGATTGCCTGTTCCATTTCCATGGGTTTGGCAACAAAACATGATATGGACGAATCTATTGGCAGAATCTTTACCCTGGCTGAAGACCGCATGTATAAATGCAAACAAAAGTCCCACGGAAAGGACAGCTGAATTGGATTATTCAAGGCAGAAAAAGTTCATCGTCAATATGCTGTTTGCCGGCCTCATTGGCCTGCTGGTTTGCGTTGTTTTGCGATATGGCTTCAAACTGGCATCGCCTTTTATTTTTGCCGCTATTTTTGCTTACGTAATAAGAAGGCCCGCAAATTTTATCAGCAGGAAAACAAAAGCACCATATAAATTAATTGCTTTCATTATGGTCCTGCTCTTTTTCTGTTGCCTTGGCCTGGTTATTTCTCTCATTGGCGCAAAGCTCATTTCTTTGCTGGCTGATTTTATTTCAGGACTGCCGGTGCAGTACAAAGACCAGATTGTACCTGCACTTACAAAACTCTTTGATGATATTGAAATCAGTGTGTCAAAAGTGGATCCCAGCCTGCAGTCATTTTTAAATGATGTCTTTGCACAGTTCATTCAACTGGTGGGTGATCTGGTATCAGGCATTTCTGTAAAACTGGTTGGCCTGATTTCGGGCATAGCTTCCTCCCTGCCTATGGTCTTCATAAAAACTCTTCTGATGATAATTTCTACTTTTTTCATGACCATGGACTACGAACTACTGACGGGATTCTTAGTAAGACAGGTTCCGGAACGCTATCAGCCTTTGTTCAAAGAAATTAAAAACTATATCGTCGGTACCTTATTTGTCTGCATCGGATCTTATGCACTGATAATGTCCATTACCTTTACGGAGCTTTATCTTGGTTTTAGCATAATCGGCATTGAAAAACCCTTCATGGCTGCGATATTGATTGCACTTTTTGATATCCTGCCTGTACTGGGTACCGGAGGCATAATGATTCCATGGGCTTTAATCAGCCTGCTTCAGCAGAATGTTCAGCTTGCCATTAGTTTGCTAATAATCTATTTAGTAGTAACCGTTATAAGAAATATTATCGAGCCAAAAATTGTAGGCAGCCGCATAGGGCTGCACCCTGTGGTAACTTTGCTCAGCCTGTTTATTGGAGCCCAGCTCTTTGGTTTAATAGGCCTTCTGGGTTTTCCCATTACTCTGTCCCTGTTGAAGCATTTAAACGATTCCGGCACCATCAAGCTGTTCAACTAGTTGCGCCCTTACAGTAACGATGATAAGATAAATATTACTAATGGAGGCTTTTGAAGATTTCAGAAAGGAGGACATAATGCCTGAGGAATTCAAACCGGGATGTCAGCGTCCCGCAATAAACAAACCTGTGGCTGAGGCTGTTGTAGCAGCTGCGGCTGATTTCCCCATAGGAAAGGAGAGTGGTCAGCGTATGATAAAAGTAGGTAAACCGGCACCGGACTTTACTGCACCGGCATTTATTGACGGCAAATTTGCCAATGTTAGTCTTTCGGAATTTAAAGGTCAATGGGTAGTCCTCTGTTTCTATCCGGGTGACTTCACCTTCGTCTGAGCAACTGAAGTGTCAGCAGTTGCTGCCAAAAATGACGAATTCAAAAAGCTGGGTGTTCAGGTTCTGTCCGTCAGCGTGGACAGCGTATTTGTTCACAAAGTATGGAATGACAATGAACTATCCAAAATGATAGGAAAAGACGTACCCTTCCCAATGCTGTCTGACCAGGATGGCAGCATCGGTAAAATGTACGGCATTTATGACGAAGATGCCGGCGTTGAAACAAGGGGCAGATTCATAATAGATCCTGACGGAAATGTTCAGGGTTTTGAAGTGCTGACTCCGCCTGTAGGCAGGAATGTCAACGAAACCTTAAGACAGGTTCAGGCTTTCCAGCTGGTAAGGGAATCCAAAGGAACCCAGGCCACTCCATCAGGATGGAAACCGGGCAAACCCGTACTGAATCCCGGCCCCGATCTTGTGGGAAATGTATGGAAGGTATGGAAAGTGGAGCAGGCTTTCGAAGACTGATTCAAGCAGTGAAATTACAAAGGGGCTCCCCAGGGAGTCCCTTTATTTCTATTTAGAATATAAGGCTAGTATTTTGTGAAAAAATAAGGATATTTGAGATGAAGCTTCTTTTATTTTATTGGTCCATGATACTGACAGGCATTATACTGGGGACACTCTCAAGAAAACACGGGAATAAATTTGGTTTCCTGGGCGTTTTACTGACCGCCATAGTCTTTCTTATAGTGTTTGTCATGGGAGTCAAGATGGGGATTAACAGGGAAGTTGTGACCCAGCTCCACACTATCGGCCTTGAAGCGACTATTTTATCGTTTTTCATAATGGGAGGTAGCGTACTGGCCGTTTTTCTGGTCAAAAAATTCATTGGCATGGAAATGAAGGCAACAGTTCATGAAGGGAAGGTTAAATCCGGCAACGGCAACAAGTTTTCCCTGGCCATTCTGGTCACTATTGCCTTGGGGCTTCTTGTCGGCTATGCCCTGGTTCCCATACTCTTTGACCTGAAAGCCTTCGACATTTTCAGCTCCAAGTTCATAGTTGTAAGCCTTTCTGCCATGCTCTTTTTAATAGGAACGGAAATAGGCCTGGCGGGCACCATAGCTTCCAACATAAAAAGCGCAGGTTTCCGCATAATGATTTTCCCCTTTGTCGTTGTCCTGGGGTCCTTTGCCGGAGCCATACTGGGGTCGGTTTTCCTCCCTCTCTCAATGAAAGAAGCCCTGGCAGTCTCATCCGGTTTCGGATGGTTTACCCTGGCTCCAATTATTATCACTGATCACGGCTACCCCATAGCCGGGGCGATTGCCTTTATACATAATGTCATCAGGGAATACGGAGGCCTTGTCCTCATACCCATAGTTTCAAAATACTTCGGCTGCATTGAGGCTGCCGCCCTGCCCGGTGTAGCTGCCATGGACGTGGCCATACCCGTACTGGAAAGAATGTGCGGTGAAAGGATAATAATCTATTCCTTCCTCATAGGCCTGGTGCAGAGCGCCATGGTGCCTGTTCTGGTACCTCTGTTTATCAGTCTGTGATATTTTTCCGGCACCTTGAGCCGGCCTAGTCCCAGCCCTTGCATAGGTCAACCCATTCCAGGGCCCTGCTGTAAATGAACAGGTCATCGCAAGTTACTTCTATGGCTGAATTTCCTGTTCCGCAGGCAGGAAAGACCGTGTCAAACCTTTTCATGGAAACATCGCAGTAAATCTTCACATCGTCCCTTTCTATGGCAAAGGGACAGACTCCGCCGATTTCGAAACCTGTGAATTTCAGGACATCATCCGGCGTGAGCATTTTGGCTTTCATGCCAAAAAATCTTTTGAATTTGCCATTATCGATTTTGGCATCTCCTGCTGTGACCACCAGGACTGCCCCTTCGTCCTGGTAAAAGGACATGGTTTTGGCTATTCTGGCGGGAATGACTCCGGCAGCCTCAGCCGCCAGTTCCACAGTGGCGCTGGATTGATCAAACTCTATAACGTCCTTGTCCCTGTCCCACTGCTTAAGATATTCTTTTACTTTTTCAATAGACACATTATCACCTCTCGGGTATCATATCTATGTAAGTATTAAATGTCAAATTAAAGGATGGGATTCCCGATATGAATCAAAACACCAAGGCTTATCTTGCAATGATTGCCTGTGCGGCCCTCTGGAGCACGGGAGGGCTTTTCATTAAACTAATGGCTTGGAATCCTATGACCATAGCCGGGGCCAGGAGCCTGATTTCCGCCGGAGTTTATTATATTTTTATGAGAAAAGAAAAAATCGATTTTGTTTTTAGTAAATTCGCTCTACTTTTGGGCTTTTTCTTTGTAAACATCTATGCACTGTTCATCATCGCAAACAAATTGACTACTGCTGCCAATGCCATAGTCCTGCAATACTCCGCCCCTGTCTGGATTTTAATTATATCTGCCTTATTCTATAAGCAGCGCTTTCGTCCGGGAGACATAATCACTGTGGGAGCAACAGTTCTGGGAATTTCTCTATTCTTTCTTGACAAGATTTCCAGCGGCTATTTCTGGGGCAATATACTTGCCCTGGGAGCCGGCCTTTTCTTTGGAGCTATGTTTGCAACCACGGGAAATGCAGACGATGCAACCAGGTCCAGCGGAATACTTATGGGCCATCTGATGACAGCAGCAGTGGGTATGCCTTTTGCCTTTTTTACTCCAACCCCTTTAAACCCGGTATCAATTGGCATAATCCTGACTATGGGTATATTCCAACTGGGCATACCCTATGTTCTTTATAACATTGCCGTCAGGCAGCTTTCTCCTCTGGCCTGCTCCCTGATCAGTGCCATAGAGCCCTTGCTCAACCCTATCTGGGTTCTCCTCTTTTACCACGAAGTCCCGGGCTTCTTCGCCCTGATAGGCGGAGTGGTAGTTATTTCGGCAATTGTCAGCTGGACCATCTGGAGTTCAAGACAAAATCCGCAGGAGGTCTGAAAAGGGGCCGTAAGCCGTCTGTTCAATATCCGGCTCATGTTCAACTACCGTAACGGTTTTCATAAGGTCGGTATGGATGCTGAGAATTGAAGTTGTACCGGTCACACCGGCCAGCATATCTTTTTTGTCTATAGCCTCAAGCTTTACCGAGCCTTTGGCCTTGCCCTCAATCATTTCACCCCGGCAAATGAGCTTCAGAACCTTGCCTTCTTTTTCCGCTCTCGCCAGGTCTTCTAATGTGACTTTTTCTATGCCTTCCCTTTCTATGTCTTCAGGAGTAACGTTGCCGTCCATGAGAACATTCAAAAGAGCTGCCGTCTTGCCTGCCGCATCGAAGCCCCGGGTATCCATAGCAGGATCTGCTTCCACAAAACCCCGCCGCCTGCCTTCTGCCAGTGCATCTTCATAACTGACTCCTTTTGCCATCTCTTCCAGGAGGAAGTTTGTGGTGGAGTTTAAGATGCCTCTGAAGCCTGTGATTTTGCAAAGGGGCAAGGTGTCCTTAACCAGGTTGAAAATGGGGGCTCCGTCCATAACCGTGGTTTCGAAAAGGAACTTGGCTCCTTTTTCCTGGGCTATCCGGCTCAATCGCCTGTAATCAATGGCTATGGGGCCTTTGTTGGCGGTGATTACATGTTTTGCCCCGGATAGGGCGGCCTCCACATGGCTGATGGCGGGCTGCCCCGTTTCAATGTTTAGGGGAGTTAGTTCAAGGAGAACGTCGTAATCTGCCTGCTGAATTAATTCGTCAGTGGTCAGGGGGCTTTTTTCTGTTTTACTAAGGTCTGCCAGAGCCTGGCTTAAGTCCAGACCCTCCGGATTATAAAAGCATCCCCGGCTCCCGGTGGCTATAACGGTTACCAGGACTTGGCAGCCGTATTCTTTATCTATTTCCTCCTGCTTATCCAAAAGCAAGCGGACAAAGGCCTGGCCCACATTGCCGAAACCTATGAGGGCAAGTTTGACTGTCTGTTTATCCATTTATAAGTTTTCTCCTTTGATTTGGTTTAGCATATCCCTGGCATCCCCGGTAAGGGGAATCACATCCTTTTGGTCCAAAAGCCTAATGTTGAACTTGCGGTTTAGGGCGCTGAAGTGGCGGAGGCCGTTTGCTATGCGATTAAGATAGGAGAATACTCCTATGGCCCCGGGTGAAAAATTGTTTGCATCTTTACCATATATGGCCCGGAGATCCGGCAGATCCTTGAAGATTTCTTCTATCGTAGATCCGTATTTTTTCAAATGAGCGGGTACTTGGCCTGCTTTTATCAGTTCGCCCACCTTCTCACCGCTGGTGGCTGCAGCCATGGCCGCCCTGCAAAGGCCAATATGGGTTATATAGGGTGCGCCCAGAGCCAATGCCTTAAATATCTGATCTTCTGTGGAAAAACCGCCGGTTAAAGCTATGGCCGGAAGGCTTGCTCCTTCTTTTTCTAACTTTTTGCAGATGGAAACCAGGGCGGCCTCCATCATAATGGCGGGCAGGCCCCACTCGTTCATCATCTTGCAGGGGCTGTATCCCGACCCTCCGCCTGCCCCGTCGAAAGTAATCATATCAACTTTCATGGCCGATGCAATCCGAAGTACTCTTTCCAAATCTTCCGGATCGTAGCCTGCCATTTTGAAATAAAAATTCTTAACTCCCATTTCTCCTAATGCTTTAATGCGCTTGTCCAGATATTCCTCGGTCCACTGGGGAAGGCGGGAAAACATATAGAAGTTGGGCCCACAGCCGTCGGCAATTTTGACCATGATTTCCGGGTCTTCGGGGTCGGGACAGACCACAGCTCCCACTTCTTTTTTGAGTCTCAGAGCCTCGTCATAATCTTTAATAGCCAGCATGGGCTGGGTCCCCTTGGCCGACTGGCCAAATTTGAACTCAATGGCATCTGCCCCGTGTTTTTCTACGGCATATTCACAGACTCCTTTCATGTCATCTTCTATGTTGACCTGTAAAATTATCTTGCCATATCCCCGGTCGTATTTACGGAAAGAATCAAGAACTTCGCCCAGCCAGGGGGCCTCTACTAATTTGCCCCGGTCCATAACCGTGCTTGTCACTTTTGTGATAGCATCTTCTCCTATGACGCAGGATACGCCGGCCATGGCGGCACCTCCGAAATAATCCTTCCAATTGAGTTTTATTAAGGCGGGCAATATGATTGGCATGGTCTGTTTGACCGAGTGAAGAATGCCGTAGTCAGAGGACAAGTCAACATTAAAAATCGTAGCCTCCTCCATGTCAGCCTCTGCTCCCATGGCTCCAAAAACTCTGCCATTTATGTTGAAGTGAGAATAATCGAAAGGATATATTTTTTCTGATGCCACCTGATTGTTCCCCGTATTTGTGGGATAGACCGCACTGGCACCCAGGACCGCTGATAAGCCTATTTCACAGGTCCCCGGGCACTCTGCCGTACAAAACGAGCACATGCCAGACAGAGCATTCAGATGCCGGCTCCTTAACCTGGTATCGTTGAAAGCCGACTCAAGCGGCGGAGAATAAGACATGATGCACCTCCTTTTTTGGTTATACGATGCTAACTCATGTCTAATTATACACCTTTTGCATATTTTGGTATATACTCCAAAGTGGAGGTGCAATCATGGGTAAAAGTAATTCCGGAGCCCTGCTTGACAGTAGCCTGAGAGCTGTCAGGGCTGAGATCGACTTGTCATGTATAGATCATAATATAAAGGAAATAAAGCGACTGGTGGGAACAACTCCCATAATAGGTGTTGTTAAGGCCGATGGTTACGGTCACGGTGCAGTGGAGGTTTCTAAAGTCCTTTTAAAAAATGGGGTCGAAACTTTAGGAGTTGCTACCATCAGCGAAGCCATAGAACTGCGGGAAGCCGGCATCGATGTTCCTGTTGTGATTCTGGGCCCGGCTCCTGAAGGTGCCGCCGGAGCTGTTATAGATTATGGTTTCACCCCTGTAATTACAAATTTCCGGGATGCAGAGGTTTTATCCAATGAGCTTGTCAGGCGTGAGTTGGCTGCCGGCGGCCGGATAGAATCTTTCCAAGGTGAAGGGAAAACCGTGGAAGTTCTGATTGCCCTTGAAACCGGCATGGGTCGGGTGGGATTTTTCCCCGATGAAAAGAGCTTTGAAGGTATAGTCAAAATAATGGGACTTCCGGGAATCAATATCAAGGGACTTTTTTCCCACTTTGCCACAGCTGATGAAAAGGATAAGACTTATGCCCGCCAGCAGATTTCGATGTTTGAACATTGGACTGAAGTATTGGGGGAACTGGGTGTGCCCACTTGTTTCAGGACCCATGCCAACAGCGCGGCTGTCATGGAACTGCCGGAGGCCAACTTTGATGCGGTGCGGCCCGGCATCATTATATACGGATGCTATCCTTCTAACGAAGTGGATAAATCCATTATTGATTTGAAACCTGCCATGAGTCTGAAAGCAAATATCAGTTTTATCAAGACAGTGCCTGCCGGTACCTCTATCAGTTATGGTCGCAAATTCACCACGGAAAGAGTAAGCATAATCGCCACCCTGCCTTTAGGTTATGCTGACGGTTACCCCAGATTTTTGTCAGGAAAAGGTCGGGTTCTGGTCAAAGGCCGGTTTGCCCCGGTGGTGGGCAACATCTGCATGGACCAGTGCATGATAGACGTGACTGACATTCCCGGAGTGGAGCTTGGAGATGAGGTGGTTTTGATAGGCCGGCAAGGTGAAAATGAGATATTGGCCGATGAAGTAGCAGAAAAAACCGGCACCATCAACTATGAGATTGTCTGCCGGATAGGTAAAAGAGTGCCCCGGGTTTATGTTGGAGGTTAAGCTTAATACCTCGGTTCTTCTGGTTTCAGCTACTGCCGACCGCATGAAACCTTCGGTGCAGCTCTGGTGATAATATGGCGAAGCTCTGGGGAAAAAGCCGGTTTTGGGCAAGTTATCAGGAAGTGCTAAAGCCGGCTTGGCGAAACGGTTTTTTATGGCCAAATTTTGGAGTTGTGCTAGTTTGAAATAGCCTGATGAGCCATGTGACCCTGAAATAGTACCGCGTAAGTCGTGAACTTGACCAGAAATCTCCAGTTAACTTAGGCCATCTTAGCACATCTGAAAAAATTGACCAGAAAATGAAAACTAATACAAATTCAGGCCGTATTTTGTTTTGATGCGGCCTAATTTTTCTATCATGGGAAGACCCAGAAAATAGAGAAAAACCATGGTGGAAAAAGAATGCATGAGATTGAAGGGAAGGCCGGCCAGATAGGTGGCACCTGCCAGCTTCCATGATAACTCGCCGGCCCAGGCTAAAACTGAGCTAAGATCCATAATCCATCCGTAAATGAAAAAAGTGGTCAGCCCGCCGAAGATACAAAGGGAGGCTTTTTTTATTGGAATGGCATGGATATAGAGAAAGCCGGGCTTATCCGGTATGTCGGGCCCGGCCTGCTTAAAGATTGCACCTGAAAGATAGCCGATTAAACCCGTGGTAAACATCTGCCAGGGAGTGAAAGGCCCCATCCCAAAAAAGAAGTTTGATACCAGGGCTCCCATGGCTCCCACTAAGAATCCACTTCCTCTGCCAAGGGCTATTCCACTGACTATTACTAAGGCAACAACCGGTTTAAACTGGGGGACCATAAAAAAGGCTGCCCGGCCGGCCACCACCAGGGCTGCCATAACTGAAATGGCCATCAGTTCTCTGGCCTGGGGTTTTCTTCCTTCGAAATGGAGGAAAAATGGGATCAGGCTGTAGATAACCAGGAGCAGACTGATAAAATAATATTTTCTGTCGTCGAGGAAGAAAACCCCTCCCAATATGGTCAGGGGCGTGACAACAAATATAAGTAGTATTGTGATGAGTTTTTGCCTCTTCATTTACATTAATCCGCTTTCTTCTGCTCTGTCAGGTTTTTTCGGCAAAGTTCCTCCACATCTTCCACAGTTACTGCATTTTTAAAAATGTGCCTGGACATTCTGTTGGCCGCCGTGGTGTAGAAGCTGTTGCCAGAAAAAAAGCTGTTGGGCGTATTGGTGGTAATTATGCTACCGTCAAACAGCATGGAACATTTGTCGGCATATTTCCCGCAAAACTCTATATCATGGGATACCATGATGATGGTCTTGCCCTGGCCTGTCAGTTTTTTCAACAGGCCGGCCAGTTTCTCCTTGAAATGGTTATCTAAGCCTTTGGTAGGCTCATCAAGAAGAATAATATCCGGCTCTGTTAAAAGTACCTTGGCAAGAGCCGCCCTCTGCTGCTCTCCGCCTGACAGGTCATAAGGGTGGGCTTCCAGCAAGTGGTCAATTTCCAGCAGTTTTGCAATTTCCATGACCTCGTGTTCACGGGAGCAAACCTCAAGCAGGTCCAGTTTTATCGTTTTCTCCACGAAAAGGACCTGGGGATTCTGGGGCAGCATTGAAATTTTGCCGGGCCCGGCCCCTGGGCCGGAAACGGCTTCTTTGCCGGAGCCAATGCCGGAGATTTTACCCCGATATGCCTTATTTAAGCCTCCTATCACGGAAAGTGCCGTGGTCTTTCCTGACCCATTGCCTCCCATGATGGCATGGAGCTGGCCCCTTTCAATTTCTATATTAAAATCTTTCAGCACATCTTTGTCATGTTTGGAATAGCGGAACCAAAGGTCTTTGGCGGCCAAGGCTAAAAGCCTTGATTGAGGATTATCCAAAGCCGGAGATACAGTCGAAATCGGAACCGTGTCGACCTTATCGAAAAGCAAAGCCCTTCCCTCAAAACTTTCGGTCAGCCAGGTCCTGCCTTCCCTAACGCTCAAGGGAGCTTTCTCTCTTCTGGCACCGATATTTTCCATAACACAACTTTCGTAAACCTGCATGGGGGCAGGCATGGCTTTTCCCATAGGATGTTTTGATTCTGCCAAAATTTTACCCACTTTGCCCGGCTCATCCATGGTCAGAAATTTTCCTTGATCCAAAAGCAAGACCCGGTCTGCCATGGGAAAAACTTCTTCAAGCCGGTGTTCAGTCATGATAACTGTGGTACCAATCTCTCTGTTGATCTTCCTTACGGTGGCTAAAAATTCTGAAGCAGCAATGGGGTCAAGCTGGGCTGTAGGCTCATCCAGAATCAGAACATCGGGCTGCATGGCCATGACAGATGCCAGGTTAAGGATTTGCTTCTGGCCGCCGGAAAGCTTTTCCGTGTCCCGAAGAAACCAACTCTGTATGCCGAAGAAGTTGGCCATTTCCGCCACCCTGAGGCGAATTACCTTGTTGTCATAACCCAGACTCTCAAGTCCGAAAGCCAGCTCATGCCACACCTTGTCGGTCACAATCTGATTGTCAGGATTCTGCAGGACGTAACCAATCCTTCTGGCCTGTTCATCCTCGTCAATGTTCCCCAGAGGTCTGCCGTAGAAAAGGACAGTGCCGGATTTTTCACCATGGGGGGTCAGGACTGTTTTCAGATTTCTAAGCAGGGTGCTTTTGCCGGAGCCGGTTTGGCCAAACACCAAAATGAACTCTCCGTATTCCACCTGAAAGCTTATATCTTCAATGGCGGGTACAACCCTGCCCGGATATGTAAATGTTAGATTTTCGACTGTAAATGTCGCCACTTTAAGGCCTCCGAAATATTTAAAATCACCGGCGTGAAGCAAAGCAGGCCATAACTCGTATAAACCAGCAGGCTGAAAGGGCCTCTTTCCTTAATGCTAATAAAAGGGAAGTACTGGATTGTGTTTTCACCGGCAAAGGCTCCTGCAATTACCAAGCCTGCCAGACACAGGATCCATGCAAGAACAAGCCGGTCCCTTTGGTCAAAACGATAAATTGCAAAAGAGCTGCGTCCTGCCAGACCGAAACCCCGGGACTTCATGGAGTCCGCTGTATCAATAGCATTTTCCAGGGACCAGGATATCATAATGGAGAGGATTTTAATGCCATGCCTGATACGGTCTTTCAGGCTCCCGTCGGAAATATCTCTGCCTATGGCTTTCTGACCCTTTGATATTTTGTCAATCTGGCTCTTAAATCTGGGAACAAAGCGAAGGATCATAGAAAGCATCAGAGATAAAGCCGGAGCCATTCTTCCGAAAATGTGCATGAGTTTATCGGCTGTCATTATTTTGTTTACGCAGGAAAACCAGAGGATGACTGAGCCGAACATGATGGCTATGGCAATACCATATAAAATCGACTCCAGGGTCAGGGGATTATCCCCTATATAGTATAAAATAGTAACCCCCCTGTGGTTGAACAGGGGGTTTACAAGCCCGGCCAGAATCATCATAGGGAGGAGGACTATCAAGGCGAATCGGATGTTCTTTCTGCCATTTAAAAGGAGGCCGTAGGCCAGGGATCCTGCCAGGGTAAGACCTAAAAAGACAGGGTGCAGAAAAACCATGGCAAAGCCAATGACGGCCAGGAAAAACACCAGATTTACAAATGGGTGGTATGTTGAAAACGTGTCCCTCAATAATCCTACCTCTCTACAAAGCTAAACTGAACTGCCCTCTTTAATCCCCGGGCTATTTGGTCAGCATGTTATAAAGCAGGTTTGCTGCCTGGGCTCTTGTGGTTATGTCCCCGGGCCTATACCTGTAGGTCCCGTCTTTTTCCGGGAAACCACTGATAATGCCTGTTTCCTGCATAACTCTAACGGCATCCTTGGCATATCCCGGGATTTTGTCGCTGTCTGCAAACTCAATTGCCTCAACTTTCGCGTAGTTTTTCTTCCCGACTTTTTCGTTATAATTGTGAAGCATAACGGCTATGTCCTGACGGCTTATATTAGCGTCGGGTCTGAAGGAAAAACTGCCATCCTTGTTTTCGTAACCACTGACAATGCCAACTTCTTTGGCCCAGGCAACAGCAGGCCCATACCAGCTTCTCGCTGGCACATCGTTAAAGATGCCGCCGGAATCGCTCTCATAAAACGCTTCATAAGCCGTCAGATCCACCCCCGACATCCGTGCCAGAACTGCAGCCAGCATGGCTCTTGTCAGAGGAGCATCAGGTGAAAACTTATCGGCTGCCGTGCCGGCAAATATGCCCTTTTCGTAAACGTATTTAACAGCTTCATAGTACCAGTTGTCGCTGCCCTCTTTTACATCGAGGAAGGGCCAGGCTTCATTCAAATCTGATTCCTCGGATTGATCCTCATCCTGATTCCATTTGCCTGAGCCGGATTCCTGAGTGTAATCCAATGTATATTTCCACTCAACCTTCTCTCCGCCGCTTAATTTGTATAAGCCGGCTGCTATAACAGGATCTTCTCCGTTAACAAAATACATCCATCCTGAATTGGCGCCATGTTCGAATTCTCTGAGGCCATCGATTTCTGAAACATAGCCGCCGCTGATAGTGTAAGATATGCCTGCTGCGCTCAGAACCGCTTTAAGCGCATCTAACACGGTTGTTTTCCCTGGCTCCACAGGATAAGCATTATCCGATGCAATAATGCCTTTGCCACTGCTTCTGACTGTGATTTTAACAGTTTTTGCTTGGGGTGCGGCGCCGCTTTGCTCATTCACGGTCACATTAAATGTTGCGGTATGGCCCTGATACGCAACCGTAACCTGTTTTGTGCCCGCAGATGCGGTGTCAATAGTCGATACCGTGTAATCACCATCTTCCAGGATTTTATAGTCTGACATCTTGCCATTATAGTAAGCCCTTACTTCCATTCCCCCTGTATCAACTATCGTGCTGCTACCGTCGGAATCATATGAGTATATCTTTTTAACAGGCTCTCTGGTTACGGCAATACCTGTTAACAATCTGGCATCAGGCCAGTTCGTATATACGAAGATATCTTCATCAACATCATAGATGCTGGTTTTGCCATTGCCGCTTTTCAGATTTCTGTAAGTAGCCAGAGCCTGAAACCCCTGAATGCATGCCAGTTCATCTGTAACAGAGTTGTTCTGATAGCCCAGGGTATTGTTTCCAGTTTTAAATGAGAGGAGATTGTCAATCAGACTGACGCCGTTTTTAATATACCTGCTGTCAAGATGTGGGTTGATGCCCTGCGAAACAAGCCCTGCTATGACAGTCGATGCTGTATTTGAGTTTGTGCCCCATCCGCTGTCAAATCCTCCATCAAGGGTCTGCCTTTCAGCTAAGGCAGCAACCGCCTTGTCCACGGCGTTTTTTACCTCATCATTATCATCGTAATATTCCGCCAAAGCTGCAATAACCATAGCTGTTTCGTCTATTCCATCGTATCCGAAATAGTCCTGCCATAATCCGCTTTCGTTTTGTTTGCATAAAATCGCATTTATCAACTCATCTGCAGAAAACCCTGCATGCTCATAATCTTCCGAATCGAAGATATCCATGCTGAATAGTAACAACATATATGGCATGTCGTAAGCATGGTGTAATGATGTCACTGGAGAAACTGCCAGAAATTCAATCAGATTGATAGGGTTTCCATCGATATCAGGGATTTGTCTTGGGTCAATGTTTAAAGCATTAAGCGCCATGGCATATTTTGCCAGAGTTCCCCGGCTTACATATGCTCCGCCTGCGAAATTCCTGACATCAGCAAGCACCTTAACGAGAAAAGCATTTTTCAGCTCAGACGATATCTCGCCTTTCAGACCTGCGGCGACCATTGACAGAATCCAGTCGGGACCCGGGTAAGGCGACCCCGGTACAGCTTTAACTGCATTTATAACATCTGAAATTACTGTATCGCTGTTGTCTGTCGAAGTTTTGCGCACAACCACAAGAGTATGCGTAAAAGAATCAAACAAACCGTTGCTGACATGAAGCTTTATTATATTCTCTCCTTCTTCCAAAGGAATTATTTTTGATGTTCCCTTAAAATCAAACTCTCCTCCAGAGACAAAACTGTCTGATGTTTCCGGTTTGTAGCTCAGGGACACTGTGACCTCATCGTCTATCTCTTCCGTTCCCGTTTCGGCACTGGCGACTGCGCTCAGAGCAACTTCCGTGTAAAGGTTGCCTGCGTTAATCAGCCCTCCAAGATAGGCTAAAGCGCTTGTAGAAATGTCGTCTGCACCCGTCCCTTTGAACACCAGATCCAGCTTCCTCAGGGAAGTATCCAGGGCTGAAGACGGTGTTTTTACAAAAATATCTGAATCCGTTACTTCGATTTCCACATACGCCGGACAGATTGATGCTTTTCCGTTTTCGTACTTTGCGGCGGTTACCATATAAGTTCCTGCGTCAAAAAAGCTTAGTGAAACGGTGCCGTTTTCCGAATCGGTTTTCATTTCAGATACTATTTCGCCATCTTTTACAACGCTGACATCCACATTGCCCAAAGGTTCGGCGCTTTCCGGAGAAATCATATCAAACGACGGATTCCAATCATAAACTGCAGGGTTATTTTTTTGCAGAACCAGATCCGCAGTGGCATAAAGATAACCTTCATTATAAAAATAGGTCGAACCCTTGACAAAGTATGCATACTCAGGAGTATTACTGATAAAATCTTTTATAAACAATACCACACTGTCGTCTTTCTTCACTTCAGTGGCATCAAGCCCCAGGGAAGCTACTTTATCATTAAGCATGAAGTTCCAGTAAGTTGTATCACCGCTGTAAAAGCCGCCAAAAGCGGTATAAAAGCCGGCAAATGAACCTTCTTCCGCTGCCGGTAACCCCAGTAACCCCAAAGCCTGATTGACTGCATTAATAGCTGTTGCCGTCGTTAAGCTGTTCAGTGGAACTTTTGTTTCAGGCAATACGGTTTTTCCGCTGAGAGGTGAACCATCAGCTCCCAGCCCCAATCCCCCAGCCTCTATTCTTACCCTGACAAAACCATCTGGCCCATCGGCATGGACAAAATCTGTTGTTATAAAAACCGGGACGAAGCTCCCTAAAACCAACGCCAATGTTAAAATAAATGCTGTAATTTTACTCTGCCCGTTTCGTATTAACCAATTCCCTGCCATTTTTTTACCTCCGTTTATCTACATTTTTGCGGTATTATAAAATTTTTTTATTGCTCCATCCAATCTCGAGCATTTGAACAGATTTTCAGTTAATTTAATTATTTTCGAATCGATTTCGGCCAAATTCAAGAATTAACTGAAAAATTGCACATAAACCAGAGCTATTGTTCATAATCCGGCGCCTCCCCGGTCATCCCCTGGATTTATGGTTCATAGCCTACGTCCCGGCCCTGGTCACAGGTATAGACCCACTCAATTATGTCGCCGAATCTAGGATAACTGCTGCTGCTCCCGTAGCCCATGCCCAGGCCGTTGACTTTATAGGTCCATCCCGACAGTTCGCCTGCATCAAATTCATACAAATTGTTGATGCCTTCCACATATTTACTGTTCAGAGCCGGATTGGAATTGAATTCCATATGGATTTTTTCCCGCCGGGTTATGCGGACCAAAATGTCAAACACGCTTTCACCCTCGAGAAACTCCTCAGATGAAGGGGAAAAAATCCATCCGTCTTTAGGCTGCAGGTCCAGGACTGCAGGATTAATCTTATCCAAGTTATCAAAAATTGTGGAACAATTTATGGAATAGGTGCAGGTTAGTTTTTTTGCACCTCCACCTGTTTCACCATTGCCGGCTTCTTTATCCGCACCCTGGCTGGTTTCAGGATTTTGACCAGGCTCCGCTACTGCTGAATTTTCGGCTTTGGAGCCATTATCTGCCGATTGACCTTGGTCATCCACCAGTGCTTCATCTTGGGCTATCGAACCTTCGTCTTGCCCCGTTTCCAAGTCCTCTGCTTCCAGGCTTCCATCAGGCCCGGGATTTGAGTTTCCGGTGATAGTGGTCCCACACCCTACCAGGACCACAGCCAAGACCAAAACCAGGATTAATGAAAGTGAACCAAACCTCTTCAAACCCTCACCTCAAATCCACAATTGCAGTCCGGGTGTTTTTATCCCAGCCCACATCAGCTCCCAAACTTTCTGAAACAAAGCGCAGGGGAACCAGAGTCCTGCCATTTTTGATTTGCGGGGCCACGTCCAATGTGATAGCTATCCCGTTTACATAGGCTGTAGTTTTGCCTATGAATAAGGACACATTTTTATCATTTAAATGGCCCCGGACCTGACGCAAGTTACCGTCCCAATCAACTGTAGCACCTAAAGCTTCAAAGATGGCTCTCATGGGCACCAGGGTCCTGCCCCCGGTAATAACGGGCTCCACATCAAAATTCAAATATTCACCATTTAGCAAAACCTTGTTGTAATACTTGGAACCGGAAATATCTCCCATCCTGAAAATGTGGTTCTTACCTTTGTAAAACCGATCAAGAGCCACTACGGCCATAAAAGCCTGTTCTGTGGCCATTAAATCGGCTCCCTGGCCTTCCAGATGACTGTAGCTGCCATCTGCCAGACGGAAAGAAGCCAAGGCATCCAACAAGTATATATCGTAACCGTTATTATCCTTCTTAATGAAACGACTGTCTTCATAGGGGTCTATCCCTAAAGCTGTTAAAGCCAGAATCACCTGAGCTATGCTTTCTGCGTTTTCAACACCACTGGCTGCCCAGCCGGCAAAGCCTCCGGTATCCAACTGCAAGAGAGAAAGCGCCGATAAAGCCCTTTCAATGACCGCCTTAACTTCGGTCCTGGCCTTGTATTTGCTCAAGGCCTGCAAAGCAGCTGCCGTTACATCTGGATCTGCCACAGCCCCGCTTAGGCTAAAGCCTCCCCCGGCTAATTCCCTTTTTACTATTGAACCTATCAGCTCCTCTCTTAATAGGCTGTCGTAGCCTAGGCTATCCAAGGCCAATAGAGCGTATATAGGTCCGTTGATCCCTTGTTTTTCGATTGATGCTAAGTCAGACAGTTTTGTCATAAGGTTATAGCCTCCCACATCTTTGGGATTTTTCCCAACTGCCGTCAGCCCCAAAATCATTCTGGAATATTCGGAATATTTGTTTCTGCTTAACTCTCCCCCACTGTCTTTAAGAGCTTTTTCAGCTTTTACCAAATATTTCATACTGAAAGTGGCAGGCAAATCCAGACCTGAACGAGCCAGCCCTATAACAGCCCAGTCTCCGCCTACCATGCCATAGGATGGCACTGACTCCTGCTTCAGGAGATATGCCCCGGTGGCCTGAATCTGCAGGACATCAACCGTTCCATAAGTCTCCAAAGGACTTAAAAAAGAAAATGCAAGCAGGACAGCCAGGGCAAGAACCAAGGCCCCCAATCTTCCTATTAATAATCTCCTTGATTTTTTCATACATATTTTCATAACTTCCACAACTCCTCTAAAAAACTGTTCTTTCAAAACAAAAAACTGTGGCCCTTGCCACAGTCCGTATTTACTGTAATTGTTTCAACCAAAAGCCAATCCCCCGTTGGCCGGGCTTGGGTCTTATGCAGGTCTTCTGACTCACACTGTTGCACAATCTCTGCTTGCGCAGATCTCGTGCCCTTCATCCGTCTTCCCAAAACTCGTTTCAGTGACCGGCCAGGCTTTTTTCACCTGTCACCTGGATGAAGCTTCGTGTTTACAGCGGCGGGACCGTGCAGGACTTTCACCTGCTTCCCTCTTAGCTGCCTCCGTCTCCCCTGCCCTTAACTGGGCCTTGAACAAAGGACTTTGGCAGAACATAAAACCTCATATAATATTTTCCGATTAGCAGCATACCATACTGCACAACAATAATACCACAACTAACAGGCAAGTCAAATATCTTACAAACTAAATAATCAACAAAAGCTTCAGGATATGAAGCTCCTGATAATGTATTAACAAAAACTTCTATTATGCTATATTTTTGCCATAAATTTAATCTATCTTTTTTGTTCCATCAAAAAATATAAGGAGGGGAAATGAAAAAACTCCAAGATTATTCCTTCCCTATAACTTTTTTTCTTATTTTCGAGGGCCTGGCTATCTTTCTTTGATTGTCTGCAGGAAAGATTTTCTATTTCTTTAATTTCTCCTACATAGGCATCTGTATTTCCATCGGTAACTTACTTTACGATTATAACCATGAATATGCAAGGCGGATGGTCCAGTTTTCCGTAGGCCTCTATATGCTGGTTTACCCGAGCCTTCTTTCCGGTGAGAACATGTAGATAGAGGGCTTTTGTTACTATCTTTTTCTGGGGGTTTTTCAGGCTGCCATCCTGCATTATGCCGTGGCAAAGATATTCGGTCCTCTTGTATTTGGAAGAGGATGGTGCAGCTATGCATGCTGGACCACCATGATCCTGGATTTGCTGCCCTATAATCCATCCGTCAGACAAAAAAATATCCTGCCTAAAGCAGGTAGAATCAGATACCTCGTATTCATTTTCTCCTTTATCTTTGTGTGAGCCCTGTTTTTATCAGGCGTAAAAAACCTGGAGAAGGTAATTTTCTGGAGTTTTGTGGCGGGCAATCTCCTCTACTATGCCATTGGAATTTTCCTGGCCTACTATTTCAAGGATAACAGAGCCTTCTGTAAGTATTTTTGTCCGGTTACAGTATTTTTGAAGCCGTCCAGCTATTTCTCCCTTATGCGAATAAATTACGATGAGGAAAAATGCATCTCCTGTAAAAAATGCATAAAGATCTGCCCCACACAAGCCCTGTATGTGATAAAACCCCAGAATAAGACCGGCAAAAAACCCAAGTAATTGCAATGCACATGGAATTATGTTATTCTTTCACTCGTGGAAGCTCTAACCAAGAACAAAATCAAAGGCCATATTGCGGCCAGCATATGCATGTTAATCTGGGGCGTAACCTTCATTTCTTCAAAGGTTCTACTTGCCCACTTTTCGCCGACGGAACTTTTCTATTTCCGCTTTCTTCTGGCATATATTTTTTTGTTTTTACTATCACCAAAGCCCATCAGGCCAAAGGTAAATAAAAGGGAATTTCTATATGCCATGTCGGGACTGACGGGGGTCAGCCTGTATTTCATGTTCCAAAATATGGGACTGCAGCATACCCTTGCCTCCAATGCCGGTGTGCTGGTGGCAGTAGCCCCTATGTTTACCGCCATAGTATCCTTTTTCTTTCTGAGTAAAGCCAGTCTTCACAGAAATTTTATACTTGGCTTTTTCGTAAGCATAACGGGCGTTGCTCTGATCAGTTTTAACGGCAACTTTGTTCTGCAGCTGAATCCTTTGGGTGACCTTCTCATAATTCTGGGCGCATTGGCATGGGGTTTTTACTCCAACATCCTGATTTTGATCGGCCCGGATGAGCTGTCTTTGGTTCAGCGCACAAGAAAAACAGCATTTTACGGCCTGCTTTTTGTGACGCCTTTATTACCTTTTTTGGATTTCCAGTGGGGGCTGGACCGGTTGGACAGTTTTTTGATAATAGGGAATCTTCTGTTTCTGGGAATCGGCGCATCAGCTATTTCCTTCGTAGCATGGGGCTACGCTGTAAAAGCTCTGGGCCCTGTGAAAGCAGCAAACTATATCTATTTTAACCCCATCATTACTGTGGTGGCATCAATAATAATACTCCATGAGCCTTTTACATGGGTATCTTTTCTTGGAACGGGTTTGATTATTGTAGGGCTGTTAATCGCCGAAAGAAAACGTTGACACAAGCGCAAGTCCGCCTGCTAAAGATTTTCTAAAAAGATTTTTACGCCTATGGCAATTAAAATAATGCCGCCTGCGATTTCGGCTTTTTCTCCGATGAGGGAGCCGAATTTTTTACCTATTGGAACTCCGAGAATGCAGAAGGCGAAG
This sequence comes from Bacillota bacterium, assembly GCA_052034085.1. Taxonomy (GTDB): domain Bacteria; phylum Bacillota; class Clostridia; order Peptostreptococcales; family Anaerovoracaceae; genus UBA1426. Next base: position 46,446 of record JBPOJA010000015.1, on the reverse strand, counting down.
GTCACCAGACCAATAAGTGCAACGGCCACAAAGATATTTGCGTCTATCATGGCAAAGCTTACGCCCACAATCAGGGCATCTATGCTGGTAGCAACACCTTGAATCAAAAGGTCTCTGTTGGTGCAATACGGCTTGCCGCCAAGATTTTTTTTCTCCCTGATGGATTTGAAGCCCTCCCTGATCATATTGACACCTATGAATCCCAAAAGAAGAAGAGCTATCCAGTGGTCAATTGATTCCACGAGATTTTTAACGCTGAGACCGGCATAATACCCGATTATGGGCATGAGGGCCTGGAAGCCTCCAAAAACCAGGGCGGTTTTGAATGCCTCCTTTGTACCTGCCCTGTGATAGCAGATACCATTAGAAATGGACACTGCGAAAGCGTCCATTGCCAATCCTATGGATATAAAAAGTAAGACCGGATAACTCATCTGTTTTCCCTTAAGATCCCTCGGGTTATACTCCCATTTCAGGGTTCAGGCTTCTCATGGCCATAATTGTTTTTTCGATAAGATCATCCAATTCCCAGCCCAGCATTTCAGCACCCTGGCGAATGGTATCCCTGGAGCAGCCCGCTGCAAAGGATTTATCCTTAAATTTTTTCTTTACGGATTTGAGCTCAAGATCATCGACACTTTTGGAAGGCCGCATCAAGGTAACCGCGCCAATCAGACCTGTCAATTCATCCACTGCGAAAAGAACTTTCTCCATAAACTCCCTGGGCTCAAACTCCACTGGCATAATGCCGTAACCGTGGCTCATGGCCGAGTAGATTACATCTTCGGAAACCCCGTGCTCTCTTAAAAGCTCCTGGCCTTTTGTGCAGTGTTCTTCCGGGTACATTTCAAAATCCAGGTCATGGAGCATGCCCACCACACCCCAGAATTCTTCCCTTTCCGGGTCATATTCCCTGGCGAAGTATCTCATTACTCCCGATACGATTTCTCCATGCCTCATGTGGAATTCTTCTTTGTTGTATTTGCTCAGGATTTCCCTGGCTTCGTCAATGCTGGGTACTTTGCTCATCTTTTCTTCCTTTCTCACTTACTATTCTTTCCAACCGATTAAATCTTTTATAACTTCACCCGCAATAACCAGACCGCAAGCGGGAGGGACGAAGGAATTGCTTCCCGTAACCTTTTTGCCATTCTGTATCATTTTTTGGGTTACGAGTGGTTCTTCTTTCGAGTATACCACTTTTAGCTCTTTTATGCCCCTGTTTTTCAGTTCTTTCCGCATGACTTTGGCCAGAGGGCACACGGAGGTTCTGTAGATGTCAGAAACTAAAAATGCCGTTGGATCCATTTTATTTCCTGCGCCCATGGAACTGATTATGGGAATCCCTGCGTTCTTGGCTTTGACTACCAGTTCAATTTTGGAGGGCACCGTATCTATGGCATCCACAATGTAATCATAAGCGCACAGATCCACCCGATTGGCATTTTCTTCGGAATAAAATAGTCTGTGAGCACCAACGTGAATCTCTGGATTGATTTCCAAAGCCCTTTCTTTGGCCACATCCACTTTGTATTGGCCCAGTGTCCTGCTTGTGGCAATGAGCTGACGGTTCAAATTTGAAGGCTGAACTGTATCCCCGTCAAAAAGATCTATGGCTCCCACCCCGCCTCTTACCAGAGCTTCGAGGACAAAGCCTCCTACCCCCCCAATGCCAAAGATAGCCACCTTCTTGGTCCTTAACAATTCAATAGCGTCTTCACCAATCAGCAGACTTGTTCTCTGAAATATTTCTGTACTGTCTAAATCATGCATCCGGTTTAAATCTCCTTAATCTCAGAGCATTGCTGACCACGGAAACCGAACTCAGGGACATGGCGGCCGCTGCAAACATGGGGTTGAGCAGAGGCCCGCCGAATGCGTAGAGAAGTCCGGCCGCCAAGGGAATACCTGCCGTATTGTAGCCAAAGGCCCAGAAAAGGTTCTGCTTGATATTTCGGATAGTATTCTTGCTGAGCTTTATGGCCGCCACCACATCCATTAAGTCGCTGTGCATGAGTACTATATCCGCCGACTCCATGGCCACATCGGTACCTGATCCTATGGCTATGCCTATATCGGCCTGGGTAAGGGCAGGTGCATCGTTGATGCCGTCCCCCACCATGGCTACTTTCTTTCCTTCCTCTTGAAGTGTTTTAACCACCTTTGACTTATCTTCGGGTAATACCTCCGCCATAATTTTTTCTATGCCCATCTGCCGGCCTATGGCACGGGCTGTTTTTTCATTATCCCCGGTTATCATGGCAACTTCTATGCCCATGGTTTTAAGGGATTCGATGGCTTTCAGGCTGTTTTCCTTAACCGTATCAGCCACAGCTATGATGCCGGCCAGCTTTTCTTCAGTTGCCACATACATAAGGGTTTTCCCCTCCGCGGCCAGTTCTTCGGCTATGGATTCAAAGTCAAGGAGATCAACATCTTCATCCTTCATAAGTTTTAGATTTCCTATGAGGATATCAAAGTCCTCTATGCTTGCATAAAGGCCATGGCCGGGAATGGCCCTGAAGTGCTCCACAGGCAGAAGATCCAGTCCTTCTTCTTCGGCCTTTTTTACTATTGCCTCTCCCAAAGGATGCTCAGAGCCTTTTTCGCAGGATGCGGCAATCTTTAAAAGATCAGCCTCTTTACCGGCTTCAACGGCCACTATATCGGTAACCACCGGTTTGCCTTCAGTAATAGTCCCGGTTTTATCAAAAACTATTGTGTCAATCTTGTGAGCGCTTTCCAGAGCTTCTCCGTTTTTAAAAAGTATGCCGTATTCGGCCCCCTTTCCCGTGCCCACCATAATGGCTGTAGGGGTTGCAAGACCCAGGGCACAGGGGCAGGCTATAACCAGTATAGATACAAAAACGGTCAGTGCAAAGGATATGGGATTGCCGGCGAAAAGCCAGATGGCTGCCGATAAAATGGCTATGACCAAAACGGCAGGAACAAAATAGCCCGAGACTATGTCGGCCATCTTGGCTATGGGAGCTTTTGACCCTTGGGCATCTTCCACCAATTTAATAATCCTGGCCAGGGCAGTCTGGTCTCCGACCTCAGTTGCCCGGAATTTAATGAGTCCATTCTTGTTTATGGTAGCCCCGTAAACCTTGTCACCTGTATTTTTTTCCACAGGCATACTTTCTCCCGTCAGCATGGATTCGTCTATGCTGGTAAAACCCTCCACTACCACCCCGTCAACAGGTATGCTCTCCCCGGGCTTGACCATAATAATGTGACCTGCCCGGACCTCTTCAATAGGAATTTCCATTTCCCTGTCCCCTTCTATTACCAATGCTGTTTTTGGCGAAAGGCCCATCAACTTTTTAATGGCATCGGAGGTTTTGCCCATAGAGATTGCCTCCAGTGATTTTCCCAACATGATGAGAGCAATGATGACACCGGCCGATTCGAAGTAAAGGCCGTGGACGAAACTTTCATCTCCCATGCCCATTTTAAACATTGCGAAAAGGCTGTAGATTATGGCAGCACTGGTTCCCATGGCAATGAGGGTATCCATATTGGGACCCCCTTTGAGCAGGGTTTTAAAACCATTGACATAAAACCTGTGACCGGCAGCCACTATTGGTATTACCAAGAGCAGCTGAACCAGACCGTAGTTAACGGGATAATTGACCGGATCCATAAAACCTGGCAAGGGTAAATGGAAAAAAGGTATCATGGGGCCCATAGCCACATATAGTAACGGTACAGCAAAGGCAATGGCTACTTTGAACTTTCTTTTCATGACCAGAATCTCTTTGTCTTTGCGCGCCTTATGCTCGTCGTGACTGGAAGCTGCTTCCTTGACTTCATGTATAACTTCGTAACCCGTATCTATTACTACCTGTTCAAGGTCTGCAAGGCTAATAACAGAAGAATCATAATCCACGGATGCTGATTCTGTTGCCAGATTTACGGAAGCAGACGAAACTCCTTCCGCCTTATTTAACATTTTTTCTATTCTCGCGGAGCATGCAGCACAGGTCATACCACCGATTTTAATAACTGCTTTGTCCATTGTTTTATCCTCTCAAACTGCGGCGGACCCGCCGATCCAAGCCTCTTCATCCCAAATACTATACCCCTAAAACAGAATAAGCAAAACCAAACTGGGTATAGATACTTCGTAAGCAAAAACACGCTGTGAGTCAGCGATAATATATTTAACGGAGGTTTAAGATGAGTGAGTTAATTAATAACAGAGAGCATAGACAAAAAATTTTAAAGGAGCTCATTATGGAGCTTCATGCGGGAAAAAGCGTTGACGAGGTAAAAGCACGTTTTGCCAAGCTGATAGACGGAGTCTCTGCCACTGAAATTTCTCAAATGGAGCAGGCCATCATCAAAGAGGGCATGCCGGTGGAGGAGGTCCAGAGGCTCTGTGATGTTCATGCGGCAGTATTTGAAGGCTCAATAGAGGAAATTCACAAGGCAGATGATCCGGGAGAAACCCCGGGCCATCCCCTGCATACCTTCAAGGAGGAAAACAATGCTCTGGAAGAGCTTATAGATCTTGAGATTATGCCGGCGTTTGAAGACCTGAAGTCAAATCCCAGCAAGGCCGCATCCGAAAAGCTGGAAGAATTGTTCCAGAGACTATGGGAGATAGATAAACATTATTCCAGAAAAGAAAATCTGCTCTTCCCCTTCATGGAAAAGCATGGCATCACAGCCCCGCCGAAAGTCATGTGGGGAGTGGATGACGAAATCAGGGGAGAAATCAAGGAGGTTCTGATTCTTCTGGGAAGCGAAAGCCCGGATTTCAGTCTCGCAGCTGCTAAAGGGGAAGCTGTCGCTGGTCGGGTAAAAGACATGATTTTCAAAGAAGAAAGCATACTTTTCCCCATGGTTCTGGATGCCCTTTCCGAAGACGAATGGATTTCCATAGAGGAAGCAAGCAATGAAATCGGCTATACACTCTACAAGCCTCAAACAAGATGGCTGCCTGTCAGGAGCAGTGACAGCTATGACGAGGCTAAACCATCAGGTTCGGTTCAAGAAGGTTATGTGCATTTTGATGCAGGGTACATGCTGCCGGAAGAAATCAATGCCGTGCTGAATACCTTGCCAATTGACATGACTTTTGTGGATAAAGATGGACGGGTAAAATACTTTTCCCAGGGAAAAGAGAGAATTTTTGCCAGACCCAAGACCATCATAGGCAGAGAAGTCAGCAACTGTCACCCGCCCGCATCGGTTCATGTGGTGGAAAAAATCGTAGAAGATCTTAAATCCGGTAAAAAAGACCACGAGGACTTCTGGATTAAATTGGGAGACCAATATGTCTATATCCGTTACTTTGCCGTAAGAAATGCAGAGGGCGAATATCTTGGCACTCTGGAGGTTTCCCAGGACATTAAGCCTATTCAGGAAATCACAGGGGAAAAGAGGCTGATGGATCAATGAAGGAAATCTATTTAGCCGGAGGTTGTTTCTGGGGACTTGAAAAATACTTGAGCCTCCTGCCCGGCGTTGTTGATACAGAAGTTGGCTACGCCAACGGCAAAACGGAGAATCCCTCCTATGAAGATGTATGCAGGAGGGGGACCGGCCATGCAGAAACTGTGAAAGTGGTTTACGACCCCGACAAAATCAGTCTGGGCCATATTCTTTTCATGTTTTTCGATGTGATTGATCCCACTTCACTCAACCGTCAGGGCAACGACATAGGGACCCAGTACAGGACGGGGATATACTATGCCGATAAAGCCGATTTTCCTGTAATCGAAAAAGCCATGGAAAATCTCAAAGGGAAATATAGTAAACCTATCGCTGTTGAAGTGAAACCTTTAGAAAACTACTATTCCGCAGAGGGTTATCATCAGGAATATCTGGATAAAAACCCCGATGGATATTGCCACATAGGCCCGATGGCTTTCGAGAAGGCAGAAAAGGCATTTGTTGATCCAAGCCTGTATGAAATGCCTTCTGAAGAAGAGCTTGAGAGCAGGCTCAGCGATATGGAGTATCATGTTATCAGAAATAACGGAACAGAGCCCCCTTACCAAAATGAGTTTTTCGACTTTTTTAAAGAAGGCATTTATGTGGATATTGCCACCGGAGAGCCCCTGTTTTCCTCAACGGACAAATACTCAGCCTGCGGCTGGCCAAGTTTTACAAAACCAATCGATCCATCAGCGGTATGGGAGAAAACCGATTTAAGCCATGGCATGATCAGAATCGAAGTGAGAAGCCGGGTGGGAAACAACCATCTGGGTCATGTCTTTACTGACGGTCCAAAAGAAAAAGGCGGCCTCCGTTATTGCATAAACAGTGCCGCACTTAAGTTTATACCTAAAGAAGAAATGGAAGGTGAAGGCTACGGCTATCTTCTGCCTTTACTCACATAAGAGCTGGTAGCCGCTTTTAGCAGGCCGCCGTAGTTGAGTGTGAAGCCTATAGTGTCTCCGACTTTATAATCAGTTTTAGACCGGCTCACATCCATAATAAGATGATCCGAACTGGCTCCCAGGATGTCAATATCGCCGTCTATGGGAGTCATTCCTTCAATATTTGCATCCTGCTGGCCAATAGCCAGTATGGCCCTCTTAATATCGCCCCGGTCTTCGTAGCTGGGCACATTGCCGAAAGCATCCATGCCCACTTCCCCAATGGGGAGAGAGGGTTTTGTTTTGAGTTCTATGATCTCGGCCTCCAGAATGAAGAGGTCGTGATGGGTGCCTGGGATTCTCTCACCGTAGGCAGTTTCATTGCCTAAAACAAAGGCCTCTCCAAGTCTGAGATTATTTATTCCCTCCGGCAGCCCACCCTTTTCTATCAGATACAGGGAGCTGGAGTTGCCGCCTGAAACCATGGGCAAGTCGATCTTAAATTCAGTACGCAATTCAGCAGCCAGATTCGTCAGGACAGAAAGATTGTCATATTTGGGAATAATGGCTCCATAGCAGGTCAGATTGGTTCCCAACCCGCAAAGTTCTATGTTCCGCTGTTTTAGGATTTCTCCCACCGTATTGAAAATTTCTTCTTTTTCTCTGAAAAACAAACCTTCCCGGAGGTCGCCCAAATCAATCATCAAAACTATCTTGTGAACCAGACTTTGCTTTGCAGCCTCCTCATTGAGTTTTTTTATTGTGGCAAGTTCAGAGTTAAAGCTGATATCGGCATGCTTTACCACCAGATATGTCTCGCTTTGCTGGGGAAGCCTCAATAAAACTTTTGGTTTTTCAACATCCCCATAGTTTATCAGGTTCTGAATCCGGGAATCCGCCAGATAGTCCACATCCTTATGAGCTGCTATAATGTCAACCAAATCTTTTTGGGCGCAAAAAGACTTGGTTACTATCATCATGGAGCAGCCGGCTTTCTTCGTCAGCTGCCCCAACGTGTTTAAATTTTCATTAACCTTGCGTTCATCAAACATTAAACGTGGATTCATCCTTTCCCTCCTGTTAATTTCACGCTACTTTTCATTTATATAGATGGCGGAAAACTCTATCCAGTATTCTTCCTTACCTGTTTTTAAGTCCCGGTTAAGGTTAACATAATTCATGACCAGTAGCACCTGAATATGTTCGTTCTCGAATCCCACCGACATGTCCTCTATAGGGATTTCACCCGGAACTCCCTTGCCGGGCGGGTATTTTTCACTTATGTATTGGAAGTATCCTGCCAGATCCTCTTTCATAATAGATTCATCTTCCAGGATGATTTCCAGGCTGGGAATCTGGCCTGACATGCTTTTTCTGATAGAAATCCGGTAATTACCCTTTTCGCCATCAAAAGAAAAAGGAACAGCACGCTCCCCGCCATGTAAAACGATGGCCCACTGATAATCCGACACATCTAAAGTTCCTTCTGAAAGTCCCAGATATATACCTTCATTAGTTTCGGGAATTTCATCCAGATCGGGCCAGGTCTGGTTAAAACCCATATGATCTTTGAAGTAAGTGTAGTCTGCCAGCCTGACATCAAACCAGGGAGGAAGTTTTGCATTTTCCGCATTGGCCAGAAACATGGTGGTCTCTGTAATGACTTCTCTTTTGATTTTGTCGGGCTCCCTTGCTGCCGGAACTATTTCATTGTCTCTAAGCATGCCTTCTTCAAGGAGCAGGGCCTCCAGTCTGGATGCCTGGGCCTTTACCGGCAGGGCCTGATAGCCAATCCAGGGCAAAACGGAAACCAGGGTCGCCACTCCCAGGATAACGATAATGGCTCTGTGTGCTTTTTCCTTCTTTATTATCAGAAGGATAGCCGAAACAGCTGAAATCAAAAGGAGGATGCCAAACCAGTATTCAGAGGTCTTAAGCCCCCAGACTCCAAGCTGAACCCTTAGGGCATTGGCTTCAAAGGCCAGGATAACCAGAGCCGTGAAAGGATATACCTTCCTATAGAAAACAGATGTCTTTGCCTGGTTGTGGGTCACCATCAAATGGAGCCAGAGTCCGATTACGCCGTAGCTTGCCGCCACACCATAAAGCCACATGAATGGTACTTTCATGCTGCCTAAAATGCTCTGTACCGTCCACATGAGTAAAACCAGCGTCATTGCCAGAGTCAGAGGCACCATTACATAGTCAAACAAAAGCTCTATGTATTTGGGCTGCTTCTGGATGATTTCCCGCCTTTCATCCACTATGTCCCTTCTGAAATCGGGAAAATATCCGATGAAGATAGCATATGCAAGCAGGCCTGACAGGGCACCAATGTAAAGGAATACATTGCTGGGCATCTCTCTGTAAAGGAGGGCTCTAACGGCTGCTGCGACTCCCGAAGCTCCCAGATATATTACAAGGCCATAGATACTTGAGATGAAAAAAGCCTTGTGAAACATAAACAGTGATTTGGCCAAATCTGTCTGTTCTTTATCCAGGGATGCAATGATAAGGAGGGCCAGCATACTGATAAAGATGGCGGCAGACACCCTCAGGTAAGACAGCTCTGAACTTTTCCCTCCGTCCACCCAGTATAAAAGCACGAACGTTGCTGCAACCACCGCTCCTGCCAGAATATTGGCTAAAGTGAAAATTTTCAGGCCTTCATACCTGCTCCTGGCAAAGGCTGAAGCTGTCAGGCCAAATGCAGCTCCCAGGCCCAGGGACCATTGGAGGGAATTAAGCAAAAGTGTATAGTTCTCCTGGACAGACCAGTCCATATGAATCCTGACAAACATTACTCCGGTGAAAAGCACGGCACTTGCCATTGCCGCCGGATATTCACTGAATGACTTGCCTATCCCCTTAAATATCAACACAATAGAATGTTTTATGGTTTTCATTAAACTCACCTTCTTCGCCATAAGGCGCTTATTTACTATCGTATCGATATTATTCCCATTATTGCTTTAATCAAGCAAAGAGGCCCAGGCTTTTTCTCAGGAAATGCATAGCCGCCTGCGGATATTCTTTGGAAAGCACCCCCAGGGACGCCATGATGTAATCTTCATCCGTCAGCACCCGGCAATCTGCATCCGGAAAAAGAAGCATGCCTTGTTCGTTGTGATGAGGAATGGATTTTAGAATATTTTTTCTGTCAGGCAGTCTGGTAAGCGCTCCGCCTGTACCAATGATATATTTAAGTTTTGTCAAGTCTTTACCCTCTGCAAGAGTTGATCTGCCGGAGGGTCCGTAAACGAAGCGTATTCTGCCCGCATGACGCTCCGTGGCTTTTATGACTGCTTCTTTGGTCAGCCTTTCCACAAAAGCAATTTCATCTTCGGTGGATGGCACGAAACAGTAATTCTCAATGACGGGATCTATATCAAACCCAAGTTCTTTACAGAGCTTTTCCCTGTCCATACCCTCCAAAAGATTCTCCATGTTAATGTATACGCCTAAATCGCCCTCAACTGTTCTTTTTGCTTTTGGTTCGGGGCTGACAAGAATTCTCGAAATTTCTTCTGAACCTTCTGTTACAGAATGAAGGTCTGTTGTTGCACCCCCTACATCAAGAACCATCAGATCTCCCAGATTTTCGTAAAGCAGTTTAGCCGCTTCCATAACAGCACCGGGAGTTGGTATTATGGGGCCGTTGACCATATCCCTTATATGCTCCATGCCGGGCGCCTGTATTATGTGTTTTTCAAAGGCATCCTGAATGACTCTCCTTGCCGGCTCCACATTAAGTTCATCAATTTTGGGGTAGACGTTTTCAACCAGGTACAAAGGGGCTTTGGCATCTTCAAAGATGAGCCTCATTTCTTCCTGATTTTCAATGTTGCCGGCATAAATTACAGGGATGGGCAGGTCCAAAGACCGAATAAGCTCCGCATTATAAATGGCTGTATCCCTTTCGCCGTAATCCACCCCTCCGGCAATCATTATCAGATTGGGCATGATTTCTTTTATCCTGGCTAAGTCTGTCCGCCTGAGCTTACCTGCCGTTACCTGATGTATTATTGCACCGGCACCCAAGGCAGCCTCCTTGGCTGCCTTGGCTGTCATATCATATACGAGGCCGTGAACCGTCATTTTCAGGCCTCCTGCAGCACTGGATGTAGCCAGCATTTCATCGTACTCCAAAGACTCTATGCCGTTTTGCCTGCATAAATCATCAATAGCAGCCTGCAGCCCTATGCGGACATCCCCATCCAGTACCGTGGTGGCTGCCTGGCCCTGTCCGAAAAACACAGGCTCATCCGAATCCACGGCGTTAAAAGCGTTAACTAAAGTAGTGGTAGAACCTATTTCTGCCACTAACACGTCAATCTTCATTGCATCTTCCTTCTGTGCTCTACCATGAATGTGGCAACATCCACACCCTTGGTATTTCTGCCAAATCCTGCATCTACCCCGGTTTTAAGAGCCAGCTCGGGAATAACCTGTGTCCCGCCTGCGGCTATCATAATTTTATCTCTTATGCCTTTTTCGACCGCCAGCTCATGTATCCTCTTCATGTTCTTGTAGTGAATTTCGTCATGGCTGATGATAGTTGAGGCCAGAATTGCATCGGCTTTAAGTTCGATGGCTGCATCTACAAGCTTTTCGACCGGTACCGAAGTTCCCAGATAGTGAACTTCGATGCCGAATCTTTCTATGCCGCCATGCTTGATGTCAATAATTTCTCTTAAGCCTACTGAGTGCTCATCTTCACCTACAGTGCCGCAAACTACTTTCAGAGGATTAGCTTCCACGTCGGCCCTGATTTCTTCATCGGAAAGCACATGAGGTTCAGGCGGTATGTCCAGTTTGTCAATATCCACATCGAAGTTGAGCTTCCCTTTGAGCTCGATTCTTGTGCCTTCAGCCTCCTGCATTACTTCCCTGTTGATGACTTCGGCTTCTTCAAGATTCATGTGTCTGGCAAACTCCAGAGCCGCCGCTTCTGCAACCCGTCTGTTGGCCGGTATGAACATGTTGACCATGACCGTGCCATCGGCTGCCCATTCCATTTCAGGTTTGAGCAGACTTGTGTGCCTGTATTTTTCAGTCTCGGCCAGTCTAATATTTACATTATCTACTTCATCCAGCTCGTCTATGAAAACGATCTTGTCCGGATCTTCAAAAGTACAGCCGCCTATGAGTCTGGCAGGGTCATCCACTGCACTTTCATCATACTGTGCCACATTGTTGTAGCCAAAGTGGGCTGTTACGGGAGCGAAATAATCTTCATCTCTTTCGTAGATGGAATTATTACCTACGCCTCCGTCAATTCTTCTGGCTATGCCGTCTCCGTTCCTTTCGGGATAATTGCCTGAGTCAACGAAGAAGCCCTCTTCAACCGCCTTGAAGTAACCGCCGGCCTCCACTATTTCCTCCATGAAAAGGCAGGCTCTTTCCTTTATTTCCCTGACTGCCAAAGGCAGAGGTCCGTCCTTTTTCAGCTCAATCATATCCATAAGGCCATCAAGACCTACAAGGGTCTGCTTGGCTGTGTCGCAGGCTTCGATATTGTAGATATGCCAGGGTACATTTCTGCCTTCATCGGGTGTTATAGTGGACTGGATGTCTGCTCTGGTAAGCTTGGATACCAGCATATTGAGAACGTGGGTCACGGTTGCTTCCCTGGCAGATGCCTCCATGTATTTGGTGTTCATCTGGGCACGCATCTTGTACTTGTCGCAGAAATCCCTGAGGGCTACCGCATAGGGCAGGTCCATAAACACACAAGGGGCTGGAGGTGCCGTGGGAGGTACTGTGGAAAGACAGATATTGTCCGGCTTAATCCCTGCTTTTTCAGAGAAGAGACTGTTAATTGCATGCTGAACAATAAGTTCAGGCATTACTTTCCATGCCTCCCTGGCAGTGGCATTGGCATTGTGAGCCCCGTCTATCTGTGCTATATCGGCCCAGGCCAGAATTTTCTTGGATTCACATGCATCAACAAAGGACCGGATCATATTTATGTTCCTGTAAAGCACATTGTACTGGGGATCCTGGTGGGCACCGTTGATGCCTTCCTCGGCAAACATGACTGCAACTTCAGGGCCGGCCACTCCGGAAACATAGGAGTGGTAGTTGATGGGCCGGCCGACTTCTTCCTCTATCAAATCCAGGGCTTTGCGCTGGGCCCTGACCTGTTTTCTTGTAATGGGAACACCGCCCACACCCTGAGGAGTTCCTTCTATGAGGCCATCCATGTGTGACTGGCCGGCGGTCCTGATGACCATAATATGGTCGGCACCGTGCCATGCCGCCATCCTCATTCTTCTGATGTCGTCTTCAAACCTGCCGGAGGCTATTTCGGTTGTTATAACAGGCTGAGGTTGAGGGTCTATCCAGTCAAAGTATTTGGAAGACGGAAGTCCCACACCTTTTTCCATGGACTTTGTGCCATCTCTGTAGGTGAAAGGGCCGATTTTGAGCCCCGGAACTTTTTCACGCCATACCCAACCCCTTCTTTTGGGTCTGTATTTGTCCAAATCCTGCAGTATCTCGTCAATATTGATTTTTTCTTCCGGATTCAATTTTTTGTCACTCACTTTTTTCACCCCCTCACCTTGAATAATGCAACCGCTTCGTCCCATGCCTCGCCTCTGGCCAGCATTTCCCCTGCTTCCCTGATGGAAATGTTTTTAGCCCTGGCCAGCTTGTAAACCACATGACCGGCTCCCTTGCCGATTAATCCACGGTCAATACAGCCTTCCACTATGGGTTTGGCATCAAGGGATGATATTCCCATGCGCAACAGCACTGACCGCTCAATGGAGGGAGAAGTATTCTTTCTGCCCAGTTCCAGAAGAGGATCAACAACCTGGGCTGTCAGCGACCAAAAATGGTTATATAATTCTTCATCAGAAAGACCGGCAATTTTTTTCCGTCTTTCTTCAAAATCATCTGTTCTTTTCATTTTCACCAATCCTTTCTAAATCCGGCCTCTATTTATACTCTTTCCTAAAGGCTTGCCAGCACTTCTTTTACAAACTCTACTGTGGAATTAGTGTCTTCTGCCAGGAATTTAATATCTTCTTCAGTAGGATTTTCGTTGAATGTTTTCACAGCTGTCTTGATTAAGGATCTCCGCAAGCCATTCAGGTCATGGTCGGTAACTTTAATTAGAGACGGATGAGAAGGCAGGATAATATTCTTGCCCGGGACCTGATCTTTGGGATCGCCGAAGAAAATATCAATCCCATTGCTTCTTGCAAAAGTAAGCTGAGGCTGAATATGTTTTCCTGCGCCTGTGTATTCAGTTTCCTGAACCACCAGCATCTGGTCTTCCGGCATTTCCTGGGCTATGGCAAAAGCCGCTGCAAGTGAGGTGTTTCCTGCGGGGCCTTTTTCCAGGCCTTCGAGGCTTGCTAAAGCTTCGGTGATATAGAAGACATCGCCCTGAGTAATGGTCACATACCTGTCCATGTATCTAAGCGGTCTTGCTGCTGAGCGGGGAACATCCGAACGATCAGGCCAGGTGGTAAAAGGCATGCCGAAGCCTGTGTGCCCCGTTGTAAAGGATTTTTTATTGAACTGGCTGTCAGATGCCATATGCAGACCTGAAAGGTCTACCGATGCTGCAATGATTTTGGATTTTGCTCCGGCCTTCAGCATCCCTCTTGCCGTTCCGGTCAGATTTCCTCCGCCGGCATTGGTAACTACCACTGCATCCGGATCTTTTCCGAATTTTTCTCTGAACTGCATGGAAATTTCGTAGCCCAAGGTTTCCACTCCCGCTATTCCAAAGGGTGTATAGAGAGAGGCATTAAAATAGCCCGTTTCTTCTAAGAGAAGCAGGAATTTATAGAAAAGCTCAGGGCCAACGGAAAGCTGGACAACCTCTGCTCCCAGGGCTTCACACTTCCTGGCCTTTTCTATGATTTCAGGCTGGCCCACTCCCTTGGAGTCATAGCATTCCTGAACGACTATGCACTTAAGCCCTGCCATAGCGGCCTGAGAGGCAACAGCAGCACCGTAGTTTCCGCTGGTGGCAGTGACTACACCCTTAAAGCCCAGACGTTTTGCGTGATAGGCAGAATTTGCCGCTCTTCTTGCTTTAAAACTGCCTGAGGGGTTGGATGCTTCATCTTTGATGAAGATTCTGGCTCCAAAACCAGGCTTTGCGCATTTCCTTGCCAATGCTGTAATATTTCTGAGCTCGATGAGGGGAGTATTTCCAACGTGAACATCCTGCTGAATTTTCTGCATTTCTTCCAGGGTGTAGCCGGTTTCCCTCATCATTCTTTCGTAGTCGAAGGCAATTGATCCGCTTTCGAAGAAGCTGTAGTCTATGCCTACGGATTTTTTCATGATTTCGCCCCTGCGGGACATTACGGAATTATAATCGTTGGCTTTAGTCATTATTTCTCACCTCCGAAAGTTATTTCTCTTACCTGTTCGCTAATCTTCAGAAGCTCAGGGACGAACTTTCCGAAATCATGCTTGTAGTAAGGTTCTGCTTCCAGAAGTGTGCCTGTCTCTTCTCTGCCAGTCCTGGTGGTGACCCTGACTTCATCTCCTTCTTTGGCATCTTCCATAAGATAACCTTTAATCCACATTTCCAGAGGCACTTTCTTTGTGTCCTCGGGAACCTGGGGAGCCCTTTCTTCGGGGCTTAAAATATTTCTATGGATCAAAACCCAAGTACCTTTTTTTATCATTTTTTCCCTCCACTTATTTTCAAACAGCAAACAGCTTTATTTGACGATTTTCGCCTCTTCACAAATCTGATCCCTCATGTCGCCCATAATTGCCCTTGGCACAGGGAGAGTCAGCATGGTATGAAGGCCGGGTCTTGCGTTAATGATGTGCGGAATCATGTTGACGCACATGGCTATTGTACCTATGCCGCCCGGAACTTCCGGAGAGTTAACGAGATTGATGTTGGGAACGCCCTTGATGATTACATAGTCACCTGTCTGAACACCAACCTGCTCGGGCTCAATCTGCTGTGGGTGATCCATTTCAATTTTCAATTCCCCATCTACGTAACCAAATCCTTTCATGGCACAGCCGGCTACATTTCCTGCCTTGGCAAAACCGTGTGGTGCCTGCCTGTCAACATCGGTAACTATAGGTTCCATTGACTGGGTAACTTTTTCCACTTTCCAGCCTATGGCATCAGCAACCATGTTAATTGATTCGGGGAAACCAACATGACCGGATAAAGTTCCATCTTTTACGCCCTGCCTGAACTCTTCTTCGGTAATTCCTATTCCCTGCTCTTCCATTACAGCAGGCCCGAAGGGAGAAAGGCTGTTGACTCTTCTCGCAACAATATGCTCAACACTTTCGCAGCATCCGGTCATTATTACCACTAGAAGGTCCATAATAAGGCCGGGATTAATGCCGGTACCAAGGATCGAAACGCCATTGGCTTTTGCGATTTCATCCAGCTGCCTGGAAAGCTCGGGCTCCTGAGCCATGGGATAAGCCATTTCTTCGGCACTGGTAATACAATTGATTTTCCTCTCTAAAATAAATTTGATTCTTTCAAAGGCATTTCTTGTGAAAGAATCAGTACATAATAAGACAACGTCTGCGGATTTTTCTTTAATTACATCTTCGGGGCTGCCGATAAGGACGTCGAGTCTGTCGCCTCTTGGAGTTTTCAAATAATCATACATGCTCTTGCCGATTTTTGCGCCTCTGCCGGCAACGCCTACGATGTCAACGCCCTTTTTTGCCAGAAGCATATCGGCCATTCCTGAACCCATGGCACCCAGACCCCAGATAATTACTTTCACATTTTCCATTTTCATACCTCCCTAAAAATTTATAGAAATAAAATTGTCAACTGCCATATAGTAGTAGCAATAAGCGTGCCATTATAAAAACCCCCTCCTGCACAATAGGAAGGGGTTGCTTACGGAATTACGACTACATATGGGGTTACGTATTTATTGAATGCAAAAATGTTTGCATTTGCTGCAAAATTATTTGCGCTTATACCTTTTTAGCTTGTGCTGAAGGCTCTGCCTGCTAATGCCAAGGCTCTCCGCTGCTCTGCTTATGTTGCCCCTGTTTTGGTCCATGGCTTTATCAAGGAATTCGGCTTCCAGCCGGTTCAGGTATTCAGTCAGTCCAACTTCCCTGATTTTATCGTACTCGGGAGAAGTAACGTTTTTATTCTTCCTGATAGAAAGATGATGATCCTGCAGTATTCTGCTGTCTCCGGCCATTGTCAGTGCGGAAAGAATTATGTTTTCCAGTTCGCGCACATTCCCCGGGTAATCGTGATTCATCAAAACTTGAGCCGCCTCATCACTGATAGCAATTACTTCCTTGCCCAGTCTTTTACTGTGTTTCTCTATAAATAGATTGGCAAGAAGGATAATATCATCTCTTCTTTCTTTCAATGTAGGCAGATTTATATTTATTACCGCCAGCCGGTAATACAGGTCTTTTCTGAGCATTCCCCTGTTTATGAGATTTTCGGCGGGTTCATTGATGGTAGCAATGATTCTTACATCGACGGGAATATCTTTTTCGCCTCCCACCCTGCGGATATAATCTTCCTGGAGCACTCTCAAAAGCTTTCCCTGAAGACCATAAGGCATAGCACTGATTTCATCTAAAATCAGACTGCCTCCGTTGGCCTGCTCAAACAGGCCTGCCCTGTCTAAAGCTCCTGTAAAACCACCTTTTGAGGTTCCAAAGAGCAGGCCTTCCAGCAGGTTTTCCGGGATTGCCGCACAGTTTTGTGCCAGCAGCGGCTTGCCGCTTCTTTCGGAGTGATAATGTATGCTTTGAGCAAACATCTCTTTACCCGTCCCTGTATCCCCTGCCACCAGGACGGAAACATTGCTTTCAGAAGCCCTTTTCGCCTTTTCTATGGCTTCGAGAAATTGCCGGTTCCGGCCTGCAATCATGTCAAATGTGTATGCTTTTATTGCCTTGGCTTTATCCTGATCCGGTTCGGCAGCTTCTTTCTGATACTCCAAAATAGCTTTTGAAAGATTTTGTATATCCGTAATATTTTTGGCTATTTCAACTGCACCCACAATCTGACCGTTGATAACTATGGGGTGAGTGTTATTGATGGTAGTAACCTCTTTGCCGGAAAAATTCAGATATGTCTGTTGCCGGTCGGGGGAAGATTTGCCGTATTTTAAAGCTGACAGCATAGTACTCTGGTCTTCAGGTATGTGACTGAAAATCTCCCTGAAAGGTTTTCCAAGCACATCGGACCTGTTCATCTCTTCCATATTGGCCATAGCCTGATTATAGATAATGGTAATACCATCTCTGTCAACAACATGAATGCCTTCATCTATTTTGGAAAAAATTGCTTCTATGATTTCTGTGAAATGGTTTTTCCGGTCTTTGTTTTCATCTTTTTTATCCATACTTTCACCCCTGTTGATTGTAACATGTAAAGCGGCAAAGTGCAAATTTTTTTGCATAGCATTCTCACATATTATATCGTATATTTACTATAGGCGATGAATAATGATACCAAAAGGATCAGCTATGAGAATCAGAAAAGACGAAGATAATCTCTACGAAGAAGAAATCCTCCTGACAGCCAAGGTTTCAGACGCCCTGGCCCATCCGGCCAGGCTGAAAATCTTTCGCTATATCTTCATGAAAAACAGAAATCGTGAAAGGGTCTGCAACAAAGATGTAGTCGCAGCCTTCGACTATTCGCAGGCAACAATTTCACAGCATATAAATAAATTGGTAATAGGCGACCTCATACAGGTGAAAAAAGAAGACAAGTATTCCTATTATTTTGTCAATCTGGGCACCCTGGGCAAATACATAGAGTCAGTAAAAAAATTCGGCTGATGCTTCAGCCGAATAATTGAAGCCTTATTTATGATAGGTTTCATTTCGTATTATCTTAAAGCTCCTGTAAAGCTGTTCCAAGAGGATTACCCTCATCATCTGATGGGGGTATGTTAATTTGGAAAAGGACAGGCTAAGGTCTGCCGCATCCAGAACTTCATGAGACAGGCCTGTTGAACCGCCTATAATCATGGCAATATGGCTGTTGCCGTAAATGCCTAATCCGTTTATAAAAGCAGACAGCTCCTCTGAAGAATATTCCTTTCCCTTAATATCCAGGGCAATGACGAAACTTCCGGGCTTAATTCTGGCAAGAACATTCCTGCCCTCTTCTACCTTATCCTTTCCCTCCCTGACTTCATCTATTGAAAGGATGCAATAATTTGCAAGACGCTTTTCATATTCCCTGACGGCATCCTTCCAGTACTTTTCTTTTAAGCTCCCTACGCAGATAAGCTGTATTTTCACCACTTGATTTTTTTCCTTTAGCCCGGCGAAGTTCCAAGGGTCAGATCAATCATCATTTTTCGTCCGTTTCTGAACAAAGAAATTTTCACCGAATCCCCCGGCTTGTAAGAAAACAGGATTTTTATGAGTTGCTCTTTGTTTTCTATTGCTTTGTCGTCCACATTTACTATAGCATCACCCTGCTGTATGCCTGCAAGCGCTGCCGGCGATCCTTCGTGCACCTGGCTGACATAAGCTCCCTTTTTCGTTCCAAGATTTGAGTCGGGATAATATTGCAAAAACAGGGATACGTCCTCAACGCTGACTCCAATATAAGCCTTTTTGAAACTCCCGGTTCTCATGATTTCTTCTATAATAGGTTTTGCCGTATTAATAGGTATGGCAAAACCCAACCCTTCAGCTGAAGCGGCTTTTGCCGAATTTATTCCTATGACCTGGCCCTTGTTGTTAAGTAAAGGTCCACCGCTGTTGCCCGAATTAATTGAAGCATCTGTCTGCATAAGCCCTTCCATTTTAACGGATCTGCCACCGCTGTTGACCGTAATAGTTCTGTCAAGCCCGCTGATTACACCCTGTGTAACGCTTCTGTCAAAAGCCAGCCCCAGGGGATTTCCTATAGCCACTGCATATGCCCCGATATTGACAGTTGAAGAGTCGCCGAGTTCTGCCGCTGTGAGATTGCTCGCATCGATTTTTACCATGGCAAGATCCAAAATCACATCGTTCCAGAGCACCGTTCCGGTAAGCTCCCTCCCGTCTGTAAGCTGCACCACTATTGTTTTGGCTTCTCCGTCACCCACTACATGGGAATTGGTCAAGATATAGCCGTCTTTGTGCACTATAAAACCCGTGCCGACGCCTTGCACCATCTGTCCCTGTTCCATCCCAAACAGGTTTAATCTGGGGATTTCCTTGGTAATGCTGATTCCGACGACTGAAGGTATAACCTTGGTTGCAATGGCCTCTGCTGTATTCAGATCCTCATTCGGGTTAAGGATTATTTGTCCCGGAGGCTCGTAACCGAAATCCGGTTGAATATTTGAAGCACCATACCTGAAGCCTGCCATGCCTCCGATAAAACCCATTATTCCGGACAGTAGCAATAAGGAAATCAGTTTGAGAAATTTCCTGTCCTTTTTCTTTTTTTCCGGTTCTTTTGTATATATGAATTCTTCCGAAGGAGCAGGCTCTGTTTCGTAAACAGGTTGACCGTGCTCTTCCTCCTGAGCCGGCTGATCACCCAGGATAATAAAATTCGGTTCCTCGTAACTATTCATTTCGTCCATTTTCATCACCTCTAAACTCTATATAAAATGCTGATTTCATCACGCATAATAGTCGATATTTCCACATGCTTGCCTATGTAAAATTCCTGTTCCTCCAATATGTTCTTTACGGTCTGATAAGCCATTTCAGGAAAGTTGTTTTCTCTGCTTAAATGAGCCAGAAGTATTTGCCTTTTTTTGTTTCCCTGAGAAATCAGTCTGGCCAGTGTATGCCCTGCTGCCTCATTGGACAGATGGCCGTTATCTCCCAAAATTCGCTGCTTTAAAAACCAAGGATATGGGCCGATTTTCAGCATATCCACATCATGATTGGCCTCCAGCACCAGCAAATCGGCTCCTTTTATCTCTTCAAACAAAACTTCATCCACATAACCTGTATCCGTAGCTATGCTTATCTGTTTGCCATCCTTATAAAAAGAATATCCCAAGGGATCTGCTGCATCATGATTCAATCCAAAACTGATTATACCTATATCTCCTATTGAAAACCTCTGTCCTTTTTCAATCCTTACTCCACGGCTATAGTCCATATTCCGGCCCATAGCCATGAATGTTTTCATAGTGCCGTAAGCTTTTAAATCTTTAAATTTTCTCTGGAGTGCCCCCACGCTTCTGCAGTGGTCAGTGTGCTCATGGGTCAACAGAACTGCCTTCAGCTCCGCCTCTTCAGTACCCGTAGCCTCCAGACCTTTCAGGATTTTTCTCAGGCTGATACCGGCATCAACTAGGATGGCGGTCTCTTTGCTTTTAATTAAATAACTGTTCCCGCTGCTGCCGCTGGCGAAGGAACAAAAACTTAAACTCATTCAATATCCTTTCTCTGTCAATCTGCGTACGCCGGAACAAATAAATGGAATCCTCCATTGTAGTCGATTTTCCAGGTGGGAAGAGCAGTGTCCGCCACCGCTGTTTCACCGGGTGGGAAAGATGGGTCAAGCCAATATATCATTTCAATTTTGTTGACAAAAATAGCTTCACTTCCTTTTTTACCACGCATAAGCTCCATCAGCGCCGCTGACGGGGAAATGGTGGATTTTTTTGCCTTGCCCTGGCCTGTTGGTTTAAGCCAGAATATATCCAAATCAACAACCCTGCCTTCTGAGAGGGTACATACAATATAACTGTCCTCGACTTTTATACCCTTATATCTGTTTATATAAAAAACTTTTGACAGAGATTTTTTTTGAGAATCATCACGAATATAGTCGCTGAATTCTGCAGTATCATATTCTATATCGCAATGTTCAAGAAAATTACCGGCAATCTCAATATCTTCTTCCATGGTTCCTTTATAGTTAACAGGTTCTGTTTGATTTTTCAGCTTTTCTTTTATTGTGGACTCGTCAACATAACTATATTCCACCATAAGCACGGGCATTTTTTTAGGGAGTGCAGGCAGTTCACCTTCCACAAAAATATTCTTAGTTTTCAGGAGTGCAATGGTTTCTTCGTGCAGTGTTTCCGCTGTCGGCTCCTTTTCTTTATCAAGAAAAATATAAAGCATAAAAATATTTGCCACCAGCAGGGCCCCAATCAATATGGTCTTCGCCTTGGTCCAATCCATCTTATTTCCACTCTCAAAATTCTCTTATTCCAAGATATTCTCCAGTAAATAAGTCAAAGAATATGTAGCCTTCCCCTATGTTGACCACCCAGGCAGGCTTCAATTTGCCTGATTCACCTTCTCCATCCTGCTTGAGATAGCCGTTTCTTGCATACACTATTTTGTCAGAAATGGCTATAAATATGTCTTCGCCTTCTATACCATCCGCCTCGATATCTATGCTTTTCATATCTTTGGCAACTTCAATATAATTCGATGCCAGAGCGTTTACAACAGAAAAAATTTCAGATTCTTCTTTGAATATATTGGCATAATAATATTCTTCATCTATGTTTATCATATCTCTCTGATATCTTACAATCGTTCCGTTGATAACTTCAACAGCTATAGATGCACCTTCACTTAAATATAATGCATCTTTCCCAAAATCCATGCCAAAGATTATTCTGTGACCTTTTTGCCGGTCGGTTTCAATTGGCTCCACTCTCCTTACGTAAGGCCTCATTTCAATGCCTTTGGAATTTTTCCATCCTCCGTGATATGCAACATAGTTAAGGGCCGTTTTGAGAGCTTCTGCGTATCCTTGAGTAAATCCCTGGGGGTTTTCGCTGTTTCTGTAATCAACCTTGCCTTTTGAGCTGATGTTGAGAATCCTTTCTCCATAGCCGTACATAAAGGTCAGACTGCCCTTGCTTCCTTTAATCTGTCTGACAAAGTCCAGGCTCTCACCAAAAAAATTCTTTGCGAAATCCATTTTATCGATCTCGTCCATATCGCTGAATTCAGATGTAAAAACCAGTTCTTCTGTGGAAAATCGACCGCTGACCGGTACTATGGTTTCGTTGGATGTTCCGATTGCATGCCCTATTTTGTAAAAGTTGTAGTTTGTACGTCCTGCAATTTCTCGAAGATCCTCATCAAACCTGTCAAAATCATTTTTGTAAACAAGCCTGTAATATTTATTTTTATATGGGCTATATGCAAACAGACTTTCCCGGCTTCCCGATGAATACGCAAGCAGGCTGATTTCACCAAGTTGCTCTAATGCCTGGTTTTCAGCAATGCCGTAGATTTGGAAAAGCGTGTCCACCGGCAGACCATAGTTGAAATTGAAAGTTATAGACCTGTTTTCCATTATGAGATCAAACTGGGTTTTGCTTATCTCATCTATGCTCTCTATTGCATTGTTCCGGTCGGCCATCTCTCTTGTGACCAGAAACCATTTATCTCCTTTATTTTCCTCCACGATGGAAAAAGTTCCTTCTCCTGAATTCAATGATACCAGCCTGGGAACAATCACTGACTCAATCGCAGGGACATCGATATTATCTTTACCTATAAACCCGCCAAAATTAAATCCTTTATCTATGGGAGTGTACCAGAATGAATATAAAAATAGCATTGTCGTGAAGAACAATACTATTAAAGCGACACTTTTTATAGTTTCAATCTTTTTCATGGCGACTTACCGCCTCAGTTTTTAAATAAGTTTTTCAGCAGGTTCTGCACCCATTGCAAGGCCCCTGTCTGCTGAGGCTGGAATATTTCGTCGGCTTTGCTTGCCACCGGCTCTTTTGCTGTTACTATGGTTCTTAAAGAAGAACTATCGGTAACATTCAAATCTTTGTCCAGGACCTCAACTTTAATTCTATATAATCCGGGCTCAATATTGTTGAATTGCTTATTATAAAACTGCAGATCACCCGTACTTTCAAAAATTTCAGCCTGCATGACCGCAACACTGTAAAATGTTCTGTTAGACAGATCTTTGTGTTCCAGGTTGCTCGTATTCACTGACACCAGCTTATCATCTATTTTCTCCTTTTCCTCATAAACATTGACTTTTATGAGTTTGGGAGCAGTCAGCTTAACTGAAACCAAAAGGCAGTTACCGCTGACATTTTGTCCGGGGCTCAATATGGTTACATCCGGATCAGAGGCAGCAAAAACAAAACCCGCATTTAAAAGCATCAGAAACACTATCAATACAGCTATTATGGTTTTTCTCATGTTTTTTTGCCTCCTTTCACCTGTTTTTAGGGACAAGCAAAAACCGCAATTGTCTCCTTGCAAGTCACAGTATAAACTATTACTATTACAATAGCATTACAGTATATTTAAGATGAGTTTACATTAAGGTGAGGATGAATGGAAACTACTAAGATTTACACTGACGGCGCCTGTTCGGGCAATCAGTCTCAGGACAATCTGGGTGGCTGGGGTGCCGTACTGGAATATAAGGAGCATAGCAAGGAACTTTTTGGAGGGGAGGCAAACACCACTAACAACAGAATGGAAATGACTGCACTCATAAATGCCTTGAAGGCCATAAAAAAACCCAATCTTCGTCTTGATATCTTTTCCGACAGCTCTTATCTGGTTGAGTGCTTCCGGCAAAGATGGTATGAGAGATGGGAAATGAACGGCTGGATGAACACAAAAAAGAAACCCGTTGAAAACCGGGATCTCTGGGAAGAGCTGCTTGGGCTATTGAAAGGCCATTCCATCAGCTTTTACAGGGTGAAGGGCCATGTAAACCTGACTCATCCAAAAACAGACACCCAAGCCCTCTATGCACAATTTATCGAATGGAACGGGAGCAAATTCTCTTATGATGATTTTAAGTATATCACTGAAAAAAATAACAGGGCTGATGCCTTAGCCAATATGGGCATAGACTCTTTAAAGAATCTTCACGACTAAACAAGCCATGTCATCCATGGGCGAATCTTTGGCAAAAAAACGGGCTTCATCAGTAATTATTTTAGCCAGATCCTTACCGGTGTCACCCTTGCATCTGGTTATAATTTCTTTCAGACCCTCAAGACCAAGTTCTTCTTCTCTATCCTTATTATAAGCCTCTGTAATCCCATCGGTATATAATACAATCTGATCACCCTGCTCCATCTGCAGATTAATTATCTCATGATGTGATGACTTTATAAGGCTGCATATGGGCATCCCTTTAATTTCCAGTTCTGTAAATTTTATCTTGCCATTTTTACCCTCTTCTATTACCAATGGAAGGCAGTTGTGTCCTGCATTAACCAGGGACAAGCCCTTTGTCCTGCAGTTATACACCCCGTAAATAAAGGATATATATTGCTCCTTGTCCAGGTTGAGGTCATCGTAATCTTTAATAATCTGATTGAGCACTGCAGTGGGATCGGCTGCCGTGGCTTTCATGCCTCTTATAACCTGCCTCAGAAAAATTGTAAGCAGCGAGGATCTTACTCCGTGACCGGAAACGTCAGATATGTAGAATGCAACACTGTCATCGTTTACTTTAATTACATCGAAAAGATCTCCGCTTAAGTCCTCGCTGGGATAGTACGATGAGGAAACACGAATGGAATCCCAATAGACATCATCGTCCGGAAGAGCTTTCTTCTGAATCTGCTTTGCAAATTCTATATCACCTTTAAGCTTTAAATAATGCTTATGGAACTCCTCCTCCAGCATTTTTTGCTCTGTAATGTCATAAAAAATTTCAATGGAATACATGGCTCCATCCGAATCCCTCGCCGGTGAGGCCATTATTCTATATACTTTGCCGTTATATACAACTTCCTTAGCCTGAACTTCCTCCTTTTTAATGGAATCCATGCCTATGCATATTTCACATTTTACGGATTTGCAGAACATTTCATGGCATTTTTTCCCTGTAAGATCTCCAAATTCCTCCCGCATGCGTTTGTTCATATAGAGGATGCTGTTGTTTTTATCCACTATCCGTATCATACCTGTCATGTTTTCCATGATCTGATACATCAGGTCCTTCTTGTTGGAAATTGGCATGTATAACCTCTTTCTAGCTTTTTCATTCTTGCTAAGTGTTAAATAATGTGCTAAGGCCGGCCCAGAAATTCTATCAGCCTGTCAAGCTCGCTTCTGCTGTAAAATTCTATTTCGATTCTACCCTTACTGGTGCTGCCTTTTATTTTGACCTTGGCGCCCAAAATATTCTTAAGCTCCTCTTCCACCGATGCAACTTCTCTGTTCACGACCGGTTTACTTTTTGGCCTTTCCAATGTTTTTTTGTCAAAAACCTTAATTTTATTTTCTATGTCACGAACTGTCCATCCTTTATCGACTGCCAACTGGGCCAGTTTTAGCTGGAGTTTTTCATCTTTCAAGCCTGCCAGGGCTCTGCCATGTCCACCTGAAAGGGCTCCTTCACTGATCATATCCTGGATTTTAGCAGGTAATTTCAGTAATCGCAGGGCATTTGCCACGTAAGGCCTGCTTTTTCCCACTGATTTGGAAATATTTTCCTGAGTCAGGCCAAAGTCTTTTATGAGCCTATTCAGCCCTTTGGCCTCCTCAATGGAATTGAGGTCCTCTCGCTGCATATTTTCCACAAGAACCATGAAAGCATTCTGCTCATCCGTCAATTCCCTTATTATAACAGGGACTTCTTTAAGGCCGGCCTTGTGAGCCGCCCGCCAGCGCCTTTCACCCGCTACTATTTCATAGCCTTTACCTGATTTTCTGAGAATAATAGGCTGTATGATCCCATGTGCCTCAATGGAAGCGGCAAGCTCATTTATGCCTTCATCCTCAAAAGCCTCACGAGGCTGCAACCTGTTTGGTTTAATTTCGTGTATATCAACCATAACAATCCCCGAGTCCCCGGAAGTGCCTGATATTTCCATGTCGCCGAACAGGGCTTCTAAACCTTTTCCTAAGCCTTTATTCTTAACCGGGCTCATTTTCTCTTCCTCTCCTGTTTAAGGAATTCAGTGGCAAAATCCATATAAGCCTCTGCTCCTCTTGATCTGGGATCATACACTGTGATTGGCATTCCGTGGCTTGGTGCCTCTGCAAGCCTCACATTCCTGGGGATAATTGTGGTATATACTTTATCTTTAAAATACTTTTTAACCTCCTCGACAACCTGAATAGACAAATTGGTCCTGCCGTCAAACATGCTTAAAATAACACCTTCTATTTCCAGATTGGGATTCAGGTTTTTCTTCACCAGCTCTATGGTGCTCATAAGCTGGCTGACTCCTTCAAGAGCGTAAAACTCACACTGAATTGGGATCAGCACGCTGTCAACGGCTGTCAAAGAGTTAATTGTTAAGAGGCCAAGAGACGGCGGACAGTCAATGAAGAGATAATCATATCTGCCGATTATTTTTTCAATGGCCTTTTTAAGCCTTCTCTCCCGTCCTTCCAGCTGTACAAGCTCTATTTCCGCGCCTGCAAGCTGAACACTGGCGGGAATAATATCCAGATTTTTAAAGCCACTGGCCTGTATGGTGTCTGCCGGATCCATGGAATCGTTAACCAGAAGCTCATACGAGGTTTTGGCCAAGCCTCTTTTTACAATTCCCAGGCCGCTTGTGGTATTTCCCTGGGGATCAATATCCAGAACCAGCACTTTCTTGCCTTTTAAAGCAAGACAAGCCGCAAGGTTAATATTTGTGGTCGTTTTTCCCACTCCGCCCTTTTGGTTAAAAATTGCAATTGCTTTTCCCAATTCTTTCTCCTCGTGATGTCATTTGTATTATCGTACGCTTATATAATATGTTAAATTGGTGATGACTTCAATGATTAAAAATGTTTCACGTGAAACATTGGCCTGAGAATCTGTCAAAGAGGCTGTTTTGAAGGGGTTCCCGCCTTTCTTGGATATTGAGATGGGGTGTTTTTTAGCTTTTTAAACCAAATAATTTCATGGTTCAAGTCCTCGTTTATGACTGCAAAAGTAGTCTTATCATAATATATCCCCCCGAGGATATTGAGAGCTCTTGAGGCTTCAGCAATTTCCCTGCCTGTATCCCCTGCTTTGTAAGCGCCGAAATAACCGCTTTTTTTAACAAATGGAAGGCAGTACTCCAAAAGAACAGGCATTTTTGCCACTGCTCTCGAAAGACAAACATCATATTTTTCTCTTTGTCCCGGATCCATTCCCATATCTTCCGCCCGTGCATGAATGAGCTGAACATTAGCAAGCCCGAGTCTTCCAACAATTTCATTAAGAATTTTTATCCGCTTGTTCAGGGAATCCGACAGGGTAAAGTTCTTTTCAGGAAAACATAAAGCCAGGGGCAGCCCCGGAAAGCCCCCTCCTGTGCCGATATCAATAATATTATTTGCCACTCTAAAACCCTCAAAGCAACTGGCCAGCAGAGAATCAGCAAAATGCTTCAGCTGAAACTCATTCTTATTGGTAATGGTTGTTATATTAACCTTTTTATTCCATTCCAGCAAGAGTTCCATATAGATCTCAAATTTGTCAATTAGGTCCTGACTATAGGCGATTCCCAATGCTTTCATAGATCTCTTAAGAATTTCCACCTCGTTTTATCCTTTCCATATGCACCAGCAGCACATTGATATCTGCAGGGGATACACCTGAAATTCTTGATGCCTGACCAATTGAAAGGGGCCTGTGCTGATTTAGCTTTTGTCTGGCCTCAATGCGGATACCTTCAAGACTGAGATAATCTATATTTTCCGGAATCATCTTGTTTTCAAGCTTTCTGAACCTTTCTATCTGCTGAATCTGTTTTTTTATATAGCCCTCATACTTTATGTTTATTTCCACCGAATACACAACATGCGGAGAAAGCACAGGTCTTTCCTTATCTATAAAAGCCAGACTTTCATAACTCACTTCCGGCCTTTTTATAAGTTCCCAAAGGCTAATCCCTGATGAAACAGGTGTTGTCCCTTGCGAAAACAGGAATTCGTTGATATCTTCCGGTTTTATGACAGTTGTTCTAAGTCTTTCCAGCTCCCCGGACAACTGATTTCTACGCTTCAAATAGCCCTGATATCTCTCTTCTGTAACCAGCCCTATCCCGTAACCCAGTTCTGTAAGTCTTTCTTCGGCATTATCCTGGCGCAGTACCAGACGATATTCAGCCCTGGATGTCATAATCCTGTAAGGTTCATTGGTGCCTTTAGTTACCAAATCATCTATAAGCACACCTATATAAGCCTGGTCCCTGCCCAAAACAAATGGTTCCTGCCCCCTGAGTTTGCGCACTGCATTGATTCCTGCCATAAGGCCCTGGGCTGCTGCTTCCTCATAACCTGAGCTCCCGTTTATTTGTCCGGCGCAAAAAAGATTCTCTATATGTCTGTGTTCAAGACTGATTTTTAAATCAAGGGGATCTATGCAGTCATATTCTATTGCGTAAGCGGGCCTTACGATTCTCAGATTTTCCAAACCGGCTATTGTTTTATAGAATTTTTCCTGGACATCTTCCGGAAGGCTGGTGGACATTCCCTGAATATAAACTTCTTCCGTGCTTAAGCCTTCCGGTTCCACGAAAAGCTGATGGCGTCCCCTGTCAGCAAAACGATTGACCTTGTCTTCTATTGACGGGCAGTATCTGGCTCCCACGCCCTCTATCTGACCGCTGAACATCGCTGATCTTTCAATGTTTTCCCTGATTATTTCGTGGGTTCTTTCGTTGGTATAACTTAACCAGCATGAAACCTGATCTTTTTCCAGATTTTCGCTCATAAAGGAAAAAGGTACAATTTTTTCATCGCCGGGCTGTTCTTCCATCTTTTCGTAATTAAGGCTGCTGCCCATTACCCTTGCCGGTGTTCCTGTCTTGAAGCGCCTTAGCTCCATTCCCTGGCTTCTCATGTTCTCAGCCAGCTTCAGAGACGGAGCCAGTCCATCGGGGCCGCTCCAGTAATTGACCTCTCCGATAAATATCTTTCCCCCCAGAAAGGTTCCTGTAGCCAGAATAACCGCATCGGCAGTATAGACGGCTCCGGTGTGCAAAACGACTCCTTTTGCTTTGCCTTCTTCAAACAGGAGGTCTACAACTTCCCCCTGCTTCATATCCAGATTTTCCTGAAGCTCCAGAGTTCTTTTCATAACCTGATGATATAGGTGCTTATCAGCCTGAGCTCTCAAAGAATGAACAGCCGGACCCTTTGAAGTATTGAGCATTTTACTCTGAATGAAGGCTTCGTCTATTGCCAGGCCCATCTGACCGCCCAGAGCATCAATTTCTCTGACCAGATGGCCCTTTCCCGTTCCTCCTATGGATGGATTGCAGGCCAGCATGGCTACTGAACTTAAATTAATGGACAGCACCAGGGTTTTCATACCGAGCCTTGCTGAAGCCAGAGCCGCTTCACATCCGCCGTGGCCTGCCCCGACAACGATTATGTCATAATGTCCCATATTATAAGTCATTGCAGCCTACTTCCCCAGGCAAAACCTTTTGAAAATTTCATTTATAATGTCTTCGCTTATGGTCTCGCCTAAAATATCTCCCAAATGTTCCCAGGCATATCTGATGTCGAACTCTATGAAGTCCATAGCCTCAAAGCTGCAGGCCATGTGTAAGCCTTGGTCCACGCTTTCCTTAGCCTGCTCCAAAAGGTCTTTATGCCTGATATTCGTTATTATCTCAGTGTTTTCTGCATACAGCAGCCCATCATATACAAGGCTCTTGATTATTTCCTCAAGCTGGCTGATTCCCGTTGCCTCCAGCACCGAAGCATTGATGAACTTAGCCCCGGGCAGAATATCAATCAGGTCTTCCTTACTGACAACTTTTCCGAGATCCTGTTTATTTATCAGAACAATTACTTTTTTATCCTTTATTTTTTCTGCAATTTCCAGGTCTTCTTTATCCAGTTTCTGACTGCCGTCCACCATGAAAACAACAAGGTCAGCTTTCTCAAATGCGCTGTGGCTGCGTTCTATTCCCATTAATTCGATGGGATCTTCCGTACTTCTTATGCCGGCAGTATCTGTAAGATAAACCGGTATGCCGTCAAGGCTCAGTCTTTCTTCTATAGTGTCTCTGGTCGTACCGGGAAATTCAGTCACAATAACTCTTTCCTCCCTCAAAAGCGCATTTAACAAAGATGACTTGCCTACATTTGGCTTACCTGCAATGGTTATTTTCAGGCCCTGAGAAATTATTTTTCCCGTTTTGGCCGTTTCTATAAGCCTTCCAAGATCATCGCTTATTCTTTTCAGGCTGTCTATAAGCTCTTCATAAGCCAGTTCTTCTATGTCCTCATCCGGATAGTCTATATTTACCGCCAGCTTAACTAGCAAATCCATAAGATCCGACCTGATTGAAGCTATTTTAGCGGATAAACTTCCTCCCAGCTGGCTCAGTGCCGAATCAAATGTGCGGTCAGCCTTTGCCTGAATTAAATCAATTACAGCTTCAGCCTGGGAAAGGTCAATCCTCCCGTTCAGAAAAGCTCTTTTCGTAAATTCTCCCGGTTCCGCGAGTCTGGCTCCATGCTTTAAAGAAAGTGCAAGAATGCGTCCTAGCGAAACAATACTGCCATGACATTGTATCTCAACCACATCTTCTTTTGTGTAGGTATGAGGTGCCTTCATATAGACAGCCATAACCTCGTCAACCATTCTCCCGCTTGCCGGATCTACGATATTACCATAGGTTAATCGCCTATCAACGATAGGCGATTCAATCTTTGTTTTTGCAGGTTTAAACAGTTTGGTAAGAATGTCATATGCTGCGTTGCCGCTGATTCTTATTATGCCTATGCCCCCTTCACCGGGAGCAGTGGCAATTGCAGAAATTGTTTCTTCCATTTTATTTTCTTTCTATAATGACCCTTCTGTATGGCTCCTCCCCTTCACTTCTGGTGGTCACAGCCGAATTCTTTTGAAGAGTTGCATGAATTACTTTTCTTTCATAAGGATTCATCGGCTCCAGCTTAACACTTCTGCCACTTTTTCTCACTTTTTCCCCCAGTCTGTTAGCAAGCTGCTCCAAAGTTTTTTCTCTTTTAGCCCTGTAATTTTCTGCATCCACTATTACTCTTATATATTTTTCCTTATCTTTGTTCGCCACCAGGCTGGTCAGATATTGTATGGAATCCAGAGTTTGCCCTCTTTTGCCTATAATGGTGCCACAGTCAGGCCCACTGATCTCAAAATACAGGCCCTCCTCTATTTCGTATCCCCTGACTTCAACATCCAGCCCCATTTTCATTGTCATGTCTTTTATAAAACTGAGGGCCGAATCCTCATAAATCTCCTTAAGTTTCACTATAGGCTCTGCAGCCTCTTTTACTTCTCTAGCCTCTTTTGACGGTTTTTTTCTTACTTTTGTTTTTCCGTCTTCAGTTTTCTTTTTTGCAGACTGAAAAGTTTCGGAAATGTCGGAAAAATCCTCCACGGTCTTAGTTTCTTCTGACGTGGAAGAATCTTCGATTTTGGGCATATCTTTTCTTTCCACTCTTACCAGGGCCAGCTTTGAGCCTATTCCGAAAAAGCCTTTGCTGGGTTCTTCCAGTATGGTGATATTTACCTGGTCTATATCCAGTTTAAGGTCCTGGAGGGCCAATGCCACCGCATCATCCACATCCTTGCCCCATTTTTCTGAAAAATCCATTTTACGCCTCCATCTTCTTTCTCCATTTGCTGGTTATCAATGTCTGGACAATCATTACCAATGTTCCCACGAACCAGTATACTGTCAGTCCCGAAGGAAATGAGCGTCCCATCCAGACTATCATTACGGGGAAGAAGTATTTCATCATTTTCATCATTTGATTGGCCCCTCCCAAATCAGACGAGGGCGCCGTCGACTGAGTTAAAATAAAGGATACAAAGGTGGCCAGGCCTGCCAGGATGGGCAGTATCCAGGGATCGGGCTGAGACAGGTCGGGCACCCAGAGAAATGATTCATGAACTCCCATTATCATGGCCGGATCCGACATGAATCTCAGTGGATTCCTGAGCAGTACAAAAAGAGCCAGTATTATTGGCATCTGTATAAGCATGGGCAGACAGCCCTGCATGGGATTAAATTTTTCCTCCCTGTAGAGCTCCATCATTTTCATATTGAGAGTTTCTTTATCATTGGCATACTGCTTTTGCAGAGCCTGTATTTTAGGCTGAAACTCCTTCATTTTAATCGAACTTTTAATCTGCGAAGCATAAACAGGGAAAAGGCAGGCCCTCACTAAAAGGGTAAACACAATAAGTGCTATGCCGTAATTACCTATATGGTCATACAAAAAATACAACAAGCCCCCCATAGGCTGGGCAATAACCGACATTATTTTTTCATATGTGGTCATCTATATTCCTCCGATTCATTTTAAAGGGTCATAGCCCCCCGGATTGAAAGGATGACATTTTAAAATTCTCTTGATTCCTAAAAAGCTTCCTTTGAAAAATCCGTATTTTTCTAGTGCCTGAATAAAATAAGTGGAGCAGCTGGGATAAAAGCGACAGGTTCTGGGAAATAAGGGAGAAATAAATTTCTGATATCCTCTGATCAGAATAATTAATGTGCTCTTCACTGTAAATCCACCGCCTCTGCCAAGAGGTTCCGACTGATTAACGCTTTTTCCATGGAAGCCTGAACTTCCTGGCATTTTACCGGAACTATGCTCTTTCTGGCTATAAAAAGCAGATCATATCCGGGTCTTACATCTCTGTCCAACCGGCGGTAAGATTCTTTGAGCAAACGTCTGGCTCTGTTGCGGTTTACACTGTTGCCAACTTTTTTACTTGCTAAAAATGCCCTTCTGGTAAAAGAAAGGCCATTTTTTCTGTATAAAAGTATAAAGAATTTCTCTCTTACAGACTTTCCATTATTATAAAGTGCAGCGAAATCTTTTTTTCCCCTTAGCACCTCTTGCTTAAGCATGTTTATCCCTACTTGCTCTTTAAGCTGAAAGGGTTTTTCTTCCTCTCAGTCTCCTTCTTTTAAGAACATTTCTGCCGCTTTTGGTGCTCATTCTCTTGCGAAAACCATGCTCTGCGCTGCGTTGTCTCTTCTTGGGCTGATAAGTGCGCTTCAATTCAAATACACCTCCTAATCCATGTATTTCGTAAACAGCTGAATTTCACTGTTTCTTCACAATTGCCAATTGATTATACAGTTGAGAACCCCGCTTGTCAAACGATTTCTCCCTCTTTGACCTCCACAACAACCTTATCATTGATGCCTTCCCAGATAGTATTTTTTCTCTCCGCTGTACTGATAAAAACCTGAACATCCCAGGTACTGTTAAGGAGATATTGCTGCCTTTCGCGGTCGAGTTCCGACAAAACGTCATCCAGCAGCAAAACCGGGGCCTCATTTTTTTCTTCTCTTATAAGCTCTATTTCCGAAAGCTTCAATGACAAAGCTGCCGTTCTCTGTTGACCCTGGGATCCGTATTTTCTCACATCTATCCCGTCTATTTTTATCCCAATATCGTCTCTGTGGGGTCCTGATCTTGTTATTCCCTTTATTTTATCAAGACGTCTGCCCTCTTTTAGTTTTTCCTCGCTTATTTCGGAAGGTTCATAATAAACTTCAAGGTCTTCTTTTCCACCTGAAATATCTTTATGCACTTTATAACCGACTTTCTTAAGTTTTTCTACAAACACTGCTCTTTCCAGGCTTAATTTACTTCCATATTCAGCCAGGTTTTTTTCCCATACTTCCATGAGGTCATCATCAATTTTTTCTTTTTTAAGAAGAAAATTTCTCTGCAGCAGTGCTCTTCGATATTTTTGCAGATTACTGTAGTAAATTGGACTAAGCTGACAAAGTTCCCTGTCTAAAAATTTTCTCCTTCTTTCAGGTTCCTCTTTTACTATCTTTAAATCATCAGGAGTAAAAGCCACTATATAGGCTTTATCCACCATATCTTTGGTTTTGCTGATTTTGTTTCCGTCTATGCTTATTATTTTACCTTTTTTTAATATGCTTATTTCTATTGTCCTTTCGTATCCTTCTTTTATGAAATTGCTTTTCACATAAGCAAAATCACCACCAAATCCTATCATTTCTGCATCTTTGCCCGTACGAAAAGATTTGCCCAGGCTTGTTATATACAAAGCTTCAAGAAGATTTGTCTTTCCCTGGGCATTATTTCCTGTAACAATATTTATTTTCTCGTGAAAATTTACTGACTCTTTTTCATAATTCCTGAAATTGATCAGCTTTAAGTGGGTGAAATACATAGCTTTATGAAACGCCTGATATTCTTACGGGCAGTATCAGATACTCAAACTCATCGCCCTCCAGTGGTTTGACTATGCATGGACTTATATTATTGTTAAAGCTCATATTAACTTCTTCGTGATTTACAGCCTTGAATACTTCCAGTAAATATTTCACATTGAAGCCTATTTCAAGGTCATCTCCCTTCTTATCAACATAGAGTTCCTCTTTGACGTTGCCTTCTTCAGACTGGGATGAAATCAGCATTTTATTATCATCTGTCAGAATTCTTATTAAATTATTTCTTCCTTCTCTGGCCAGTAAAGAAGCTCTTTCCAGGCAATCAATCATTTCGTCCCTGTTGACCTTAACAATAGTTTTGCTATCTTTTGGCAGCAATTCCTTATATTTTATAAAGTCGCCCTCCATTATTCTGGAAATGACAGTTGTATCCTTCAGAATAAATACAGCCTTTTGTTCATCAAGAATCACCTTTATTTCGTCACTTTCTTCATCCTCAGCAAATATTTTATTTATTTCATTCAATATTCTTGCTGCTATTATTAAACTTACATTATCAATCCTGCCCACCCTTTCTCTGGCTACAGCCATTCTAAAACCGTCAAGGGCCACCATTGAAAGCTTTTCATTTTCTATTTCAAGCAGAACACCAACTATTATGCCTTTGGCTTCTTCTATGCTGGCAGCAAAAGAAGTTTTTCTTATCATATCTTTCAGAAGCTCCTTATTAAGCATAATACTTTTAATTTCTTCCACCTTACTTATCTTAGGATATTCTTCTCCGCTCTGACCTATTATGTTGAATTCAGACCCTTGAGCCTTAACTTTAACCTGGCCGTTTGTATTGGTTATTTCCACATCCCCGTAAGGCAATTTTCTTATTATATCGACGAATAGCCTGGCAGAAACAACCGCAGAGCCTTCCTCAACGGTTTCCACCTGAATTTCTTTTTCTATTGACAAATCCATATCAGAGGTGGTTAATTTCAGTTTTCCCGAATTATCAGCCTCTAAAAGAATTCCTTTCAGTATTGGAATTGTTGTTTTGTTGGATATAGCCTTTGATACAGTGTTTAAGGCCTTCGATAAATCCTGCTGTTTACAGATAAATCTCATTTTCATGCCTCCTGTTTATTATTATCTTTTTGTTATTATTAATAGTAATATGCCCTGTTGATATGTGGATAAATCCTTTTAAAATTTAAATATGAACATTTCAATTTTTGAAAACCCTGTGGATAAGCCTGCAGGGTTATTCTTTTTTATTAACAATGATCAAGGATTTCTAATTTCATTTTCCAAGTTAAAAATAATATCGGAAAGAAATTCATTTTTCATCATCTCATTGGAAATTTTCTCACATGCATGCAATACGGTTGTATGGTCCCTGTTTCCGAAAGCCTCACCTATCTTGGGCAGAGACAGATCGGTTAGCCGCCTGCATAGGTACATGGCAATCTGCCTGGGATAGACCAGATTTTTTGCCCGGCTGGAAGAAATCATGTCGGAAATCTTAATGTTGAAGTGTCTGCTTACTTTTTCCTTGATTTTTTCAGGTGTAGGCTTAATATATCCTGCTGTTAATACATCTTTAAGTACTTCTTTTGCCAAATCTTTGTTAATTGCCTGACCGGTTAAAGAAGCATAAGCCACTACTCTGATAAAAGCTCCCTCCAATTCCCTTACATTATCCAGAATTCTTTCGGCAATTAGTTTAATTACTTCCATAAAATCTTCGTCTACAGAAATTTCTTCAAGTTGGGCTTTCTTGCATAGTATGGCTACCCTTGTTTCAAAATCAGGTGGTTGAATATCTATAGTTAAACCCCATTCAAACCTGGATCTTAACCTGTCCTCCAAAGTAGCTATGGCCTTGGGCAGCCTGTCACTGGATAAAATTATGCGCTTATTTGCATCATATAGGGTATTGAAAGTATGGAAAATTTCTTCCTGAATTCTCTCTTTATTTTCAAGGAACTGAATATCATCAATAAGCAAAACATCTATATTTCTGTATTTTTTTCTAAAACCTTCGGTATTGTTGTCTCTGATTGCCTGAATAAATTCATTTGTGAACATTTCAGAAGAAACATATAAAACTTTCAGGTTCGGTGAATGCCTTATTATATGATGGCCTATTGCATGCATGAGATGAGTTTTGCCAAGCCCGGCTCCGCCATATATAAAAAGAGGATTATATTCGGAAGACATTGGCATTTCAGCAACTGCAAGGGAAGCCGCATGAGCGAACTGGCTGTTTTTTCCCACAACGAAGGTGCCAAAAACGTATTTGGGGTTTAAATACAATTCATCGGTAAAAGTTTGGGTCAGGGCATCTTTTTTCTTTTTATTTATGCTTTCCACTTCTTCAGGTTCAAGAAAAACCGGTTGCAGTTTAATGCCAAAAACCTGTTTTAATGCACTTTCGATAATGTTGCTGTATCTGTCTTCAAGAATGTTTTTTCCGATGCCGCCACCAAGAATCAAATAAATGAGTCCGTTTTCTTCATCAAGACGGTATGGGGTAATAGGATCTACCCAGGTCTCAAAACTTACGGCTGTCATTTCCGGTTTCAATATATCCAGAGCTTTTTCCCAGGTTCTTTCCAGGTCGCCCATTTCTGCCTCCAAAAAATTTTTTGTGTCTTGAGTTACATAATATCCAAAAAGTTATCCACAGGCAAGCGAAATGACATAAAAACAAAAAAATAAAAATGCGACAAGTTATCCACAAGTTGTGGATAACTTTATACACATAAATACTGCATTGCACAAATGTGATTTTTGCGGTAAAATAATTTGGTGTTTAAAAAGCAGAGGAGGATGAAAATGTCAGCTGCAAACGTGAAAGAACAACAATATAATGCTGAACAGATTCAGGTACTGGAAGGCCTGGAGCCGGTAAGGAAAAGGCCGGGCATGTACATAGGAACTACCGGTGCAAAAGGTCTGCATCATCTGGTGTATGAGGTTGTAGACAACAGCATAGACGAAGCTATCGCAGGCTTTTGCGATAATATTACCATAACCATAAAAAGTGACAACTCCATTGAAATAGAAGATGACGGAAGGGGTATGCCGGTTGATCTCCATCCCAAACTCAAGATTCCTGCAGTTGAAGTAATACATACAGTTTTGCATGCGGGAGGAAAATTCGGCGGAGGCGGATACAAGGTTTCCGGTGGACTTCACGGGGTTGGTGCTTCAGTTGTTAACGCACTTTCGTCATATATGGAAGTTGAGATAAAAAGAGACGGCAAAATCTACAGGCAAACCTATTCAAAAGGCAAAGCCACAAGCGCCCTTGAAGTTATAGGCGAATCCAGGAAAACCGGATCCAAAACCCTCTTTAGTCCGGACCCCGATATTTTTGATGAAATCGAATTCAGCTACGATACCCTGGAGCACAGGTTCAGGGAAATGGCTTTCTTAAATAAAGGCGTTACCATAAAGCTAATCGATGAAAGGGAAGGCCGGAAGAAAAAGGAGAGTTTCCATTATGAAGGCGGAATAAAAGAGTATGTTGAATTTATGAACAAAAATAAGGAGGCTATTCATAAAGATGTCATCTACTTCCAACTGGTAAAGAAGGACATGGAAGTGGAAATAGCCATGCAATATACAGACCGTTACAATGAGCTTATTCTCGCTTATGCAAATAACATCAACACAACTGAGGGAGGAACTCACTTAATAGGCTTTAGATCCGCCCTTACCAGAGTATTCAATGACTATGCCAAAAGAAATAAATATTTAAAGGATAACGAAGAGGGCCTCGCCGGTGAAGACGTCAGGGAGGGGCTTACAGCCATTGTTTCCGTAAAGCTCATGAGCCCCCAGTTTGAGGGTCAGACCAAGTCCAAACTTGGCAACAGCGAAATGAGAGGCTTTGTGGAAACAACCACAAATGAAAACCTCATGGCTTTTCTGGAGGAGAACCCTCAGCAGGCAAGAATAATTCTGGACAAATGCCTGAGGGCATCAAGAGCCAGGGAGGCTGCAAGAAAAGCCAGGGAACTCACCAGAAGGAAAGGTGTTCTGGACAGCATAGCGCTTCCCGGAAAACTCTTCGACTGCTCTGAAAGAGATCCGGCGCTCTCTGAAATATTCCTGGTGGAGGGGGATTCTGCGGGAGGTTCGGCCAAAATGGGCAGGGACAGAGCCCGTCAGGCTATACTTCCTTTGCGGGGCAAAATCCTCAATGTTGAAAAGGCCAGACTGGATAAGATTTTGAATTCAGAAGAAATTAAAAATATGATTACGGCTTTTGGCTGTAACATAGGAGAAGATTTTAACCTGGATGCTCTCCGGTATCACAAAATCATTATTATGACCGATGCCGATGTGGACGGAGCGCATATAAGAACATTGCTCCTGACATTTTTCTACAGGTACATGAAACCTCTGGTGGAAGGGGGCTACATCTACATAGCCCAGCCGCCTCTTTACAGAACCATTAAAGGCAAGGAAACTTATTATACCTACTCAGAAAGGGAGCAGGAAAAGCTGATCAAAGAAATAGGCAGTGCAGGAATTAAATCCGTTCAAAGATACAAGGGCCTCGGAGAAATGGATGCAGAACAGCTATGGGAAACTACCATGGATTACGAAAAACGTACCCTGATACAGGTTACCAACGAAGATATGACCCTGGCTGATGACATTTTCACCATTCTGATGGGGGATAAAGTACCTCCCAGGAAGAAATTCATTGAAGAAAATGCCAAATACGTTAAAAATCTTGATATTTAACCGGAATTTTTTATTAAGGAGTAGGGCATGACAACTTTTTTAGAAGACTCTAAAATGCAGCAAGTGGAAATTCACGATGAAATGAGGACCTCTTACATAGATTATGCCATGAGCGTAATCATAGGCAGAGCCTTGCCAGACGTGAGAGACGGACTTAAGCCCGTTCACAGAAGAATACTTTACGGAATGTCCGAACTGGGACTTTCCCCTGATAAACCGCACAAAAAATCTGCCCGTATTGTGGGCGAAGTAATGGGTAAGTATCATCCCCATGGAGACAGCTCCGTCTATGATGCTATGGTCAGACTGGCTCAGGATTTCTCAACCCGATATATGCTTGTGGATGGCCACGGAAACTTCGGTTCTGTTGATGGCGACGGTGCAGCCGCCATGCGTTACACGGAAGCCAGAATGACTCATTTCGCTCTGGAAATGCTCAGGGATATTGAAAAAGATACAGTTGATTTTACTCCAAATTTCGATGGTGAAGAGAAGGAGCCTGTTGTTCTTCCTTCAAGATTCCCAAATCTTCTGGTCAATGGAAGCAATGGCATAGCCGTGGGAATGGCAACTTCAATACCTCCCCACAATCTTGGAGAAGTAATAGATGCTTCCATTTACATGATTGATCACGATGATGCGGATATAGGCGATCTTGTAAAGATAGTCAAGGGGCCGGATTTCCCTACCGGAGCCACAATTTTAGGTAAAAACAGCGCCAAACAGGCATACAAGACCGGCCATGGCAGGGTATTGGTCCGCTCAAAGACAGAAATAGAAGAAACTTCCAAAGGAAAAACCCAGATAGTTGTCACTGAAATACCTTTTCAGGTAAACAAAGCCCGTGTAATTGAAAAAATCGCCGAGCTTATAAAGGATAAAAAGCTTGATGGCATAGCGGGAGTAAGGGATGAGTCCAACAGGGAGGGCACAAGAATAGTTATTGAACTGAAAAGAGATGCCAACCCCCAAATAACCCTCAACAGGCTATACAAGCATACCCAACTTCAGGAAAGCTACAGCATGATAATGCTGGCTTTAGTTGACGGAGAGCCCAGGGTTCTCAACCTCTACGAAATCCTGAAGCAATATCTGCTTCATCAAAAGACAGTTGTAACCAGAAGGACTGTGTTTGATTTAAACAAAGCTGAGGCCCGGGCTCATATCCTCGAGGGACTCAGAATTGCTCTGGATAATATATCGGCTATCATAAAAATTATCAGGGAGAGCTACAACGATGCTAAGGAAAGGTTGATGGAGGCTTTCAACCTCTCTGAAATACAGGCTCAGGCCATACTGGATATGCGTCTGGCCAGGCTGCAGGGGCTGGAAAGAGAAAAAATCGAGGCAGAGTATGCTGACCTGATGGAAAAAATTGCATGGTATAAGAAACTCCTTTCCGACGAAAGATTGATTATGGAGGTTGTCAAGGAAGAGCTTCAAGAGATAAAAAATAAATACGCAGATAAGAGAAGAACCAAGATAGTGTCAGATCACGATGAAATTGATGAGGAGGACCTGATACAGGAGGAAAAAGTAGCCATAACTTTAACTCATCTGGGCTATATTAAGAGGGTGTCCGCTGATACCTATAAGACCCAGCGGCGTGGCGGAAAAGGCATTATGGGTCTTACCACAAGAGACAATGATTTCGTAAAGAACCTGATTATAACTTCCACCCACGACTATCTCATGTTCTTTACAAATACGGGGAAAGCGCATAGAATTAAAGCCTATGAGATTCCCGAAGCTCAAAGGACAGCCAAGGGAACACCGGCAGTAAACTTCCTGAACCTGATGCAAAGAGAGAGAATTACAGCGGTTATTCCCATAGAAAGCTTTGATACGGACCGCTACCTTATAAGTGTAACTAAAAATGGCATAATAAAGAAAACGGCTATTTCTCAGTTTGATACCAACAGAAAAACCGGTCTGATAGCCATAAGTTTGAGAGACGGAGACGAACTTATCGGCATAAAAGAAACAACAGGCAAGAGCAATATCATCATTGTTACAAAAAAAGGCAAATCAATCTGCTTCAGTGAAAATGATGTACGTCCAATGGGCAGAGTCGCCGGAGGAGTAAGAGCCATCACATTGGATAAGGATGACGAAGTGGTAGCCATGGAGCTTGCTGAAAAGAATGAAGAGCTACTGGTGGTTACGGAATCTGGCTTTGGCAAGAGGACTCCCTTAAAGGAATATAAGATTCAGGCTAGAGGAGGCAAAGGACTCCTGACTTACGATAAAAGCAAATTTGCCAAAACGGGCGCCCTTATTGGTGCGGTGGCGGTTAACGAAGAGGATGAGCTGTTCCTGATTAATTCAGACGGCATCATCATAAGGATAAAGGCAGAAGAGGTTTCCAAGCTAAGCCGGGCAACCCAGGGTGTAAAAATTATGAGGGTTGATGAAGAAAGCAATATTATTGCTTTGGCAAAGGCCATCAGAGATGATAATGATTCCGATGAAAAAAACGGTGAAAATGGAGAAGACGACCAGATGAGGCTTGAAATCGAGTAAAGCCCCGCTGTTTAGAAGCAAAGGGTCAGGGTATAGTCTCATGGAGGACATTATTATGACACTAAATATACAACGAAGTTTTGATGACGACAAGCATTCCTGGGACATAATCCTTACAGGAGAGCTGGATATTTCCAGCGCACCCGCCTTCAGAGAAGCACTGAACGAAGCATACCGGGAAAAAAGAGCCGACATCGTGCTCCATTTCGATGAACTGTCTTACATTGACAGCACCGGACTTGGAGTTATTATCGGTGCCCTGGGGAGGATGAGGGAGAATCACAACGAGATTACCATCAGGAATCCAGGAGTCGGCATCAGTAAGCTTCTGCGTATTACCAAGCTTGACAGTCTGCTGTGTCCCCAACTTTGCGAGTAGATTCTAAGGAGTAGACCATGACCGATTTGTTTAAGTTTTCAGTGCCCGGTAAACCGGAATACGTTGGGACCATAAGGATGGCCATTTCGTCTTTGGCCAACCAGGCCGGCTTCGACGTGGAAGCAATTGAGGACATCAAGGTTGCGGTATCAGAAGCATGCAACAATGCCCTTTGCCACAGAACAACAGGAGGGGGAGGAGATTACGAGGTTGTTTGCGAAATAACGGACGACAGGATTACTGTTTCCGTGTCCGACAGGTCGGGAGGATTTGACATGAGCAAATACAACGAGCCCTGTCTGACTGCTCCGAAAGAAGGAGGTCTGGGCATTTACATTATCAGAGCTCTCATGGATGAAGTAGATATACTCACAGAATTGGGAATCGGCACCCACATCAAGATGGTGAAGTACAGCAAATAACTGTTACGAGAAAGGTGTTATTATATGACCTCAGTGGTGAAAGACGACACCGCAAATCTGTTTAGAGAATACAGCCGTACGAAAGACCTTGCCATAAGAAACAAGCTTGTGGAAAGGTATCTCTACATGGTTGATATTCTTGCAAAAAAATATGTTAATAAGGGCGTGGACTATGATGACTTATATCAGGTGGGTTCCATGGCCCTGGTCTTTGCGGTGGAAAGGTTTGATCCCGATAAGGGTTATGAATTCACAAGCTTTGCCACCCCCACTATTATTGGCGAAATAAAAAGATACTTCAGGGACAAGGGCTGGGCCATCAAGGTACCCAGAAAATGGAAAGAAATCTCTGCAAAACTTCCCGGGGCAAAGGAAACTCTTGGACAGAAGCTGGGCAGGGCTCCTTTGGTTTCCGAACTGGCAGAATACCTTGAGGTAACTGAGGAAGATGTGCTGGAAGCCATGGAAAGCGGTCAGGCCTATGGCACATTCTCCCTGCAGCAGACCTTCGATGAAACCGGCAACGAAGGAGAAGCTCCCATATTCGAGCGCTTTACGGCCAAGGAAGAGACAGGTTATTCCAATTTTGAAAACAGCGAGATAATAAAACAAGTAATGGACACTTTGAGCGATCAGGAGAAAAAAGTGTTTGCCATGAGGTTTTTCGCCGATAAAACCCAGCAGGAAATCGCCAATGAAATAGGGGTTTCACAGATGACGGTTTCCAGGATGGAAAAGAAATTAAGAAACAGGTTCAGGGAAGAATATTACAGATAGCAGGATAGGTTTACTAATTGATACGGATGGAGACGAAGTTATGGGAAGAGTTTTTTCGGGAGTACAGCCTACGGGCAATATTCATATAGGGAATTATCTGGGAGCCCTCAAGCAGTTTGTAGAGTTGCAGGATGAACATGATTGCGTTTACTGTATAGTTGATCTGCATTCCATTACCCTGCCGCAAAATCCCAGGGAATTAAAAGGACATATTCTGGACGTGGCAGCTCTTTACCTTGCTGTGGGCATTGATCCAAGGAAATCAATTGTTTTTGTTCAGTCCGATGTAGCTGCACACGCCGAGCTGAGCTGGATGCTCATGTGCAATGCCTACACAGGGGAACTTTCCAGGATGACCCAGTTTAAGCAGAAAAACAAGGGAAGTGAATCCGCTCCGGCAGGACTTTTTACCTATCCTATTCTGATGGCGGCAGATATATTGCTCTATGATACCAATATTGTGCCTGTAGGCAATGATCAGAAGCAGCATATTGAACTTACCAGGGACATTGCCATCAGAGTCAA
The DNA here is from genome assembly GCA_052034085.1 of Bacillota bacterium. Lineage (GTDB taxonomy): Bacteria > Bacillota > Clostridia > Peptostreptococcales > Anaerovoracaceae > UBA1426. The sequence goes on along the minus strand of JBPOJA010000015.1, from coordinate 2,690 downwards.
TAACGCTTTCGGTGAAACCTTTGTGGTCCCCGAAGGTAGGTTTTTAAAGGAGGGCGCCAGAATTATGTCCTTGGATGACCCTTCTGCCAAGATGAGCAAGAGTGCCGCCAACGAACACAGCAGAATTTCCCTCCTGGATGACTATGCAAAGGTTAAAAAGTCCATTATGAGAGCTACCACCGACTCAGGAGGAAGCATAAGGTTCAATATAAAAGAAAAGCCCGGCATCAGCAACCTGCTCACTATTTACAGTGTCTTTTCAGGGAAAAACATCAAAGAGCTGGAAAAACAATATGAAGGCCAGGGTTATGGCGCCTTTAAAAAAGACCTCGTTGAAGTAGTATGGCAGGGCATTGAGCCAATAGGGAAAAGATACAATGAAATCCGTTATTCTCAGGAACTGATTGATACCCTCAAGGAGGGGGCCAGCAGAGCAGATAAAATTGCTCAAAAAACCATAAGGAGAGTCAAGGACAACCTGGGCCTGGGAACATAATCTGCTCTGACAAGAGTGAAAAAGAGCTTTGTAAAGGAGGTTTCTTATGACACCTGATTACGGCCGGCTTAAAGCCACAGCCAACGAAATAAGAAAGAGCATTATTATTTCAGTGTATAATGCAGGCTCAGGCCACCCGGGAGGATCCCTGTCTGCAACTGAAATACTGACTATGCTCTATTTTTATGAGATGAACATCGATCCTGCGGACCCCAACAAGCCTGACCGTGATAAGTTCGTTCTATCAAAAGGTCACGCAACTCCGGGCATCTATTCAACACTGGCGGAAAGAGGATATTTTCCCAAGGAGGAGCTGATAAGATTCAGAAAACTGGGCAGCATGCTTCAGGGCCATCCCGATATGAGTCTTGTTCCAGGTATTGAAATGTCCACAGGCTCTTTGGGGCAGGGGTTTTCCTCCGCCATAGGCATGGCGCTTGCAAACAAACTGGATAAAAATCCCGGCAGAATATATGTTCTGCTGGGTGACGGAGAGTTGCAGGAAGGAATCGTCTGGGAGGCCATGATGTCAGCAGGACATTATAAACTGAATAATCTCGTTGTCATTGTAGACTGGAATGGCCTGCAAATCGACGGCAACAATGAAGATGTAATGACGGTGACACCTATAGATGCTAAACTCAAAAGCTTTGGATTTGAAACAATAATGATAGACGGCCACAATATGGAGGAAATCAAAGAGGCCTTTGACAGGGCCAGGGAATATCAGAGTGGCAGCGGCTCCAGCCCCTTTGCCATAGTTGCAAGGACCACCAAGGGCAAAGGCGTTTCATACATGGAAAACGATTATGGCTGGCACGGCAAGGCACCATCGGAAGATCAGGCCAAACAGGCCATTGAGGAACTGGGAGGTGTGTGGCAATGGCAGACAAGATAGCAACAAGGCAAGCCTATGGCGAAACCCTGGCAAAGCTGGGAGCCGAATATGAGAATATTGTTGTTTTCGATGCGGATCTTTCAGGGTCCACTATGACAAAGTTTTTCAAGGCTCAGTTCCCGGAAAGATTTTTCAATATGGGAATAGCAGAGCAGAACATGTATGGTGCAGCAGCCGGAATGGCTCATTCGGGGAAAATCGTTTTCGCCAGCACTTTTGCCATGTTCGCTACAGGCCGGGCTTTTGAGATTATAAGAAACAGCATTGCCTATACAGGCGCTAACGTTAAAATCTGTGCAACTCACGCAGGGGTTACTGTGGGTGAAGACGGTGGCAGTCATCAGGCCATAGAAGATATAGCTCTGATGCGTGCTATTCCGGGCATGATTGTGATAAACCCGTCTGATGCAGTGTCCGCATCGGCTTTAATCAGAGAAGTTGTTAAGATTAACGGTCCGGTCTATGTCAGGCTGGGCAGGGCAGGAGTACCGCTACTTTATGAAGAGAGACAGAAATTTGAAATAGGTAAGTCTCTTTGTGTAAGAGAAGGAAACGATTACACCGTAATCGCCACGGGCATAATGGTTAATGAAGCTCTGCAGGCTGCTGAAACCCTGGCAGAAAAGGGCGTGTCGGTGCGGGTAATCGATATGCATACCATCAAACCCCTTGATGAGGAGGCTGTGATTAAGGCCGGCAAGGAAACAAAAGGCATTGTGACGGCTGAGGAGCATACGGTAATCGGAGGTTTAGGCAGTGCTGTAGCAGAGCTGTTGGCTCAAAAACATCCTGCTCCCGTGAAATTCGTGGGCATCAAAGATGAATTCGGCCAGTCCGGTAAACCTGCGGAACTGCAGAAAGCTTACGGATTGACGGCAGAAGATATTGTGTCTGCGGTAGAAGGGTTATAAACCGGGTGTTTGTTTGTAGTAATACTCTTACTTACGTGAATTCGCCATCACCCCCATACAACCCCTGTGCAATATTTCGATTAGTTTTAAAAAACCCAAGTAAATCTTGGGTTTTTGTGCAGTTTTTCAAATAGTTTTGCCGGAAGTGTTAAAGTTCATCTGATTACATTGAATTAATTGAAATTCTGCACTGACAGGGTTCTATATCAGTGTTATTCCTGGAATTAGCTGAAATTTTGAGCTCAGTAAAAGCCCAGCTTGTAAGCAGTCAAGTAAAATGTACATTTTTTCGCCACAAAGTGTACATAAATTGATTTAACCTTTGGTAATAGTTTTTCTGTGCTCCAGGCGATAACTATTCCCGGTCATATTTAAAATTTCGCAG
>JBPOJA010000021.1:0-50768 GCA_052034085.1 Bacillota bacterium | reverse complement strand
CCAGTCGTTGCAAATTTTAACAATATCTGCTCCGGTGTTTCATTATGTCTTTAGGTCAGTGTTTGTCAGTGGGACAGCCCTTTTGAAATTTGTAAAAAGGGCTGTCCCACTGACATATTATTCACTGTACATTCCATAAAGATGTGAATACACGCCGCCTGTTCTTAACAGTTCTTCGTGGCTACCCTTTTCCTCTATACCGTTTTCAGTCAGAACTAAAATTATGCTGGCATTTTTTATTGTTGTCAGACGATGAGCTATTGTAAATGTGGTTCTGCCCTTTGCCAGCCTTTCCAGCGATTTTCTTACCAACAGCTCACTTTCATTGTCAAGTGCCGATGTGGCCTCATCCAGAATCAGTATGGGCGGATTTTTCAAAAATACTCTGGCTATGCTTATTCTCTGTTTCTGCCCGCCTGAAAGCTTGACTCCTCTTTCTCCCACATAAGTATCATAGCCTTCAGGCAATTCTATAATAAAATCGTGGGCGCCGGCATCTTTTGCAGCACTTATGATTTCCTCCATAGAGGCGCCCGGTTTCCCGTAGGCGATATTGTCTTTTACTGAACCGGAAAACAGATAAACGTCCTGCTGAACCATACCAATATTGGACCTTAAGGATTGAATAGTCACATCTTTTATATCCATGCCGTCAATTAAAATGCGACCTGCCGAAACATCATAAAATCTGGGGATGAGGTTGCATAAAGTCGTTTTTCCACTGCCGGAAGGCCCAACCAGGGCCACATTTTCTCCGGCATTGACAGTCAGGTCTATGTTGGACAAAACGTCTTTGTTGTTGTCCGAATACCTGAAACTTACTTTGTCAAATTTTACTTCCCCCACCACATTTTCCAAAGGCACTGCATTTTCTTTATCATCAACCTCAATGGGGGCATCGATTATCTCAATAAACCGTTCTATCCCCGTCATGCCTCTCTGAAATTGTTCGGTAAACTCCACAATCCTGCGTATTGAATTTAAAAGCATGGTCACATACAACAGATAAGCGATAAGGTCCGGCGCTCCTATTCTGCCGTTTATCATGAACAATGCTCCCACAACTACGACAGCAATGTACATTATGCCGTCAAAGAATCTGATGGTGCTGTGAAATCCGGCCATATAGCGGTATGCTTCCCTCTTTATATTTAGAAATCCTTCATTGCCCTTGCGAAACTTCTCCTCTTCGACATCTTCGTTGGCAAAGGATTTGACGACTCTGACTCCCAGCAGGCTGTCCTCTACCTGAGCATTCAGTTCGCCTATCTGATTCCTTGATTTTTTAAAGGCAGCGCGCATCTTTTTATTGAAGGACATGGCGCTGATAAGCATGATGGGTATGAGTGAGAATATCAATAAGGTAAGCACCAGGTCTGCCTGCGCCAGAATGACAAAAGCCACACCTATCTTTAAAGCCGCAATAAAATATTCTTCAGGGCAATGGTGTGCGAATTCAGTGATATCAAATAAATCGCTGGTGATTCTGGCCATTATCTGGCCGATTTTTGCATTGTCATAGTAAGAGTAAGACAATTCCTGAAGATGGGCAAACAAATCCCTCCTCATATCCGTTTCGATTTTTGCTCCCATTATGTGCCCCACATTGGCCATAAAATAGTTGGCCGCCACATCAACCAGCCTCAAAGCCACATAAAAGAATCCCAGTTTCAGCACTGTTCCAACTGTCAGACCGGCAAGATTGTTCATGCCCATGTCGGTCAGATACCGGACAATCAGGGGTAAAACCAGCTCACATACCGTTGTCAATGCGGCACAAAATAAATCCAGTAATAAAATCCATTTATATTTACTGAAATACGGGATAAATCTCTTAAGCAAATATGATGTTTTTATGGTTCTCGTCTCTTCCAAATCCTGCTTTCCTCTTATCCTGCCCTATACATTTGCATCTTTATTTTTTCCCTGACGGATCTTCCAGACCACAACCTTGAACATGAAGACAGGAAGCCGAAGCAATCTTCCGAATCTGGCAGGTTCCCTGATGGCTCTGTACAGCCATTCAAGTCCGTGCTTCTGATAAAACCAGGGAGCTCTTTTTACCCTGCCGGCCCATACGTCAAGGCTTCCACCGACCCCAATGGCTGCTTTAACTGAAAGCCTGGTTTTATACCTGGCCATAAACTCTTCCTGTTTGGGAGATCCCAGCGCCACACATAAAAACCCCGCATCTGATGTATTTATAGCTGCCAGAATACCCTCTTCCTCCTCAGGTTTAAAATAGCCATGGTGACTGCCCGCCACCGTAAGCCCCGGGAAGGCCTTTTTCATATTCTCACCGGCCTCCTCCGCCACGGATTTTTGTTCCCCGGTTTCCGGGTTTCCCCCCAGGAGAAACACAGAAACACCCCGTTCCGCAAGCAAAGCAAGTGCTCTGCTTAAAAAATCAATTCCGGTTACCCTTTCTTTCAGCGGCTTCCCCAGAAATCGTGAAGCGTAAACCAGCCCGATTCCATCCGGGATAACGAGATTCGCTTTTCGTATGATTTCCGCCAGCCCCGGATTACTGCTTGCCCTTTCAAGTATCTCAGAATTTGGTGTGACAATGATGCTGCAGCTTTCGCCTTTCAGGAATCCGTCAAAGCTGCGGACTGCTTCTTCCATATCCACCATATCTACCGGAATGCCAAGAATATTAAGTCTCTCATCTGTCTGCAAACAGGGGTCCTCCTTCTTTACTATGGGATTACTATATGCTATCATTTATTTGCTCTGATTTACAGAGTTTTTGCGATTAAGCAGGGAGAAAATATGAAGATATGTATCATAGGGCTGGGCTACATAGGGCTGCCTACAGCGGCTATGTTTGCAGCGGCCGGCGCCGACACACTTGGTGTGGACAAGAATGAAAAAATTGTGGATGCCTTAAACAGAGGCGAAATCTTTGTTGAAGAAAAAGGGCTTCAGGCTTTGGCGGCACAGGTTGTAGCAGAAGGCAGGCTGAAAGCTTCATTAGTCCCGGACGAGGCTGATGTTTTCATCATCACTGTGCCCACCCCTATCGATGAGGACAAAAAATCCCATATGTCTTATGTGGAAAGTGCTACCGAAGACATCGTTCCCTTTCTCAAATCCGGCAATACGGTGATTTTGGAGTCCACCTCCCCTGTAGGGACAGTACACGATCTCATGATGCCCATTCTGGAAAAATCCGGGCTGAAAATCGGGGAGGAGGTTTTTCTTGGTCACTCCCCTGAAAGAGTCATTCCCGGCAATATATTAAAAGAGCTGGTGGAAAACAGCCGGCTTGCCGGAGGCATAAACGATGCATCTTCACAAAAAATAAAAGAGGTGTACGAGCTTTTTGTAAAAGGCGAAATCTATATTACCGATGCAAAAACCGCCGAACTTTGCAAAACTGCGGAAAACACTTTCAGGGACATCAACATAGCCTATGCCAACGAGCTGGCTACAATTTGCGAATCAATTGGCGTAAATGTATGGGATGCCATCGAACTTTGCAATAAGCATCCCAGAGTAAATATTCTTCAGCCGGGGCCGGGTGTTGGAGGCCACTGCATAGCTGTTGACCCCTGGTTTATTGTTGAGAAGGAACCGGATAAATCCCGGCTGATTCAAATGGGCAGGGAAATTAACGATTCTATGCCCGCCCACCTGGCTTCAGTTATTGAAAAGATTCTAAAGGGCATAGACGATCCCGTTGTCACAATACTTGGCATAAGCTATAAGCCTGATGTGGGGGATACCAGGGAAAGCCCGCTTCTTTATCTGTTTGACATACTTACGGGCATGGGCTTTTACGTCAGGGCCTGCGACCCTCATGCCAGCCAGGAGTCCATATTGAGAGACAGCCTGGAGGATGCCGTATCGGAAAGCGACCTAATAGTACTTGGAGTCCACCACAAAGAGTACAAGGACCTGCCACTTGATAAGCTGGCAGACCTGATGAGAAATAAAAATATTTTGGATACAAGAAATTTTATCAACAAGGAAGCTGCTTTATCAGCAGGCTTTAACTACTTTCTTCTCGGAGACGGTCGTTACTGAAATAGCCAAGATATATGAGCATGGCTGCCAGGCCCCAGAAATAGGCCATCATATAAGTTTCTTCAAAAATATTCTCAAAATAGCAATGGACTAATACTCCGCAAAGCCCTGCCAGTATACCGGCTGCCGGGGCTTTATATATTCCGCTGTTGTAAACGGACCTGAGTCCCCAGATAACCAGGGCTGCAAGCATAAGCAAAAAAGCAATTATCCCTACATAACCCATTTCAACCATTACTTTGAGATAGTAGTTGTCCATATAGAAATATTGGAATTCTTCGGTTTCTTCGAGAATTTTATTGTTCATGGCTACGGCCCCGCCGAAGCGCCCAAGGCCAAAGCCTATCCAGGGATTCCTTTCAAGCAGTAGAAAGCGTCCCATCTCCCAGCGCAAGGCCCTGCCTCCGATTTCCGATGCCTCCCTGTAGTCGCTGGTGAATAAAAAAGTCAGTCTTGAAGCTATGGAGGGTACAAATACCAGCACTCCTGCCATAGCTGCCCCCATCAGGGCCAGAAGCCTTTTATCGACGAAAATGGCAAAAACTATTACTGCCACCACCATACCCACCCAGGCACCCCTGGAAAAAGTGAAAAGGAGGCAGAGACACATGGCTCCCGTGAGAACCAGAAAAATCAGTCTGGACAGAATCCTTTTGGAGTGATACATCATAGCCGCTGAAAGAGGTGCTGTCATCACCATGAAAGTTCCTAAAATATTTGGGCTGCCTGTAATGGAAAAAACTCTGGTTCTGACTCCCATTTCCGTGCTGGTAATCCAGCTTTCAGGTATGGGAACCTTTATTACAAACTGATACATCCCGTGCAGGCCCATGAAAATTCCCACGGCCATTATTCCGTAAAAAAGTACTTTAAAATCCTTTTCATCTTCTATGAGCCTTATGATAAGGAAAAACCATAAAATGTAGGTCACCGTGGCTCTGTATCCCGCAAAAGCAATGTGGGGATGGCTTTCCGCCGTAGTCATAAGAAAAAGCCCTATAGCCATGAAAAGGATGATATACGGCTCCACAGGATTCTCTCTAGCTATAGCCCGGCTGTTCTCAAGAAGTTTTCTGTAAAGAATGAACAAAACAGCAAAGACAATAAAAGCCTCCTCCCACAGAGATGCCAGAACAGGCACGCCAACTTTGGTTCTCAAAGTGTAATCCAGAGGGAGATAAAGGGAAAAGGTCAGCAGCATCCATTGCCTCAAATTGAGCATATTCACATATTTGAAAACAAAACTGTGTCTGGTGATCCTAAGATATATATCACCAAGAGCCATTAGAATCCTATGAAAAACACTGACTTCCAGACTTTTCCCGACAGGTTTTATTGCACGGGCCATAAAATCTGCAAATTTCCCGTAAAGAGACTCTTCAACAGTATTTTTTGCCTCAGCAAAGCGAACCCATAGCTTCCTGCTTGCCGAAACCTCATAGGATTTCTTTAGAAATTGATTAGCCCTGCTTGTCAGGCTGTGGCTGTATGCCGTTTCAATCGCCGATTTCAACATATCTGATTGTACCAAAGCTCTCAAAGGTCTGTGTTTTGATTATGAAAGTCCTGCCTGCCCTGACCTCCTGATTACCTATTTTGGGGCTTGGAGTTCCCTTGGGTACTTTGCCTGCCACTTTTATTACTATATCCTTCTTGCTGGGATCGGTGGCATCAACGATTACTCCGTCGCTTCTTATAGCCTGCATAACATAATCCTCTGCCCAGACATCTGTTATGGTTGCATTCATGTATTCATTGCCGGCAACCAGTCTCTGCCCCACCAGATTCTGCCTGAAAATCTCCTCAATAATTCTCGGTGGAGTGCCTACTATTACCATTTCTGCAGTAAGGTCCACCTGAGGTGCCACGGCATCATTGATCTTCTGTCCGAACAGCTGCATCCCTATGGCACCGACTACGGCAATCACAGCCAGAAGTATAATCAGATCCACAGGGTTGATAATCCCAAACATCCTGCCTTTCTCATTTATCAGTTTCATCAGCCACCTCCAGCTTTTTTATAGTTTCCTCTATTATTTTCTCCATCCTCCTGACGATATTGTCCCAGGAAGCCTCTTTCGCATACTCTATGCGTTTTGCCACCTTTTCAGGGGCCTCTTCATGCAGCGCCTCCCTGTATTTTATCACAAAGTCTTCTTTGTTTTCAGCAATAAATATTACATCCTGATAGTCCCGCACCTGGGCCGGCACTGCCGTACTCACTATAGGCTTACCTGTTGCCAGATATTCATAAAACTTTAAAGGGCTTACATGAGCTGACAACTCATTGTTTTTGAAAAGATTCAGGCACACATGAAAAGTTTTCATTATTTCCGGCAGCTTATCTTGAGCTATAAGCCCCAGCCTTTTGATATTATCGTATCTGTCAAGCACGGAAGTGTCCACCCCCGGGAGATTCCTTCCTATGACAATTATTTCACCTTGAGGAAAAGCTTCCGCCAGAGCTGCCATATATTCATATTCTATGCAGTCCTGTAACATGCCTACAAAACCGAATACGGGCTTTTCTCCCGGATTCCGGTATTCGCCCTGGGCTCTGGCAAAAAGTTCGTAATTTGCCCCGTTTGGCATCAATACTGTGTTTTCGTTATATGTCTTAAGATTCTCATAAAGGCTCTCTGCCGTAGCAAAGACCTGAAGAGCCTTTTTTGCCAGGTCCTTTTCCATTCCGTCCACTACTTCCGGATCAATGTGTCCCGGATAAGCTGAATGCTTGTCCACGCAATCGTAAATCACAGCTCTGTTTGGAATCAGATCCACTAAATCCGCCGATGTGGGGGAATAGCACCAGATATAGGGCTTGTCGAAACCCGCCTTTTTCATCTTGCCTCTGATGAAGCAGGCCAAAATCCTCTGATTTATCTTATTTATAAATCTGTATTTATTGAAAAAAGGGAACAGAGGCGGCGGCGAAAATACTGTGATATTATCTTTTACTATTTCACCGGGCTTAGTGAAATCAAGAAGTTTTCTAAAAAGGCTCCTGTCTTTTAGGGGGGCCAGCAGTGTGAAAGGAGGATTAATATAAAGTATCCTGGCACCGGACAGCCTGTTCATTACATTCTGCTTTCTTGTTGGAAAGGGATGGTAGTTTGAAGTTGAAATGCATATGATTTCCTTCATCAGTTTTTTCTCTCCTCCCGGTCTTCTGCTTCCCCTTTTTCTATCAGCCTTCTGGCCGCATCAATATTTATCTTCTGTGCTTCTCTTAAGCCTTCCAGCACCTTTTTCTTCTCAAAGTCATCCCGGTTCATGGCAAGATCGATTTCCCTGATCAGCTTTTCTGCAGTTAAAGCAGCCACCGGTATGCATGCCCTGGAACCTATATCTTTAATAAAGCTATCCACTTTAACATCATAAGATATACCTATGACCGGAGCTCCGCCTGCAGTGGCAAAAATCAGTGAATGAAGCCGCATGCCAACGACCAGCTCCATGGAGCCCAGCATACCGATAAGTTCCTCCACTCCATGCCTCTGCCTGCACTGGTAGCTCGGACTTTTCATGTTTTCCACAACCTTTTCCGCAGCAGTCACATCCTTGGGAGTTTCTATGGGCAGAAAAACAGGGGTAAGTCCATACTTTTCGCAGGCATAGTCAGCCGCTGCCGCAACAGCTTTTCTGTTGGTGAATTCCGGCCAGTTCCTGAGGCAAAAGCCAATTTTCCTTGTCGCAGCGGGAACTCCTTCCCTTTCAAAAGCGCTCTCCACCACTTGGTCTTTTGCTTTTTCCAGATGAACGGTGGGGTCTGCTGCCAGGACTATTTCCGGCCTTGTTACTTCCATTTCATTTAGCAGCTCCCAGGATACACTGTCTCTCAAAGTAATTATATCTGCCGTATCATTCAGAACACCTGCAGCCACTCTCCTGTTGAAAGGGGATATCAGTGGCCCGATGCCACAGCCGTACATGACGATTTTGCAGCCGAAAAATTTGGCCGCCTTCAGGGTAAAGAGATAGAAATACAAAGACCTTGAGGAAGTAATATCCTGTATCAGGCTGCCACCGCCGTTGACGAATATTCTGGCCTTTTTCAGGCTGCTGAAGAAAGCGAAGATGTTAAAAAGGTACATGGACCGGACCTTGTTTGCCAGCCTGGTTTCCATCTTCTTTCTGGTCATCACCCAGAAAGGCATATCTTCATCTATTTCCTTAAGCTGTAGCAGAATTGCCTTCAATATGGCTTCATCTCCGGCATTGCCTCTCCCGTAAGCTCCGCAGATGACTGCGCCCCGCCTTCCTGTCCGTGCCCTGCGCCTTAATACTACACCATAGACTTTTTCCTGGTTTTCTTTCATCCTGCTTAAGGAGAAGTCCTCTTTTGCCCGCTTAAAGAGGTTTTCCGCAAGATTTTGCCTCAATTCTTCATCCACTGAAAGCCGGTAAATATATTCGGCAAAAGTGTCCACGTCCCCGGGCTGGAACAGATAACCGTTTTCCCCATGGCTGATGAGGGCGGGGATGCCTCCCACCTCCGTGGCTATGGCGGGACAGTGTTCATAGGCACCTTCCAGAAGTGAATAGGGGAAGCCTTCCGATAATGATGCCAGCACATTGATGTCCACATGGGCGAAAAAACCTTTGATATCACTGATCCAGCCCACAAATTCCACCCTGTGGTCTATGCCCAGGCTTCTGGCAAGAGCTTTTAAATCTTTTTCATCTTCCCCGGTACCGGCTATTCTGAGCAGAAGGCGATTATTCCTTTCATGGGCGATTTTGAATGCCCTGAGCAAAGTTCCTATATCCTTGATAGGCGTAAGCCTTGCGGCTATGCCCACCACAATATCTTCCCCGGGACTTTTCGCAGGCCTTGCATCTGAAGGTGCATGGGAAAAATCCAATCCGTTATATATGGTAAAAAACTTCAGGGGATCAAAACCTCTTTCAATAAGGGTTCTCTCCATTTTTTCCGCCACAGCGATATAGAAATCCATGCGTCTCAGGGCCAGTGCATTTATTAAGCCATAGGTCCATTGTCTCCAGGGGGAGCCCATATAGTCCCTTGCCGGATCTGAATGGACTGTGGTTATTACAGGCAGTTTTCTCCTGCTCTTCATAATGACTCCCAGCATATTGCTTTTGGCTCCGTGGCAGTGAATGATGTCTGGCTTAAATCCATCCACTTCCTTAAGGGCGCAGTTTATATCTTTGAAAATATTAAGACCGTTGTCCACCACACAGATATCTATGCCCATCTCCGCAGCTTCCCGGGACAGCACGCCTTTCCTGAAGCTTATAAGCCTCAGTTCATTGTCTGCTGAAAGTTCTTTGGCAAGGGAAAGAATGTGGGTCTTAGCCCCACCCATGTCTCCACCTGCCGCAAAAACCATTATCCTCATTTGCTGTTTCCCGCCGCCTCCCGAATTCTCGGTTAATTCAAGCCAGTTATTATGGTGGCAACTTCTGCCCTGGTTACTGATTTCTTGGGATTCAGTTTCCCGCCGGAGCCTGATATAACTCCCTGCTTGACCAGACTGCTCACATAAGAATACGCCCAGTCCGCTACATCTTTATGATCTGCAAAATCCGTCAGAGTAACTTCTCCATAGCCTTTGGCCTGAGTCCTGCCAATAATCGTCATAACCTCCTGGCGGCTTATGGAGCCTGAGGGATTAAAGACCACGCCCTTATCCGTGCCTGTCCCCGCAACTATGCCCATACCATACACGGCCTTCACCGAATCCACAGCCCATGCGGGGATGGCCCCTTTGTCCAGAAATGGCAGTTCTGTATCCGCGTACTCAGTTGCATCACCTGCCAGCCAGTTGCTCATAAGCACGGCAAATTCCGCCCTGGTAATGCTCTTGTCAGGATTGTATTTAAGGCCCTGATCGGTCTTTACACCGTTAATAACTCCCAGCCCGTAAAGATAGTCTATATTTGCCCTGCCCCAGTGGCCCCTGGTATCTATGAAAATGTCCTCCTCTGCAGAGTCTTCTTCACTGCCCTCAATCTTTATGCTGATACCTTTTCTGGCTAGATTACCCGTTTCATCCGACGCAACAATGGCCAGCCTGTGCATCCTGCTGTCTTCTATATCCAGCCACTTCTGCAGCACACCTGTGCTTTCATCCATTTGAAAATCCAAAACTTCTCCGTCCATTGTCAGTCTGACATTAGACGGGGTGACACTTTTATCGGTTTCGTCCTTAATGACGGCAGTTAGTAATCCGTCTACGAAGGACATATCTATGGTCGGCGATTCCGTGTCCACATAATAACCTATGCCTGCCACAAACTGATCCAGATAAAAGCTGCCGCTTGACTTCCCGGCCACGGAAATATTTATGGCTTCAAGACTGTTTGTGCCTGCAGGCAGGCTGACGGTAACCAGCTTCCAGCCCTTGAAGTCCAAAGTTGCAGCCTTCAGGGTATTTCTGCCCTCTCCGGTATTTACTGTCAATTCAATATCGTTGCCCGAACCGTCGCCGTAGAGGTAAAAACCAAGCATTCTGGGAGGTTTTGAAAAGTTTGCCTTAACCGGCATAATAATCGTGTCTGACTCAGCTTCATCAAAATCATATTTAATCAAAGCGCTTTTATAACCGTATTTAACCTTGGTTAAATCTGCATTCAGTGACAGTTCAGCCCCGGGCCATGCTGAATCCCTGAAAAAGTTTTTTGTACCTTCAAAGGATTCTACCAGCCAGCCTTCGCTTTGAATGCTTACATTCACTGTGGCAGTTACTCCGTTGACCGAAGCCTGTATCTGACCGCTGCCTTTGTTGATATCTGCCGCCTTGAAAACTCCCTCTTCATTGACTGTGCCTATGTTGCCGGTGACCGTCCATGTATAGGCTTTATCTGAAGAAAGCAGCGGCATTCTTTTATAGGTTGAGCTGCCCTTCAGGTTAACCTCCTCTCCGGCAACTATATTGATTGCATTTACTGTTTTTCCCGTAGCCTCGTCAATTATCTCCAGTTTTTCGGGCTTATCTACAATCTCAATCCCAGTTGAGCCTTTCAGCTTGTTGCCCGAGCTTGCAGTTATGCTACCCTTTGCTTTGTTTTTTGAAGCTGAGAAAATGTAATCCTGATCTGTTTTAGCCATGTCACCCACATTGCCGGTATAAGAAAAACTTATATTCGTCGGTGGCATGACCGGGTAATAATTGGCATCACTGGCCTTTACCCGGAAACTGATTTCCGAACCGGCAAGGATTCTGGCTTCATAGGGGTAAATGTGCAGATGAGCAGGGTTTCCCACCGGTTGTGATGTATTGATAAGCAAAATATAGTTGGCGCAGTTTCTCAAAGTTGCCTGTGACGGCTGGTTTATTACGCTCATACTTTCCTCTCCGGGAAAAATTCCATGAAGAGCCGTAGACCCTCCTCCATCCATATTGACAGCTTCTACACAACCCAACTCAAGCATCCTTTCGGATAATTGCTGCAGAGTCAATCCCTTGCTGTGATCAGCCTGCCTCCCGTCGGCAGTATAAAAAACTGCCGAGCCATCTGCCCTGATACCAACTGCAGTCCTTGGATGCATTTCCTTATCAGCCGGAGGCAGCATCTGGCCTCCGCTCACAAGTTTATCACCTGTACCAATGGCATATTCAACTTCATCCCAGGTGCTGTCTCCATTAACCGTAAAACTTATGATATCTCCGGGTTGTGCTCCCATTAATCTGGTCAAACTATCCGGGTACACTGTATTTAAGCTTATGGAAAGCAGAACATGGCCGGGCGGAATGATGGTTGGCAGGTCACTTTCGGTTGTCTCAACTACAATGCCTTCAAAGGCATCATTTATTCTGAATTCATCGTTTTCCACCGAGAGCAGCACATTATATGACGCTATCTTTGCCTTATTGCTGAAATCATCGCCATAAACCCTTGTATAAAGAACAACTCCGGAGCCCGGTGTAAGGGTTTTATTCAGATGCAGAAAAGAAAAGCCTTTGCCGATATTTTCACCGGATGCACTGATTTTAACTTCGGGCCTTCCTATGATAAGGCTGCCATCCTCGAAAAAGCCAAGTGACGGCCTCTGTGCACTTTCTGAAGACAGGAGAATCCCGTTTTTTATTGTGATGCCCATGGGAACTCCGTTGCTCATATCAAAAAAATCTCCATTCAGGCCTGCAACTACATATTGATCGTTGGCTGCCGCCATACTCACTACGGATTTAAAACTGGCGGCACCGTATATATCGTTTCCGTGAGCAATTATGGGCTTAATGCTTTTTCCCGGCATATATTCGATATAGTTTTCCGTTATTTTTTCATTATAAGCCGTATTCCAGAAAACTCCTTTCGCCAGCGACATGCGTTCACCGATATCCATGTGACTTTCATAGAGATTTTCCCCCAGGCTGTCTGATGACGCAAAAGTCACTGACCAGATGCTGAAAATCAAGGCTATAATCAAAAGCGGCCCAATAATTCTTACGGTTTTTCTCATTTACTGTACCTCTGATATTCCTTTCTGAATTAATTGACGGTGTATGGTCCTTTTACCATAACCCAAATGTCGGTAACGGCTTCTATTCCTCTTCCGTCATCTCTGGGAACAAGCAGCAGATGGTTCTGGCTTATATCCTTGCCTGCAGTTATGTCCTGACCAATGGTTACATCGGATAACCCGTCTTTTCCGGCTGCAACAGCCTTAGCTTTACCGCTGCGCAATATCAGCTCAGTCCCTTCACCACCTATCAGCTGTTTACTTTTATCCACCTTAATAGGAGTGAATGCTAATCCACCTTCTGAGCCTCCCTGCCCTCCGCTTCCTGAAATTCCTTCCAGAGCCTCGGCGATTTTGGAATCCACATAACTTTTTGTGACTATTGGATCTTCGGCAGAACCAGGATCATAGCCTGCCCCTACGACAATAGCAGTGGTTATTACCATCGCCAGGGCTATGGCCATCACAATCAAATTTTTCTTATTCATTTTCTGTCTCCTTTTTCTCAGCAAAAATTTTCTTAATGGCAATTCCTGCCATAGATGCAATGTCAGAGGCTAAAAGTCCATGCTCTCCGTGAAAATCTGCCCCAATATCCCCTGCGGCCCCATGAATATATGCACCAAGTAAACTTGCTTTAAGCGGGGTATATCCCTGTGCGGCAAAGCCCGCAATTATTCCCGTCAGCACATCTCCGCTGCCTGCGGTGGCCATTCCGGGATTGCCGCTGGTATTGATGAACTGCTTTAATGAAATATCCGTTATCAGGGTTTCATGCCCTTTGAGCATGCTGATGGCACCATATTCTTCCGTCAATCTCTGCCCGGACTTTTCCCTGTCAGTATTGATTTCTGCCGTTGTCAGGCCCAGCAGCTTTGCAGCCTCTCCCGGATGAGGAGTGATTATTAATTTGCATTTTTGGGATGCCTGTGTTTTTTTTACCTTCTCCGGCCCGATTAACCTAAGTAAATCCAGTGCACCGGCATCCACAATAAGGGCCGGCTTTTCTGCTGCCAGCACCATCTCTGTCAGGTCCTTGTTTTTCGCTTGAACAGCCAGACCGGGACCTATGGCAATAGCCTCATAACTGTTTAAATCCTGCATGCTCAATTGTCTGTTTACACAAATTGCTTCTGGCAGAGTGCTGTGAAATATGGGAAAGAATTCCTCATCCAGCGACACTTTTACAAGTCCGGCGCCGCTTCTTAGGGCTCCCATGGCAGTCAGCACTGCTGCGCCGGCCATGCCTTTGCTTCCGGCTATTACCAGAACACGACCATAGCTTCCCTTGTGGGTGTTCTTATCCCTTTTTTTCAGTATTTTAGCTATATGATCCAGAGTGACAAACTCCATTTTTATCTGTGTCCTTTCCATGCCATTGTACCTTCTTTATTGGTTCCAGTAAATAATAAAGCCCATAAAGTAAAGAACTTGTCATAATTCATCAGGGCCTCCTTCTTCTTGACGCAAATGCCTCTTTATGCTATTCTGAACTGTGGAAGTTTGTTAATCTGTTCTCAAAAAATTTTAATAAAAAATTCAAAAGAAAGAAGGGAAAAAATGTCGAATTACGTTGATCGCAGCATTGAGTACTGCAAGGAAAGAAACCCCGGTGAATCTGAGTTTCACCAGACAGTCGAGGAGGTTTTCAACTCCATCAGACCCGTTATTGAGCAGCACCCGGAATATGAAGCCGCTTCATTGCTTGAAAGAATAAGCGAGCCGGAAAGAGCAATTATTTTCAAAGTTACCTGGGTGGATGATGCAGGCAAAACACAAGTCAACAGAGGTTTCAGATATCAGTTTAACAGCGCACTTGGCCCATACAAAGGCGGCTTGAGATTTGCCCCCAATGTAAACCCCAGCGTAATGAAATTCCTGGCCTTTGAGCAGATTTTCAAAAATGCCCTGACCGGACTCCCCATCGGCGGCGGAAAAGGCGGTTCCGATTTTGACCCCAACGGAAAATCCGACGGCGAAATCATGAGATTCTGCCAGGCTTTCATGAACGAACTGTACAGACATATCGGTCCATACACCGACAGCCCGGCAGGTGACCTGGGTGTGGGGCCGAGGGAATTAGGCTATCTCTTCGGCCAGTACAAAAAACTTGTCAACAGATTTGACGAAGCCATCACCGGCAAACACATCATTTACGGCGGTCTGAATGGCAGAACCGAAGCCACCGGCTTTGGTATAGTCTATTTTGCTGAATGCATGCTGAAAGCCAACGGCGAAGACATCAAAGACAAAACCGTGGTCATTTCCGGTTTTGGCAACGTGGCCTGGGGCACAGCCCTCAAAGCAGACGAGCTGGGTGCCAAGGTTATTGCCTTCTCAGGTCCTGACGGATACATCCTGGACGAAGCCGGCATCTCAGGTGAAAAAATCGACTACTTCGTCGAACTGAGGAACTCCGGCAAGAACATCTGCGCTCCCTATGCAGACAAGTTCCCCGGAGCCAAATTCTTCCCCGGAGAAAAGCCCTGGGGCGTGAAAGCAGATCTTTACATTCCATGCGCTATGCAAAACGACATCCGCATTGAGGATGCAAAGAAAATCGTAGCCAACGGCGCAAAATATCTTTGCGAAGGCGCCAACATGCCTACCACCAACGATGCCATCGAATACCTCATGGAAAACGGCGTAATCGTAGGTCCCTGCAAGGCAGCCAATGCCGGCGGCGTAGCCTGTTCCTGCATTGAAATGGGTCAAAATGCAGGCCATACCGTATTTTCGCCCGAGCAGGTTCATGCACAACTGAAAGACATCATGGTCAGCATTCACGATTCTGCGGCCAGTGCGGCGAAAGAATACGGCCTGGGCTACAATCTGGTTGCAGGTGCCAACATTGCGGGCTTCCTGAAAGTCGCCAAAGCCATGATGATGCAGGGAGCAGTGTAAATCAACCCTGTACGATTCTTTAAACTAGTTAAGGAATAATGGCTCTATAATAAGCCGGCTGGAAAATTCCAGCCGGCTTATGTGTTAAAGTAGATTTGTTTATAGTTTTCTTCTAATCTGCGCCTTATTCAGCCAGCCTTTTATACGACTCCAGCCTGTCGGCCGCATCTTTTTCTGCCTTGGCAAAAAGTTCCTCAGCCTGGTCGGGGAATTCCGACAGGAGTGAAGTGTATCTTACCTGTCCCATGAGGAATTCTCTCAGCGGTCTTGTGGGTTCTTTTGAATCAAGGATGAAGGGATTTTTGCCCTCCTCCTTAAGCAAAGGATTGAAGCGGTAGAGATGCCAGTAGCCTGTCTCAACTGCGTCCTTGGTGTCTTCCTGAGTCTTGCCCATTCCCTTCTTGATACCGTGATTTATACATGGCGCATAACAGATTATGAGGGAAGGTCCGTCATAACTTTCCGCCTCGGTGACTGCTTTCAATAGCTGGTTCTTGTCTGCCCCCATACCCACCTGAGCCACATAAACATAGCCGTAGGCCATGGCCATCATGCCAAGGTCTTTTTTCTTGGTCTTTTTGCCGGAAGCCGCAAACTTGGCTATGGCTGCTGTAGGTGTTGCTTTGGAAGACTGTCCACCTGTATTTGAATAAACTTCTGTGTCAAATACCAGAACATTGATATCCTCTCCTGATGCCAGCACATGGTCAAGACCTCCGTAGCCTATGTCATAGGCCCAGCCGTCTCCTCCCACTGCCCAGACCGATTTCTTAACCAGATAATCCTTTCTCTTGAGGATTTCGTCTGCCAGGGCCTTTCCTTCTTCATCCAGGGCTTCAACAGCTGCAGGATTCAGTTCTGCCATGACTTTTTCGCTGACAGATCTCGATGCTTCTCCGTCATTTTTCTTTTCTATCCATTCTGATAAAGCTTCTTTCAAAGTTTCGGGCAGATTTTTCCCTTGCAGTTTTTCCATGCTGTCCTGAATTTTATCTCTCTGCTGTCTTACGCCCACGGCCATACCAAGACCGTATTCGGCATTATCTTCAAACAGGGAATTTGCCCAGGAAGGTCCTCTTCCATCGGCATCTTTGCAGTAAGGCATGCTGGGTGCGGATGCACCCCAGATGGATGAGCATCCTGTGGCATTGGCTATCATCATCCTGTCTCCGAAAAGCTGGGTAATGAGTTTGATGTATGGGGTCTCGCCACATCCGGCACAGGCTCCTGAAAACTCGATGTAAGGCTGCAGGAACTGGCTGCCTTTAATAGTGGTTTTCTTAAACGGATTTTCTTTCAGAGGTACAGTCATACTGAAATCCCAGTTTGCCGCCTCGTGGAGCTGTGTTTCGATTGGCATCATTATCAAAGCCTTGTTCTTGGCGGGGCAGATATCTGCGCAGTTGCCGCAGCCCAGGCAATCCAGGGGAGAAACCTGAATCTTATACGACATGTTTTCCATATCCTTGCCGATTGCTTTCAATGTGGTAAATCCTTCAGGAGCATTGGCTTTTTCCTCTTCTGTCAGCAACACAGGTCTTATGGATGCATGGGGGCATACAAAAGAGCACTGGTTGCACTGTATGCAATTTTCTGAAATCCATTCAGGTACATTGACTGCAACGCCCCTCTTTTCATAAGCCGCCGTGCCGGATGGGAATGTGCCGTCCTCTCTTCCCACAAATGCACTGACGGGAAGGCTGTCGCCTTCCTGCCTGCTCATTGGAATGAGAATATCTTCTATGAATTCAGGTACTTTTTTAACTTCTTTTTCTGCGTCGATGGCATTAGCCCATTCGGCAGGTACATTAATTTTGACCAGACCTTTGACACCTTCATCTATGGCCTGGAAGTTCATTTCAACTACATTGCCGCCTTTTCTGCCGTAGGTTTCCTCCACGGCTTCTTTCAGGTAGCCAATGGCTTCATCCACGGGTATCACTTGGGAAAGTTTGAAGAAAGCAGACTGCATGACCATGTTAATGCGGTTGCCCAGGCCTATCCTTTCGGCTATGCTGGTAGCATTTATGGTGTAAAATTCAATGTCGTTTTCAGCCAGATATCTCTTCATATTTGCCGGCAGATGAAGGTTCAGCTCCTCTTCATTCCACAGGCAGTTCAGAAGGAAGGTGCCGCCTTTTTTCAGGCCTTTCAGCAAATCATACTGGTTAACATATGCCTGAGTATGGCACGCCACGAAATCCGCCTCATTTATAAGGTAGGGTGACTGGATTTTATGTTTGCCGAAACGCAAGTGGGAAACCGTCAGCCCTCCCGATTTTTTCGAGTCATATGCAAAATATCCTTGAGCATAGAGGTCCGTCTTGTCTCCGATGATTTTAATGGCATTCTGATTGGCCCCCACGGTGCCGTCAGAACCCAGGCCCCAGAATTTGCACCTTATCGTTCCTTCAGGTTCTGTGTTAACACCCTTAACTGTATCCAGTGAGGTGTGAGTCACATCATCCACAATTCCTATAGTAAATCTGTCTTTTGGCTGATCCTTTTCCAGATTTTCATATACAGCCAGAATCTGGCCCGGTGTTGTGTCCTTTGAACCCAGTCCGTATCTTCCGCCATATATCTCGGGAGCATCTTTGTCATTGTAGTACATGGACCTCACATCCATATACAATGGGTCTCCGATAGCTCCCGGCTCCTTGGTTCTCTCCAGGACTGCTATGCGTTTTACGCTTGCAGGTATGGCCTTCTTCAGGTGTTCCGGTGAAAAAGGTCTGTAGAGCCTTACTTTAACAAGACCTACTTTCTTGCCCTGCTTTTTAAGGTAATTGATGGTTTCTTCGATGGTGTCGCAGACGGAACCCATTGCTATAATAATGTGTTCTGCACCGGGGTCGCCTACATAGTCAAACAAATTGTATTCTCTTCCTGTCAGTTTGCTGATTTTTTTCATATAGTTTTCGACTATTGCCGGAACAGCTTCATAGAATTTATTGGAAGCCTCTTTTGCCTGGAAGAAAATGTCGGGATTCTGTGCAGACCCTCTGATAACCGGATGTTCCGGATTCAACGCATTATCCCTGAAACGTTGAACAGCCTCCATGTTGAGCATTTTTGCTAAATCATCATATTCTATAACTTCAATCTTCTGTATTTCATGGGATGTGCGGAATCCGTCGAAGAAATGCAGGAAGGGCACCCTGCTCTCGATGGCGGCAAGGTGTGCTATACCGCCCAGATCCATTACTTCCTGAACCGAGCCGCTGGCAAGCAGGGCAAAACCGGTTTGCCTGGCAGACATAACGTCGGAATGATCGCCAAATATGCTTAAGGCATGGCCGGCTACAGCCCTTGCTGAAACATGAAAAACTCCGGGGAGGAGTTCTCCTGAAATTTTGTACATATTGGGTATCATCAAAAGCAGGCCCTGTGAAGCCGTGTATGTAGTCGTAAGGGCTCCTGAGGCCAAAGAGCCGTGCACAGCACCTGCAGCGCCGGCCTCAGACTGCATTTCAACAACTTTTACTTTCTGGCCGAAAATATTTTTCTGACCGTGGGCCGCCCATTCATCCACCACTTCAGCCATATTGGAAGAAGGTGTAATGGGATAGATGGCCGCAACTTCAGTAAACGCATATGATACATACGCTGCCGCCGTGTTGCCATCCATGGTTTTCATTTTCTTATCTGCCATATTTTTCTCCTTATCTATTACTTAATCGAATTAATTATCAGGGTTTATAACGCCATATATTATACATATATTCTGCGATTTTATCAAGTACGCACAAACTAACTTCGATTGCAGATTAAGTTATTGATGTATTGGCTCCCAAATGGTAAGATTAAACAAATCCTAAGGTGTGTAGCCGGCAAGAGGTAACCATGAAAAAAATCAGGGAACTGCTCAGCGACAAGCTGTATATGAAATACTCCTTCTATATAGTCTTCACGGCAGGACTGCTTTATATTCTCTATTTTCTGATTAAAAACTTTAACGCAACATTTGCCGCTTTTACGGGTTTTCTTGGAAATGTGATTTCGGCTCTGGCACCACTGTTCGTGGGGTTGATTCTGGCCTACCTGTTTACCCCCCTGGTTGAAACCGTGGATAAAAAACTGGTCAGGAAATTCTTTTTCAGAAAACCAAAGACAGCGAAGAAGGCCGAAAAACAGATTAAATCCCGCAGGCTTATCAGCATAATGCTCACCTATCTGATTGTAATTGCACTGTTCATCCTGCTGATATATTCTTTTGCTTTTCTGATAGTAGGCCGCCTGGTTTTCACCGGCCTTACCAATGTGCTTGAAAGTGTCATACTGTATTTTGCACAGTACGAAGAGCTCTTTCGCAACTTCATGAATTCGCTCCCCCAGAGCGGGCTGGAGGATAAAATTTACACCGTTCTCAATGACATAGCCGAGTGGATAGGGAAAAACTTCAGCGCCGATGCTATTATCGGTTTTATCATGGGCGCCGGCGGCAGTCTGGTTAACCTCATTTTAGGCCTGGTTGTATCAATATATCTGATTAAAGACAAAGAGTATTTTATGAACATATGGAATGACGGCTTTCTCTCATTCTTTTCGGGGAAAAACGCTGAACGCATCAGCAATGCTTTAAGCGATATAGATGAGGTTTTTTCCAGGTTCCTGAGAGGCCAGCTGCTGGATGCGCTGATTGTGGCTGTTATCACATCGATTGTTTTAACTATACTTAAGGTGGATTTTGCCGTGCTTTTAGGCTGCTTTGCAGGTCTTACCAATGTTATTCCCTACTTTGGCCCGGTGTTCGGGTCCATTCCCGCCATTATAGTTGCGCTGTTTATGGGGGGCTTTCCCAAAGCCCTTGTCACTGCCCTTGCTTTCCTTATCATACAGCAGATAGATGGCAATATAATAGGGCCCAAAGTTGTCGGCGGTAGCACAGGTCTACATCCCCTTTTCGTTTTGCTGGGAGTAACTTTCGGCGGACATTTCTTTGGCCTGATCGGCATGGTGCTTGCCGTTCCGGTAGTGGCATGCATAAAACTGTTTATTTTGAGAAAACTGGATGGCAGCGGAGAAACAGACGTCCTGTAATTACATACTGATAAGAGTGCCGCTTCTTCCCTCAAGGGCATCAAGAGCCTGGTCAAGAGAAGCTATTATGGCCTTCCGCCCTTCCTTGCTTCCTGCAAATTTTGCGGAAGCTTTTATTTTGGGCAGCATGCTTCCCGGGGCGAAATGCCCTTGCTTTATGTACTCTTCGCATTCGTCCGGACTGATTTTCTCAAGCAATTTTTCGTCTTCTTTTCTGTAATTCAAGGCTACTGCCTTGACTGCAGTCAGAATCAGCAGCACATCTGCCCCGATTTTTTCAGCCAGAAGTTCCGCTGCAAGATCCTTGTCAATAACGGCTGCTATTCCCTCCAAAGCTCCTTTTCCGTTCCTGATTACGGGAATGCCTCCGCCTCCTGCGGCAATGACAACAGCATCATGATATATTCTGTCAATGACATCAATTTCCACTATTTCCTTGGGCAAAGGAGAAGCCACAACCTGTCTGAAGCCCCTGCCGGCATCTTCTTTCATTACATAGCCTTTTTCCCTGGCAAGTTTTTCCGCCTCTGTTTCGCTGAAAAAAGAGCCTATAGGTTTTGTCGGATTGTTAAAAGCCTCATCATCCTGATCCACCAGCACCTGGGTCACTATACTCACAACGGGCTTGTCAATGCCCCGTTTCAAAAGCTCTTCCCCAAGCGACTGCTGTATCTGGTATCCTATATAGCCCTGGCTCATAGCCCCTGCCACATCAAAGGGTACGGGTAATTTCATTATTTCTCCGACCTGTGGTCCGTTTCCATGAACCAGTATGACCTCATTTCCCATGGCGATGATGTCTGCAATGTATTTGCATGTATGCCTTACAACCTGAAGCTGTTCTTCAGGAGTTTTGCCGGTTTTTTCCGTCCTCAAAGCATTGCCGCCCAAGGCAATGACTATTTTTTTCATAATATCCTTATCCTGTCTTTCTTAGAATTGTCTATAGTGTTGCAATCAGAATTGCTTTTGCCGTGTGCATGCGGTTTTCAGTCTCTGAAAAAACTATTGAGTGGCGGCTTCTGAATACTTCATCCGTCACTTCACGTATGTCAACCCCTTTCTCCATCCATTCCTTTGCTGTTCTGGTTTCAAAATCATGGAACGACGGCAGGCAGTGCATGAACAGCACATCGAAATTCTCCGTAGCTTCCAGAGTATCCATGGTGACTTTATATGGAGCAAGGAGTTTCGCTCTTTCAGGAATCAAGGCCTCTTCACCCATAGACGCCCATACATCGGTATACACTGCATCGGCACCCTTCAGGCAGGCAGGGTCGTCAGTAATTTCTATAACTGCGCCGGTGTAATCGGCTATTTCATTTGCCGTCGAAAGAACATCTTCATCAACCACCAGTTCCCTGGGGCCGTATGCCACATAATGCATGCCCATCTTCGCAGCACCATACATCCAGGCATAACTCATATTGTTCCTTATGTCACCGCAGAAAACCAGTTTGATTTCATTCAGGGGTTTGGTGCAATGCTCTTCCAATGTCATCAGGTCCGCAAGAATCTGTGTGGGATGGTCCATGTCTGTCAGGCCGTTCCAAACCGGAACGCCGGAATGTTTAGCCAGGTTTTCCACAACTTCCTGCTGGTAACCCCTGTATTCAATTCCGTCGAAGAATCTGCCCAGTACCTTTGCGCTGTCTTCCATCGACTCCTTGACATTCATCTGAGACGATTGTGAGTCGAGAAATGTCACATGGCCGCCTTCGTCAGCGCAGGCCACCTCAAAAGCACATCTGGTTCTTGTGGAGGTCTTGTCAAAAAGTAGAACTATATGCTTGCCTTTCAGCATTTCCCCCCTTATGCCCCCCCTCTTCTTAGCCTTCAGGTCGTGAGCCAGATCCAGCAGATACCGGATCTCTTCTGTGGTAAAATCCTTCAGGGTAAGTATGCTTTTTCCTTTTAAATTAAGAGCCATAATAAAACCTCCATTTGCATTAATATGCATTTTTATGCTTTGTAATGAATATATATGCTATATAATAGAATCGCTTATGTGACTTGTCAATAGACTTTTGCATGAAAGATACAAGATGTGAAAAATTTAATCTTTCGGAGGGCGCATCCCATAGTATTGATAATAACAGGTTTCCAGCCTGCCTGCATAAAGTTTTCTTCTCCGGTCTGCCGGCTCTTCCCTGAATATTTTTTCGAAATTCTTGTCTGCCGTAATCAGATATAAAGACCAGGTTAGATTTGATTTTATGAACTCACCTAAATATTTATAGATCTGCTCCAGCTCTTTTTTATTACCTATCCTCTCGCCGTATGGAGGATTGCTGATAATTATACCGTACTCCTCAGGTGCTGTAAAATTCTCTGCCAGCCTCACCTGAAACTTCACTGAATCGCCCACTCCTGCCGCTTCGGCATTAGCTCTGGCTGCTTCAACTGCTCTTGGATCTTTATCCAGCCCCAATATCCTGAGCCTGCTTTTATTGTCTATTCTCTCAAAAGCCGCTTTTCTCTCTTCTTTCCATAGTCTGGATGGAATAGCTTCCCAGCTTTCGGCTGCAAATTCTCTGGTCAGGCCCGGAGCAATATTTCTTCCCAGCATGGCTGCTTCAATGCATATTGTTCCCGAACCGCAGAAAAGATCTGCCAGAAGTCTGTCCTTCCGCCAGAATGATAGCTGCACCAATGCGGCGGCCAGGGTCTCCTTCATCGGAGCTGCAACATCCTTAACCCTGTATCCTCTTTTATGCAACCCCGGACCGCTGGTATCAATAGTTAATGTAACCCTGTCCTTTAAAATGGTAACCTTAATCTGATATTCCGCACCGCTTTCCGGAAACCACTCCATGGCATAAAAATTCTTCAGCCTCTCTACTATTGACTTTTTAACTATGGCCTGGCAGTCTGACACGCTGAAAAGCTGAGATTTCACGGAAGTTCCGTTCACAATAAACCTTCCGTCCGGTGTAATCCACTCCTCCCAAGGCAAAGCCCCGGTCTTCTGGAAAAGTTCTTCAAAGCTAAAAGCCTCAAATTCTCCCATTTTGACCAGGACTCTGTCTGCTGAACGAAGACACAGATTTGCCTTTACAAGAGCTCTTTCATCTCCCAAAAAAGTTATCTTCCCATCTTCGCTGTTTATTATCTTATAACCCAGGTTTTCAATTTCTCTTTTTACCACAGCCTCAAGCCCGAAAGTGGCGGTGGCTATCAGTTCCAGTTTTGCCATGGCATCTTTACTTTAATAATTTGCAGGTTCTTTGCCTATGCGGCTTTTCTCAAGAATTTTGATATTGTTCAAAGCTAGGCCGGTACCTATGGCTACGCAGGATTTGGGGTTTTCTGCAATATGCACCTGAATACCCGTCCTTTGCGAAATTCTCCTGTCCATGCCGTACAACAAAGCTCCTCCTCCCGAGAGTATAATACCCCTGTTGCTAATATCAGCGGCCAATTCGGGCGGTGTTTTTTCCAGGACGCCGTGTATGGTATCGCATATTGCATCAAGGGGCTCTTCTAGGGCTTCCATTATCTGCTTTGAAGAAATTTCGATGGATTTAGGCAGGCCGGTTATCAGGTCTCTTCCCCTGCACTCCTGTACAACCACCATTTCTCGCGGATATGCTGTCCCTATACTGATTTTAAGTTCTTCCGCCGTTCTTTCACCTATGTATAGTTTATGCTCTTTCCTCATGTATTTGACTATGGCCTCGTCAAAGGTTTCTCCCGCAATTTTTATTGAATTGGAAGCAACTATCCCCCCAAGAGCGATAACCGCAACATCAGTTGTCCCTCCACCCACATCGACAATCATAATTCCGTTGGGCTGGGATATATCCAGGCCGGCACCGATGGCTGCAGCAACAGGCTCCTCCATCAGGTATACATATTTACCCCCTGCTTCCATGGCAGCTTCCTTGACTGCCCTCTTTTCAACTTCAGTAACACCGGAAGGAACGCAGATCATAATGCGTGGCTTAAAAAATCTCCTGCCCTTGCCTGTTCTGCGAATAAAATACTTCATCATGCGCTCGGTTACATCGTAATCAGAGATAACACCGTCTCTCAAAGGCTTGACGGCAATAATATTTCCCGGCGTCCTGCCCAGCATCTGTCTGGCTTCTTCTCCTACCGCCAGAATGGAACCGTTTTCCCTGTCTATAGCCACAACTGAAGGCTCTTCCAGGACAACCCCTTTGCCTTTTATGAACACAAGAATATTTGCTGTTCCAAGATCAATCCCTATTTCGTCTGAAAATCCCAAATTGCTACCTCCTGTTTTTTACTCCTATGCATTATATAGTTTTCCCATTTGAAATACAATCTTTTTCATAAAACAACCTTGACAAATTCAGAACTTCTTTATATGATATTTCTCAATTATTTGCAGATTCACAAAGACCTAAGGCCTTTGTCTCTGAAGAGATAAAGGCTTATTTATAGAAAAAATAATATTAAGGAGGTTCATCATGAAGAAAAATGGTTCAGAGATCATCATGGAAGTTTTGCTGGAACACGGTGTTGACACCATCTTTGGCTTTCCTGGAGGGGCCGTCCTTAATATTTACGATGCTATTTACAAGTACAGAGATAAAATTAACCACGTACTTACTGCCCACGAGCAAGGAGCCTCTCATGCAGCGGACGGATATGCCCGTTCTACAGGAAAGCCGGGAGTTGTATTGGCTACATCGGGACCCGGAGCCACCAATCTGGTAACAGGTCTGGCCACAGCTTATATGGATTCTATCCCTGTTATTGCCATTACAGGCAATGTAGGCACCGACCTTCTGGGCAAGGACAGCTTTCAGGAAGTTTTTATCACCGGCATTACCATGCCAATCACAAAACACAATTTCGTAGTAAGGGATGTCAGAAACCTTGCTGACACTGTCAGGAAAGCCTTTGCCATTGCTACAAGCGACAGGCCGGGCCCTGTCCTGATTGATGTACCCAAGGATGTTTCGGCAGCCCTATGCGAATACGAGTACAAGGCACCTTCAAAAGATATTCTCAGAAAGTCAAAAGTGCCTGAAATCAATGAAGAAAACCTTGAGGAAATTGCCCGGGTCATAAACGAAAGTCAAAGACCTATGCTTTTGTACGGCGGTGGAGTGGTAGCTTCCAATGCATCTGACTTTATACAGCAGCTGATCAGGAAAGCATCTCTTCCCAGCTGTCATACCATTATGGCCACCGGAGTGCTCCCCCATGGAGCTCCTGAAAATCTGGGCATCATAGGAATGCATGGCAGCGTATCAGCTTCCTGGGCCGTAAAAAATGCCGACGTTCTTTTAAATATAGGTGCCAGATTCTCTGACAGGGTTGCTACCGACACCAAAAAATTCGCCAATAACGCAAAAATAATTCACATAGATATAGATCCTACGGAAATCAATAAAAATATTATCATTGACTACAGTGTCATAGGAGATGTGAAAGCCGTAGTGGAGAAACTCCTTCCCCTCATCGAACAAAAAAACAGGGATTCGTGGCTGAATGAAATCCTTGATTTCAGGAAATCAAATGAATATGTGCCTGCGGCTTCATGCCCGGGCCTTAAGCCACATAAGATAATAGAAGATATCTATGAAGTTTTCGGCAGTGCTTTTATTATGGCCACAGATGTGGGCCAGCACCAGATGTGGGCCGCACAATACTCCAGAGCTGAAAATCCCAGAGACTTTCTCACTTCAGGCGGACTTGGAACAATGGGCTATGGTTATGGAGCATCCATCGGGGCAGCTGTCGGAAGACCGGGCAGCCAAGTGGTACATATCAGCGGAGACGGCAGTTTTCACATGAACTTAAATGAGCTCTGTACCTCCGTAAGTTATGAACTGCCCATAACCACCGTTTTGTTCGACAATAATGCTCTGGGTATGGTGTATCAGTGGCAGCAGTCCTTTTACGAGGGGCGGCTTTCATATACAGTGCCAAACAGAAAAACTGACTATGTGGCTTTGGCAAAGGCTTTCGGCGCCAGAGGCATCAGATGTGAAACAAGGGACGAGCTCATGGCAGCCCTAAAAGAGGCAAAAGAGACCAGGGGGCCCACAGTTATTGACTGCATAATCAACTGTGAGGAACGGGTCCTTCCAATGATACCCGCCGGTAAAAGTGTAGACGATATAATTCTGGAATAGTCTTTAGGAGGTATAGATATGAAAAGATATATACTATCAATACTTGTGGAAAATAATCCCGGAGTCCTTTCAAGAGTATCCAGCCTGTTTGGCCGCCGGGGCTACAATATCGACTCTCTTACAGTTTCAGAAACCAACAATGCCGGTATTTCAAACATTACACTTACTGTGCTGGGGGATAAACTTATCCTGGAACAGATAATTAAGCAGCTGGAAAAACTTGTTGAAGTTATTTCTGTCAAACATCTGTCTGAAAGAACCACCCTGTCAAGGGAACTGCTTTTGATTAAAATTCAGATTAATCCCACCACAAGAACGGAACTGAGAGAAATATCTGAAATATATGAAGCGACCATTGTAGACCTGGCACCTTCCACCATGATGATAGAATTGACAGGTACCAGTCAGAAAATAGATGCCTTTTTGCTCAACCTAAAAAACTATCCCATTGTGGACATGTGCAGAACCGGGCTCACTGCCCTTGAAAGGGACAGCCGCCTGTAGAAATATCGTTTTATATATAGATGTACAGAATATGGAGGTAAAGATTATGGTAACAATGTATTACGACAAGGATTGCGATTTAAATCTTCTTAAGGGAAAGACTGTGGCGATTATCGGATATGGAAGCCAGGGCCATGCCCATGCGCTGAATTTAAAGGACAGCGGCGTTAATGTGATCGTCGGTTTAAGAGAAAGCTCATCAAGCCGTAAAGAAGCAGAGGAAGCCGGTTTGAAAGTGTTCCCCATCAATGAGGCGGCAAAGGCTGGTGACCTTGTGATGATGCTGGTTCCCGATGAAAAAGCCGCAGAACTTTATAAATCTGAAATCGAGCCCAACCTTGAAGAAGGCAATATGCTGATGTTTGCCCACGGATTCAATATTCATTTTAATCAAATAGTACCTCCTGCTTTTTGCGACGTAGTTATGGTGGCTCCAAAAGGCCCCGGCCACACTGTCAGAAGCCAGTTTACTGAAGGAAAGGGAGTTCCTTCTCTTATCGCGATTTATCAGGATGCCACAGGCAAAGCCAAAGACTATACCCTTGCTTATGCTTCAGGCATAGGGGCAGGCAAGGCCGGTATTCTGGAGACCACATTTAAAGACGAAACTGAGACCGATCTTTTCGGTGAACAGGCAGTGCTGTGCGGAGGAGTTACGGAACTAATGAAAGCAGGCTTTGATACACTTGTGGAAGCCGGTTATCCCCCAGAGCTGGCCTATTTTGAGTGCTTCCATGAAATGAAGCTCATAATAGACCTGGTCAATCAGGGCGGACTTTCCCTCATGAGATATTCAGTTTCCGATACAGCCGAATTCGGCGATTACGAAAGCGGGAAAAGAATTATCACCGAGGAAACCAGAAAAGAGATGAAAAATATTCTCAGGGAAGTCCAGGACGGTACCTTTGCATCCAAGTGGATAGCAGAAAACAATGCAGGCAAAAGAGCTCATTTCCTGGCTTCCCGCCGCATGGGAACCGAGCATCTGGCTGAAAAAGTCGGGGCTCAGCTCAGAGGCATGATGAGCTGGCTGAAAAAGAATTAAATTTGTCAGAGGTTTTGGATATGAATCTTAAAAGCGAAAATGTAACAAAGGGAGCAGAAAGAGCTCCCCACCGTTCCCTGTTTTATGCCATGGGCTATACAAAAGAGGAATTGGACAGGCCATTGATAGGAGTCGTTTCAGCTTACAGCGAAATTGTTCCGGGTCATGTCCACCTGGACAAAATCACCGAGGCTGTAAAAGCAGGTGTGCGCATGGCCGGAGGAACCCCAATAATGGTTCCATCCATCGGGGTGTGCGATGGTATTTCCATGGGTCATGAAGGCATGAAGTACTCCCTGCCCAGCAGGGAGCTCATTGCCGACAGTGTAGAGACCATGGCCAAAGCCCATTGTTTTGACGGGCTGGTTCTGATTCCCAACTGCGACAAAATTGTTCCGGGCATGGTAATGGGAGCGGCACGTTTAAACCTTCCTTCAATCGTTATTAGCGGCGGCCCCATGCTGGCCGGTCTTTATAAAAACAGGCAAATCAGCCTGTCCACCATGTTTGAAGCAGTTGGAGCCATCAAAGCAGAGCTGATCAGTGAAGATGATTTTCTCCTTATGGAAGAAAGCGCCTGCCCCGGATGCGGTTCCTGCTCCGGCATGTTTACCGCAAATTCCATGAACTGCCTTTGCGAAGCCATAGGTATTGCACTTCCCGGCAACGGAACCATCCCTGCGGTCAGCTCTGAAAGAATTATGCTGGCCAAAAAAGCAGGCATGACCATTATGTCTCTGATTGAAAAAAATGTCAGAGCACGTGACATACTTACGCCAGAAGCTTTTGAAAATGCTTTGGCTGTGGACATGGCACTGGGCTGCAGCACTAACAGTGTGCTCCATCTGCTGGGTATAGCTCATGAAGCGGGCGTATCCATAGATCTGGAACTTATAAACAAAATCAGTGCCAGGACACCCAACCTTTGCCATCTGGCGCCGGTAGGCAGCACTCACATTCAGGATCTGGATATGGCGGGTGGTGTCCCGGCGGTTATGTCCGAACTTCTCAAAGGAGGACTCCTTAACACATCCACCATTGATGTTTCAGGAAAAACTCTGGAGGAAAAGCTGAACAATGCCCACAATAAATATCAAAATATCATAAGACCCCTGGAAGAGCCTTTCAGCAAAACCGGAGGACTGGCCGTGCTTTTTGGTAACATAGCCAGAGACGGCTGCGTGGTGAAAAGATCTGCAGTGGCCGATGAAATGCTGGTTCACAGCGGGCCCGCGAGAGTTTTTGACAGCGAAGATGAAGCTATCGAAACCATTTATTCCGGAGGTATAAATCCGGGAGATGTGGTTGTAATCAGATATGAGGGCCCCAAAGGCGGGCCGGGCATGAGAGAAATGCTGGGCCCCACTTCGGCTCTGGCCGGAATGGGTCTTGATACAAGTGTGGCCCTGATTACTGACGGGCGTTTCAGCGGCGCATCCAGAGGTGCTTCCATCGGCCATGTGTCTCCTGAGGCCGCCCAGGGTGGAGAAATTGGCCTTATACAGGAAGGGGATACAATCCACATTGATATTCCTTCATATTCCATAAACCTTGAAATATCTCCGGAAGATATGGAACTGAGGAGAAAAACCCATATTCCAAAGGAGGGAAATAAGCTGGACGGCTGGCTTGCCCGCTATGCCAGGTTAGTTACTTCAGCCAACACGGGCGCAGTGCTGAAGTAATTTTTCAAAGAATAGTTTTTCGAACTTTATTTCAAGGATAACAAAATAACGTTCTTAAATATCCGAACAAACGTAATCTTTTAAAAGGAAAATCATCAGATTTTCCTTTTTTTCTTTTACTATTACGTTTTGCATATATATAATTATATATAATTGAAGAGCAGTTATGATAGCCTGAGGAGGTCTGAAATGAGTAAATATAAAGTAGCTGTTATCATGGGTAGCGACAGCGATTTTCCTGTTGTAAAGGGCGCCCTGGATATATTGGAAAAACTGGGTATTTCTTACGTCACAAGAATTATGTCAGCCCACAGAACACCGGCACAGGTTATGGAATTTGCATCGGGAGCGGAGGAGCAGGGCTTCGGGGTAATAATCGCCGCTGCGGGCAAGGCCGCTCATCTTGCCGGCGTAATTGCAGCACACACCATGCTTCCCGTAATAGGGATTCCTATAAAATCATCAGCTTTTGGAGGGATGGATTCCTTGCTCTCAACTGTGCAGATGCCGAAAGGCATTCCTGTTGCCACGGTCGCAGTTGACGGCAGTGAAAATGCCGCCGTTCTTGCTGCCCAGATTCTGGCACTGGGAGATCCTGATCTCAAATTGAAATTAATCAGGATGAGAGAGGATATGAGCCGGGAAGTCCTGGAGAAAGACAGAAATTTTGAGGCGAACAAATGATAAATATTGATGATAAACTTAAAGAAGAATGCGCTGTTTTTGGAATCAGAACGGTGGGAGATCCGGATTCCGAACAGGCCACCGATGTGGTTAACAGCGTTTACATGGGGCTCTTCGCCCTTCAGCACAGAGGCCAGGAAAGCTGCGGTATTGCAGTTAACAATAAAGGGCTTATCAGCGGGTACAAGGGAGAAGGACTTGTCAGCCAGGTCTTCACTAGGGATGCCATAGAAAAAATGCCACGTGGCAATATGGCCATAGGCCATTGCAGATACAGCATGACCAACGGCAATACCCGCATAAATGCCCAGCCCCTGGTTGTGAGACATATCAAAGGCAGTATGGCTTTGGCCTATAACGGCAACATTACCAATGCCCGTCAGATAAAAGAAGAACTGGAGCTGGGTGGCGCAATATTCCACACTACGGGAAACGCAGAAGTAATAGCCTATGTTATAACCAGGGAAAGGCTCACTTCCTCTTCTATAGAAGAGGCCATCAGCAGAAGCATGAATGTGTTGCAGGGCGCCTATTCCATGGTAATCATGTCTCCCAAAAAGCTGATTGCGGTCCGTGACCCGCTGGGTTTTCGGCCTTTGTGCATAGGAAAAAGAGGCAACGATTACATAATTGCATCCGAAAGCTGTGCCATGGACAGTCTGGGCGCGGAATTTCTAAGAGATGTTATCCCCGGGGAAATAGTAATCATAGATGAGAACGGAATGACCAGCAACACAGAACACTGCCACAATGGGAAAAAAGCCGCCTGTGTGTTTGAATTTATTTATTTTGCCAGGCCTGATTCCGTAATTGACGGCAGTTGCGTTCATACTGCAAGACAAAGAGCCGGAGCCTATCTTTCACTGGAGCACCCTGTCCAGGCCGATGTAGTCATCGGCGTCCCCGATTCGGGGATAGATGCTGCGCTTGGATATGCCAAACAATCCGGCATCCCCTATGATGTAGGATTCATAAAGAACAAATATATCGGGCGGACCTTCATAGAACCTTTTGAAAACCAAAGGGAAACCAGTCTTAACATAAAGCTGAACGTGATAAAATCCACAGTAAAAGGCAAACGTGTTGTATTGATTGACGACTCCATCGTCAGAGGATCCACAAGCAAAAGGATTGTGAAGCAGCTCAGGGAAGCCGGCGCAAAAGAAGTTCATATGCGGGTATCATCACCCCCCTTCCTTTATCCCTGCTATTTCGGAACCGACATTAAATCCAGAGAAAATCTCATAGCAGCCAAGCACAGTTTGGAAGAAATAAAGGAAATGATAGGAGTTGACTCACTCGGTTTTTTAGATGTGGATGACGTGACGAAAATCGCTGTAAACCCGGGTTTGGAATTCTGCACCGCCTGTTATACTGGCAACTATCCCATAGATATACCGGAAGTGAAAGGTGACAAATATGAACAAGAGCTTTAGCGACATGTACAAAGAATCGGGGGTTAATATAAATGCCGGCTATGAATCCGTTTCCCTGATTAAAACCCTTATGTCAAAGACCTACAATGAAGGTGTTATCGGTGATGTGGGAGGCTTTTCGGGACTTTTCCGGCCCGATATCAGCAACATGGAAGAACCGGTGCTGGTTTCGGGAACTGATGGAGTGGGAACCAAGCTCAAACTGGCCTTCCTGATGGATAAGCATGATACAGTAGGCATAGATTGTGTTGCCATGTGCGTCAACGATATTATATGCAGCGGCGCCCGTCCCCTTTTCTTTTTAGACTACATGGCTTTGGGCCACAATGAACCTTCCCGGGTAGCACAGATAGTTGCGGGAATTGCGGAAGGCTGCTTAATGGCAGGCTGCGCCCTCATCGGCGGAGAAACAGCTGAGATGCCGGGTTTCTACCCTGTGGATGAATATGATCTGGCCGGTTTCGCCGTAGGCATGGTTGATAGAAAAAACATTATCGATTCGAAAAATGTTGAGGCAGGAAACCTTATTATCGGACTTCCATCTTCAGGAGTTCATTCCAACGGGTTTTCACTGGTTAGAAAGATATTTAAAATCGGCCTGGAGCCCCTGGACAGAAAACTGGGCGAAATCCTTCTCACACCTACCAGGATATATGTGAAGCCTGTCCTTGCCTTAATGGAAAAAGTCAAAATTAAGGCAATCTCCCATATTACGGGAGGGGGATTCTATGAGAACATCCCCAGAATGCTTCCCCCGGACTGTTCTGCAAAAATAGATTTGAAGAGTATTAACATTTTGCCCGTATTTGATCAAATAATGAAGGAAGGCAAGGTGCCCCTGCGGGAAATGTTCAATGTTTTCAACATGGGGATTGGGATGTGCATTGTAGTGGATAAAAAGGAAGCACAGCAGGCTCTGGATATTTTGGGGGAAGGCAGCATCATAGGTGAAATTATTCCCGGCAGTGGGGAGGTATTGCTGTGATAAATATTGCCGTTTTGATTTCCGGCGGAGGAACCAATCTGCAGGCATTGATTGACAGCGAAAAGAATGGTACTCTCAAATCGGGTAAAATCAGTCTGGTGGTTTCCAACCGGGAAAATGCTTATGGCCTGAAACGGGCGGAGGATAACCATATTCCGTCATACTTTCTTGACCCCGACTTATATGAAAACTCAGATGACTACGAAAATGCCTTGCTGGAACTCTTGGCGAAGTACCATATCGATCTGATAATTTTGGCCGGATTTCTCAGGGTTTTGGGCCCAAGACTGATCGCAACGTATAAGGATCGGATAATCAATGTCCACCCGTCCCTCCTGCCGGCATTTTCCGGAAAGGGTTTTTACGGACTCGGGGTTCACCGGGCTGCACTTGACAGAGGAGTTAAAATAACAGGAGCTTCTGTTCATTTCGTGGATGAGACCATAGACGGCGGAAAAATAATTTTGCAAAAAGCAGTGGAAGTTAAAGAGGAAGACAATCCCGAATCTTTACAGAGGCGGGTAATGGAAGAAGCTGAATGGATAATCCTGCCCCTGGCGGCAGAAAAAATAAGCGCAGCCATGGCAGCAGACAAGACTTTATTAAGAAAGGCGGAAGAGAAATGAAAGTATATGACCTTCATGAATATCTGGGAAACAAAAGCTACCCGGGCAGAGGCATAATAATGGGCACTGACGAGACAGGGAAAAACGGCGTTGTGGCATATTTCCTGATGGGAAGAAGTGAAAACAGCAGGAACCGCATTTTTGTCGAGGATGGAGAGGGCATAAGAACTCAGGTGTACGATCCCTCCAAGGTCACTGATCCGTCTCTGATTATTTATTCTCCTGTCAGAGTTTTTTCCAGAAGCACAATTGTAACAAACGGTGATCAGACTGACACAATTTATGATTCCCTGGAAAGATTTGAGGCTGTCAAACAGGACTATAAGAATGCTTTTCTTACGGATAATATGGAGAGCACTCTTGCCAAGCGGGCTTTTGAAGAAGCTTTGTCCAAGCGTTCCTTTGAACCCGACGGCCCCAACTACACACCGAGGGTATCGGGCCTGCTGTTTGTAAACGGAGAATTTTCTTCCTACAGACTTTCTATCCTTAAAACAGCCGAAGGCGACCCCGTCACCTGCCAGAGATTTTTCTTCGCCTACGAAAACAGAATTCCGGGCGCCGGGCATTTGATTCATACATATCAGGTAAATGAAGACCCTCTTCCCTCCTTTGAAGGAGAACCTAGGCCGGTTACCGTTAAGGGCAATATTGATACCTTCACCGCCAATCTGTGGCGCAGCCTCAATGAAGACAACAGAGTGGCCCTGTTTACCCGCTTCATCAACTTTAAAACTCAGGAATACGAATCCCGGATTATCAATGACTGGAGGTAGCCATGTCAAATATCATTTCTTTAAAATACGGGCTCAACCCCGATCAGAAGCCTGCCGCTCTGATAATGGAAGGGGAAACTGCCCCCTTAAAAGTTTTTCAGGGAAATCCCGGATATATCAATATTTTAGATGCCCTCAACGGCTGGCAGCTGGTTCGCGAAGTTGCTGAAGTCACCGGACTCCCTGCCGCAACTTCCTTTAAACATGTAAGTCCTGCGGGGGCGGCTTTTGCCGGTTCACTCGCACAGGCCTATACCAAGGCCAGAGGTTGTGACAGAATGTCGTCATTCGGAGATTTTATTGCGCTTTCCCACACATGTGACCTAGCTACTGCTCAGGTCATTGAAAAAGAAGTATCCGACGGTGTCATTGCGCCGGATTATGAGCCCGGGGCTTTGGAAGTTCTTAGCAGGAAACGTAAAGGTTCCTACCTGGTGCTCCAGATAGATCCGTCCTACATTCCGCCGGTTTCTGAGTGCAAACAGATTTTCGGCATGACCCTGGAGCAGCCCAGAAGCACCGTATCAATTGATAGCTCGCTATTGAAAAATGTGGTCACGGACGAGAAAAATATCCCCCGGGAGGCAGTGCTGGATCTTCTCCTTGCCCTGATTACAGCCAGATACACCCAGTCCAATTCAGTCTGCTATGCATTTCAGGGACAGACCGTTGGAGTGGGCGCCGGGCAGCAGTCCAGGATTCACTGCACCAGGCTGGCGGGAGACAAGGCAGATATATGGCATCTCAGGCGGCATCCAAAGGTTCTGGACCTGGCTTTTAAGGAAGCCCTTAAAGCTCCGGACAGGGATAATGCCATAGATGTTTATATAAGTGAAAACCACGAAGAAGTAACAAGTCCCGGCAACTGGGAAAACTTTTTCAGCAGAAGACCCGACCCCCTCAGCCTTTCAGAAAAGAGAGAATGGCTGAAAGGCATTAAAGGTGTTTCGCTGGCCAGTGACGGCTTTTTCCCTTTCGATGACAACATTAAGAGGGCCGCAAGAAGCGGTGTCAGCTATATCGCTCAGCCCGGAGGCTCCATCAGGGATGGGGATATCATTGACCGATGCAATAAACTTGGCATAGTAATGGCATTTACGGGTTTGAGACTGTTCCACCATTAAGGAGAATGTCATGAAGATAATGGTTGTAGGCGGTGGCGGCAGAGAGCATGCCATTATTAAAAAGCTGAAAGAAAATAAAGAGGTCGAAAAAATATATGCTCTTCCCGGCAACGGCGGCATCTCTTTTGATGCCGAATGCATATCAATAGGTGTCATGGATTTTGACGGCATTATCAGTTTTGCCCGCGATAATTTCATTGACTTTGCTGTTGTGGGCCCTGACAATCCTCTGGCAGAAGGTGCTGTGGACCGGCTCACTGAAGCGGGCATACCCTGTTTTGGCCCCGACAAAAAAGCAGCCCTGATTGAAAGCAGTAAGGCCTATGCAAAGGATTTCATGCGAAAATACGGGATTCCAACGGCAGAATACCAAATCTTTGATAATAAGGATGAGGCCATGGAATTTGCAAAAAGCTATCCCAATTATCCCCTGGTGATCAAAGCCGATGGGCTGGCACTGGGTAAAGGTGTATTTATTGCCTCCACCTTTGATGATGCCAGGGTGGCCATAGATGAAATAATGCATAATAAAATCTTCGGCAGCAGCGGAGACAGAATTGTTCTGGAGGAGTGTCTCACCGGCCCCGAAGTCACCGTTCTTTGCTTTACTGACTCCAAAACCATTGTTCCCATGATTTCCTCCATGGATTACAAGCGAATCTACGACAATGATGAAGGCCCGAATACAGGAGGTATGGGGGTGGTGGCTCCAAACCCCTTCTACACAAAAACCATAGCAGAGCAATGCATGAAGGAAATATTCCAGCCGACGGTGGAAGCTTTGAATGAAGAAGGCAGGCCCTTTAAAGGCTGCCTCTATTTCGGCCTCATGCTTACAAAACAGGGGCCGAAAGTAATCGAATACAACTGTCGCTTCGGAGACCCTGAGGCCCAGGCTGTGTTACCCCTTTTAAAAACTGATTTGCTTACCGTGATGAAGGCGGTTTATGACGAAAGCCTGTCATCTATCAATGTGGAGTTCAGCAATAAACATGCCTGCTGTGTTATTGCCGCTTCGCAAGGCTATCCCGGAAGCTTCGAAACGGGGAAAAAAATAATGGGGCAGGTTCATGATTCCGGAATTTTTCATAGCGGAACCAAAATTTCCGAAAGCACATCCGGAAACGAAAAAGTCCTGGTTACTTCCGGTGGCAGAGTTTTGGGGGTTACTGCCCTTGGAGACAGCCTGGAAGAAGCCATAGCCAAAGCCTATGAAAAACTCGTAACCATAAGCTTTGAAAAAATGTATTATCGCAAGGATATTGGAAAGAAAGCCATTGAAAGACAAGGAAGTGAATAGACCCATGGCAGGACATAATGACTGTTCAGTAAAAAGAATTTATGTGGAAAAGAAAAAAGACTTTGCTGTTGAAGCCTTGAATCTGGCCGAAGAGCTTAAAAGTTTCCTGAAAATTAAAGGTATAAAGGATCTCCGCATCCTCCACCGCTATGATGTGGAAGGCCTAAGTGAAGAAATTTTCAAAAGAAGCGCTTATGAAATCATGTCATCTCCGGGACTTGACGATGTTTATGATGAGCTGCCTGCATACGACTACATCGTTCCAATAGGACTTTTGCATGGCCAATTTGACCAGAGAGCTGATTCCTGCGCTGAAAATATCCGCCTGATAAATGATGGGGAAAAGCCAAAAGTGGAATATGCCAGACTCATTTTGATAAAGGGAACACTGAATCATGAGGAAATCAATAAAATTGAATCCTATCTGATAAATCCTGTGGAGAGCAGAAAAGTTTCTTTGGACCTGCCGGCCGAACTAGGAAAATTCGATGAAGATGCTGATGAAGTCCCCATTATAGAGGGCTTTATTGAACTGAATGATGATGGGGCAGATGACTTTCTGCAGACTCACAATCTGGCCAT
The DNA here is from genome assembly GCA_052034085.1 of Bacillota bacterium. Taxonomy (GTDB): domain Bacteria; phylum Bacillota; class Clostridia; order Peptostreptococcales; family Anaerovoracaceae; genus UBA1426. The sequence goes on along the minus strand of JBPOJA010000021.1, from coordinate 13,501 downwards.
GGACAGGGCTGACCTGCTTTTCTGCAGGGATTATTTCCGGTCGGAAAACAGAAACCCCTCTGTGACAGAACTTAAGATGATAGATACCTATTGGTCTGACCACTGCAGACACACCACTTTTTTAACTGAAATAGACGAAACGGAAATTTTGGATTCCGATGTTAAAGCAACCTATGCGGAGTATCTTCAAATAAAAGACATCCTCGGCCGCAGCCACAAACCGGTGACTCTTATGGACCTGGCAACTATTGGAGCCAGATATTTAAAGCATAAGGGCCTTCTCACCGACCAGGACGAATCTCCTGAAGTCAATGCCTGTTCAGTGCGTATTGACGTGGATGTCGACGGACAAAAAGAACCCTGGCTTTTGATGTTCAAAAACGAAACCCACAATCACCCCACAGAAATCGAGCCTTTCGGAGGTGCGGCCACCTGTCTGGGAGGAGCCATAAGAGATCCTCTTTCGGGGCGGGCATATGTTTACCAGGCCATGCGTGTGACGGGAGCCAAAAATCCCCTGCTGGATTTTGAAGAAACCCTGCCGGGAAAACTTCCTCAAAGGACTATAGCAAAACAGGCCGCTGCGGGCTACAGTTCCTACGGAAATCAAATAGGAGTTCCTGCGGGACTGGTCAGAGAAATTTACCATCCCGGCTATGAAGCCAAACGGATGGAAATGGGTGCTGTTATAGCAGCTGCTCCTGCCCGTCAGGTAGTCAGAAAGGAGCCTGAAGAGGGTGATTTGGTCATTCTTCTGGGTGGGAAAACAGGCAGGGACGGATTAGGTGCTGCCACGGGTTCATCAAAATCCCATGATGCTTCTTCTTTGGAGAAAAGCGGGCCACAGGTTCAAAAGGGCAATGCCCCTGAAGAAAGCAAGATCCAAAGACTATTCAGAAATCCCCGGCTTTCAGAACTCATCAAACGCTGCAATGATTTCGGCGCCGGAGGAGTTTCCGTTGCCGTGGGAGAACTTGCCGACAGCCTCCACATAGATTTGGATAAAGTTCCACTTAAATATCCGGGTCTTGACGGAACAGAGATTGCCATAAGCGAATCTCAGGAGAGAATGGCCGTAGTGATAAGTCAAAGCGATCTCAATACATTTATGAATTATGCGAATGCTGAAAATCTGGAAGCCACTGTTATCGCTGAAATTACATCAACCGGAAGGCTGGTCATGAATTTCCGAGGTAAAAAAGTTGTAGATATATCAAGAGATTTTCTTAACAGCAACGGAACCGCCAAGCACACTAAAGTCAAAGTGCCGGCCATGGGCGAGACAACCACCAAGGCAGAGAATTCCTCCGATTTCAAAGAAGGTTTTGGTAACATGGTGCACGATTTGAATCACTGTTCTCAAAAAGGCCTGTCAGAGATTTTTGATTTTTCGGCCGGTGGAAACTGTGTACTTGCCCCATTTGGAGGATACTTCGAAGAAACACCCATACAGGCCATGGCATCCAAAATCCCTGTGATGCGTGGGGAGACATCAGCCTGTTCTCTTGCTGCATTTGGTTTTGACCCATACCTTTCAGAAAGCAACCCCTTCAAAGGCGCTTACACTGCCGTTATCCATTCTGTGGGCAAGCTTCTGGCGACCGGCGGCAACATTGATAAATGCTGGCTTTCATTCCAGGAATACTTCGAAAGGCTGGGCAGCGATCCTGAGAAATGGGGAAAACCCTTTTCCGCACTTTTAGGTGCCTTAAAGGCTCAAATAGATCTGGGCTTGGCGGCCATAGGAGGAAAGGATTCCATGTCCGGCTCCTTTGAAGATATTCATGTACCTCCTACTTTAATTTCTGTAGCAGTATCTCTTGGTGAAGCAGGAGAGATCATATCTCCCGAATTCAAGGCTCCGGGTAATCCTGTCGTATATATGAGGAGTGATGATTTATTCGGCAACGATGAAGATGGTCCCGGCATTTTGAGTTTTTACAGAGAAATCCGTTCTTTAATAAAAGGTAAAAAGGTTTTAAGCGCTTATGCCCTTTCTGCAGCAGGCATTGGAGAAGCTGTGTTTGAGATGTCTCTGGGAAACAGGATAGGCTTAGAAATTGCTGACAACTTTAACGAGCCATTCTTTGAAGCCGGCTACGGCTCATTTATACTTGAACTTGATCCCTCGAAATTTACAGGGGAAGCAGATTATCCGGGAATTTTGCTGGGGCATACTATAGATGATTTTGGCATAAAGGCAGAAAACGGGAACTTACTTGTGGATTTCCTGCCCGTAAGGGAGAAATATATTGGAAAACTGCATACTGTTTATCCGACAGCAACAAGCAAGGTAAATGATAAAACAGGCCATCCGGTTCAACCTTCGCTTTTTGCCAAAAACAACAGTTATAAAAAAATGCTCAATCACGAAAAAGCAAAACCTGTCTTTCTTATTCCCGTTGTTCCGGGAAATCAGGGAGAATATGAACTCAGCAGAAAAATTGAGGAAGCCGGAGGCAGAGCCGATATATTTGTCTTTAAAAATCGGGACCGGCAGGCAATATCTACCTCCCTGCAAGAACTTGCTGATAAAATCAGCACAAGCCAGGGTCTTGTTTTGCCCGGCGGCATGCCTTTGGGCAATGAGCCCGATGGCGGAGGGAAATATGTTGCCTCAATTCTCCGGCAGCCTATTGTTGCCCAAGCTGTGGAAAGGCTCCTTAACGACAAAAAAGGGCTTATCCTTGGTCTGGGCAGTGGGTTTGAAGCCCTGATGAGAGCAGGGCTGTTGCCACAGGGGCATATAATACCCTCAGACACACACTATTGCGGTTTTCAGGATGTAAAAATCTGTTCTACAGATACTCCGTGGTTCTTTGGATTGGAAGTCGGTGATATTTATAAGATGCCCCTGTCCTGGGCCGGCAGCTATCTTCACTTTGATGATTCCGATGTCAGGATTGTCGCCAAATTCATGTCTGGCTCTGCAGAAGCAATAGTCTCTCCCTGCGGGAAGATTATAGGCAGAATAGGAAATTTTGAGAGGACAGGAAATAATTTTTGCAAAAACATCCCCGGGCTCCAAAACATAAATATTTTTCACAGTGCAATGCGATACTTCGACTGACTCGTATACCCAATTTAATTGACTTTTACTCACCCCTATTGTAATATATTGTATGTATAAAAGATTGACGTAAAATTGACGAAATAGGAGGAAATTATTATGCAATCAAAAAAAATGAAGAAGCTGCTCAGCTTAATTCTAGTGCTTATGATGATGGCGGCAGTCTTCGCAGGTTGCGGCGGGAAAGAAAAACCCCCCGTTGATGTGGACGTGGAAGATGAAGTGGAAGATGAAGTGGAAGATGTGGTTGAACTCGATGCCGATGAAGTTCGCCTTGAAGGTGCTTTGAGCGTTCTTAACAACATTCCCGACAACAATTTCATCATGGCTGCTGATGAAGCTCTTCAGCTCTTTGAAGACAATCCCGGAAATGTATTCTGGGTTGACCTTCGTTCGCCTGATGACTACGCAGCGGGCCATATCGCAGGTGCTGTGAATATTCCCTATGGAAAAATGGGCGAAAACTGGGGAGTTCTGCCGAAGAACAAGCAGATCATTTTCCAGTGCTATTCAGGACAGACATCTGCACAGGTTACCTCTTTAGCTCAAATGCTGGGATTCAATGCTGTTTCCTTCAGAGGCGGCATGAAGTTCGGTTGGGCTCCTCTTGGGCTGGATGAAAGCACTCTGGTTACAGAACCCACAGAACTGCCGGCAGCGATTACACCCGATCTTGATGAAAAAGGCCAGATTCTCTGGGATGCAGCTGTAAATTACTTCAAGCCCGGTGAAAACTTCATTATCGGCGCAGAAGAATTGAATGCCCTGGTTGAAGACAATCCCGATGCAATCCAGGTTGTGGATATTCGTCAGCAGGATGCTTATGACGAAGGCCATATCCCCGGCGCAATACTTATTCCCTTTAAGACCGTTGGTCAGAACCTTGACAAACTTTCAAAGACCAAACCCATATACATTACCTGCTATACCGGACAGACAGCAGGAATTACGCTTCCCATGCTGAGAGTTGCCGGCTTCAATGCATACAGCTTAAGCCGCGGAATGACAGGCTGGGTTGATGAGGTAGGACTTCCCACAGTAACCGATTAGTGAGACTCACTTACAAAGGAGGTGGAATCGTTGAAATCATCAGGAATTCACGATTACTACAAAGTCATAACATTTCTTGGAATTGGGGTTTTTGTTCTGGCCTCCGCATTGGTGATTTTCCTTGTAGGCAGAGCCGGTGGCGAAGCCGGCGGCAATGATTTTGCCTTCGATGCCATTGACAGCAGCAGCTGTGTTGCCTGTCACACAAATGAAAGCATCATCGCCGCTTCTACCTGGGGTGAAGGAGTGGAGGAAGTTGAAGACACAGGCGGCTGAGGGGCTGCAGGCCCACAGCTGGAAGCTGTGCAAATGTTTTTAGTTTCAGAAGATTTCCTTACCTCAGTCCATGGAAAAATGGGGTGCATCAGTTGTCACAGCGGGCAAAACCTGCCCACTAAGGACGAAGCTCACTTAGGAATGAACCCATATCCATCTGCGGATCCGGAAGGAATTTGCTCGGTATGCCATGGCGGCATTACATCAACTTTCGCAAATTCCATACACTACAATATTCATGGTATGAGCAATGGCCTGCTGGAGTACACGGACTTTACAACCCTGTCCGATTCTCCACACCATCAGGAGGCCTTTGACAAGAACTGCTTCAAATGTCATGCTTCCTGCGGCGATTGCCATGTTTCAAGGCCCAAGGCCTACTCAACCGGCCTCATCAATGGCCACGAATTCTTCCAGAAACCACCTATGGAAGAAACCTGCTACGGCTGTCATAATGCCAGAAATGCAGGTGAATTTATGGGCAAAGTTGGTTTCTCGGGAGACGTTCACTTTGAAAAAGGCATGGACTGCACCGCCTGCCACGGCTGGAGTGAATTCCACGGCAAGGGAGGCGAACCCACATATAATATGTGGGAGGAAGACCTTCCCAAGTGCGTAAATTGTCATACAGACAAGGATCCTTCCACAACGGAGGATAGAGTCCACGCATTGCACGGAGACTCTCTTGCCTGCCAGGTGTGCCATGCTCAGGCAAACAACAACTGCTTCGAATGCCATCTGGATTCCGATGCAGAAAAGACCAAGATGATCGGATCTTCTGAAAGCAAAATAATGTTCAAGATTGCGTTAAATGACAAGGTGTCAGAACAGCGTCCCTGGAAGTATGTCACAGTCAGGCATATTCCCAGCAACGCCGACATGATTTCAGAACTTGGTGAAGGCCTGATGCCCCACTATGATGAAAAAATTAACTGGAAATATGCTCCTTCTCACAACATTCAGAAGGCGACCTTCCAGAACGAATCATGCAATGCCTGTCATGAAAATACCAAAATTTTCTTGAACAAGAATGACTTAAGAGAAACAGACAGCAAGGCAAACGAGAGAATACTTCCTCAGTTGCCGCCTCCACTGCACTAAGTCATAAAAAAACCAATAGATTTAAAGGGGAGGCTCCCTCCCCTTTTATCTTTTAATAAGGAGGACTAATCTCATTAATACTTTTTGGAAAAAACTATTCAGCCTGAAATTAGCCATAGTTTTACTTGTTTTCATTGCTCTCTATTCTGTTATCGGGACTCTCATACCACAAGGCAGAGAAACTGCTTTTTATTCTATGGAATACGGCACGCTGTCATCACTTATTCTTCTGCTTCAGATGAATAAAGTTTACAGTTCCGTAATTTTTGGGATTCTTGTGGTTCTGTTTGTCATAAACCTCTCCGGCTGTACTATTATCAAATGGCCTGCTCAGAGGCACAGGATGAGAAGCGACTTTTTCCCGACTGTAAAAGAAGATTCGACTAATTACTATAATTCCACCATGGATACTGAAGCCTTTGCAGAAGCCCTTAAAAAAAGAAAATACCATCTGCTGGAAACAGAACATGGCATTAAAGCTTTTAAGCACAAAATCGGCAACCTGGGGCCGGCCGTAACCCATCTCGGAATCATAATAATTATTTTAGGCGGATTTCTGGGCAGTCTTTTTGCCAGGGAGGATTTCTTCAATCTGCTTCCGGGAGATATCAAGGCTTTTCCGGAAGACGGTTACCATATTGCCCTGGAAAATTTTTATCTGGAATTCAGGGATGACGGCAGCGTATCCCAATACTACAGTGACCTTGTAATAATCGAAAGCAACGGCGAAACCCGAAAAGAAACCATCTGGGTCAATAAGCCTTTAAACTATAAAAAGAAGAACTTTTACCAGGCCAGCTATGGCTGGGCCAGCCATTTTAGTATAGCCAATGAATCCGGCGAGATCCTGGAGCAGGGCTGGCTCAGAAACGGTGAATCATATTTTTACCAGCCTGAGCACATGACAATATTTCTATATGGTTATTTCCCTGATATGGTTGTTGCAGATAACGGCATGCCATTATCAATGACTGAAAGAGAGAATAATCCATATTATGCCCTGATTTTATATCACTTTGGAGAAACAGTGGGGTCGTATGTTTTAGAACCCGGACAACCGGCTCCTTTCGGCGATTATCTGGTAAGCTTCACCGAATCCAAGCTCTACACCGGTATTACCACCAGAGAAGATTTCAGCTATATTTTCATTCTTCTGGGCAGCTTTGTTATCCTTTTAGGTATGGCTCTTTCCTTCTACTTTTATCCCAAGTTCATCCACCTGGATGTGGAAAAAGCCTCCCTCAGAGTTCATGCCCGCCAAAATCTTTGGGGTCTTGAAAATGAGCTGAAAAGAATTTTATCATCCATAAAAACAAAGGAGAATTTGTAAAATGAGTTTAGTGCAGTTTGAGGAAGCCATTTTTACCCTTGCATTTATTTTATACATAGCTTCGTCAATTTCTTTCTTCATCCATGTGGCATTAAAAAAGGAAAAGATGGGGAAAGCAGCGGTATGGTTTGCAGCCATAGGTTTTATAGTCCATAACGTGGCTATGGTAGTCAGGATTATTGAAGCGGGGCGTCTGCCCTTCAGTAACCAGTTTGAGTTTGCCAACAGCTTTACCTGGGGCATAGTGTTGTGTTTCCTGGTTCTGCAATTCAAGTATAAATTTACAGCGGTGGGTGCCTTTGTCATGCCCCTGGCTTTCCTTATGATGGGCTATGCTTCAATGCTGCCAAAGGACATTAAACCTCTCATGCCGGCGCTTCAAAGCGGCTGGCTCAATTTCCACGTGAGCACTGCCATTGTGGCTTATGGCTCCTTTGCAGTGGCCTGCGGTCTTTCAGTCATGTACCTAATTGGCTTAAAATCAGACAGCCAGTCTTCACCTGACAGGGAGGCATCGGACTATTTAAGCTACAGAGTAATAGCTTTTGGTTTTTTGATGCTGAGCCTGGTTATTATTACCGGAGCCATCTGGGCAAAGCATGCCTGGGCCCGCTACTGGGGCTGGGATCCCAAGGAAACCTGGTCCCTTATTACCTGGATAATCTATGCTGCCTACCTGCATCTGCGCTTTAACAGAGGCTGGCATGGCAAAGCAGCAGCATGGTTTTCAGTCATAGGCTTCATCTGCGTGCTGTTTACTTTTGCAGGAGTGAATATTCTACTTCCCGGGATTCACAGTTACAGATAAATCCATTGCCGGTGACAATTGCAGTACAGCATAAGAGGCGCTTTGAAATAAACCGCCTCTTATTTTTCTTCCACTAATTGTACTCTGACCCCATTTGGATCCTCTATGTAGAAAAATCCAATACCGGGATTTGGCCAGATGGGGCCTGCCAGTATTTCATAGCCCTGACTCCTGACATCTACCATCTTTGCCTCAAGGGAGTCTGTTTTAAATCCCAGACATATCCCCGGTTTGGCCCCCTTCCATTTATCGGTTCCGTCATAAATCAACTCCACTTTTGTTTCTCCACTGCCCATGAAGACTATCTCTCCTCCCTCAATGGGGAAGCGCCTGTCCACTGTGAGACCTATTACATCCTGATAAAATTCTACACTTTCCGCCAGGTCCCTGACATTTAATGTGGCCCATAAAAATTTCATTTGAACACCTCCATTGCTTTTGCAAGCACAGCTTCCATTTGATCTTCGTCCATAAGCCTGTGAAACCCGCCCTCAATGATAATCAGATCAGCACCGGCCATCCGGGCAAAAGCTTTGGCATCCTCCACAGATGCCGTTTCATCCTCGATGCCATGAATCATTGTCAGACGGCCGCTGCCTTTTTCATATTTTTCATACAAGTCATTTTCGTACAGTTCTCTGCAAAACTCTGCTGTGATTTTCAAGGGTCTTTCGTAACCTTCCTCCAACATGAAATATCCTGGATTTTTCAGCAATTCCACCAGTTCGGGAGTTTCGCGCTCTTTGAATATTCCCGGCATGTTTACTGCTGCAGCTCTCAAAAAGGATTTGGGTGCTTCAAAGCCGCCAATTCTTTTGCTTTGTTCTGCTTTGTATCTCCGTGATAAGAAAAGCAGATTTATATATGCTCCGAAGCTTGATGAAAAATACATAATTTCCCCACCGGGTAACAATTCTCCTGCGAAAGTGGCTATGGCTGCCAAATCATTTATGCAATTGCTCACAAGGAAATCCTCTCCATCCACGGGACTGTCACCATGTCCGGGGAAGTCGTAAGCAATATAACCCATATCGGCGGCCTCCAACTTTTCAACCAAAGCCATAACAGTAGGGCTTTCCTTACTGCTGCCCAGCCCGTGGCTTATAACCACTGTTTTCTCTTCTGTCCCGGAAACATTATATATACAGGGAATATCATATCCTTGCAGGCTTAAAATATTTTTTCTGATCATTTTGCATTTCAACCCTTCTGCGATCTTACATCAGTCCTCCAGCAGTTCTATTCTAAGCTCCTGCGCCCCTTCCCACAAAACTTTCCTGCCGAATTCGTACAATCTGTCAAGACCCTCCGTAATAGTCAGAAAATGATTGCCTGCCAGCTGACCGTATTGACATGCGAAGCAGCATCTCCCGTAAGATAAAATTATTTCCATTTCACTGATGCCTCCGGGATAAAGCAGCATTTCTCCGGCTGCAGGATGAGAAATGTGGTTCTCATACTCCAGTCCGGTGCGGAAATCTCCGTAGGGAATCCATATGCCTTCGCCGCTCCATCTCACATGAATAAATTTGCTTGTCAGCGGTAGCATCGCTTTGAAAACTCTGCAGGTTTCCGGGGCGACATCTTCTAAAAGCGTGCCTGTGAACTCAAAATCGCCTGAGGTCATTTTTACTTTCGACATTTTTCTCCTCCATGGTGTGTACTCATTATGACGCCTGGTATAGTGCTCTTTGATTATAGCACACTTACATCTTATATAGCTCCCACCTGCACTCCTCTATTAAGTATTTCAGCTCATAAAGCACCAGTTGCCGGTTTATCTCACTTTGACACAGATAAACCAGAGCTTTTATGCCTGCTTTTTTGCTTTGTTCAACCTGGATTATTTTATCTATTTTTATTTCATGAATAGCAGAATCCGCATCCTCATAGCGAAATTTATAGGGCCTGGGTGTATCTCTGCCGCGGAACATGACCAGCGCATCAATAGGTTCGGCCAAAATTTTCATGACCTGTAGCCTCCCATCATAATATATTCACCATCATGTGTGCCTCCCTGTATTGGTTTATAATCCGTATTTGCGAAAACTCCCCGTATTATGGACTCATCTCCGTATTTCTGCCGGATTTCATCCACGGCCCTGTCTGCCCTCCTGTTTTTTTCCGCAAGCCTCGTTCTAAATATGGACAGCTGTTCACAGCTGTTTCTGTCAGCAAAGTTTGACACCGACACCCCCATATGACGCAGGGGCTCCCCTTTCCAGCATTGTTCCAAAAGCCTGCAGGCATATTCATATATTTCGCCGGTGCTGTCTATGTAATCATTCAGTTGAATCTGGTGGGTATATCCGGTAAAATCATAGCTCCTCAAAGCTATAGCTACCAGGGATGCTCTGCAGCCTGAACGCCTCAGCCTCATACCCACTTTTTCCGTCAATGCCAGCAGGATCTTGCAGGCTTCATCCTGTGTTTCCACATCAAAAGCGGTGGTGGTACTGTTCCCTATGCCCTTTTGAATAATGAAATTATTTGGGAGCACCGGAGAATTGTCTATGCCGTTGGCATAATTCCATACAAGAGTCCCATGGCTCTTTAAGAGAGCACGCATATGCAGAGGGTCTGCCCTGGCCAGATCTCCTATGGTGCTGATGTTGATTCTTTTCAATTTTCGCGCTGTGGCCCTGCCTACCATGAAAAGATCTTCCACCGGCAAAGGCCAGAGTTTCTCCTCCATTTCCTCCGGATACAGGCTGTGTACTTTGTCGGGTTTCTTAAGCCCCGAACCCATTTTGGCCAGGAGTTTATTAGAGGAAACCCCTATATTCACGGTGAAACCAAGTTCTTTCTTTATCTCTTCCTTAATCCTGTGGGCAAGCTCCAGCGGCGGACCAAATTTGTAACCTGAACCGCTATAATCCATAAAGCATTCATCTACACTGTAACGCTCTGTCAGTGGCGTATATTTTGCTAAAATATCATGCAGACTATCGCTACACTTCATGTAGAGATTATAGTCGGGAGGGAAAATCATAAGCCCGGGGCATTTGCTCAAGGCTTCATACAGGCTTTCTCCGGTTTTGATGCCGAAAGCTTTTGAAGGTATGGATTTGGCCAGGATTATACCGTGTCGCTTCCTGGGATTCCCGGATATAACGGCAGGAACGGTCCTTATGTCCAAAGGATATCCATTTTCCAGCAGATGAACCGCCGTCCAGCTCAAATAGGCACTATTGGCATCTATGTGCAAAATCTCTCTGGTCACATCGATTTCCCTCCGTTAAATCCCTGATATCCCGGTGTATTTCATAATAGCAGAACATATGTTCTTTTTCAATACCCAAAATGCCTGCGTATTTTTATTTGAAAATTCTGCATTATTGTTTTTTTTCTCTTCAAATGGGTAGCTATATTTAGAGGGGTGATGAAAATGAAGACTATTTTAGTACCTATAGACGGCTCTGAATTTTCCCAGAGAGCCATGATGAAAGCCAAGGAACTGGCAGACTGCATGGGCAGCACCATTTTGCTTCTCAACATTATAAATGTCAGATCGGCTGTTGCCTATTACAATTTCAGCCCCAGGCTGGCCCAGGATTCCGTGGCTCTGGACTGGAAAGATATAGTAGCTACCGCCAGGGAAGATGCAAACAAATTGCTGGAAGAATCCAAGGCTGCTTTGGGAGATACCAAGGTGGAGACCTTTGTACTGGATAAGCCCGGCGCAAACATCTATTCAGTCATAGTGGATTTTGCGGATGAACAGGATGTGGATATGATAGTTATGGGCTCCAACGGCATGGGCTCCCGCACCAGAAGAATGTATATGGGCAGTGTAACCACCAGGGTGCTTCACTCCACCAGCAGACCCGTACTGGTAGTACAATAATCCGGAATAATAAAATAAACAGGGGCTTCTGCAAAGAAGCTCCTGTTTGGTTTGCGTTTTCTCAAAAGCTAAACAAGTGCTATGCCCACTTTACCTGTCATATGCTCTATGGCCACTTCTACCAGGGCTACATTGTCCCACTCCACTTTGATCTCGTTCTCAACTTCTTCCGGGAAGTCAGCGGAAAATCTGTCACCGATGAGATTAAGCGCATCCATTCTCTCTTCACCACCGGCAAGAATTCTCGCTCTCCCAAATGCTATTACACTGGCAAAATCTGTTCTAAGGCCCTGAGGATCCACGGTACTTTTTGAAATTACGCAAAACGATACTTTATCGTTTCTTTTTATAGCATCTATTTTATGACCTTCAGTAGCACAATGAAAATAGATTTTTTCATCCCTGTAAGCATAGTTTACCGGCACTGCATAAGGATAGTCATCATCGCCGCTGACAGCCATGACACAAAGTTCCCCCTCCCTCAGAATTTTCACGCATTTTTCCTTTGATAGAGCTTGCTTGGGTCTTCTCATTTCTCTGAACATCAAAATTTCCTCCCTCTTACTGAACATGATATTTTATTTTAACATATTCCGATGCAAGATGATATAATAATGAACATTATGCGAGAACACAATCAGCGGACAAAGTACTTTATCCGCTGATTGTATTTTTAATTCTACCTTTGTTTCATTTCAAGCTGAAGAAGTTAGTTTATCTGTTTCCCTCCCGCTAAAATCACAAATCTCTGCAGCATAGATGCTACCTCTGCACGTGTTGCATTAGCTCCGGGTACGATAGTGGTACTGGTTCTTCCTTTGATTATTCCCTGTTCCACTGCCCACGCAACTGATTCTTTTGCCCAATCAGATAATTTGTTGGCATCTTCAAATCCTGCCAAGGAGCCATTTACCGCAGGACTGCCAGCAAAGCGATACAGCATCGATGCCAGCTGCTCACGGGTAATCTCACTATCCGGAGCAAAACGATTTTCATCTACTCCGAACACAACACCCGCCTTAGCTGCCCAGGCAACGGCATTAGCATAATATGCATCGCCGCTCACATCTGCAAAATCGCCTTTCTCCACTTCAGGTTCGCCGGCCAGACGATAGAGCACTGTAGCAAGCATGCCGCGTGTCATGGGACGGTTGGGTGAGAATTCCGTTTCGCCGGTGCCAAAGAAAAGCTCACGCGCTGTTACAAAATCTATGGCACCTTTTGCCCAATCCGCCTGATTGAGATCTGTAAATTGCTTGCCATTATTGATTATTCTTATTTTTGCATTCTCATCAAGCGGAACATACATCATGCCATCCAGGACGAAGGAGTATTTTATCAATTCTTCTGTGCCGTCACTGTTGACTCGTACAGCTACCGTGCCTCCATTTGCACCGGGTACCGGTACAGGGACCAATGCTCCAGCAACACCATTGCCCAGTGTTATTGTGCCTGTAATCGGCCCGCCTTTAGGCATATCAAATATGCCTGTTGTTCCGTCTGGGCCTTTCGTTGTAACTTTTTTATCTCCTGTTCCTGTATCGGTTACTGTGGTTATTACTGTGCCGTCATCCAGTGTTTCAGTTGTGGTAATCTGATCCGGCTCGGCAGGAGTTTCTCCGCCTCCGCCACCTCCGCTACCGCCACCCGCATAGTGCTTGGCAACAATTGTCATCGTCAGTTCCTCAGTAACTACAGGTGTGCCTATGCCTTTCTCTATATCGACTGTAAACACATAACTGCCATTCTCTCCTGCGGGATTATTTGCTAATCCGCTAACAGATCTTGTATAGCTGACCGAATTAATATTGAAATCGACATTCCAAACATTCAGTGCATCAATTATTTCTTTAACCTTGGACTTAGCTATCGATTGAAATTCCGCTTCTTCGTGATTTGCTTCATATGTTGCGTTTTCTATTGCAGCCTTCGCAAAGCCTATAGCCAAATCGTCATCTACTGAGCCTTCTCCCGGGAATCCGCCATAGGCTGTCCAGTAATTCTCAAAGGCTGTCCAGT
>JBPOJA010000023.1:0-10561 GCA_052034085.1 Bacillota bacterium | reverse complement strand
TTTACAACACTACACGGAAGCAGAAATCACTTGGCTATCTCAGCCCTCACGAATTTGTTAAAAGCCTAGAAGCAAATGCTCTGGCTAGTGTAGCTTAACTTTTTGTCCGATAAAGTGTTGACCTCCCTACGCCCATGCAATACAGTCGGCAGATGCTGCCGCCGCAGAAGCGCTGGATATAATTTTAGCCGGCCCTAAGTCATCCAAGGAAAAAGATCATACAGGCTGAGCAAACACCAAATAAACACCAAACCCAAAATTACAAGAGCATCTGCAAAAAATGAAAAACCCGCCAAACCTTGAATTTAGTGGGTTTTGTTTGGTTGCGGGGAGGGGATTTGAACCCCTGACCTCCGGGTTATGAGCCCGACGAGCTACCAGCTGCTCTACCCCGCGTCAATGGTAGGCGCCAAAGCGCCTCTCTTTCCGGCGCCCTGGCGCCGTCAGTTTTTTAACTGCTTGGTGCCGGAGACCGGAATCGAACCGGTACGATCTTAAGGGATCGCAGGATTTTAAGTCCTGTGCGTCTGCCTGTTCCGCCACTCCGGCAGTTTTGTTTAGGGGCCCTTGCAGGGCCCCGTTTTCTGGCTCCAAGGGTGGGGCTCGAACCCACAGCCTATCGGTTAACAGCCGAGTGCTCCACCATTGAGCTACCTTGGAACAATAGAGCCACTCTTAAAGCGGCTCTATTATAATACAATACTATTTAGTTTTATGTCAATACTTTTTGAGCTTTTTATTCGACGGCTTTCTTTCTTCTCACCAGACGATATATTCCGGCTGCTGACCCTGCCATCAGCAATGACAATAAAGCTAAGTGGTCATTAACGCCGGTTTTGGGAACGGGAGGCTCTGCAGCATCTTCTTCCCCTAGCAGATCACCGGGATCTTCCACAGGGGGTTCCTCATCTACAGGTTCTTTAGGATCTTCATCTTTCTCCTTTGGAGGCGTGTCACCATCTCTGGACGGCGGACAATTCCTGACTCTGAACTCAACATAAGCGCTGTCAATCGGCTCTTCCCAATAACCGTCACCATTACCATTGCCATTTAAGGCCAGCAAGTTATAACCTATAAAATAACTTCCGTACATATATAAAGTAGCTTCATTCCACTGGGTTCCCAGTTCCCTCGCCTTTGCTTTTAATTTCAAAGTGGCATGATAAGGCTCATAGGGGTTGAAATTGTCCAGATACCATGTCATATCATCCGCATCAAAACTTGTCCCCGACGGCGGCGAAGCTGAAACATAATCCAATCCATCTGAAAGGACATCCACAACTTTATATCTCTCGTAGGAATTATCAATTGCCATGGGAGCAACACTATGAAGAATCGGAGATTCATATACATATGGCTCTTCGTATTCATACGGCTCATATGCTACCTTTATTTCAAAGGTGACTACTTTACCTCTGCACACTGAACCTTCGGGTTTGACTGTCTTTGTAATTGTCCAACGGTACTGATCAGGTTCATCTCTCAAAAAATTCAAAAATTCAACAGTTGCACTTGGTTCTTCTTCATCCAGTACGACAGATTTGCAACTCGAGTCCGTATAATAGCGGGAACCATCCATGTATTCGCAAATGGTGTATTGGCCCAAAGGCAAATCAATAATAGTTTTCGACTCACCATCTTTCAAAGTGAAATCCGTTACAAGACCTTCATCATCAAAGATTTCAAACTCAAACTCTGTTTCATCATTCTCAACCGGGCTCTCAAAACTATCCAGAACTGTCTTAGTTACGATAATTGACCCCGGATACTCTTGTAACATTTGGCCGTATGACGGCACCGCCGTAAAAGCATATAATAGTATCAACAAAATTGCAGTAATGAAAACCAACGGCCTGGAAATTTTTTTACTTCTGACTGCCAACATTACACTCCCTCCTTCTTTTTCCTAAATGGTAGTATTGCGTGAATTTTCAAATATTTCAATCCTGAGTGAATTATATCGCAAAAAGGTTTCATATTTGGTTTCATTTTACAAAAATATCAGGGCCCGTTTAAATATATGGGTCCTGATATTAAATATTATGATTCAGGTATTCTCGATTGCAAATTATTCCTAATGTCCCATATAGCGATTGAATACCTCAGGATCAACGCATCTGCGAAGTCCGTCCTCCAAAGTAATAATTCTACGCTTTACCAGTCTTGCCAAAGAATAATCCATGGGGGCCATTCCGAAGTTAATATTTGTCTGAAGGACGGTTTCAATCTGGGCCACCTTGTTTTCCCGTATCAGATTGCGTACGGCATCATTCATAAGGAGTATTTCAAAAGCCGGCACCAGTTTGCTTTTGTCTGCTGTCCTGATAAGCTGCTGGCAGATGATACCCTCCAGGACGCTGGACAGCTGATTGCGAATCTGGTCCTGCTGATAGGGCGGATATGTATCAATTATCCTGTCTACAGTTTGCGCCGCCGTGGTAGTATGCAAAGTTGACATGACAAAATGCCCTGTTTCCGCTGCGGTAATAGCAGTCGAAATGGTTTCAAAGTCTCTCATTTCTCCCACCAGAATTACATCAGGATCTTCACGCAGTGCAGAGCGAAGCGCAGCTGCAAAGCTCGAAGTATCGCTGCCCACCTCTCGCTGGTTAACAATGCTGAGATTATGCGAATGCAGATATTCTATGGGCTCCTCAATCGTCAGCACATGGCACCTTTTGTTCTCATTGATATGCCCAATCATGGAAGCCAGGGTTGTCGTTTTCCCCGCACCGGTAGGCCCTGTCACAAGAACCAGCCCCCGGGGTTTCATGGAAAGATCCTTAAACGTATCGGGAAGCCCTATGTCCTCAAATTTCGGAATTACATTGGATATCCTGCGCATGGCTATAGTACAGCTGCCTCTTTGTCTGTACACATTAACCCTGTACCTGTTCAGCTGGGGTTCAGACCATGAAAAGTCAACTTCACCGACTTTTTCAAAAATTTCCTTCTGAGCCTCAGACATCATAAAATCGCTGATTTCCTGAACATCCCCGGGCGTCAGATGCTCTGTTCCAAAGTTGATCAGTTCGCCTCTGACTCTCAATATTGGCGGCCTCCCTACAGTAAAATGAATGTCAGAAGCGTCTTTCTGGTTGGCATCTACCAGAATTTCTGATAAATCCCATTTCATAAGCCCACCATCCTTTCTTTACACAATCCCTTTTCTACTCAATACTATAAGTTACTTTCAGCATTTCTTCCACAGTGGTTGTACCCTCCAGCACCAGTCTTGTACAACTCTCTCTCAGAGTCTCTGTACCCTGACGCTTAGCCATCTGCGACAGCTGGTCCAGAGTTGCTCTTCTGTTGACCAATTCCCTGATTTCCTTGGTCATTATTAATATTTCATGTATTCCGCTTCTTCCTTTATAACCTGAGTAATTGCAAAATGCACAGCCTTCGCCCCTGTAAAGATTGTCCGGTTCCTTCATGCCAAGAAGCAGCATTTCGCTGTGGCTGGGCCTGTAAGGCGTTTTGCAGCGCGGGCAAATATTTCTGACAAGACGCTGTGCTATTACACCCACCAATGACGATGCCACAAGAAATGGTTCTATTCCCATATCCACCAGTCTGGTAACGGAGGACGGGGCATCATTGGTGTGAATCGTGCTCAGCACAAGGTGACCTGTTATAGACGCTCTGATAGCGATTTCAGCCGTTTCGGTATCTCTTATCTCACCTACCATGATGATGTCTGGGTCCTGCCGCAGAATTGAACGCAGTCCGCTGGCGAACGTCAATCCGGCCTTGGCGTTAACTTGTACCTGATTTATGCCATCAAGCCTGTACTCAACAGGATCTTCAACGGTAATAATATTCACATTGGGCTGATTGATCTCGCTCAGCAGGGAATAAAGCGTAGTGGTCTTTCCCGACCCTGTGGGCCCCGAAATCAAAATAATGCCATTTGGACTGCTTGCAATCTTGTCATAAAGAATATTATTGGTTTCAGACAAGCCCAGCTCACTTCTTTTCAGCGCTCCTGCAGAGCCTCCCAAAATACGAATTACCACCTTTTCTCCATGCACTGTCGGCAGTATAGAAATACGAAGGTCAATCGGTTTGCCGTCTACTTCCGTGTCAACCCTGCCATCCTGGGGTATTCTTTTTTCAGCTATATCCATCTGGCCCATTATCTTTATTCTGGTGATAATGGCCGGATGCACTGACATAGCTGAGGTCATTACCTCCTGTAGTTGTCCGTCTATCCGGTATCGGATTTTGAGCTTGTCTTCCATGGGTTCGATATGTATGTCGCTGGCATTTGATTTCACAGCCCGCTGCAAGATCGAATTGATCAGACGGACTACCGGGGCATTTGCAACTTCGCTTTTGGATATGTCGGACAGTTCCTCAAGATTGAAGCTGCTGTATTCCTTTCTCAGGTCTTCGAATGCTTTTTCTGCAAGCTCTCCGCCGAAATACCTGTCAATCGCCGCCATTATTGATTTTTTTGTTGAAATACCCACCACGTTGACTTCAAGTCCGCTGCTGTTTTTGACATCATCTATGGCATAGAAGTTAAGGGGGTCGTCCATGACTATTGACAGAACTTTTTCATCCCTGCTGATTGGAATCAGGACATGCTTTTTCGCCATGGCTTCGGTAACCGTGCTGATGGTTGCCTTATCTATGGCCGTCGCCGGCAGATCCACATAAGGTATGTGGTAAATATATTCCAGCCCTTTGAAGAGAGTTTTTTCATCAAGAAAGCCGAGCTCAAGCAAAGTCTCTCCCAGCAAATCACCCGTCATTTTTGAGGTTTTCAGAGCTTCTTCCAGCTGCTCCTCATTTATTGCCCCGATATCAATCAGTATTTCGCCTAATTTTTTGTTTTTAATAACCATGCTGTACTCCCCGTTATATTATAATATATATTTTATTTAATTTATGATAAACTGATGGCGGAGGATTGTTATGCAAACACTGTTGCCCCTGCTTCCATTTGTCATTGTAGTCGGCCTGCTCGTAGGAAGCTTTTTAAATGTCTGCATCTACCGCATACCCTTGGGAAAGACCATAGTAAAGGGTCGTTCCTACTGTCCAAAGTGCGGTTCGCTAATCAGGTGGTACCAAAACATCCCCCTGGTCAGTTACATTTTCCTCAAAGGCAGATGCAGCAACTGCGGCGAGCCTATTTCCCTGCGCTACCCTTTGATTGAATTCCTGACTTCCGTCCTGTTCGCCATAGCCTTTCTCAGATACGGCCTATCAGCGGAAAGCATCTTTGCCATGGCACTTTTTTCTGCATTGCTGGTCATTTCCCTTATAGACCTTGACCATATGATTATACCTGACGGCCTGGTGATTTTTATAGCTGTTATATCAATTGTCCGCGGGATCATCTATGTTATGCAGGGACAAATGCCCTGGTATATGCCGGTTTCGGGTTTCTTCGCCGCTTCTGTACCCCTGCTGCTTTTAAGTCTGCTGATCTCCGACTCCCTTGGCGGAGGAGACCTCAAGCTGATGGCTGTGGCAGGCATTTACGGCGGTCCCAAACTGATACTGATGGCCCTGTTTATCGGAGCCGTTTACGGTGCCTTTTACACTGTGCCCTTGCTTATCAGGGGCAAGGCCGGGCGCAAAACCCAGATTCCTTTCGGTCCTTTCCTTTCTCTGGGCATAGCCACCGCTTTTCTGTTTGGAGAAAGCCTGTGGACTATTTATATGTCGCTCATCCTCTACGGCGCATTTCCCGCATATCCGGTTCCAGTTCCAGTTTAATGTCAAAAAGCTCTTCTATGTAATATCTGTTAATCCCTTCGAAATTCAGCCTTATACAAGGTGCATCATCAGTTGAAAGCATAAATTTTCTTGCAGTCATTATTTCAACAAAAGGCCTTAAAAATATGGGCGTTATGCCTTCATCCTCATCTCCCGCACTCATTGCCCTGATTTCTTTTTCAAAGTATGACCTTTCGTAAAGAAAACCGTCACCATCTCTGACATCCGCCACAATCACCGGACCGAAATCAATTATCAAAACCTTTTCCGATTCCATGAAATAATTGGTTTTTATATGATCAAGGTATCTGGCAAGTATATTGAATTTGTATTCCTGATCTCTCGAATGCTCCCTCAGTCTGTATAAAAAGCTCCATTTAGCAAACTTCTCCCGGGTTTCCGCAGAGTAGTCTGCCCAATGCTCAGAAATATACGGTTCACCCAGTTTTGCCAGAACCGTCAGATTGACTATGTCGCTGTATTCTACCAGATTTAGCGTATTCAGATAGTGGTCTAAAACCCTTTTTATCCGTCCATTATCCTCCCTTTCGATAAGCCCCGCCAGAATATCCATATTCTTAAGAAGACCGATTTTTTGCGCCCGGGCAAAATATTCCAGGGAAACGGCCGTGGCCAGAGGGCTGGTGCCCATTATCCAATACTGCTTAAAAAATGATTCCAGCTCGTTTTTTTCCGCCGCTGCCTCTACCAGTGCGCTTATTATATCTTCTTCGCCACCGAAACGGGCAATCAGGTTCTGATGGTCTCCGTTGCTGTGGTTGCAGATTTCCTGTATCTTTCTTGCGGCATATCTCATTCCGTCGTTTTCATGATTGTATTGAAAAAGAGAAGTGAAAAGACGCATGACTCTTTTCGACCTTCTCTGACAAAGTGTATTAGTGACCTCGTTCAATCTCTGCATATCATTGAGCCTGGGTATTTCCAGGATCAATGCTTCTATCTCTTTTGCTTTCAGGGAAAAAGGATTGAT
The DNA here is from genome assembly GCA_052034085.1 of Bacillota bacterium. GTDB lineage: Bacteria > Bacillota > Clostridia > Peptostreptococcales > Anaerovoracaceae > UBA1426. Next base: position 3,837 of record JBPOJA010000023.1, on the reverse strand, counting down.
TCTTTCAAACGAAAACTGCGGGAATTTGTTTTCCGCAACAAATGGAAATTCTTCGAAAGTAAAGAAATCCTCCCTTATATTATCAAGCGCCAGAGCAAAAGCATCCATAACTATCCTCTTCTGATGGCATCGGGGAGAGCCTCCACCGCATCGATTATGCTCTCAACCGTGTTTGCCATTCTTGCGGTGAGCTCCGCCAGTCCCGAATCAAATCCCTTCAGCGTGCTGCTTACACTTTCATTTAGGCCGGCGTTGAACTCGGCGACCGATGACTTCAGGTTTTCTGCAAGCTCGGTGATATCCATGTTCATCTCTTTGGCATAAAGGTTCATGCTCTCCGCCTGCTCATTGAAGGATGCTAAAATATTGGTGGTCCCCTGCCTGTAATCATCCAGAACGGCACGGTTTTCTTCTGAGTTTCTCTTCAGCATTTCCTCTATGTCTTCGCTGATTCTGGCTATAATGCTGTGTATGTGATAATCCAGCTCTTCATAAGTAGTTTTGGAGTATTCATCTATTCTTGAGAAATAGCTTTCATAATCATCCCTCAGGCGGCCGGCCTGCTCGGTAAGTTTCTCAATCGCCTCGGCATTGTCGCCGGTAGCGTCCCTGATGCCCTGGGATATTTCACCGCCTGCTGTAGCCATGGCCTCTTTCAGCTTATCACCAAAGCCTGCGAACAGCTGCACAGTCTCGTCCACAGCAGCCACCAGTCTTTCCTGGCTTTCTTCCAGACTTCTGGATACCGACAGCATGTCTTCGTGGGCTTCTTTTCTTACTCTTTCTATAGAGGCTATGACTTCTTCCGACGACTTTTCAAATGAACCCACAGTACTGGATGCCGCATCTGAAATAATGCGCCCCGTATTACCGGCTGAAAGCATAAGCTCTTTTGCCGTACCCGCAAATGCATCGTTTTCTTTTGCAAGAGCCGCCACGGTGTTGTTTAAGTCATTTATTCTGTCGTTCAGCTTTGAATTGCTTTCGGAAAGTCCAATCATGGTTTTTTCGGTTGAAATCAATGCGCTCTCCTGAGATTGTCTGGCATTAATAAGGTCGTTTGCGGACTCAGTCAAAAGATTTTTGTGATCCCGCATGAGGTTTTCCATTTCAGCGATGTTATTATTCAGTTTGTTCTGCATATCTGAAAGTCCGGCATTCAGTCTGCCAATGGAAGCTTCAAGCCCTTCCAGGAAGCTTTTCGCCATGCCTTCCACTCCCTGCTGCTGAAATATGCTTATTGTTTTTACGGAATCATACAGGACGGGAATTATATCTTCCTTTGAGAAGCGCTCAAATGCTCTTTCGATACTGCTCACAGCCTGATTAAGAGATTCTCTTTCTTTCCGTGAATTTTCGAATGTGAATGCGGCGTCTCTGCCGGTGACGGGCAGAACCCTGTCGAAGCTTTCCAGAAAAGATCTGTATGATTTTTCAAGTTTCCTGTCTGAAGCCAGGTCGGAAAGCACATACATGAGCCAGATCAGGCCGGCGACAACAACTGTGCCGGCGGCTATTTCTATCGAATACTGTAAGCCGAAATAAATCCCATAAATAAAGGGAAATAAAATACTTAACGTGGAAAAAATCAGCATCAATCCAAAAGAAAGAAACCCTGTCCCCGGCGCAAGCTTTTGCCCGGTCAACTCATCGAGCCTGAAAAAAGCAGAAGCTTCCGGTATGAAATCCCCCTGATAATGGTTCTCTATTTCATATTTCATTTTGCCCCAGGCTGTTTTAAAGGAAGGAGCTGCATCTCCAGGCACAATATCGTCGAGAATCCCGATATTCTCTTTTTCTTTTTTGTTCAGATTTTTAATGCCCTCAACGATGGTGCTGAATGTATGCGTTAATCCGCCGGCAGGTTCGGTAGTCCCGGTGCGGAGCAGCACAGCGAATGTTATTATTTCTGCCAGCAGAGGAATGACAGACAAAGCTATGAGTATATTCATATAGTGAGAACCTCCGAAAATTCTATACTTATCCTACATTATAACAGGTTTTATGAAATAAATAAGGTTTTATTTAATAAATATATAAAATTATTCTTTTCTTTTCTAAAACCATATGTTATAATGGATTAAATCCAGGCAGAAATGTCTGATTTGCGGATTTATAAAATATTTTGACTTAAAAGAAAGGAATGATAACATGAAGATTTTCACAAAGAAAAGGAACAAAAAAGGCTTCACATTGATTGAGCTAATCGTAGTTATTGTAATTATCGGTATCCTAGCCGCAATAGCGATACCGAGGCTGGCTGGGTTTTCTGAAAAGGCAAATACGAAAGCAACTGTTGCAGAAGCAAGGACTATTATCACAGCTTTAGCAACCATGTACTCTGAAAAGGCAGAAAAGATCACCTCAATTAATAAAAGTGATTTAGAGAAGTTAACAGGTACTTTAGAGGCCGCTCCAACAAAACATGGCAGTGCTGATTTTGTTGATGACAATGGAGCAATTAATTTCGAGTATAAGGCGCGAAATGTTACTGTAACGGTTGAGGATGGCCAAATAACATCTCCCTAGGGACTATCCCAAACTTTGTGTAAACTCGAAAAAATGATGTAAGATTTCTAAGTTTTAACGGATGGGTAAGGGCAAAAACCAAGGTCCTTACCCTTACCTGTATTATACAAAGTTGCAAAGGCACGTCAAGATAAGCCTGTAAAAACGGGTTTGCCCAGCCAGCCTTTATTCTTTTCCTGAAGTTTTTAAGATACCCGGTCTCCAAAATAAACCATGAGCTGAGAATATATTTGGCCCCATTCCCGCCTTCTTCCGGACCATTTCTTCGTAATATCCATGGTGGCCAAATAAAGCATTTTAAACAGGCTGTCATCACTGGGAAAGACGGTTTTGCTCTTGGTGACTTTTCTGAGCTGGCGGTTGAAGCCTTCGATGGCATTGGTGGTATAAATCAGCGTCCTGACTTCCTGGAGATACTTAAAATATGTGGAAAGCTGGGGCCAGCTATTCCGCCAGGATTCAGAAATCTTGGGGTATTTTTTGTCCCATTTTTCAGCAAAGGATTCCAGCTCGAAAAGTGCTGTTTCTTCGTCAACCGCTATATATACCATTTTCAGGTCTGCCATTAAGGGCTTAAGGTCTTTGTAGGAAACAAATCTTGTGCTATTCCTGATTTGATGGATGATACACCTTTGTATTTCCGTCTTTGGGAAGACTGCTGCTATGGCATCAGGAAATCCGGTAAGACCATCCACGCTTGCTATGAGTATGTCCCGGACCCCTCTATTCTTAAGGCTGTTCATTACGCTAAGCCAAAACTTGGCACTTTCATTTTCGCCTATCCAAAGGCCAAGTACATCACGGATGCCGTCCATTTGTACGCCAATGGCTATATACACAGCCTTTTTAATTATCTGACCTTCTGACCTGACATGGTAGTGAATTGCATCCATGAACACTACAGCATAAACTTCTTCCAAAGGCCGGCTTTGCCATTCCTTTGCTATCGGAAGGATCTTGTCAGTTACACGGCTTATGGTGCTGTCAGACATCTCTATGCCGTATAAATCTTTGATGTGGCTTTCAATGTCTCCTGTGGTCATGCCCTTGGCATACATGGAGATTATCTTTGCTTCAATATCTTGAGTAAGGGTGTTTTGATGTTTAGGTGCCAATTGAGGCTCAAATTCCCCTAAACGGTCCCTGGGCATGTCTATTTCCATGTCGCCTATGCTTGTGTGGGGAGGTCAACACTTTATCGGACAAAAAGTTAAGCTACACTAGCCAGAGCATTTGCTTCTAGGCTTTTAACAAATTCGTGAGGGCTGAGATAGCCAAGTGATTTCTGCTTCCGTGTAGTGTTGTAAA
>JBPOJA010000024.1:0-22409 GCA_052034085.1 Bacillota bacterium | reverse complement strand
GCCTTTTGTCATATTTTTTTAATGTGACAAAAGGCCTGTCCCCCTGTCACCTTTTTATACAAAACAGCAAAAATGAAGGTCAGCCCCACATATCCTATCATTGGATATATTGTCCCGATAAGAGTGCCAAAAGACAGGAGACTCACCAGATAGGCGGCGATTGTAATTATTATTGCCAGAAGATTATTGTGCATCTTATCCTTGAAAGTAAATCTGCTGCAGACAGACCACAACATGATTGAGCAGGATGAAAATATTCCCAATACCAACATGATGGCAAATACAGAACCCAGTATATAAGATATTTTGCTTGCAAAATATAAAACCGGCACATCCAGGCCAACGATTGCATTTGCATTCAGGAGGATGGCGGTGTTGACAACTGCAATTGACAGGACAATAATCACGCCACCTAACAAAGCCCCATATTTTATTTCTTTTTTCGAAGCTGCGGCACTACCCAATTGAGTGAAATATATGCTTCCTGTGAAAAAGTTAAGTCCCAGATAAAGCAGGCCGCTAAGTATCCAGTGGGGAGAAGCCTGATATGGCGTTAAAAAACTCTCAAAATCTCTTATTTCGTCCCAATTGCCCATATCTTTGAAGAGGGTAATTGAACCAACCAGCAGTGAAAAAGCAATGATTACCGGCCCTAAAGATGAAATAATCCTTACCATCTTGTCAAATCCTATCAGATAAGCTGACAATACCGCAGCTGCCATAATGGCTGAGCCTATGACAAGATTGACACCATGATATTCGTGTAAGGTTGCTCCGCCACCGGCTATTAAAACAGGTATCAGCAACATGAGAGTAGCTGTGGCAAGCCCGGTGTAAATATTTCCCGCCTTTCTGCCGCAATAATAGTTAAAGTGGTTGAAACGACCCTGGTTTTTATTATCAAAGCCTGCTGCCATTAAAAGGTATCCTAATGCAACAAATCCAAACAAAGCGATTAAAACCGCCCCGTAGCTGCGAAGACCGTAACTTGAAAAGAAGCGCAAGGCTTCCTGCCCTGTTGCAAAGCCCGAACCTATTATCCAGGCAAAAAAGGCCCCTGCAGTTTTAACCACACTTCTTATATTGCCTTTGTCTCTGTTATTTCCCATAGTGTCTACATCTTATTGCAAGATTTCTCTTCAGGCAAGCAGGAATGCCGGCCGGGCACAGCACTTTGATCTAGAAATTAAATTGTAATGTGTATTTTTGTTGAACAAGTGGTATAATACATGTGCGCAAATACATTTAAAAGATGTAAGCACCAGTTTATGGGGGTGAAATTGGTTTCGACGGGGGTGCGGAATCAGGATAAGCGAGCCGTAGTTTGCTCAGTCTACGTTAAAAAGGGCACGTTAAATATAAACGCAAACAATAAAACAAACTTCGCACTGGCTGCTTAAGCCTTAGCGCGTCAGCTCCGGTTCACCTGCAGGCCGGCAGATCTGACGTCAAATATGCAGGAAAACTCTGTGTGAGTTCCCGGTAGCACAGGGGAGCAACGGGATAGCAGATGCGAAAGCCCGCCGGTGGGCGTTTGCGGACGCGAAACAATAAATAACCGGATGCGCTCGGAGAAATTCCTGCGGAAGTGCTTTCGGACGTGAGTTCGACTCTCACCACCTTCACCAAAATAAAAATGAGCTGTAGACAGCTCATTTTTATTCATACTCTTGTTTTCAATGGGCTCTGCACCAATTTCGAAAATGGCAGGTCAGCGAATTTTGTCGTATTTTTTCAGGATTTCGATAACCTGGTCTTCGGGCATGGCGTAGTACACGTTATGATCCCTGCCTTCCATGGTTTCGGCCGCAAAAAGCACATTCAGGATGGCTTCTTCCGTTGCTTCTGCTACTGCCTTGTATATGGGATCCATCATATCGTCGCCCAGTAATTTTATATCGGTCACTGACGTAGTATAGGCGTTTTCATTGGCAGTTGAGAATGCCAGGAAGATATCGCCTGAACCGGTTTCATAGCAGCCTCCCAGAGCTGCAATCCCCATAGGCACGCGACGGCACATCTTGGTCAGCTGCCAGGGCAGGACCGGGGCATCAGTGGCAATAACGACAATAATGGAACCGGTTCCCGGTTTCGGTGCATAAGTATTCAGGATAGGGTCAGCGCCTTTGATTTTGTCCCCCATGGGAATCCCCAGAATCTGAAAATAGGGACGGAAACCGTGGTTGGCCTGAATCAGCACACCTACCGTGTAGCCTCCAGCCTCTTCCGGAAGGACTCTTGAGGCTGTTCCTGTTCCTCCCTTAAACTCATGACACTGCATTCCCGTTCCGCCACCCACGTTGCCTTCGGCAATGGGGCCGCTTTTGGCATTGTTGAGGGCTTCCAGGGCATGTTCCGGCTTCACATGAAAGCCGTTGGTATCATTCATAATCCCATCCCAGGTTTCTGCAACGGTTGGGTAGAAATATCCCACTCCTTCTATGGGCCGTCCGTCAACGATCAGAGGATAGTAGTAATTGTTCTCTATCATCCATTTGGTTGTGGTATCCCTCACAATTCCAACGCTGTTAGTGTTGGTAATCATAAAAGGCCCGTGCATAAAACCTGAGTCATCAAGCCAGTGTGTTCCTGTCATTTCGCCGTTCCCGTTTAAATCATATCTTCCGGCAAAGACTGCGCTTCTCCGATGGCCTCTCGGTAAGATGGCTGTAACCCCTGTTCTTGCAAAAGGAGAACCTGCACCCTTGAAGTCATCGGGTTCACCTTCTATGATGGTGCAATATCCTACTTCGACTCCTTCAACATCTGTAATAGCATTGTACCTGCCGGGAGTGCCCGGCAGTATGATTCCGTGCTCTCTGGCTCTTTTCTTACTCATAATAATACCTCCAGTCTGAAAATGGGTACATAAATTTAACTGCATATTTAATTGCATTAGCTTCTTGGAAATATAATGTGGTGTGTCCACTGCCAGTATATGCTATATTGCCGGAGATGTAAACATAACGAGCAGAACCTAATAGTAGAGTCAAGTAAAAAAATGCACATCCCACTTTACAATAGCTTGATATTAAGCAGGGATGTGCATTTTTCTCATGGCAACCCAAATACACATAATATTTTTAATGCGGCGGATCTGGATCTACCAGCTTAACATACCAAAGGGCCCGTCCGTCTTTCATCCAGGTGACATCATCATCTATGGCAATATTGCCATGGGAATCTGTTGTGCGCCAAGTGACATCATCATCGATTGCAGCTTTGGAAAAATCAATCTGAATTCCCGAGGTTTTCGGATCCCATTCAACCTTTCCGTTCAGAACCTCAGATACAAAGCGCAGTGGTAAGTAGGTTCTGCCGTTTTGGATAAACGGGATGACATTGGGATTATCAGGGTCAATATATACTGTTTTACCATTGATTCGGGCAATGTTGCCGCCAATCCACAGCTCTATGGTTTTTAATCCTTTGATTACAGTAACCTTGGCTTTCTTGTCATCCCATAATACTTTAGAACCCACGGCTTCTGCAACATATCTGACCGGCATGAAGGTCCGGCGTTCCCGTATGACGGGGACTGTATCCAACAAAAGGGGTTTATCATTAACTTTATAGGAAGGTTTGCCAATGTTGAAGCTTAAGGCTACCTCCACATCTCTTCCGACATCTTTTTCAAATGGCTTTCTTAGTGTAACTGTCCCGCTGAAATCATTGTTCTGCTCATCTGATTCCTCGATTTGAAAACCGCTGTCGGCGAGAACATAAACCTTTGCGGCTCCTTTCATTACATAATCAGTCAGGTAGGAAGAGAAACCACCGGCTGCGACAATACCTCCAAAGAAAGATTCAGTCGGCTTGCCAAGGTCTATAGAGCCCACCTTCTGTTTGTTGATATGAATCTCTGCTACAGCAGTAGCGCCAGCAGGGATGCTTCCCTTTCCAATATTCCGGATTATAATTGCCAACCGATTTCCTGCTGCGGTGGTGACACCGGAAACCTTAAGATCAGGCAGATCAGGCAGATCGGGCAGAGGCTGTTCAGGCTTCGGGGTGAGATACACCGTCAGGCTGTTGTTATTCTCATCAGCTTCGGGCACTCTTTTTGTGGCATCTGCAATTATGGTTACGCTGGCCTCTTTCGACAGAGTCAGGTCAGTAAGGAAGTAAGCACTTCCACCTGCAGCATCAAGTCCGCCATTAGCCGTTGAAGTTGGTTCGTTTAAGGAGATATTGCCAAGCTTCTGCTGGTTTGCATAAACTTCTGCTATCGCCGTCCAACCTTTGGGCATAATGCTCTTGCTTTGATTGGTCACTGTAAATGCAATGTGATTGGCACTGTCCAGACCGATTTTACTTACGCAAGATCCGGCAGAGGCATGATTTGTATACCGTAGCCGGTGGTCGGAATAAGCATAAAAAGAACTAGCAAAAGACATAGCTTGTGTTTCATGACCAGTTTCACTCCTTTCTTCATAATGACCGACATTTATTCGGTATTTTTCAATACTGCTGACCAGAAGCAGTAAAACCTTATAGCTTTAGTTAAATATTCGCACTACTACTAATTTAATAATACTACTTTCAGATAATGATGGAAGATACAGATTTGCTTTACAAATGGAAGATACAAATTTGTTTTGCAAAAGGGAAGAAATCTTAAACAATAGCAATTTATAATCGGCTGATATTTATGTAAGCGAACGAATTGGGCTCCAGAATATAATCGATTTCAAAATCGCCTGAAACCGAAAGGCTGTATAAATTAAGAGAGCCTTGAGAGAATTGTTCCGCATATGAGAAACCTGTGGCAGACAGGATAAAGGACCTGCTCATGGAGTCAATAATTGAAAGTGAGCTGTGTTTCTGCTCAAATATTCTTTCTGAAACCGCAAGGTCGCTGGACAAACCGCTGATTCGGACATGTGCTTTCAGTCCGGATGCTGAATCACCCTGGGCAATGAGAATGCAAATATTATCCTCGTCTTTTACTATCATATATTGTTCTCTTTGCTCTGTAATAGTGCCTTTTATCTCACTGAAAATGGAATATACATAGTAGTAAGGTGTAGGCAGGCCTTCCGCTGTGAAAAGCGCTCTGCCCGGGCCGGACAGCGCTATAGTTTTTTTAGGCAATTTTGTAATGGAATCGTAAGCATTATAAGTGGAACAGTTTTCACGCGGACCGTTTTTCTCGTTATCGCCTATCAGAAGTGACCTGGATTGCATGGCAGGCAGACTGTGGACAGAAGAGATTCCGCTGTCTGCAAGGATATTTCTTCCCGATTTGTCAATACAACTCCCTTCATTATAGGTATAAAAGCTTAGTCCCGAGATGAAGAGCATGTTGAGCAGGCCTGTGACATCATAATCCTTCTTTCCTGCAAAAAGATTTCCGCAATCCAGCAGCAATGCTTCAGGTTTAAGTGCTTTAATTTTCTCTTTTTGTCTGCTCAGCATAAGCACATCTTCCTGAGTGGATATGGTAATGTTTAAAGGAAAGGTTGTGTCAAAAGCTTTGCCGCTTCTGAAATCAACCCTTACGGGGATGAAAATATGCTGTGAGAATTGGGGATTAACCTTGTCCTCCCCCCGAATCCCCATGTTGAAAAGATATTCTTTCAGCAAGGCCATGCCTTCATCAAATGAAATTTCCCCGTGGAAGCTTCTCTCACTGGGCAGGACCTGCTGTCTGTATTGGGACGGGGTCATATCATACCAGGTTCTGAAGCACTTATTGAAATAGGAAAGCGATGAAAATCCGCATGCCCTACTGATCTCAGTCAGGTTAAGTCCGCTCTCGGCCAGCATTTTCTCCGCATATTCAAGCCGCACGTAATTCAGGAAGTTCTGAAAACTGAGTCCCGAAGTGTTTTTAATAAGGTGGGAAATGTAGTAAGGACTGAGATAAAGCATTTGCGACAGATCGTCAAGGGTAATTTTCTTATCGTAATTCAGATAAATATATTTAATTATTTTATAAAGGCGAGCCAGATCCACATCCTCCGGATGGCTCTGGTCAGCCTTGAATTTATAGTCTTCGATGAAGAAGCCCTGAAACTGATTGACCAGGTTGAAAATCAGATCATCTATGCTTTTCAGCTGCAGTTCATGGTTTTCTATTTCGTTGAAATAAGAAAGTGCAGTTTTGGCAATATGGTGTTTCAGCATCGACAGTTTGCGCTGCTGCTCCTGCAGCATAAGAGAGGATGCCTTGCTGTAATCTTCGCATGCAAAAATCATATATTCAATATCGGGGTAAAGGTTTTCAAAATATCCGAGATCGACATACATGTCCAGCATCAGGACATTATCTGAAGAGTCGTAGATTCTGTGCATATCCTGTGTGTCAATAATCAGGACATCGCCCTGTCTCAATTCGTAAAGCACATTGTGAACCTTGCACCTGGCAGTACCTTTCAGCATCAAAAGTATTTCCATCTCTTTATGATAGTGGAAACCTTCTTCTGCCACATTGGAAAAGCTCAATGTGAAAGGAAGATTTTCGGGCATATGGATGTTTTCTAAAAGCATTTGTTACCTCATCAAAGCACGTATCTGACATGCCGTTTCTTGTTAAAAAATGCATCAGATTTTGTCGGGAGGGAAACAAGCTTGAAAAAATGTCACAAATAAAGCATGAAGTTAAGGCAAACCTGCCGTTTTAATATGAACTTGTTTCCCTTAAAATACTCATACAAGCTGTATCTAATATATCAAATAAAAATATAAAGAGGTGGAATTTATGAAAAAGATTTTGATTTTAGGTGTGGGAGCTCAGGGTTCAACTGTGGCACGCCGCATGGACGAGGAGCCGGGAGTTGCGGAAATTATCTGTGCCGACTATGATCCGAAGGCTGTGGATGGGCTGGTCAAAGATTTGAAAAAAGCCAGGGGCACCACCGTTGATGCCTCCAAAAAGGAAAACATAGTAGAGATTGCCCGGGGAGTTGATCTCATTGTTAACGCCCTGCCTTTGGCTTTCGGACCGAATGTGCTGGAAGCCGCCCTTGAAGTCAAAGCAAACTATCAGGACTTTGCCGCCACTGATGCAATAGTGGAGGACTGGGTGGAAGGCATCAAAATTATGTATAAAGATTATGGCAGGCGCTTTGCCGAAATTGACAGGACTGCCATTATTGGCACAGGTTCCGCACCAGGCCTCATTTGCGTTGCCACAAGGGATGCCATGAGATACCTGGATTCATGTGATACCATATACAACATTGTCTACGAAGGTGTGGAGGCCAAAAGATTCCTGCCTTTCTGGTGGTCACCCATAACGGCACTGACTGATATGAGCGAAGATGCCTATGCCTATGAAAACGGCGAAATTATCAGAACGCAGGCTTTCAGCAGGCCAATTTACAGAAATTATGACTATGTGGGCAAGGAGGTCAGACTTGTTGAACATGCCCATGATGAGCCGGTACATATGGGTCTGAATGCAGATGAGTATTTCCTCGGTGCAAAAAATATTTACTTCAAATACGGCGGGGCAGGAGTGGAGTTTTCAGAGCCGGTCTACAGGGCCGGACTGCTTTCCATGAAGCCGGTTGATGTGGACGGCCAGCAGGTTGTCCCCTTCAGGGTTGTTTTAAAACACATACCGCCCGCACCGAAATATAAAGAAGAAATACAGGAGATACTAGACGAAGGTTTGGTATCAGACTCCGGCGCCATGGTAATAGAAGCCACAGGAAAAAAGGATGGAAAAGACGTCATGGTGGAAACTCATGTATTTGCACCCGGACTGAAGGAATCCTTTGAAAGGGCAGGAATTACTTCAGAAATGTACCTGACCGGCCAGGGCGGGGCTTTGTTCACAAAAATGTTTGTCAAAGACCTTTACACACAAAAAGGCCTGATCTCATCAGACATGCTGACTTTTGAACAGATTGACACTTATCTGAAATGGGCTGAGGAGCTGGGGATCACCCTCCACACAGAGGTGAAAAATATATAACAAAAATAGTTGACAGACCATAATATGCCGGATATCATGTTAGGAGTTAAAAGCGAAGATCGGGAAGAAGTAGATGCAGTAGACAGGCTTACAGAGAGTTGCCGGCAGGTGAGAGGCGCAAAGCAATGCACAGCATCGAATACATTCCGGGAGCTGCCGGTTGAAGGATTTCTCTGCGTAGGCCGTGCCGGGTACGCCCGTTAAAGCGTCGGGGTGTGACTGCACCCTTAAAGGCAGACATCGTGAGATGTTTGCGAACTGAGGTGGTACCACGGATTATCCGTCCTCTGAACAGACTTGTTCGGAGGACTTTTTATTCTCAAACAATACAAATGTCCCTCTGAACACAAGAAAACAACATTTGAAAGAGGAGAAAAAAATGGTTATTACTGATTTGTTGAGGGAAAACGCACTGAAATTCGGCGATGAAGTATCTCTTGTCGAAATCAATCCCGACATTAAAGACTGCAAGGTCAGCTGGGAGGATTATGACCTTGTGGAAACTGATCCCACACAGAAATATCGCCGTGAAATGACCTGGCGGGAGTTTGACGACAAGGCCAACAGGCTGGCAAACTTTCTGATCGACAGGGGCCTGAAGAGAGGTCAGAAAGTCGCCATGCTGCTTATGAACGGCCTGGAGTGGCTTCCAATATATTTCGGGATTTTAAAAGCCGGCGCTGTGGCCGTGCCTTTAAACTATAGATATTCTTCGGATGAAATCGAATACTGTCTGAAACTGGCGGATTGCGACGCACTGCTGTTCGGTCCGGAATTCAGAGAAAGGATAGAAGAAATAAAAGAAGAAATCCCCCAGGTGAAGATGAAGTTGTTTGTGGGACAGGGCAGACCATCATTTTCGGAAAGCTACTATGCCCTGACCGCCTGTTGTTCATCCAAAGTCCCCGCAATAAAAATTGAAGAAGACTGGGATGCGGCCATATATTTTTCATCGGGCACAACAGGTTTTCCCAAAGCCATACTTCATGACCACAAAAGCCTTATGACGGCTTGTATTGTTGAACAGGCCCATCATGGGCAGACCAGGGAAGATGTTTTTCTCTGCATACCGCCCTTATACCATACGGGAGCAAAGATGCACTGGTTCGGCAGTCTGTTATCGGGAGGGAAAGGTGTTTTACTGCGCGGGACCAATCCCGAAACCATATTAAAAACGGTTTCAGATGAAGGAGCGACAGTTGTATTCTTGCTGGTGCCATGGGCTCAGGACATTCTGGATGCCATGGATGATGGCAGAATAAACAGCAAAGAGCTGAATCTGTCACAATGGAGACTCATGCATATCGGAGCTCAACCTGTACCCCCCAGTCTTATCCATCGCTGGCAGGCGCACTTCCCCGGCCAGGCATATGACACGAACTACGGGTTATCAGAATCCATTGGACCGGGCTGCGTGCATCTGGGTGTAGAAAACCTTCATAAGGCCGGTGCTATAGGCAAAGCCGGTTTTGGCTGGAAAACTAAAATCATCGGGGCCGGCGGTGAGCCTGTTGCTGCAGGGCAGGTAGGAGAGCTTGCGGTTTCGGGCCCCGGTCTCATGAAATGCTATTATGGCAATAAAGAGGCAAGTGATGAAGTATTGAAAGACGGATGGCTTTATACCGGCGATATGGCAAGGGAAGACGAGGATGGCTTCATCCATCTGGTGGACAGGAAGAAGGATGTAATAATAAGCGGTGGAGAAAACCTTTATCCCGTTCAAATTGAGAACTTCCTGAGAAGCCACAAATCCATAAAGGATGCTGCAGTTATTGGCATACCTGATAAAAGGCTGGGAGAAATCGCTGCCGCAATTATTGAACTTAAGCCGGGAGAGCGGGCTACAGAAGAGGATTTATTTGAGTTTTCCAGGGAGCTTCCCCGCTACAAAAGACCAAAAAAAATAATTTTTGCGGAAATTCCTCGAAACCCAACAGGCAAAATCGAAAAGCCAAAACTGCGGGAAAGGTATGCAGGCTTGAATTTAGTTGAGGCTCAGACTACGGGATGAAATATTTTAATGAATTTTTCAGAATACTGGTCGGGGCATGAAAATCGTGATATTATTATTAATGGCCAATATATCTGGAATTCTATCGGAAAATCCGAAAGAGCAAAGGAGAGTGAATTATGTATACCTGCGATGTAAAACGAATGGAAGACAAGATCAATACTTTCAGTAAATTCGGCGATGCCGGTCACGGCGGCATAACCAGATATTCCTTGTCTCCCGAAGCTCTTTTAGCAAGGGCAGAATTCAAAAGAAGGATGGAAGCCATTGGTGCTACCATTGAGGTTGACGATGTTGCCAACATGTATGCCACCATTCCGGGTTCAGACCCCAATGCTAAGAGAATCGTAATGGGGTCTCATGTGGACTCGGTGAGAAATGGCGGAAACTACGACGGAATACTGGGAGTCATGGGCGCCATGGAAGTTTTGGAAACGGTTGTAGCAGAGAAAATCCCTCACAAGCACCCTCTGACGGCAATGATCTGGACTAATGAAGAAGGGTCTCTTTATCCGCCGGCGATGATGGTTTCCGGTATTGTCTGCAACGATTATTTGCCACCGGAAATCGCCAAAAATTTCAAATACGACAATATGATGGCCTCAAAAAGTGTGCTTGATGCGACAAAAACCTTCGGCGCGGCGCTGGATGCTTCGGGCTATAAGGGCGACAGAAAGTTCAGACTGAATCCGGACGGATATAAAGCAATGTTTGAACTGCACATCGAACAGGGCCCGATTCTGGAAGATGCCGGCAATGACGTGGGGGTTGTGGATTGTGTTCTTGGCATGTTCAATTACAGAATTTCGTTTTTCGGCCAGGCGGCTCATGCAGGAACCTTTCCAATGAGTAAGAGAAAAGACGCTCTTTATGCCGCTGCACAGGCCCTTTGCCACCTCCACGAAGAAATTGACAAGCTGGGCAGACCTGAACTGGTTTACACAACAGGGGAAATCATCTGCAGACCCTGCGTTCACACAGTAATCCCCGATTTTGTGGAGTTTTCGCTCGACTGCAGGCATGAAGACCCGGAAGTCAGGGCAAAAGTTCTTGAAATTGTAAAATCTTTGCCCGAAAAAGAATGGGCAGGCTGCAAATGCGAAATCAGAGAAGCCTGGAAAAGGGATACCGTATATTTCAATAAAGCATTAGTCGGTTATGTTGAAGAGGCCGCAAAAGAAGCAGGTGTGAAATATCAGCATATAAATTCCGGAGCCGGACACGACGCCCAGTTTGCAAGCTACATGATTCCGACGACCATGATATTCGTTGTGTCAAAAGATGGTCTGTCACATACAGAGGCGGAGTTTACCACACCTGAGCAATGTACTGCCGGTGCAACCGTATTGCTCAATGCAGTGCTGAAAACCGATGCAGAATAAGTCTGCCTAAGCCGCCATGAGACGGTAAACAAATAGGATATTTGCGAAAAATAAAGCGCCTTTTTTCCCAGGCGCTTTGTTATTATCTCTTGATAAATTTTGGATATTGTCTTAAAATAGAGATTGCCAATAGAATCAAAATAATAGTCGCCCTAAGATACGGAGGATTGACTGCATGAAATATGTTATTGTCGGCAATGGCGCCGCCGGAACTACTGCTGCTGCAGAATTGCGCAAGATGGACCAGAACGGGGACATAGAAATCATATCAGAGGAAAATATCCCCGGCTACAACAGGCCTATGCTGACAAAAGGAATTTTAGCCAAGATATCCAATCCCAATTTCAATATTAAACCCCATGCATGGTATGAAGAAAATAACATTAAGCTGACCCTTGATTCCAGGGCAGAAAATATTGACATTGACAAGAATGAGCTTTCGCTGGCAAACGGCGAAATCAGGTCTTATGATAAGTTGATTTTAGCTTTAGGCGCCGTTTCAGCCGTACCCCGGATTCCGGGGGCAGATCTGAGCGGCGTTTTTTCTGTCAGAACAAAAAAAGATATCGATGGAATAGCGGCATATCTTGAAAATGCAGAAAAGGTTGTTGTAATTGGGGGAGGCCTGCTGGGACTTGAAGCTGCATGGGAAATAAAAAAGGCAGGAAAGCAGGTAACAGTTGTTCATGATTCTCCATTTTTGATGAACAGGCAACTGGACAGAAAAGGCTCTTCAATAATAAGAGAAATTACGGAAAAAGCCGGCATAGAGGTTAATGCCGGAAGCGGCTGTGAGCATTTAGTCGGTATTGACGGAAGCATATCCGGCGTACAGCTGGGAGACGGAAGCATGCTGGCTGCTGATATGGTAATTTTTTCGGCAGGGATAAAACCCAATGTGGACCTGGCCGCAAGAGCAGGCATAAAAACAGGCAGATTCATAGAAGTCAACGAAAAAATGGAAACCAGCATAGAAAATATATATGCCTGCGGTGATTGTGCCGCCTTTGAAAGTATCAGCTACGGCCTCTGGGGGCAGGCGGTTGAAATGGGAAAAGTCGCAGGTATAAATGCGGCAGGCGGCGACATGAAATACGAAACCATAATACCGTCAACCTTTTTCAATGGCATGGGAACTATGTTGTTTTCTGTGGGGGACCCGGGAGCCAACCCGGACAAAAACTACGATTCCACGGAGAATTATGACCCGGAAAAGCAGATTTATGAGAAGTTTTATTATGTGGATGGCAAGCTGGCCGGAGGGATTCTTATAGGTGATATCAAGAAATCCAACGGCCTGCTCAAAGCTTTTAAAGATAAGGAGGATTTCAGATGATTACCGGATTTGATTCTTTCAAAGATATTTTGCTCAAGAGGATAAATGAGGGACAGGAACCACCGACAATAAGTGTTTCTCTGGCTGAAGACAGCGAAGTCATGGCAACCATTAAACACGTAATAGAAGAAGGCCTGGCAAAGGCAATATTGGTGGGCGATGAGGAAAAAATAAAGGCTCTGCTGAAAGAAGCTTCAATGGAAGTATATCTAGGAACGAGCATCGCCATTGAAAATGAAACCGATGAACTCAAGGCTGCCGCCAAGGCGGTGGATTTAATACTGGAAGGCAGGGCCCAGATGCTGATGAAGGGCCTGGTCAACAGTACTATCTTTTTGAGATCTATAATCGACGGGGAGAAAAAAGCCGGCAGAAAAGGCTTTTTGAGCCATCTGGCTGCAATGCAGGTCCCGGGTTTTGACAGGTTGTTATTTATCACAGATGCGGGCATGAATGTGGCCCCTGATCTGGAAGGAAAAATCAAAATCCTTGAAAATGCCCTGGGAGCCCTGCACAAACTGGGTTTGGAAGAGCCCAAAGTGGCAATGATGGGAGCCAACGAAAAAGTGGATCCGAGAATCCCGGCAGCCGTTGATGCTCAGACCATAGCTCAGAAATGGGCTGAAGGAGAATTCCCCGGTTCCATCATAGAGGGCCCAGTGGCCATGGACGTGGCTTTAAGCAGAGAGTCTGCCGAGCATAAAGGAATTACAAGTAAAATTGCAGGCGAAACAGACCTGTTCATAATGCCGGATATACAGGCCGGCAATATGGTCAGCAAAACCATGATTTATACGGCCGGGGCTATAATGGCAGGTACAGTCCTGGGGATTCCGTACCCGGTAGTGATGACATCCAGATCCGAAAGCGCAGAAGGGAAGAGAAATTCCATACTGATGGCTGCCGTGCTGGCAGGCAAATAAATTTGGAGGGAACAGGAAAATGGATGATAAAAAATACACTATACTTTCAATTAACCCCGGTTCCACGACAACAAAAATTGCTTTATACGAGAATGAAAAAGAGCTGTTCAGCGTAAATATTGAACACAGTACTGAAGAAATAAAGAGTTTTGCCCGGGTTACAGACCAGCTTGAATTCAGGGAGAAGGCGATATCCAAGGTCCTTGCGGACATGAATGTCGACGAGAAAAAACTCTCAGCGGTGGTTGGAAGAGGAGGCATATTCCCCCCCATAGAGGCCGGCGGATATTTGGTGGAAGATAATCTTAAAGAAATGATATATGCCGTAAAAGAAGGCGAGCATGCTTCAAATCTGGGAGCGTTGATTGCAGATAAAATTGCGGCTCCTTTGGGTATTCCCGCTTATATTTACGACGGAGTTTCTTCGGATGAGTTTACCGATGTAGCCAGAATAGTAGGTCTTCCAGAATATAAGAGGAAAAATATTTCCCATGTGCTGAACACCAAGGCTATGGGTAGAAAATATGCCAAAGACCACGGTGGAAAATATGAGGACTATAATCTGGTAATGGCCCATCTGGGCGGCGGCATAACGGTTACAGCTCACAAGAAGGGCAGAATGGTGGACGGCATCAGCGATGATGAAGGCCCCTTCTCGCCGGAAAGAGCGGGCAGTATGGCTCTTATGTTCATAATAGACACCTGCTATTCCGGACTCTATAACAGGCTGGAAATGCGTAAAAAAATAAGAGGCAACGGTGGTCTCAAAGCCCTGCTTGGAACCGCAGACTGCAGGGAAGTTGAAAGAAGGATAGCCGACGGCGACGAGCATGCAAAACTGGTTTACGAGGCAATGGCATATAACGTTGCAAAAGCCATAGGAAGTTTAAGCACTGTATTTAAGGGTGATGTTGACGGAATCATCCTTACCGGAGGAATTGCATATTCTGAAATGCTTACCTCCATGATTAAGGACAGCGTTTCCTTTATTGCCCCTGTTCATATCTACCCGGGCGAGAATGAGATGGAATCTTTGAGTCTGGGCAGTCTGAGGATACTGAGAGGTGAAGAGGTGGCGAAAATATATAAACCGCGGGCGTAGTTCAATGGCAGAACGTGGCCTTCCCAAGGCTAAAGCGAGGGTTCGATTCCCTTCGCCCGCTCCATTCCACATTACCATGTCAGCAGTTTCATGCCATGGTATGGGGATGGTATTGTCATTTGCTGAACGCGATAATCGTGTATATCAGAAGAAAAGGAAGGAGTGAGATGCGTTGAGTAAGGTAGAAAAAAAGAGGTATACCGAAGAGGCATATTATGGCTTCAATCTCAGAACAGCAAGAGAAGAAGCCATGAGGTGTCTGCTGTGTGTCGATGCCCCCTGCAGCAAAGGCTGTCCCGCGGGAACAGATCCGGGAAGCTTTATCAGGTCTATTCGTTTCAATAATATCAAGGGTGCTGCAGAGACTATCAGAAAGAACAATGTGCTTGGAGGTTCCTGTGCCCTGGTGTGTCCCTATGACAGACTCTGCGAAGAGGAATGCAGCAGATGCGGCATAGACAAGCCCATTCAGATCGGTAGACTTCAAAGATTCGCTATTGAACAGGAGAGAGCTTTCAAAATGAAAACTCTCGAGGCCCCAAAGAAAAAGAAACCTTTCAAGGTTGCCTGCGTAGGAGCGGGACCGGCTTCCCTGGCTTGTGCAGCAAAGCTGGCTCAGGAAGGCTATCAGGTTACCATCTATGAAAAAGAAGCAAAAGCAGGCGGAGTTCTAACTTACGGAATAGTTCCCAGCAGACTTCCCCAGGACGTTGTAGATCATGACATTAAGACGGTTAAAGACTTAGGTGTGAAATTCGTATTCAACACCAGAGTCGGCGTTGACGTGGATCTGAACGAACTAGGTTACGACGCCATATTCGTAGGAACCGGCCTTTGGAAGACCAACTTGCCCGACATCCCCGGAGTTGATAAAGAAGGCGTCTGGACAGCTCTTGATTATCTGAAAGAAGCCAGAACGAAGAAAAATAAATTCAATCCCGGCAAGAATGTTGTTGTAATAGGCGGAGGAGACGTGGCGATTGACTGCGCCGTTACCGCAAAACTTCTGGGAGCTGAAAATGTATATATAGTCTACAGAAGAACCATCGAAGAAGCCCCTGCAAATATGATGGAATGGAAATATGCACTGAAGAGAGGTGTTGGTGTAACCACCAACATGGCACCTGCCGAAGTATTGGGAGGCAAAAAAGTGGAAGGCATGTGTTTCAAAGGAAGGGATGGCTCCTCAGAGCTTTGCCGCACCTGCGATACTGTCGTATTTGCCATAGGCCAGAAGCCCGATGACATGAGCAAGATTGCTAACCTTAAGATAACTGATAAAGGCATGATCAAGGCAGGAAAGAATGGCAAAACAAATCTGGCAAAGGTATTTGCAGCCGGCGATATAGTAAACGGCGGAGACACAGTTGTACAGGCTGTTAAAGAAGGAAAGGATGCGGCCGACAGCATCATTGCCTACCTTGCAAAGAAAGAAGGTGTGAAATAATGGCGGTTAAGAAAGATTTATCCATAGAATATTTAGGAAAAAAATGTGAAAATCCATTCTTCCTTTCTTCATCTCCGGTTGGCGGAAACTATGATATGGTTGCCAAGGCCTTTGAAACCGGCTGGGGTGGCGTGTTCTTTAAAACCATAGGCATTTTCGTTGCCGATGAATGCTCTCCAAGGTTTGACCAGAACGATAAAACCGGTATGCCCTGGATCGGATTTAAAAACATGGAGCAGATTTCCGACAAACCCACAGAGAAGAACTTCGAGTTCATTTACAGGCTGAAGAAAGACTATCCGGACAAGATAGTAGTTTCCAGCGTAATGGGCAGCACGGAAGAAGAGTGGAAAGAACTGGGCAAAATGTCGGAGCAGGCGGGTGCAGACCTGATAGAGTGTAACTTCTCCTGTCCGCAGATGACCAGTCACGAGATGGGATCTGACGTTGGAACCAACCTTGAACTGGTTGAAAAATATTCAAGGGCGATTTCCAGTGTTACAAGCATACCGGTCATTGCAAAGATGACACCAAATATTACGGTTATGGAGCCTGCGGCAATAGCGGCAATCAAGGGCGGAGCCAAGGGTATTTCGGCCATCAATACTGTAAAATCCATTACAAGCATGGATTACGAGAATATGACGGCTATGCCGGTTGTAAACGGCGTTTCCTCAATTTCGGGCTATTCCGGAGCAGCCTGTAAACCTATAGGACTTCGCTTCATCGCCAATCTGGCAACCTGCCCCGAGCTGGCCGGTGTCCATCTTTCCGGTATTGCGGGAATCGAAACCTGGAACGATGCATTGGACTACATGCTGGTAGGTGCAAGAAACGTGCAGGTTACCACCGCCATCATGCAGTACGGATACGAGATTGTAAAAGACATGATCAATGGCATGTCACACTTCATGGACGAAAGAGGCTTCAACAGCCTGGACGAGCTGATAGGGCTGGCGCTGCCCAATATCGTTCCCGCCGAGGAGCTGAACCGCGACTTCAAGGTTATCCCCAAGATCGACCTCAATAAGTGCGTAGGTTGCGGAAGGTGCTATGTATCGTGTTATGACGGTGCCCACCAGGCTATCGACTGGGATGACAAAAAGAGAAGACCAACCATCAATGACGACTGCGTAGGCTGCCACCTCTGCTTAAATGTATGTCCGGTGAAAGACTGCATCACACCGGGCGAGATCAAGTGGAAGGAAGGCAGGACACCTGTGGAAATCAAGATTAAGCATGAATATGCATAGGATGGAATTGTGAAACCCTAAGTGTAAAACTGAGGCGCTCCGGTCTGAGTCTGCAGACTGCGCCTCAGTTTTTAATAATCAAGGCAGAAAAGAGATGATCTAATGATAATTGACTTTTTTGGAGGATCCACCTCTGTCACAGGATCCTGTCACGTACTGACGACGGAAAAGAGCAAACTGCTTCTGGATTGCGGCCTTTATCAGGGCAGCGATTATCTGGATGAATTAAACAGAGAACCCTTCGGATTCGACCCGAAAGAAATAGATTACGTAGTTCTCAGCCATGCTCACATAGACCACAGCGGGAGACTTCCTTTACTTGTTAAAAAAGGATTCCGGGGCAAAATATATTGCACGGACGCCACGGCAGATCTTCTGGATATTATGCTGAAAGACAGCGGCCACATTCAGGAAAAAGAAACAGAATGGAAAAACCGCAAAAATGAAAGAGCCGGCAGGCCTCTGGAAGAGCCCCTGTACACTGCAAAGGATGCTGAGATTGCACTCAGATATGTGCAGCCTGTTATTTATGACCAGCTTATAGAACCATCAGAGGATGTCAAAATCGTCTTCAATGATGCCGGCCATTTATTGGGTTCGGCCATCACAGAGCTTTTTGTGACAGAAAACGGAGAGTCAAACAAAATTGTGTATACAGGTGATTTAGGCAGAAAGAACAGACCCATACTCAGGGATCCCACCCTTATTAAGAAGGCGGATTTTGTCATCCTGGAAGCCACTTATGGCGACAGGGTCCATGAGCTTGAAAGCGCTAACATGGATAAATTCATTGACATTATTCTCAAGACCACCAAAAGGGGAGGCAATGTTATCATTCCTTCCTTTGCTGTCGGCAGAACTCAGGAACTGATTTATTTATTCAAAAGGTATTACGAAGAACACGACAATGTCAGAAAGGATCTGGAAAAAATACCGGTTTATATTGACAGTCCCATGGCCACAAACGCAACGGATATTTTCAGGAGGAATGCTCAGGTTTTTGATGAGGAAACCAGGGCATACCTATTGAGCGGAGACAATCCCCTTGATTTTGAAAACCTTCATTTCACAAGAACAACTGAGGAATCCATAGCCCTGAACTTTGACCCGACACCGAAAATTATCATATCGGCCAGCGGCATGGCTGAAGTGGGAAGGATAAAACACCACCTTAAGCATAATTTATGGAATCCCCTCTCCAGTGTGGTATTTGTGGGTTACCAGAGTGTTGGAACCCTGGGAAGATCAATTCTGGACGGCGACAAAGATGTGAGCATATTCGGTGAAAGAATCCACATCGAGGCAGAGATTTACAATATGGAAGGTCTTTCAGGCCATGCTGACAGGGAAGGTCTGCTGGAATGGGTGGGCGGTCTGCAGAGGCCTCCTTATGATATCTTTCTCGTGCATGGAGAAAATGAGGCAAAGAACAGCCTGGCTGCATCCATAAAGAATATATACGGATACAAGTGCATACCCATAACCGAAGTTAGTCAATACCGTCTGACCAAGGCAGGAGAAATAACGAGGGAAGCTGTTTCCACAAGGATAGGGGGAACAGAATCCATTCTGAAACTAAAAAAGAAAATGCATGATATACACAACAACCTGGATAATATTCTGTATAATACTCATCTTGCAGTGGGAGATATGACTCCTGAACAGCTTGCTGAAGTTAATAACCTGGTTGTTTCCATAGAAAAGGAAATCCTGAATCTGGGTTCAGCGGCTACTTTGAGAAGTCAGGACCGATATGATATATTAAAACAGGATCAGACATGATCAGGTTGTAAAGAAAAATGCAGGAGGGAGATTATGGCACTGCTGAAAGATATAGCACCCAGCGTACAACAGGTGGCCGAAGCCATAGCTATAGCCGTTGGCGTTGAAGTGGAAATAGTCGACAATCAGTTGACTGTTATCGGCGGGACGTCCATATATGAAAATCGAATAGGCCAGAAGGAAGAGGGGGGCCGGGTTGACGGAAATTACCTTTATGCAAGGGTTATGAGAAGCGGAGTAACAGAATGCATTGAGGACGCTTTAAATTATCAGTATTATGACAGCATGATTCCCGAAGGGGAGCAGAGAGAACTGGCAGAAATCTGTACCCCCATCAAGCTCAATAACAGGGTTTTAGGCGTCATAGGCATGGTGGCAATCGACGAAACTCAGAAAGCATTGCTTCTGGACAAGCGTGAAAGCATGATGGATTTCGCCGAAAAAATGGCTGATCTGCTGGCTGCAAAGGTGGCACAGCAGGAATCTTTGGATTCCAGGGAGACTGTTCTGGAAACTACGCACGAAGGCATTATTGCGATAGATAACAAGGGCTACATTATACATTGCAACAGCATAGCTGAGACCCTGTTCGACAAGGCAAAAACGGACATCCTGGGCAGTCATCTCAGTAAATTCATGTTCAGGTCACCGGCTCTGGAAGTCCTGAAAACAGGGGTGGGTTATACAGAAAACGAAGAAATCTATAGCAGCGAACAGGACAAGCAGCATTTTATCGTCACCACCAAGCCCATCGTTAAGGATGGCGAGGTTGCAGGTGCGGTTATATCATTCAGGGATATTGTTGAGGCCCAGAGGCTGGTTTATAATATCAACAGCCGTGCATACAAATACACTTTTTCTGATATCATAGGCGACAGTGCAGTCATCAAAAGAGCCATAGACCAGTCCAGACTCACGGCAAGGGGCAATTCAACGGTTTTAATAACTGGTGAAAGCGGCACGGGAAAAGAAATGTTCGCAAAATCAATTCATTATGCCAGTGCCAGGGCCAAAGGACCTTTTGTGACTGTAAACTGCGGAGCCATACCTGAAAACCTTCTGGAAAGCGAACTTTTCGGCTACGAGAAAGGTGCCTTCACCGGGGCCAGCGACAAGGGCAAAATAGGCAAATTTGAACAGGCCAACGGTGGGACTATCTTTTTGGATGAAATAGGCGACATGCCGCCTCACCTGCAGGTCAAAATATTACACGTACTGCAGAATATGAGATTCGAAAAAGTGGGAGGCAATAAAACCGTCCTTGTGGATGTGAGGGTTATAGCCGCCACAAACAGGAATCTTGAAGAGATGATCAAGGAAGGCACATTCAGGGAGGACCTGTATTACAGGCTTTCTGTAATACCTCTAAACATTCCTCCGCTGCGGGAAAGACAGGAAGACATAATTACCCTGATGTATCATTTCCTGTCCAAATACAACGTGCTTATGGGCAAAAGAATAAAAGGTTTTACACCTGAAGTGGAGGAGCTTTTTAAAAATTATCACTGGCCCGGAAATGTAAGGGAACTGGAAAATGCTGTGGAGTACGGAGTCAATATGGCATTCAGCCAGCAGATAGATACGGATGCCGTTCCGGCAAGGCTGCTTAAAACGGATACGGAAATCGGCTATATCAACGACAGCCTGACCCTGGCTGAACAGCTGAAAATACTGGAAAGAAAAATTATTTCAAATAAGCTGAAGAAGTATGGAGGTTGCGGAGGAAAGGAAAAAGCCGCAGAAGAGCTTGGACTGTCCAGAGCGACTCTTTATAGAAAATTAACTGAATTAGGTATTAATTAAATCATAGGAGGATTAAAAAATGTTGAGAAATGCCCTGCCAAAAGTAAACGGAACTCTGCCGGGACCGAAGGCCCAGGCTGCCATCGCAAAGCGTGCCGAAGTCATGCCCAATGCAATCAGATGCATCTACCCCCTGGTAATCAAAAGGGGAGAGGGAGCCATGATAGAAGATGTGGACGGCAACTACATCCTTGATTGGGTAGGCGGTGTAGGTGTAATGAACGTTGGCTACAGCAACGAGAAAGCCATAGAAGCCGTTAAAAACCAGAGCGAAAAATATTTCCATGCCATGATGAACATTACAACCCATGAGGGATATCTGGATCTTGCCGAAAAACTTAACAAAATAGTGCCGGTTAAGGGCGATGAAAGAAAGACCATGCTGGTAAACAACGGCGCAGAAGCCGATGAAAACGCAGTCAAGATTGCAAAGAGCTATACGGGAAGACCGAATATCATCGTGTTTACCGGAGCTTTCCACGGCAGGACGGCCATGACCATGGCCATGACAGCCAAAAAGGCATATGCAGTCGGTATGGGCCCCTTCCCCGATGGAGTATACAGAGCAGAATTCCCTTATCTGTACAGGGCACCTGCCGGTATGGGCGAGGAAGAAGCCATAGCATATTATGTTAAGAGGCTCGAGGATATCTTTACAGATGCTTCGCCCGCAGAATATGTTGCTGCCATAGTAGTGGAACCGGTGCAGGGTGAAGGCGGTTTCGTGCCCGCACCTATTGAATGGGTTAAAGCGGTCAGAAAAATCTGCGACGAAAAGGGGATCCTCTTCATTGCAGACGAAGTCCAAACCGGATTTTCAAGAACAGGAAGAATGTTTGCCACAGAGTATTGGAAGGAAGCAGGAGCTGCTCCGGATATAGTAACTCTGGCAAAATCAATAGCCGGCGGTATGCCCATAGGAGCCGTAGTGGCAAGCAGAGAGATTATGGATGGTGTAACTCCGGGAACAATAGGCGGAACCTTCTGCGGCAACGCAGTGGCAGCAGCGGCAGCTTTGGCCGTAATTGATGAAATGGAAAAAGAGGATTATCCGGCAAAAGCCAGGGCCATGGCAGATAAAGTTATGGCCAGATGGAACGAGTGGAAGGAAAAGTATGATGTAATCGGCGATGTGAGAGGTCTGGGCTGCATGGCCGGCATAGAGTTTGTTACTGACAAGGCCAGTAAAGCGCCCAATGCAAAACTGGTAAATGATATCGTTGATTATGCTGTACAAAAGGGCTTGCTCCTGGAAAGTGCAGGAACTTATGGAAATGTTATCAGATTTCTGGCCCCACTTTGCATGACAGACGAGCAGCTTGAGGTAGGATTGGCAATATATGAAGAGGCAATAAAAGCCTGCATGTAGTATGACATATGACAGGGGGACACATATGACAGGGGGACAGCCCTTTTGACACATTTGTGTCAAAAGGGCTGTCCCCC